>DAVR01000029.1 GCA_002507545.1 Archaeoglobus sp. UBA230 | reverse complement strand
GACAGAGGGATTTGGTTTTGTATGGTAGCAAATAGCTTGACATCTGGTGCTATTAATCGTAACAATACTATTTATAGATTGCTGCCAGAGCGAGTGGTCTACCTGAAAATTGGATAGGTTTAAGTAGTTATCGTTATAGTAGTTATTATAATCACTTAAGTGAGAGTATGAAGATTAAGATTGATGTTGGAGTGGGAAGAATCAGGAGAACTCTGGAGCGTACTTTATCCGGGGAGTTTGACATCTGTCAAGGTGAAGATTATGATGTTATTATTATTGATAGAAATAAATTTGAGGAGAGTGAAAAGAGATATAGAGAGCTGTGGGAGAACGCTAACGACATACTTTTCGTAATTAATTTGCAAGGCGTGATAACCGATGCGAATAGAATGGGTTTAGAAATTCTTGGATATAGTAGGGAAGATTTAGGTAATGTTAAAATAGAGGACATTGTAGACAAAGAATACCTGCCAATTGTGTTAGAAAGAATTGAAAGAATGGTCAAAACGCGCAAAGAACAGGAAAAACCACTGGAAGTCCTATGCAGGAGAAAGGACGGAAAAAGAATATGGCTTGAGGTTAGGGCGAGACCCCTTCTGAGGAAAGGTGGTGTGGTGGTAATTCATGGCATTGCAAGAGACATAACTCTTAGAAAAGAACTGGAGGAGAGATTGAGGGAATCTGAGGAGATGTTTAGAGTGCTGGCAGAGAAATCTCTCGTAGGCATTTACCTGATACAGGATGGGGTTTTTCAGTACATCAATCCTAAAATGGCGGAACTTTGGGGTTATAAAGTTGAAGAGATTATCGGAAAACCACCAATGGATTTTGTCCATCCAGAAGATAGGAAAACTGTTGAAAGAAACATAAAACTGAGGATAGAGGGAAAGGTGGACTCGGTGAACTATCACGTGAGGATTGTAAGGAAGGACGGTGAGATAAGGATTAACGAAGTATACGGCTCGAGAACAATTTTTAAGGGAAAACCGGCCATTATAGGGACCCTTGTAGATGTGACCGAGAGAGTAAAGATGCAACAAGAGATAGAGAAGCTTAACAAAACCCTTCGAGTCATAAATGAGATAAACGAAATAATAGCGAGGGAAAAAGACGTGGAGGCTTTACTTGTTAAGGCAGCAGAAAGGTTATCTGAGCTATACGAACTTGCTGCAATATGCTATAACGGGAAGGTTATTTGTAAAACTTCAGGTCGCGATGGAGTCACTGAACCGGCTGTAAAGCCTAAAAATTTTGTTGTATTTCCATTAAAACATAATGGAGAAGTCTTTGGGGAAATTTCAGTTGCTTCAAGTGAGAGTTTCCTTGATGAAGAAAAGAAAATGCTCGAAGCTCTCGCCGAGGATATAGCCTTTGCTTTAAACGCCATAAAAGTCGAAAGAGATAAATTAATGGCGTTTAAACAGATTGAGAAGAATATAGAGCAATTTGCAATTCTCGTTGACCAAATTCGTAATCCTCTCGCAGCTATCTCACTGACTGCAGAACTTGAAGCGAATGAAAAGGTTAGAGAGAAAATTTTGAAACAGGTGGCGAAGATTAACGAGCTTATCAGGAGCCTTGACGAAGGATGGCTTGAGTCAGAGAGAATGAGGGATTACCTGAGGAGAGTGATGAATAATCCAAAAAATTAAATCACCCAAGACAAAGTTAGATTGTGGAAAAAGTGCTCCAACTCGTCAGAAGGGGAGAGGGAGAAAACGTTGAATTTAAGGAGTTTTTGACATCCTACCACCTCAGGGAGGGTAGGTTTAGGCAGCTTGCCTGCCAGATGAACCACAGGATCATAATGGGAAAGGGAAAGGCTATTTATGTCGTTGGTGTTTCCGACTCAGGGCAGATAAGAGGGATTGAGGAGGAGAAATTTAAGGAAACAATTGATGTTCTCAAAAGACTTGCTGAAGAAGTGGAGGCTGAAATAAGCTCGGTTGAGAGATACAGCGTAAATGGAGGAGTTGTTGGTGTAGTTGAGATTAGAAAAGCCAATGCAAAGGAGCACATCCTCGTTGGAACTGCTGGACATGTTGATCACGGAAAGTCCACGCTTGTCGGCTGCCTCATCACGGGAAAGCCGGATGATGGAGATGGGGCGACGAGGGTCTATCTCGACGTTCTCAAGCATGAGATCGAAAGAGGGTTGAGCGCTGAAATCAACTTTGCTGTATTTGGATACAAAAATGGAAACGTGATGAGGCTGAAAAATCCCATGAACAAAGGAGAGAAGGCGCTTGTTGTTGAAAACGCTGATAAACTCGTCAGCTTCGTTGATACAGTTGGTCATGAGCCATGGTTGAGGACGACCATAAGGGGTTTGCTGGGTCAGAAAATAGACTATGGACTGCTCGTTGTTGCTGCAGACGATGGAGTTATGAGGACAACGAAGGAACACCTCGGAATAATGCTCGCAATGGATTTGCCAGTTATAGTTGCCATAACCAAAGCAGATATGGTCAGCGCGGAGGGACTTGAGGAGGTTGTTCAGGAGGTCTCGTCAACTCTAAGAATGGTTGGAAGGGTTCCGATGCTCGTTAAAAGTGAGAATGATGCGAAAAAAGCCTCTGAACTTCTGGCGGAGAACAGGCTTGTGGTCCCAATAATTGTTACTTCAGCAATTACCCTTGAGGGTTACGACATTCTTGAGAAGATGTTTTTACACCTTCCCAAGCGCTACACGGCAGAAAGGGACTTTTTGATGTATATAGACAAGATTTACAGGGTTACGGGTGTTGGAACTGTTGTGAGTGGGAGTGTAAAGAGTGGAGAGCTTAGAGAGGGGGAGGAAGTATACATAGGACCATTTGAGAATGGAGGATTTCGGAAGGTCAAGGTTCAGAGCATTGAGATGCATCATTACAGGATAGATAGGGCAAAGAGCGGAGACATAATTGGTGCAGCGCTGAAGGGCGTAAGATACGATGAACTCAGACGGGGAATGGTGCTTAGCAGAAATGAGCTCAATGCTGTGTGGGAGTTTGAGGCCGATGTTTACGTCTTTACACACCCAACACTTATCAGCGTCGGCTACGAGCCGGTAATGCATGTCGAGACGATTTCTGAAACTGTTACATTTGTGGAAATGGACAGGGAGTATCTGAAGTCAGGTGATAGAGGAAAGGTAAGGATGAAGTTCAAATACCATCCGCAGTATGTTTATGAAGGACAGAAGTTCATTTTCCGCGAGGGAAGAAGCAAGGGGATGGGAGAGATAACAAAAATTTTCGTTTAAAGGCTGTAAACAACATTTGCATAGATGTATAGGAACAGGAAGAGAGCCAGTATTATGAAGACTACCGATGTTATAATCCCTACGATCATTGAAAGGACCTCATGAACGTTTCTCGTTCTGTTCAGGGTGAATGCGGACAGCGTAGCTGCGAAAGCTGTGGCGAGGATTACGCCATACTCCATTGCTGCAATACCGATGTAAAACTGCTTTGTGATTGCTGACACAATCCCGATCACAATTCCAGCTAAGATCAGAAGGCTGTGCGGAATAAGAACGACAACCATTAGATTTCTGAAGAGACTTTTTGCGGGATAGTCTCCGGAACCAAGAAAAATGCCTGCCAGTGTGAGAACTACAAACATCATGAGCAGTGTGACAAGGTTGTATGTAAAGATGGCGGGAAAGGCAACGATCCAGTAGGCGGCTGGGTTTCCGATGTAGGTGCCGTAAAGATAATTCAGTGAGAAAAAGGCGGCGCAGAAGACAAGATAAAATGCTGCTCTAACTTTGCTTGGATTGCTGTCAAGTATCTGAATGGCTCTGGCAGGGTTGGAGAAAACACTTTTTATTATCTGAATCTCAGTCTGAATCCTCATCATATCACCCCCAATGGTTCGAAGACGCTCGTCCAGAAGAGGAGGAGCAGATACAATGAGAGCATAAAGAATAGAGACCTTCTGTAAAAATCCGCCCTACATGATTTTCTTAAGGTGTGGGGTGTCAGGGAGATGGGCAGTAGCAATCCAAAAATGACCAGTCCAGCCATGTGAACGTAGTAGTTGGAGAACAGGCCGAATGGGAAGACTAAAAGCTGTGGCAGGAAGAAACCATCCGACACAGAGCTGAATGTATCACCAAAGCTTGCCTGATTTCCGAAGGCTCTGAGCAGGAGGTATATTGATGTCGAGAGATATGCCCAGAGCAGAAGGTAGAGAAGTGTGCCAGTAAATAGAAATCCGGATTCTGATAGGGTAACATCTCCAAAAAGTCTGTAAAGTAATTTAAGCATATACCATTCAGTCCTTCCGCCATTAATCAGAAAGCTACCAGAAACCAGCAGACCTGATGTGAAAACAGTTGCCAATGCTCTGAGTCCTTGTGTATCAGGCATATCCTATCACCTCTGCCAAGCTTCTCCCCTGAGCATCAGCGGGCATCTTCCACCCCATGAGGTCGCATATTGTAGGAGCTACATCAACTATTGAGACTCTCTCACTCGACGATCCGGGTTGTATTCCTGGACCAATGAAGATCATAGGAACATGTATTTCGTTACTCGAATTCCCACCGTGGTCACCGGGAACAGAAACTTCGCTCCTGATCCTTCTGAGAGGTATTTTGGCGTCAGTTGAAGTCAATCCCCAGAAGCCCGCGACCCAACCCTCCTGCAGAATAACGAGAACATCTCCTGCCCACCCGTTCTTGGGCAGACTATATCTGTGATAATCTTCCACTGGCAGCGCCTCCTTGACGATACCCTTTGCCTTCAAACCATTCAAAAGCTCAACAACCTCCCCCCTCTTCTCAGGTTCACGGAGATACAAAAAGGCAGAGCTACCTTCAAGGAGAATTTCAGCTTCATAACCATTCTTTTTCAGAAATTCAGCCATGTTGAACACGTTGTAAATGTTATGCTGACCATGATCGGATGTTATGACGAAAAGAGTTGAGGAGAGCTTACCTTCATTTTCCAGCTTTTTGAAAAGCAGTGCAAGCATCGAATCGAGGTCGAGAAGATGAGGAGCGAATTTCGGAGAGTCGGGACCATATATGTGCTCAAGAACATCCGTTGAAGCGAGGTTCAGCATCATGAAGTCAGGATCATCTCTCTTAATGACCTGATAGGCTGCTGGAATGCACCAAGAATCCCTAACGTCACTGCCCAATGACTGCCTGTGTATTTCGGGAATTCCGACCACATTCCTGTATTCGACAGGTGTGATGGGAATTCCCGATCTATAGCCCGTTAGAACGATATCTGCAATAAGCCCCCCATCTCTGCTGAAGGCTATGTTTGATGGCACTCTCCACTTTCCCGTTACGAAGGCAACCTTTATCCCATCATCCTGCTTTTTCACCGATTCAACCATCGTTTCAGCCTGAATATGTCGCGGACTGTGCATCACGAACTGATAAAAGTCCTCCTCACGGATGTATATCGCATTACCTGATACACCTGTTTTCTCAGGGTAAGCTCCTGTTATGATGGAAACGTGAGCGGCTACCGTGTTTGAAGTCATGATGGTCTCAGCGTTCGTGAAGCTGAAACCAAAATTTTCCACAATTTTTCTCAAATGCGGCATTCTGTACACGTACTCATATCTCGAGCCATCGAGAATCATTAAAATGACTCTCTCAATTTCTTCAGCGTTACCAAATCCACGAGTTGCTCCGGATTTTGATAGGAAAGGAAATCCAAGTGTTGCAAGAGCTGTTGATGCCGCCACAGTCAGAAACTTTCTCCTTGAGACTAGCATGTAATATTCTAATAAAATCGTTATACTTAACTTTTTAGTCATGTAGAGATATATTTTTATAAATTAACCTCAAAATGGTTACATGGAAGAAGGCATAACGAGGATTGGAGTTAGCTTACCCAAGAACCTTCTCGATGAATTTGATAGGATAATATCTACGAGAGGTTACTCTTCGAGAAGTGAAGCAATAAGAGATGCGATAAGAAACTACATTTCGGAGTATAGGTGGCTTGAGAGTGAGAGGGGAGAGGTTGTAGGGGTGATGGTTGTTGTTTACGACCACAACGTGAAGGGTGTGAGTGACGTAATAATTGACCTTCAGCACGACTACAATGATGTTGTTACGTCCAGCACACACATACATCTCAACAAAGATCAGTGTCTCGAACTGATCCTCGTTAAGGGAAGGATGGACAAGATAAGAGGTCTGGTTGACAAACTATCTGCGACAAGAGGCGTTCTGAATGTCAAGTTAATTACGGCAGTGAAGAAATTTGAAGACTAAGCCATACCTTCGTAAACCGCAATTCCTCTGCAGATAAGGAAGATGGCGGCATATTCTGGAAGCTTAATCCTTCCCGGATAAATTTTCGTATTCATATCTCCGATTTTGAGATTAATTCTTTTGTTGACCCTCAACACAACCTCTTCATCTCCGAAGGCAACGGCATCCTTCAGAGGATTAAATTCATCTATATCCCATACTTCTGTCACTCTCAATCCCGTTTTTCCGTGCAGACTACCGGGCAACCTTATCAGTCTTTTCACGTCAGCAGTCACGGGAGCATCAATATGAATTCTCAAAACCCTCTCTGCCTCTTCTCTGAACTTTTCAATTGCTTTTACAGCCTTTTTAGTAAGTCTATCTCTCCTAAACTCTTTCGGTTTAATTTTAAGCTTTCTTGAGAGAGCCTCGTCCTCATCAAGTTTCCTTCTCATGTAATTTACAACCCTCCTTGCAGCGTTTGATTCCAGCAACCTTCCATCCTCGACAATTTTCGGCGAATTAAGTGTTAGATAATCAACTATCTCTCTTCTCTCCCCGCTACCCAAGCCCAGAAATTCATCGTCGTGTATATGAACGTGATAACCTCTCCCGCCGGAGAAGTATATGTTCATGTCTCTGATGCCAAAATCAGACCTTAAGACGGCAACAAGCTTCTTAACTTCTCTTTTGGACAGTTCCAGTGCTTTATCCAAGGATTGGGTTTTAACCGGTAGATGGTCTGCATCTATGTCGAAGATTAAGTCAGCACCTATCCAGCCCTTATCCTCCATTTTAGCTTCATCAGGCTTTTCGTAGTAGGCAGAGGAGAAGTAGATGTGTGCAGGTACTTTTGAAAGCACATAAGTTTTGAAATCTTCATAGGATTTGAAGGAGATGTGCCTAAGCATCACGAAATCCGGAAGAAGTTCTAAAGGGACGAAGGCAAACTCCCTGTTTTTATATCTGGTTGGTAATGCTAAGTCATTTCTCGAATAGTACTCCTCAAACTTTTTTTCGAGGTATAGTTTCGTGAGGTTCATGTCACGCCCTGAGTATCTGCAACACAACTTTCCTTGTTCTGCGCCTCGTGTCGAAATTTATCACCACTATTTGTTGCCATCTGCCGAGTAGAAGTTCCCCATCCTTGAATGGCACAAGCAGGGAGGGACCAATTATGCTTGCCCTCACATGTCCCGAACCGTTATCGTCTCCCCACGCCTTGTGATGCTCATAATCTTCCTGATAAGGGGCTATTTTCTCCATAATTCTCGGTAAATCCTTTTTCAGCCCCGGTTCGTATTCGATCGTTGTAATTGCACCCGTAGAACCAATATTAAAGACCAAAACAGCACCCTCATCAACCCCGCTCTGTCTGGCAAACTCCCTGACTTCTCCCGTTATGTCAGCCATATCTCCAAACCCATCAAGCTCAACTTCAACAAACTTAATCATCCCACCCCCCTCCTGAAAAGGTAAAAGGGCAGACCCCTGTAGTTCACAAGCTCTCCATCAAAGTAATCTCCATAAAGTGGTTTGATTATACAATCCGCCTCAACTGCCATTGAGACTCTAAGAATGTATTTCACTAACTCAGGCGGAGGTCTGATGGAGTACACGAGCTTTACACCCCCGTAAATTTCCAGTTTTGGATGTCTGATATCATCAACGTGAAACTCAATGCCCTTTGGAACTCTCCTTTTCACAACATCTGTAGCAACGACCGATAAGCCGTTGGATGCCAACTCTTCTGCAACCGCAGTAAAATTGCCTATTCCAACCTCTAAAACCTTTCCACTGTAGTTTCTGGATATGAACTCGGCTAACCTCAGCATGAATATTTTATATACACAAAAAGACAATTAAATTTTGTGCAGAGCGTGGTGATTAGGGAGTACACCAACCGTGATTTCAAGGAGATACTGGAGATAGATAAGGAAGCCTTCTCGTCAAGAAATCCAGCCTATGATGTCTATGTTTACATCACCTATGGTAGTGACCTGCTCGTTGCCGATATTGGCAGTAAAATAGCGGGTTACATTGTAACAATGGATATTGACGATGTGACGAGCAAAATCATAGCCTTTGCCGTCAGGAAAGAGTTCAGGGGAATGGGAATAGGAAAGATGCTGCTTAAAAGTGCAATTGACAGGCTTGTGGGTAGGGGAAAAAGAAAGATTATGCTCGAGGTGAGAGTTTCAAACATCCCTGCCCAGCAGTTGTATAAAAAATTTGGATTTGTGATTGTGGAGGTTATACCCGGCTACTACAGCGATGGAGAAGACGCTTATCTCATGGTTCGCACAATTCGGGAACAATAGATTCGATGAGCATCCTCAAATTCTCGTTTTCAATTAGATCGTCTGGACTGCGCTCTCTAAAAACCTCAGAAATGCCCTTACAAAGAAGCAGTATGGCTTTTTTATGATCCGACTTGCTTCTGTGGATATGCACTGGCTGAACGCCGAGTTCGTCATAACTCCTGAAATGGCCGTTGGCAATGCCTGCATTCTCGAAAAGCCTTTTAATGTGGAAGAGTGTCATGTGCAGAAGAACGATTTCCTCTTTGTGCATGGGGCATCACTCCCTGAAATTTGTAATCGCAATCATTTAAAAAACTTTCTGGTGTAAAAAGTGCTAACAAAGCTTTTATAATGTTTTATTCTTTGAATTTTTCAATCTGGGAATTTATTTGTTATAATTAAAAAAAATTAAATATTATCCACCGGAAATCACTCTGACAACCTTTACCTCCCCACCTTCCGCAACCTCGTCGGTGGGCACAGGAAGCCCATCTTTTACAATTACAACGGTTTCAGGGTTTATTCCGAGTGATTCGAGGATTTCGGAATATTTCTGACCATTGACCTCCAGAATCTCCTCTTTTTTATCGAACCCAACGAAAACAATTTTGAGCTTCATTCTTCGGGAAGAACTTCTCTTGCTATTTCCTTAATACTTCCTGTTCTGACATTCTTTATCTCTGTAACCTTGCTCTCAAGCAACTTTTCATCCTTGCTCGAAAGTTTTCTCGTACCCTTTCTTCTGAACTTTCTCCAGTTGAATCGTCTCATCGGATCACCCAATCTATAATAGTGTAATCTGAAATAGAAATAGTTTTTGATTGTCAATACCTTGATACCACTTCTGTCAAATATAAGGAGCATTGAGCTGCTGCTCCGCTATATCGCCAAATATCGGCAGCTTGAAGTAATCACCTCTAAACGCCTTGATTATGCAGAAAGCCCATATTATGAAGCTGAAACCAAAAATTAGCCTTGAAAGGATCAATCCACCGGGTAGAATCGGTAAAATAATTTCAAGTGCCGTAATTGTTGAGAATGTGAGTATAGACTGCATGGCATGAAATCTGACGAAGGGGCTCCTGTCAAAGAGAAGAAATATCACTCCCGTGACAAAGCCAAGGGTGTAGCACATAGCTCCTCTAATATTTTCGCCGAATACTTCCATGAATATCACTTTTACCTCACTGTTTTTGAAGTTGTCTGCCAATAATTTCGTCCAGAATCTTTAAAAACTCCTTTTCCTTTCCTTCAGGTATCGTAGCTCCGGCAGCAACGCTGTGCCCTCCTCCAGCTCCACCCACCGCCTCTGCAGCCCTCCTCAGCGCTTTGGCAAGGTGAATTCCTCTCTCAACGAGCCTGTAGGTCGCTCTCGCAGAAACCTTTATGCCCTTATCACTTTCGGCGAAAGCCACAATCGGCTTATCCCTGTCTCCTTTGTGGAAGCACATCCCCGCGACAATGCCAACGATTGTGTCTGGAATGTTACTTCCCGCATGGAAGAATCTCAGATACCGCATCTCCTCGATCCCATTCTCGTCCACGAACTTTATTCCATTGGATAGATTTCTCCTGTGATTCTGGAGTAACGTCCTCGCCCTCCTGTATGCACTCTCATCCCCCAGACAAACACCCAGTCCGACATCAGCTTCACCGTATCTTGCAGTTGCATTCAGGAGGGTTGAAAACTCCATGGCATCCCTCTTCTCCGTTCCCTCAGGTTCCTGAAGAAGGATGTAGCTCTCTCCAACGATTCTGAGAATGCTCGTGTAGGGCAGTTTGTATTCCATTGCAAGGTTGACGATTGCTGACACTATCCTTTTTCTTTCTTCCATGCCCAAATCTATCCATCTCATCCACGGCTCGACTTCGAGATTTGACAGGAACTCAAGTACTCCTCTCTCGTTCCCTGTCAGACCCGGTATAAAGGGATCGGAGTTGTATTCCAGCATTTTTGCCACAGGCCTCGTCTGCTTGCCGAAAAATCTCAAATCCCTGACAATGTCAAGGTCTCCAAGCATCATTCCCTCCTTTGCGATTGATCTGTTTATCCCCTGAAGCTTACCCCATCTCGAATCCTGCAAGTCTCCCACAGCACCGACAATCGCGAGGGGTAGTAGATTATTGCCCCCGTTAACGTAATCCAGCAGATTTTCGCTCCTCCTCAAAAACTTTGACACCAGATACGTCGCTCCTGAACCGCTTAACTCAACCGTGCCATCATATCCAAAATCGTGCGGATTCAACTGCATTGGATGAGAGCGTTGAGGAACATGGTGATCGGTTATAACGAATTCAATATCATCCAGAAACTCAAGCTGCCCGCTGCCGAGGTCTGTGAACCAGACAAACACATTTTCGTCTTTGATTTTTTCAATCTCGGCATCATCAAGCTGCTTCACGAATTTCAGTCTGTTCTCAATGCCCAGTCTTTCAAGAGAGATGTGGGCTATCGCACCTGAGGTTATGCCATCAGCATCAATGTGGGTGACGATTAAAACCTCTTCCTGAGACGCTATTTTTGCAGCAATCGCAGACGCTCTGTTCAGCATCTCTTTCACATCAAGAACTCCGAAGGAAAAAACTTAAACTTTTCCGCTCCATTTCCTGTGTGAGAAGTGCATTTGTGTTTTTGGAAGCATCAGTGGAGCTCGTGCCTGAGGAGATACAGAAACATCCCGCAGTTGTGGCAGATGCAAAGAGGAGAGGAAAAAAGCCGAGTAATATTCTGCTCGACGATTCAAAGCATCACTCAGCAATGAAAGGCTTAAAATTCAGGGAAAAGCGAGGAAGGCCAGACATAATCCATCAGTGCCTTTTGCTGTTGCTCGACTCGCCAGTGAGCAGAGAACTCGAAGTATATGTTCATACCGTGAATGGGGTGATCATCAGGGTAAATCCTGAAACGAGACTACCGAGGAACTACAATCGTTTTGTCGGCTTGCTGGAAGACCTATTCGTGAGAAGGAGGATAACTGCACAAAGCAAAACTCTTCTTGAAATAACTGATCTCGAACTGGGTGAGATTGTGAAAGGAAAGAAGGTGATACTGCTCAGTGAGAAGGGGGACAGGAGAGACCTGAAAGAACTAATGGATGAGGAGTTTGCAGTATGCATCGGAGCATTTCCGCACGGAGACATCTTCGAGTCCACGTTAGAGGCTCTTAATAACCCTTTTACCGTAAGTCTTGGGCCAAAGTCCTACACAAGCCTTTATGTTACGAGCAAAGTTCTGTGTGAGTATGAGAGAGTTCGATATGCTGAAAATTGTTGAGGAATTTTTTGGCGATGAAGATGTTGAGGTTTCTGCAGGTAGGCATGATGCCTCTTACGTCAGAATTGGGGATAGGCTCATCGTATTGAGCTGTGATACTGTCAATGAAAAGAGCGACTTTCCACCTTCCATGCTTCCCGAAGAAATGGGGCATATGGCAGTTGCAGTAACCCTTTCAGACCTTGCTGCCTGTGGTGCAAAGCCTCTATACTTCTTAAGCTCGATATCCCTCAAAAGGGCAGATTATGAGTTATTCACAAAACTGCTCAGAGGTATTAAAAGACTCGCATCGAAGTTTGGTGTGAAGGTTGTGGGTGGAGACATAGATTTTTCTGACATCCTTACAATTGTCGGTTTTGCAGTTGGAGAAGCTGATAGGGTGGTAACGAGGAGGGGAGCTAAGCCCGGAGATAATGTCTATGTCACAAATCCACCGGGTAAGGCTGAGGTTTGTCTCGAAATGCTGAGGAGGGGGGCAAAGAGGAAGGAGCTACCCTACCCAGAAAGTCTGTATACTCCTGAGCCAAGGATAGAGGAGGGTAGGAGAATTGCAAGATACTGCAGCGCGATGACAGACATAAGCGACAGCCTCGCCATCTCATCCCATCTGATCGCCAGAAGCAGCGGGGTAAGAATTGTTCTTGACAGTATACCGCTGAAGCACCTTGAGGGATACGCTGAAGACCCTCTTGAGGTTGCCCTTTACGGTGGTGGAGATTTTGAGCTGCTGTTTACGGCAGAGAAAAGTGATGATGGAATAAGAATCGGTAGGGTGGAGGATGGAGAGGGAGTTTTCTTGGAGGCGAACGGTAAGTTAGAAGAGGTTGAGTTCAGGGGCTACTCCCATTTTTGAAAAATTAGTAGAGGATGAAAGTTAGGATGAGAGCGTAGAAAATTGCTGCAGGCAGCGTCAGAGTTATGCAGTCCGAAGACATCCCTTCCTACCTCATACAGACTACCAGTTAAAAATGGGCAAAAATGTAAAAATAAAGGATAAGAAAAAATTAAAGTTTAATATTTTCTTTGATGTATTCGGCAGTTAAATCCTTAACATCAACTTTTTCACATGGGAATTCTCTGCCAAGCCATTTCTCGTAGAAGGTTACAATGTCGGGTAGAAACTCGAATACTGGTGGGTAGCCCGGAGGAACAGCTTCGACTGCAAGGAGCTTACCACATCCCGGACAGAGAAACTCTCTGATCTCTGTCCATTCTGGGTCTGAGTGCATGAAGGGGGGATATAGTTCCTCTATTTCTTCCTGTGTCCTTCTTACTCTGACCTTGGAAAACACCTTCCAGTTAATTCTGAAATCTCCGAACTCGTATCCACAGGCTGCTTTTACAATTGCTTTTCCCTCTTTGCAGACTATGAAAAGGTGCTTAGAAAGAGGTAAAATTATCCTTTCATCCCAAGAAACTTTTCTCTGAAAGTACTCTATCACTGCATCAAAACTGATCTCCGGGCTTTTCTCAGAAGCAATGAGCCTGAAAATCTCGTCCTCACTCGCTTTATTCTCAAGCAGCCTCTCAAGCTCTTTGATTTTTGCCTCAACAACCTCTTCAGTCATTTTGCCACCTCCAACCAGAAGACTCTCCTGCTATCCAGCTTCGTTGTAAAGCCCGGTGGGACTAAGTATGTTGAAGCCGGAGATTCTACTACGGCTGGTCCATCTATCCTATTTCCGGCTCTTAACATCCCCATTTCGAATGTTGGCGCTGTATACCATTTTCCTTTCCAGTATATCTCTCTTTCACCCTTAAACGCTTCCGATGGTGGCTCTTTGGCAACCTCTTTTTCTTCGATCGGTTCGGGTTTCGGCAGCTTTATGAAACCTGTCAGCACCGCCCTCGTGATAGTGTATCCAAACTCTCTGCTTCTTGCAGATGTGGCGTAAACATTACCAAACAACTCATCAAACCTATCGCACAGGTCTTTTACGAGCTCATCTGTGACCTCCAAGCTTGGAGATTCAACCTCGATATCATCCAACATCCCTGCGTAAAGCATCCTAACAGCACCCTTCCACGTTATATCGCCGCTTAATCCACTTCTTATGAACTCATCTTCCACGTAGCTCTTCAACTCTTTCCATGCGTTAGAGAGAACATTTACTGCGTTCTGGTAAAGCAGATTTCTGATACCCTCTATTTCATCAATACTTTTGATTTTTACACCGAGCAATTCTGCAACACCTTTAACTATACTCTCTGCAATTCCCTGAGGTAAAACGCCCGGTAGTGGTGGTATGTAAGCTTCAAGAGATTTCTCAGCCCTCACTCCAATGTCCGGTAAGGTAGCTCCCCAAGCAGAAAAGGCAGGGGCAATTTCAGGAACCATTACACCAGCAAATTTCAACCCCTCTATGTAGGAGGCGACCATGCTCGCCCCTCCACCGCCATAGGAAACAAGATGGAAGTTTTCAGGAGAGAATCCCAGACTTCTGGCAATTGATTCCAGATGCAGGCGCATGTGGTCGGCAACCATTAAGTAAGCTCCCCATGCTGCCTCAAACGGATCCATGTTGAGTTCGTCTGCTATCTGTCTCTTGAATTCCTTTTCAGCATATTTTTTATCCAATTTAACATCTCCACCGAGGAAATAGTCGGGGTTGAGATAGCCGAGAATTAGCATAACATCGTTAATGGTTACAGTTTCAACCCCACCTTCTCTCCAGCATACGCCTATCCTGTATCCTGCACTTTCCGGACCAATCTTTACGCTTTTGGTCAGTGGGTCAACCCTCAAATAGCTGCCAGTTCCAGCTCCAATTGACTCTATCTGTATGGAAGGGACTGCAGCCTCAAATCTTTCGACAATCGTGAATGGTGCTATAGTTGGCTGTCCCGCTATTATTGTTGTAACATCAAAGCTTGTTCCGCCTACATCCGTCCCAATAACGTAATCGAAACCGTAAAGATCGGCAAGAAACTTCGTTCCCACTGCCCCTCCAGCAGGCCCTGAATTGACGGTATGGACTATTCTCTCGAAGGTAGGTGGAACAACGGTGCCGTAGTTTGTGAAGATGTAAAGAGGTGCTCCACAGCCTCTCTTCCTGAATTCGTTCTCAAGTGCTGTCAACTGCTCTCTCGAAGGTTCTGCTGCATAAACCTGAATCACGACTGCATTTAGCCTTCTTAACTCACCGAGGATCGGAGCGATACGATGGGAGAGGAAAACTGGCACCTTTTCGTTCGAAACATTTTTGATTATCTCCTCAGCTTTGAGTTCATGAGCAGGGTTTGCCCACGAATTCAGGAACATTACGATAATGGCTTTCGCACCCCTCTCCAACAGCTTTCTTGCAGCATCCTCAACCTCTTCTTCGTAGAGAGGCACCATCTCAACGCCGGTTATCAGGACTCTCTCCCTAACTCCTGCAATCATATTTCTCGACACCAGAGGTTTTGGATGGAAATGGGAAACCGCATGCAGTCTCTCCGCGTAGCTCAATACATTCCATGCCTGTCTTGACCTACCCATCTTGAGCGTGTCCTCAAAACCAGCCGTTGTGATTATTCCGAGTGGTTGAAGACCCTTTCTTTCCAGAATTCTGTTCAACATTATCGTGCCGGTGTAGATCACCGTCCTCAAATCTTTGACAGCTTCCTCTACACTCAAACCCCATTTTTTGGCAGCATCGCTGACTGAGTTAAGGATTCCTTCAGCCTCGAAGTATGGGGTAGTCTGAGCCTTTCCAACAACAAATTTCCCCTCTTCACTAACCAGAACTGTATCGCTCATCGTTCCCCCTGTATCTATGCCAAGAATGACCGGTTTCATGATCTCACCTCCTCTCTTCCAGATAAACATGTCTGACCTTTTCGATGTCGTAGCCAGCCTCCTTCAGAAAGCTTCTGTAGCCATCTACGAGTTTTCTGTGTTTCTGCAACACCTTTTCGAAGTATTCGTCAAGTTCGTCGGCTTCTGGGATAAAATCTTCTGGTATCTGCCAGAATTCTGTAAATTCTTTCCACCATCTTGGTGACACTTCTTTCTGCTCCTGATACATTCTCGCTACAGGTCTTGTGAATTGTGAACCCAGAATGATCTCCCTCTCCTCTCTGTAAAACTCGGCAAAATTCAAAGCCCTCTCCAGCCTCTCTTTCTTAATCTTTTCCCTTAGCTTTTCTGATTCATTCTTGTCAACCCTCCATACTCCCAGTTTCTCGTCATAGCTTGCCTTGACCCCATACACTCTCTCCATGATTTCAGGAGTGTATACACCCTCGTTTAGGTCATCCTCACACAGTTCAAGGGGTCTGTCGAGCGGATCACCATAGCCCGGTCCCCCGTTCTGTTTGAAATAGTAAATATCTCCCTCAGCCAGCATTCTTGGAAAGTGCGTTGACCAATCGAGTCTTTCGATATACTTGCAGTAATCTCTAAGGTGTTCCTCAAATTCTGGCTTCATTGGATCGTCAGATAGCGGGTAGGGTGCCTTATCTCTGGTTAGTTGCTCAAAGTTAACACCCCTCGCAAGTAAAGTGTAGGCGGTTGCTGATGGGTACCCTCCATACAATCCGGTTCCGGTAAATGCTTTCCCCATGTTCAGATTCTGGATAACATTCTCATCGCTACCAAAGAAAACAGCTACATGTGCATATCCGCTTCCTCCACGCCTCTCGCCGTAGCCTGCGGTATTCGATCTTATCTTTCTTGCAAGATATATGAACCCTGCCTGAATTCTCTCCCATTCCTCCACATCTCCAATATCAGCTTCGGGATTCCACATCGCATAGCCATAATCAAGCCCATCTCTCACAGCATTTGCACCCAATCCCTGGCCAGCTATCTCAAATGTCGAAATTGGGTAGTAGATTCCTGGTGGGTGGCCAGTTTTTCCGTTTGTAACGCCTCCTCCCTGCACGGGATCGGCAGTCATTCCATACCCACTCGCCCCCTCTTCAACAATACCTCTGGAGAACGCTCCCATCGCCACAGTTCTATACAAAGCCTGCATTTGTGGGATGAGGAAGTACCACGGAACCTGTCTGGAAAGATAAGGGTTCGGATCGCCTACCCAGCATTTTTCCGGCAATTTAAGCTTGACGGCTTTGACAAATCCTTCGTTAACGGTTTCACTGTAGCCTATGATCTGAGTCATAACAACCCAGAAACCACCCATAAAAGGTGATATGGCACCATTCCACGGCCATGGACCAGTTCCAGCACTACCTTCGAGGTCAACAACCCATTCACCCTTCTCCGTTATGGTTATCTCCATTGGTAGGGGATGAATCCAGTCATCCTTAGCATGTGGCTGCCACGCTTCGGTGATGTAAGGAGTTTCAGAGAAGCTAACAGTTCTGTATCTTCCGGGAACGAGCCTCTCCATTGTTCTCGCAAGGTAGTCTTCTCTGGATTTCTCTATGATTTCCCTGATCAACTTCAGATAGTAGTCGAGTCCATTTTTCTCTATGAACTGGATGAGTCCCCTCTTTGCCATCTCATTCCCTGCAAGACGGGCTTTTTCATCGAGATCATAGTAGAGTGGTGTCCTGACGCCCCTTCTTGACCTCTCGTAGTAGTGGGGGAAGACCTTACCATCTCTCATCACCAGTTCGCATTCCATGTAAAGCCCATCCTCGAATCTGGCACTGCTCGTGCATATATCATGTCCTGGAGTGTTTGCTCCGATGTCAACCTGATGCGTAACCGACCCGATCCAGCCCACAAGAGTGCCATCGTAGAAAACTGGGGTAATGGTGTGAACGTCTGTCGTGTGAACGTTGCCCAAAGCCGGATCATTGCCAATGAAGACATCGCCATCCTTTATTCCGGGGTTCTCTTCGTAACCACGACGAATCATCCACTTTATCTCTTCACTCATTGTATGCACGTGGACGATAATACCTGTCGAGAGAACTATTGAGTCGCCTTCGGGTGTGTATAACACCCAACATGTTTCCCCAATGCTTCTCGTTATTGGAGACGCTGCAATGCGTGTTGCAGACTCTCTGGCGATAACCATGAGTGATCTTAGATACGCTCTGTCTCTTTCCCACCTCAGAGGGTCTCTCTCATACAGTTCAAGTCTTTCAATCCCCCAGTAACGTCCTGTCTCTCTGTAAAGCCTCTCAGACTCTTCCAAAATCTCTAACAGGGTTTTTCCGTCAGGTCCTATTCCCATGATTATTTATTATCATGAGCAAGTACTTCTCATTTGTGAGCGGATATGCTCAATCGCAAGAAGGCTTTTCTACTTTCAGGTTAGAGTAATCAATGTGCGGTGCATTGAGTGCAGGGGCAGAATGTTCTGCTCCCGCCGAACCTGTCCAATGCTGCCGGCATTCAGACCATCAGTTCAAGTAGAGAAGAACGTCTTTGGATCATCTCCTCCCTCATTTTTCGTGGGCAGATACGGCTATCCCAAGGTAAGGGTATGCCCTGCATTACCACCTATAACGGGAGATACGACCATTTACGATAGGCCAGAGATGTGGAACACTTTACCGATTGAGAAAGTTCTCGAATTTCGCTATTCCATGATCCTTGGTCAGTTCAGCGCAGATGTTAGGAGAAGCAGGGAGGTCGAGGTTGTTCAGGAGCTCAGCCTGTATGATAAGCCAGTTGATGTTGAGATCAATCTTGTAAGAACTCCAAGGCAGATAACGAGCTTTGATGATGTTTTACCACCTCTCGGCCCATCAGCCCCAGCAAAAGACGTGAGGATTTGCTCAACTCCTTCTCCACCCAGACCAGTGGAGAGGGTTTTCTATGAAACCGACCTAAAGGCTGCTGATGCTATGGTTTATCTTTATGGGAAAGGCATCGCTATTTCCCACATCCAGAAACTCCTTTCTGCGGGAGGTTTAGGGGTCAGAAGAAAACTCGTACCGACGAGATGGGCGATTACGGCTGTAGATGATACTGTTTCAAAGCAGCTTTTGGAGGAAGTAAGGCAGCATGACACAATAGACCAATACAGGGTATTTGTGCTGAAGGAGGCAAGGAATCTGTTCATCGCAATTCTGTGCCCATCACAATGGAGCTTCGAGTGGGGGGAAGCTTGGTATCCAGACACGACCTGGAACAGAACGAAGAGGGTGGGTGTTCTGACCGACTCTGAGGGCTTTTTCGGCAGAACTACCTATGCCAAGCTTGGTGGATGCTACTATTCAGCCCGACTCGCAACGGCAGAGTATCTTAACCACATAAAAAGGCAGGCGATGGCGATAGTTTGGAGAGAAATTTATCCGGGATTCAAAATCCCAATTGGTGTGTGGTTCGTGAGAGAGATGCTGAGGAAGATGTACGGCGGTGATTACACGGAATTCGACACTCTCGAGGAGGCTCTGAAGTATATTGGGGAACACTCTTCACTCGGTGTGGAGAGATGGGTCAAGACATCTAATCTGGTGAAGGCTGCAGGGAGGCAGAGGACACTATGGGAGTTCGTGTGATCAGAAAAAAGGTCAAATCTGCAATTGGTAGGAGCAATCTGCCCGGTGTAAACTACACTCTAAACCCATACACAGGTTGCTCTCACGGCTGCGTCTACTGCTACGCCCGCTTATACTGTCCAAAAGAAATCGGGGAAAACTGGGGGGAGGTTGTGGTAGTTAAGGAAAATATAGTGGAGGTTCTGGCTAAGGAGCTGAGAAATAAAAGAAAAGAAGGCAGGTTAATGTTGAGCACGATAACTGACCCGTATCAGCCATTAGAGGGCAAAGAAAGGCTGACGAGGAGAATTTTGCAAATTCTGGTTAACAGCGGGCACAAAGTCAGCATACAGACGAAGAGCAATCTTGTTTTGAGAGACCTCGATTTACTTGTTCGAAGTAGGGAAATTACTGATGTGGGCTTCACGGTAACAACGCTCGATGAGAGACTTGCAGGAATGATTGAGCCCAATGCCCCTCCTCCTCACAAAAGGGTTAGAGCTCTGGAGAGATTGAGAGACGAGGGGATCAGGACTTGGATATTCTTCGGCCCGGTGTTACCCGAAGTGGATGAGGGAGAGGTTATGGAAATCGCTGAGATTGCAAAGGCTACAGAGAGTGCACTTTTCTATGACAAATTCAGGGTGAAAGGATTTATGAAGACTGGGATTGAGGGTGAAATTGCGGAAATGGCAAGAAAAACAGATTGGAAGGTATTGGCAGGAAAAATACAGGAAATATGCAATAGACTCGGAGTAAAGGCTATACCCGCCTTTGGTAGGATTTAGAAATCTTCAAAACTAACAATCTCCTCAAGTTTCTTTCTCTCATACTTGGGCTTTGGATCAGCAGAGTAACCCACAGGCATTATTGTCTGGAGCCTGTAATTTTTGGGTGCTTTTATAGTTTCTTCGACCTTTCTCGGCTTTGGTGGAGTGTATGTAACGGTTGCAAGGTTGAGTTCTTCAAGAGCAAGGAGTAAATAGCCAACAGCAATCCAAGTTGACTGTAGCCAGTAGGGGTATCTTGCTATCCCGAAAACCAGAATTAGATATGGTGCTTCGCTTAAGAATGGCTTCCTCCAGCTGAAATCTCTTTCTTTGAGCCATTCTGCAAGTTCCCCTTTTACATTTCTGTAGAATTCCCGCTCCAGTTCTTCGCAGACCTCTCTGATTTTTGCCTTTGTTGACGGCTCTGCTACGATCAGAAAATGCCAAGGCTGTGCGTTCATACCTGAAGGGGCTTCTTTTGCAACTTCCACTGCTTTCAAAATTATATCTTTGGGTGGTGCATCTGGCAGAAATTTTCTAACGGTTTTTCTTCTTTTAGCCAGTTCAAGGACATGCATGGGGTGAGTTGAATGTGGTTATATAAAAGGTTTTCAAGTCTAACATGTGACTTATACTTGTTCCGCCCCATCTGAATCTCTGTGTGAGTTCTTCGACTATTTTATCAATCATATAGTCTCTACTTAATTTCAAAGTCTAAAACCTGCTCACCAAGCTTCATCAGATGTTCTAACCTCGCACAACTCTTAACGGAAAATAGTGGGCTCGCCCGGATTCGAACCGGGGACCTTCGCCTCGTCAAGGCGACGTCATAACCCCTAGACCACGAGCCCCTGTGGATTGTTGGATGGGTGTCATATGAATTTTGCGGTATGGTTAAGGATAAATACCGATGTGAATAGTCATGCATAATGGTAAGGGAAATCGGGTTCTGGAAGAGGGATAAGGTTGATTCTGCCATAAATAAGCTTTTTGATAGACTTAAGGCCTTAGATGTTGAGGAAATTGATGTTTTCTCCTGCCAATCATACGTCCTCGCTGAAGATGTTTATGCAGAAAAGGATATCCCCTCCTTTGACAGGGCTGCCATGGACGGCTATGCTGTCAGGGCTGAGGACACCTTCGGAGCATCACCTACAAATCCAATAATGCTTGAAATCGCTGGTAATGTTGAAATTGGTGAAATTCCAGATGTTGTTGTCGAGTCCGGAAAGGCTGTTAAAATTGTTACCGGGGCGATGATGCCCAAAGGGGCGAATGCGGTTGTGATGCTGGAATATACAAGAGATAGCGGACAGTTTATCGAAATTCTGAAGTCTGTAACACCAATGAAGAACGTCTCAAGGAGAGGTGAGGATGTAAAAGCAGGCGAGCTGATACTAAAGAAAGGAGAGATTTTGCAGCCACAGGATGCGGGAGTTCTGGCATCTCTCGGCATTGAGAAAGTAAAGGTTTACAGAAAACCGAGAGTTGCAATCATCACAACTGGAAACGAGCTTGTTGAACTTGGAAGCAAGCTTGAGGAGGCGAAAGTATACAACTCCAACAATCCCATGCTCTTCAACGCCTTGGCAGAATTTGGTTTTGATGCTGTAAATCTTGGAATTGCGAGGGATAGCAGGAAAAGTATAGCTGATATGCTTGAAAAAGCCCTGAGTTACGATGCAGTCCTGATTACCGGCGGCACGTCAGTTGGACATAGGGATATAGTCCCCGAAATTGTGTCAGAATACGGTGAAATCCTCTTTCACGGTGTATCCATGAAGCCGGGAATGCCCACTGCTGCAGCGGTTGCTGATAATAAGCCCATTTTTATGCTTCCTGGCTCACCGGCAGCAGCCTTGCTCAGCTTCTACACCTTCGCTCTTCCTGCTCTCTACAGGTTGATGAATGTGAGAATTATAGCGAGAAAGTGGAGCACTCAGAAGGGGATACTGCAGGGGAAGATACCGTCTGAGATCGGTGTTAGGAGCAACGTAAGAGTTCTGTGGGATGGTGGAAATGTTTACCCAATAAGAATTTCAGGATCGGGAGTTTTAAGCTCTTTTGTCAGAGCAAACGCTCTTCTCGTTGTTCCGGAAGATAGAGAAGGATATGATGTGGGTGAGGAAGTTGAGGTTACACTTTTGAGGGACATCACAGAGGTGTTTGAATGAGGAAAATTTTTAGAGATGTTGTTACGGTGGATGAGGCTATTAACAAACTTTACGAATTTTACACTCCAAAGAAACAGGTTGAAGAAGTTGATTTGATGAATGCTGCCGGCAGGGTAACAGCTGAAGACATTTATGCTAAATATGATGTCCCACCCTTTGACAGAGCAACGATGGACGGCTATGCTGTCAGGGCTGAGGACACCTTTCAGGCTGAGGAAGATAATCCCGCCATTCTAAAAATCGTGGGAGTTGTTGAGGCTGGAGAGAAACCAAAAGTTGAGGTTAGAAAAGGAGATGCTGTCGAGATCGCAACTGGAGCGATGATGCCTAAAGGGGCGAATGCGGTTGTGATGGTAGAATATACGAGAAAAAGAGACAGGTATGTTGAAATCTTCCGCCCAGTATCGCCAGGAGAAAACGTGATGTTTGCTGGCAGCGACATAATGGCGGGAGAACTGATAGTTAGAGAGGGAACGAGGCTCACACACAGGGAAATAGGAGTGATGGCGGCATGCGGGATAAGCAGGGTTAGAGTTTACAGGAAGCCCGTTGTAGCAGTAATATCCACAGGCAACGAGCTCGTAAGTCCGGGAAAAGAGCTTGAAGAGGCGAAGATATTCGACGTTAATTCCTACACAATCTCTTCTGCTGTTGTTGAGAATGGTGGAGAAGCGGTTTTTCTGGGGATAGCGAGGGACAACGAGGAGGAGATGCGAAATTTAGTCAATAAGGGGTTGAAGATGGCTGACATCGTGATAACGAGCGGAAGCACATCTGCTGGTGCTGGAGATGTGATGTACAGGATCCTTGATGAATTTTCACCGGGCGTTATTGTGCATGGTATAGCGATAAAACCGGGTAAACCTGCAATAGTAGCAATCTGCAATGAAAAGCCAGTATTTGGCTTGCCGGGTTATCCAACTTCAGCGATGACAGTGTTCGAGATTCTTGTTGCTCCTCTGATCAGGAAGCTTGCGGGAATGAGAGAGGCTGTGGAGGAGAGAATCAGGGCAAATCTTGCAGTAAAGACCTTCTCTGCTGAAGGCAGGAGAGAATTGCTTCCAGTAAACGTTGTTGCTGGCTCAGAAGGTTACTCTGCCTATCCTGTAAGCGGGTCTTACAGCGGGGCTGTAACTGCCTTCGCCTTCACCGATGGCTTCATTGAAATTCCGGAAAACATTGTTATGCTCGAAGAAGGGAGCGAGGTGGATGTAAGGCTATATAGCAAACTGCGGCCAGCTGACTTGATGATTATAGGCAGCCACTGCGTGGGAGTGGAAGTTATACTATCCATCATGCGGAGGAGGGAGGCTTTTAACGCCAAAGTAATAAATGTTGGCTCAACGTCCGGAATTCTGGCAGTAAAAAGAGGGGAGGCGGACATTGCCGGAACACATCTGCTTGATGAGAGCGGTGTTTACAACGAGCCTGTTATTGAAAAATATAGGGTTAAGGATGCAATACTGGTAAAGGGTTATCTGAGGGAGCAGGGATTGGTCGTGGCGAAAGGAAATCCGAAGGGAATAAAGGGCTTTGAGGATTTGCTGAGAGAGGACGTGACGTTCATAAACAGGAATAGAGGAAGCGGAACAAGAATTCTTACAGATATGCATCTCAGAGAGCTTGCCGAAAAAGAAGGTGTGAGCTTTGAGAAGTTGGTTGGCATGATAAAGGGGTACAATGTGGAGGCAAAGACGCACACTTCGGTCGCCGTTGCTGTTGCCAGTGGTAAGGCTGATGTTGGGGTTGGAATCAAAACCGTAGCGTTTCAGTATGGATTGGATTTCATTCCTCTGAGGAGCGAGGAATATGATTTCCTTGTGAGAAAGGACAGAATGGAGAGGAAAATCGTCAGAGAATTCCTTAAAGTCTTAAAGTCGAAAGAATTTGCAGAGGAGCTTAGAAAAGTGCAGGGTTTGAGGGTTTATAATCGAACTGGGGAAATTATTGAATTTTAAAAATAGTAAAATTACAAGCTTGGAACCCTATCCTGCCAGGGACTGATATCTTGGAAGGCTTTGGAGATTCTGAGCACTCCGACATCATCATAATGCCTTCCGACAATTTGCATTCCCACCGGCAATCCATCCTTGCTGAATCCAGCAGGGATTGATGCTGCTGGCTGTCCGGTGAAGTTGAAGGGGTAGGTGAAGGGCATCCAGCCGATAGGCGTTATTGGTTTTCCAGCAATCTCGTCCGGGCTGATTTTTCCGATTTCAAAGGGTTTAACTGCAACAGTAGGTGTTATAAGGAAATCGTATTTATCAAAGACATCTCTGAGGGCTTTCCACAACTCCATTTTTCTTTCCTCAATCCTGATGTACTCTTTGTAAGTCAAAGACTGGGCAAGAGCCATAAAACCGAGATAGGGTGGAAATGCAATCTTCTCCCACTCCTCCATTTTGTCTCCCATGAATGTTACGACTTCCAATACAACTTTCGTCACGAGGTCAGACTCAAGGTTTGGAACGTCAATTTTTACTTCCTCCACTTCTCCAAACTTCTCAAGCTTGAATGCTGCTTCTCTGACAATCTCCTCGACCTCTGGATCAACGGTTGCATAGCCAAGATCAGGGGAGAAGGCTATTCTAACACCATCCGGCTCCTCTTCAATAGCCTTCAGATAGCTCACACCCTCATCAGGTAGAGAGTGCATATCTCTGCTATCCCTTCCCTTCACAATATCGAGCATTAAAGCTGTATCTTCAACATACCTCGTCAGAAATCCCTCTGAGTGCAATCCGACGAACATTGGAAGCGAGGGATAGCAGGGCACCCTCCCGTAGCTCGGCTTGAGACCGTATAGGCCACAGAAGGAGGCAGGAATCCTTATACTGCCACCACCATCGTTTCCGCTCGCTACAGCAACCATACCCGCTGCAACAGCGGCAGCACTACCACCACTGCTTCCTCCCACTGTTTTCGACAAGTCCCATGGGTTTCTCGTAGGGCCAAACATCGGGTTGTCCGTGTAAGCTATCAGACCAAACTCAGGCATGTTTGTTTTGCCAACTATGACGGCACCAGACTTCTTAAGCCTTTCCACAAGCACAGCATCCTCTTCGGGCACATAATTTTCGTAAAGCTTCGAGCAGTATGTCGTCCGCAATCCCTTGGTTTCCACGTTATCCTTTATCGCCACTGGCAACCCAGCGAGAGGTGTGTTGACGTCAACAACCTTTGCTTCCTCCCTTGCCTTCTCATTCATGGTGATGAAGGCGTTTATTTTTGGGTTTAGCTCCTCTATTTTTCTCAGACACTCCTCCAAAACTTCAACTGGCTTTAATTCACCACTCCTCAACTTCTCGACGATGTCAACAGCCCTTTCCATTTTACCACCTCAGAATTAATTGTGAGATTATTGGAAGAAACACTTTAAAACATTTCCACTACCTCCAGCTATGCTCTCAAAGATTGAGGTAATCCTACTCAAATCACTCGAAGCTGGAAGGTCATACACTCCTGAAGAAGCCTCGGAGCTTTCAGGAATGAACAAAGATGCTGTTTTAAAAGCCGCCTACCTTTTGCAAGAGAAAGGATATGTCAGAGTTGTTGAGAAATCTGAAACTGAATACAGACTTACCAAAGAAGGAGAAAAGTATCTAAAAGAGGGTTTGCCTGAGGAAAAGCTCGTCCACCTCGTTAAGAGTGGTGTTGACAACATTGACGAGCTTCGCAAAACCATAGGAAAAGAATTTCAGATTGGTCTCGGCTGGTTAAGGAAAAAAGGTGTGGCTGAAGTAAAAGACGATAAAATCAGACTTTTAAAGGAGCCGGACTTCAGAGAAAAAGAGGTCTTGAGGGCTATAAAGGAAGGTGAGGTAATTGAAGTTGACAAAGTTCTTGAAAGAAGGAAGCTTGTAGAAAAACATGAGTCAAAGCAGGTTTTCATTGAGGTGATAAAAAAACCTGACATTGCCGTTCAGGAGCTTATAACCGATCTTACACCCGAAATGCTTCTTAATGGAAGTTGGAAGGGGAAGGAATTTTTGAAATACGACATTTCCATCCCTTCAAAGGAAATTTATGGTGGTAAAATCCACCCTTACGAGAGGATCATAGAGGAGTGCAGGAAGGTTTTCCTTGAAATGGGGTTTACCGAAATCAAAGGCCATTACGTTCAGCCAGCCTTCTGGAACTTCGATGCCCTTTTCCAGCCCCAAGACCACCCGGCGAGAGACATGCAAGACACATTCTATTTAGACCGCTACGTGGAGCTTGAGGAAGATGTAGTTGAAAGGGTAAAGAAGACACACGAAAATGGTTGGAAAACAGGCTCTACCGGATGGGGTGGGCAGTGGAGTCTTAGAAAAGCTAAACAACTTGTTCTAAGAACTCATACCACTGCAATAACCATTCACTATCTTGCTGAAAATCCTGAACCGCCCCAAAAAGCGTTCTGCATTGATAGGGTTTACAGGAGGGAGACCATTGATGCTACCCACCTTCCGGAATTTGATCAGCTTGAGGGAGTTGTCTTAGATAGGGATGTTGGCTTCAGACACCTCCTCGGATTGCTGAGGGAGTTCTTCACAAAGATGGGTTTTGAGGACGTCAGATTCAGGCCAGGCTATTTCCCCTACACGGAACCAAGTGTTGAGCCCGAAGTTTACGTTGAAGGTCTTGGTTGGGTTGAGCTTGGTGGAGCTGGTGTCTTCAGGAAGGAAGTCACCGAACCGTTGGGTATAAAAGGCAAGGTTCTTGCGTGGGGGCTGGGTATTGGGAGACTTGCAATGCTTAAGATCGGTCTTAAAGACTTGAGAAGGCTTTATTTGCCTGATTTAGGCTGGCTCAGGAGCATGCCAGTTGTGAGGAAGTAAAACTTAATGATTAAATATTTTTCAACAAAATTTAAATTCCCCTCTTAACCAAGAGAACCTGAGGTGAAAAACATGGCTGAACAGGTCGTCTTTGTCGGAAACAAGCCTGTAATGAACTACGTGCTGGCAACACTGACTCAGCTGAACGAAGGAGCGAGTGAAGTCGTCATTAAAGCGAGAGGAAGGGCTATCAGCAGAGCAGTGGATGTTGCAGAGATTGTCAGGAACAGATTCATGCCGGGCGTGCAGGTGAAGGATATAAAGATTGATACTGAAGAGCTCGAATCCGAGCAGGGAAGAAGGTCAAACGTTTCTACAATTGAAATTGTTCTTGCTAAGGGTTAAATACGGAAAATTTTTAATTTTTTAGCTTGTTAAATCCCTCATGAACATTGGGTATCTCTGCACTTACACGCCAAAAGAGTTGATAGATGCTGCAGGGTTCACTCCCGTAAGAATATTTGCTGGAGATGATCAGATTAGCCTTGCCACCGCCTATATTCAGAGTTATGCCTGCTCTCAGGCGAGAGGGAGTTTTGAACGGGCTTTAAAGGGGGAGCTTGATGTGCAAGCTGTTGTGTTTACGAGGTGCTGCGACACTCTGATGCGCCTTGCAGACATCTGGGAGAGGAATACGGACATGAAGGTTTACAATCTCGAATTCCCGTCAAGAATTGATGAAGAAAGCAAGGATTATTACTTCCGAGAGCTCCAAGACTTTGTGAATATTTTAAAGGAATGGGGAGGAGATGTTACCGTTGACAGCCTGAGAGAGAGTTTGAAACTTTATTGGGAACTTGAAGAGAAGTTGAAGAAGCTGTTTGAGGTAAAACCCGATTATGAGGCTGCGAAGAAGGTTCAGGAAATGAACGTGCGGGATGCAATCGAATTTGTAGACAGGAGGTTGAGGAAAGTAGAGAAATCTGGAGTAGGACCAAAAGTGTTGATAACGGGTAGCGTTTGCCCATTCTTGGAAGTTTACAAGCTTTTTGAAGAAGCAGGACTCCTTTTAAAGGATGACATCTGCACGGGGACAAGGTTTTTCACATACAACACTCCCTTAAAGGAAATCGAAAGTGTCGAGGATGGTCTGAGATTTCTGGTAGAGAAATATTTCAATAAGGCCCCCTGCCCGACAAAACACTTTCCCAACGATGACAGGTTCAACTACATCCTCGAATTGGCTAAGGACTGTGATGGGGTTGTTTTTTTACTTTTGAAATTCTGCGAACCACATTTTTACGATTATCCACAGCTTAAAGAAAAACTGGAGGAAATGGGGAAAAAAGTTCTGCTGCTGGAACTTGAATTTCCAATTGCCTCTTACGAGCAACTGAGGACGAGGATTGAGGCATTCTACGAGGTGATAGCATGACCTTGAAGAAGCTGAAAGCAACCGACAGAATGAAGCAGATAATGGGCGGCTACTACATGATGGGGAAGCAGACGGAGGTTAATGGATGGATCACGAGCGGCGCTCCGGTTGAACTGCTTTATGCAATGGACATTTATCCCGTATATCCCGAAAATCACGGCGCGTTAATCGGAGCAGCAAAACAGGGACCTTACTTCAGTGATTTTGCTGAAAAGAGGGGGTTCTCAAGGGACCTCTGCTCCTATGCCCGCTGTGACATTGGATGCGTTTTTGCTGGAACAAGTCCTGTTGGTGGTTTGCCAAAACCGGATTTCCTCTTTGCCTGCAACAACATATGCAACACTGTTATAAAGTGGTATCAGGTCCTCAGCAGGATTTTCAAGGTTCCACTCTTTATCCTTGATACACCCTTCGTCAGAAAGGAGTTGAAGGAGAGTTATATCCAGTATGTCCACGATCAGCTTTACGAATTTGTAGACTTTCTTGAGAAAACTACCGGAAGGGAGTTAAGTGACTCGAAGTTAAAGGAGACATTAATAAAATCCATTGAAGGTGTGAATAGCTACTCTGACGTTCTGCACATGGCTAAAAACAAGCCTTCCCCGCTAACGTGCTTTGATGCATTCTTGAATATGGCACCAATCGTCTGTTTAAGGGGCACCGACTACCCAATCGAATTCTACGCAGAGATGAAAAAGGAGCTGGTTGAGAGGGTCAAGAGAGGAGAGGGGGCTGTAGAGAATGAAGAGGTTAGGCTCCTCTGGGATAACATTCCCGTGTGGTACAGACTTAGATGGTTTGCTGAATTCTTCGCTGACAGAAATGCGTGTCTTGTTGCCGACACCTACACCAACGCGTGGACGGGATTCATTTCAATGGACAAGAGCGACATATTCTGGAGCATGGCAGAAACTTATACCTTCATCTACCTCAACATAGGGCTTGAGCATATGGCTGAGGCTATAAACAGGCTGATCAATTACTATGATGTTGATGGGGTTGTTATTCACTCCAACAGAAGCTGCAAGCCCTACTCCTTTGGTCAATACGAGCTGCAGAAGATGATTGATGTACCTTCAGTTGTTATTGAGGCTGATATGGTAGACTCAAGAGTCTTCAGCGAGGCTCAGGTGGAGACGAGGCTTGAAGCCTTTCTTGAGATGCTGAAGTGATTCCATGATAGTGGCGGGGATAGATGTTGGCTCGTTGACTGCTAAATGTGTTCTGCTGAAAGACGGGGAGTTGGTAGCTTATAAAGTCATCAAAGTTTCACCAAATTTGGAAGAAACTGCTGACAAAGTGTTTGGTGAGGCTCTGGAAGAAGCTGGGATTAATAAAGGAAATATCGAGAGAATAGTCGCGACCGGCTACGGACGAAATAAAGTCAGTTTTGCTGATAGAACCGTTACGGAAATAAGCTGCCATGCTAAGGGTGCTCTTTTCTTCATTCCTACTGCAAGAACGGTTATTGACATAGGGGGGCAGGACAGCAAAGTCATCTCGATTGAGAACGGTAAGGTCGCAGAGTTCGTGATGAATGATAAATGTGCTGCTGGTACGGGCAGATTCCTTGAGGTCATGGCTTCCGCCTTACACCTGAAAATCGAGGACCTCGGAGATGTAGCAGAGAGAGCGAATAGGGCAACGAAGATTTCTTCAACCTGCACGGTTTTTGCAGAGTCTGAAGTGATCAGCCATCTTGCCTCTGGAGAGAGGGTGGAGGACATTGTTGCGGGAATACATGAGGCAATAGCCTCAAGAATAGCTGCAATGGCGAGGAGGGTTAAAGTTGAGCCCGATGTGGTTCTGACTGGTGGCGTGGCAAAAAACAAAGCGATGAAGAAAGCCCTTGAGAGAGAACTCGGAATGGAGGTAAAAATTCCCGCTGAGCCTCAGATAGTGGGAGCTGTTGGTGCAGCATTGTTTGCGATGAGCTAAAGATTAAAGTTGCTTTATGGTGTGGATCATGCGGTGGAAGGTGGTGATGAAGCCGAGAATAGCCACCACCCATAGAGTCAAGCTGTAAACAAACACCTCTTTTTGCATTGTATGTCCAGCAACGAGTCCGACCATTATAATCGCAAGCCTCGTGTCTCTTCCACCGATACCAACCTTGCATTCTGCCCCCTCAGCCTCCGCCATTGCTCTGGTTATACTTACACCAAAGGAACCGACTGCAGCGAGAAAGCCGGCTAACCACAGGTAAACTGGGTAGAGATACACGATGCCAATAACGATAGCAGCATCAACGAACCTGTCAAAAACCCTATCGAGATATGCTCCCTTCTTTGTCGTTTTTCCAGTCAATCTTGCCAGATCACCATCTGTGCAGTCCAGTATCTGGGAGATGAGCAGTATAAGAACTCCTAAGTATATCTCATGCGTAGCTATGACTGCAGCAGATACCAATCCGACTGCTGTGGCGATGAACGTCACCGTATTCGGCGTAATGCTCGTTTTCGACAGCAGTTTCGCAAGAGGTCTTGAGAACCTCCGATAAACGAGTTCCGTCAGCAAATACTCCCATTTGATTCAAATCACCCCTTGGGGGTAGTTTTAAATAACTCCCCTTTTAACATTTTCCATGGAGGCAGTAATACTTGCTGCGGGCTATGGTTCAAGACTGGGACATCATACTCGTGAAATCCCAAAAGCTCTACTCAAAATCGGTAACAAACCTCTTATCTATTACGCGGTTCAGGCACTGGAGGGAAGGGGGATAAGGGATATAATCGTAGTTACGGGTCATAAGGGTTACAAGTTGAGGGAGTATCTTTCCCGATTCGATCTGAATTTTAAATTCGTTCACAACAGTCTTTACAAAAAAACAAACAATATATACAGCTTGCATCTTGCCATTGACTACGTTCGGAAGGGATTTTACATTTTGAACTCGGACGTCCTCTTTCATCCGAAGATATTTGACTATCTTCACGACAACAGCAGTGAGAATCTGACACTGTCTGTTGATACTGTTAAAAAGCTTGGAGAAGAAGAGATGAAGGTAAAGATTGTTGATAGTTCTGTTAAGAAGATCAGCAAACAGATACCACCGAACGAAGCTAATGGTGAGTATATCGGGATTGCGAAGGTTCATCAGAATGCTGTTGATGACCTGAGCGAGCATATCACTCTGGTTATGGACAAAAAAGGGAGAAGGGTCTTCTACGAGGAGGCTTTTCAGTCAATGATTGATGCTGGACTTGAAGTGTCCTACGAGTCCACGAAGGGTTTGCCGTGGATAGAAATAGACACTCCATCTGATTTAATGGCCGCAAGGTATATCATCTATCCGAGCATTCAGCAAAGTTAAAAAGAGTAGCAGAATATTTTTCTAAAATTGCTGTTTTCCCAACAGCTGCTCTGCCACTGCAGTCATCGCTGATGCCATCCCAAATACCACACTGGCGTTGTAAGCATTGCTCTACAACATGCCCGACTAAAAGACCATAACACGAATCAAAGAGAATATATAGGTTCATATTCTACTTTAACTATGGCAATCGGTTTTACCTTTACCGAAGAGCAGGAAGACATCAGAAGGGCTGCAAGGGAGTTTGCAGAAAAGGAGTTCACACCTGAACTGGCAAGAGAATGCGATAGAGAGGAGAAGTTCCCCTTCGAGCTGTGGAAGAAATGTGCTAAACTCGGATTTCATGCGGTGGACATCCCAGAGGAGTATGGCGGTGGTGGATACGGGCCAATAGAGAAAATGATTGTGATGGAAGAATTTTCAGCGGTAAATCCCGGTCTTGGGCTTGCCTGCCTCATTCCGACCTTTGGCTTTGAGATACTGCATCTGCATGGCAGTGAGGAACAGAAGGAGAAGTGGCTCCCAAAGCTGGCAAGAGGAGATGTGATAATGGGAATGGCCAATACTGAGCCAGATGCGGGCAGTGATGCTGCTAACATTAAAACGAGAGCGGTTAAGGAGGGAGATGAGTGGGTAATTAATGGGACAAAGCAGTTCATCAGCAATGGAACTATAGCTGACTTTCTGCTGGTGACTGCAAGGACGAGGGAAATGGATCCGAAGGCTAAGCATAGAGGAATTAGCTACTTCATCGTCGAAACAAACAGAGAGGGATACAAGGCAACAAAAATTTTGGGGAAGATGGGGATCAGGGCGAGTGATACGGCAGAGGTCAGCTTCAGCAACGTCAGAGTTCCAGACGAGAACCTCGTTGGGGAAGAGGGCAAAGGATTCTACTACATGATGGAATTCTTCGACATAAGCAGAGTTTGGGTTGCCGCACAGGCTGTTGGGATTGCCAAGGGGGCTTTGAAGCTTGCAGTGGAGTATGTCAAGCAGAGAAAAGCATTCGGCGTTCCATTGGCTGCTTTTCAGTACATCCAGTTCAGACTTGCTGAGCTGGCAACAAAAATTGAGGCAGCGAGAACACTCGTTTACAGAGCTGCTGCCGTGCAGGTTGAACAGGGTAAGCCAGACAACATGCTTTCAGCTATGGCTAAATGGTATGCTGGTGACGTTGCTGTTGAAACATGCAACTGGGCTCTCCAATTCCACGGTGGTTATGGTTACATTGACGAATATCCGATAAATCAGTTCTACAGGGATGCGAAAATAACTGAAATCTACGAAGGTGCAAAGGAAATAGAAAAGCTTATTGTGGCGAGAAATCTGCTTGGAGTTCGCTAATTTTTTATTTTTAAAAATTAGGATAGCTTGGAATACCACTTCTTCAGCACTTCAAACTGCTCGTGTGTGTTGATCACATTGGTGTCCATTGGACTCTTGAAGAAAAAGGCCATTTCCTTCACAACTCCCTTCACACCCTTCTTCTTGGCAAAGAGTAGAAAGCGAGCGATGTCGAGGATTAAAGGAGCAGCAACGATAGCGTCTATGGCATCCCAGATGAAGTAGAACTTCATCAGCCTGCCGAGGAAGCCCTTGAAGTGTATGAAGTCGAAGGCAGTTTTATTGTCAACGAGGCTTGGGAAGTACTGTATCTCTGTGATGCTGTAAGGGGAGTAGCCGAGCATTTTTTCCAGAACCTTATCCTTGCTCAGAACTTTACTCTCCTTGTTGTCTCTCGCTGAGAGCACTTTGCCATCGTAATCACCAAGGATGTTGTAGCTCATCCATCCCACTACTTCCATGTTTCTATAGGCAAACATCGGTGCGAGGGTTGTTTTGACAAGTGTCTCTCCCGTTTTCCCGTCATTTCCTGCGTGTGGAACACCCATTTTTTCTGCAAGCTCCTTTAACGCAGGTATAGCCGAGCCGGGACTGGGTGTGAAGTTCGCGTATGGCAGTCCAAGCTTTAGGGCTGCATAAGCGTATAACATGCTTGCTGAAGCATATTCTTTCTTATTTTCGTCAATCATCCTCTCGAATCCTTCCAATGTTCCGTGGTACTCCTCGCTGAGATTTGGCAGCGGTTCGGTGGAGGCAAGGTTTATAACCACCGTCTCATCATCGGCAAATCTCTTGATATCCTCTGTTATTCTGTTGACTATCTCTTTCAGAGTAAGCCCATCATCCTCAAGTGTCTCTATCTTTCCAAGCCCTTGGATTCCTGTTCCGCAGTTAAGGGCGGTGCCCTTGTTTGCAACTATTTTTTCGAGGTCTTCTTTGACTGCATCGAGTAAGTCTCTTTCAAAATGTCTGTTAAGCTCCCAATGCTCTTCTGCAGCTTCAAAAGCGTTTTTGAGCATTCTTACTTCATGGCCACCGAATTCAAATTCAAGTGGGGCGTATTTATCAATCCCTCTAAAGGGAGGAAGCTCAGAAACTAAACCTGTTCTTGGAGCAATCTCTTTGGCTATCGCCTTTGCACCCACCATTGCAGTGGTAGAAACAATACCGTAAGCACCAATAACCCAGATTTTCATGAGTTATCACCTCCAGAAATCTGCAGTCTTTTTGATTCCTAAAGCCACTCGAAATAAAAATTTTCTCTAAAAGTATTCTTTGGCACTTTCCAGAGATTTTGCTACTATCTCAACAGCACTCTCCACATCTTTGATATCCACGACCTCCACCGGGCTGTGAATATATCTTGCAGGCACACTGACGACTCCAGCAGGAATTCCGGCTTTTGTGAGATTGATTGCAGTTGCATCTGTTGTCCCCCCTTCAGCCACTTCAAGCTGGTAGGGAATGTTGTGTTTGTCTGCAGTCTCGGTCAACCACCTCAGAACTTTGGGCGATGTGATCAAGCCTCTACCAGAAGCGTCAATCACAGTAATAGCAGCCCCCTTTCCGAGCTTTACGTCCATATGCGCGGTTTCACTGCCTGGAAAGTCGGCAGCAACACAGCTGTCAACAGCTATCGCAGCATCAGGTTCAATGGCAAAGGCCGATGTTCTTGCACCCTTCAACCCAACTTCCTCCTGAACAGTTGCAACAGCGTGGATCGTGATGTCGGCTTTACTCCTTTTCACAGCCTCAATCATCACAGCTACGCCAACCCTGTTGTCGAAGGCTTTTCCTGTAAGCCTTCCGTTTGCCAGCTCAACCACTTCTCTATCAAGAGCAACCGGTGTTCCGACATTTATTCCCATCTCAAGAACCTCCTCTTTGCTGCTCGCCCCAACATCCACGAACATGTCTTTGATCTCAACAGCCTTCTTCCTCTCCTCGTCCTTCATAAGATGAGGCGGTTTGCAGCCAATAACGCCGTAAATCTTCTTTTTTCCGTAGAGAACTACTCTTTGTGCGAGAGCTATCTGGGAAAACCAGCCCCCAATTGGAGCTACTCTTATAAAGCCCTTCTCGTCAATATACTTCACAACAAAGCCGATCTCATCCATGTGCGCAGCAACCATTATCTCAGGTTTTCCTCCGTTTTTCGTGCAGATTAGATTCCCCATACTGTCTGTTTTAATCTCATCAGCCCATCCTTCAAGCTCCCTCTTTACTATTTCCCTCAATTCGTCCTCATATCCACTTATTCCATGAGCATTGCTCAGTTTTGCAATAATCTCCTTCAGAATATCACCTCACTCAAGCACAGCATGCCTCGCCTCAAGATCACTTTCAGTTAGATGCTTTCTCATCATTATCTCTGCAACAAGGGCATCCAGAAATATCATTGTTGTTAGCTCAAACATTGTACCAAGAGGGGCAAGCTGAGATAACTTTTCGTCCCTCTCATCCTTCACTTTGCCCTTTATCAGAACAATCACATCCGCCATTTCGGCGAGGCTTGATTTTCTACTTCCTGTGATGGCTATAAGCCTTGAGCCTATGTCTTTTGCCTTTCTGCTTATGTTAACAACAGATGTTGTTTCTCCACTGCCCGATATGGCTATAAGCGTGTCATCCTTTGTAATTCTTGGCGTAACAGTCTCTCCGACGACGTAAACTGCATAACCCAGATGCATTAACCGCATGGCAAAGGCTTTTGCAATATAACCACTCCTTCCTGCCCCAATGACGAAAATTGCCTTAGAACTGTCAATCAGGTTGATCACGTTCTCGACACTCTCTGGATTTATGTGATTCTTCAGATTCCTTATGTGTTCTGAAACCACATCAAGAAATTTAAGCAGAGTTTCTCCTGCCATAGGTCTTATTACCCCCTTTCATCTTTCTGTTTTTAAACTATACGACAGCCATATCAACGACCACTTCCGCAATATCTGCCGAATAGCTCGCAATTCTTGAAATGCTATCAATTATTGATTTGAGATACAGGGCCTCTTCTACATCAGCAGACAGGACACGGCTGTAAAATCTTTTTTCAAGCTCTTCAAATTCGTCAAATTCTTCAAGTACTACCTCGGCAAGCTCTATTTCGTTTTCAAGAAAGGCGACAACCGCTGTGCGTAGCATTTCAAGGTCTGCATCAACTAACTCGCATAGATACTCGACGGGTTTACCAAGCTCAAGTAAACTCTCTGCCATATTCGCGGCATGGTCTGCAACTCTCTCAAGAGACCTGACAACCGTTCTATATTCCTGAATTTTCTCAACAGGTATCTCAAGTTCAGAAGCTACGTCAGCATGCATGTTTGCCAGTTTCAACTGTCTGAGAAGCAGAAAATGCAGCCTGTCCACTTCTCTCTCCCTTGCTATTATTGAGTTGCAGATGTATCTATCAAACTTTTTAAGGGCGGTGCAGAAATCTGAAACCATGCCCACACAGGTATTCCCCATCCTTCTCATGATATTTTCAGTCTTTAATCTTGAGTTATCCAAAAATATCTCCATTACAATCTCCTTTCCGGTATCCTCCACCACCTCGGCACCAATTAGAATGTCCGTTGCCCTCGAAATTGCAGACCTTTGCTCCTCGTTGTAAACTGTCAGTCTTATGGAGTCCATGCCCGCGAGATAGTAGGAGATTATTCTTCGCATAAGGGTCTCATGCCTCAAATCCTTGGAATCAATACTGACCAGTTTCTTCTTCAAATCGGCCTTCTTTGGATATATTGTTATGAAATTCTTTCCTATGCTCATTATAACCTCATTTCCTGCCTCAATCCCGTTCTCCTTAACCCATTTCTTGGGAAGGGTTAAGATGTAGCTGCTTTTACCACTGAAAAAAACCTTTCTGCTCTCTAACATGGTATATAATCAAAATGGAGGTATATATCTCTATCGCTTTTATCAATTTAAATGGAAAAAGATATATACTTCAAATCGAACGCAATTCATGGTTATAGACATTTTCATCATCTCAGCAGCTATCGTGGGCTTCTACGTCGCGTGGAACATCGGTGCGAACGATGCTGCAAACTCCATGGCAACTTCTTATGGCAGTAGAGCTTTAACGCTGAAACAGATTATTATTCTGGCCTCCGTGCTGGAGTTTTGCGGGGCAGCATTTTTTGGAAAGAGAGTAACGCACACCGTGGCAAAGGGAATAGTCCCCATTGAATTGCTGGACCACCATCTTGTCGTGTTCGGGGCTTTGGCAGCACTGCTCTCCGCCGGACTCTGGATCACAATCGCAACCTACTACCACCTCCCAATCTCAACCACACACTCGATTGTCGGTGCGATGCTTGGATTCGGTCTCGCAGCAGTATCACAGAATCATCTTTCGCTTGGGCAGATTAAATGGGATGTGCTGGCAAAGGTTGTTCTCAGCTGGATTGTTTCTCCTCTGATGGGTGCTGCAATAGCTTTTGTTGTTTTCATGCTAATACGCGTTATTTTGCTCAATAGATATGCCAGTGGAAGTGTTGAGCATGTTTTCCGCTACCTTCAGGTTTTAACGGCAAGCTACATGGCTTTCGCCCACGGAAGCAATGATGTGGCAAATGCAACAGGCCCCATTGCAGCCATAATGGGCTACAGCGGTGAAGTTCCCTTCTGGGTTCTGTTCTTCGGAGGCATTGGAATTGCGATTGGAATCGCAACGTGGGGTTACAGAGTTATTGAAACTGTTGGTAAGCAAATAACTGAGCTTACTTATACAAGGGGATTTTCTGCTGAGTTCGCAACTGCAACAACCGTTCTTGCAGCATCATCTCTTGGAATGCCCATTTCAACAACTCACACACTTGTAGGCAGCGTCATCGGTGTAGGGTTTGCCGGCGGTCTGGCAAGTGTCAATCTGAAGATAGTGCAAAAAATTATATTCTCATGGATTGTAACACTTCCGGTAGCGGCTGCGATGACAATAAGCCTCTATACACTGATGGTGGTGTTTGCATGAAGTTCTTTCGATCTGTAGGTGAAGTCTTTGGATACTCGCCATTCAGGTCTCTCGCTCAGCACGCCAGAATGTGTGGGAGGGCGGTGGGGCTGCTTCAGCATCAATTTGAAGCATTGAGATTGGAGAATTATGGAGAAGTTGAGGAGCTAAGAGATGAAATTGATGAACTTGAGCATCACGCGGATCAGATAAAGGAGGAGATAAGGGGGAACGTTACAAAATCGTTGATGCTTCCAGTTGACAGACACGACCTCCTCGAATTCTTAAAGGTTCAGGATGACATAATAAACAATTGTGAGCATGTGGGACACATGGTGACCTTCAGGAGGGTTAAAGTTCCTCATGATGTTTGGGATGAGTTCTCAGTTCTGCTTTCCAAGCTTATGGAAATTGTCAACCACTATGAGGAAATGGTTGAAAGCATAAGACAGCTAATTGATACCTCTTTCAGCAAAAGGGAAGTGGAGAGAGTTATGGAATACATTCCGGTCATAGAGCAGCTTGAACACGAATGCGACCTCATCCAGATTGGTCTCCACACGAGACTTTTCAATCTTGAAGAGGCAAATCCGCTGGATATCCAGCTGATGGTAACGTGGGTCGCTCATCTTGGCTACGTTGCAAACGCGGCTGCAAGAGCATCTGACAGATTCAGGATAATGATTCTTGGTCGCTAAGATTTTCGTCACTCGTGTAGTAGTTGTATATAGCCGTGGCCAAGCCAGCAATCATCGGGGCTATAAAGAAACCGCTAATTCCTCCCACAATGCCCCCTCCGATGAATGCGAGCATGAGAATCAGAGGGTGGATTTTTGAGGCGTATCCAACGACGTGTGGTCTTAATATTAATTCAGGCAGGATGTATAGAAACACTACGCCCGTTGCGAGGAACGTTAAGCCCTTTCCGACGTCAATTAGGAGTAGATAGAGTGAGACGGGTAGAATAATCATCCATTCTGCAAAGATGGGTATCAGCGCTGCGAGAAACATCAAACCGGAAAGGAGCGGAGCGAAGGGGACATTGAAGTACAGGAAAAATGGCAGGCTTGCAAGACCAATCAGAATCGCAACTACAAAATTTCCAAACCACAAGGATTCAAAAGTATAATCAATTTCTTCTATAAATCTTCTTAGCTCTTCTCTACTGTCATCAGGAACGATGCTCGTTGCCCTACTGACGAATCTCTCCATATCCGCGAGGGAGTAAAAGCACACTACAATGGAGATGAAGAAGTTCAGGATTAGCAGCGTAGCTCTCTTTGTGATCTCAACCGCCGATGGTTGCACGGTTCTCTGAAGTATGGAGAATATGTTTGAGGTAATCCATTTCACGTATTCCTCTCCCCTCTCAACTCCGAATTTGCTCAGTAAATCGAGCAGCCCGGATTCTATTATTTGGTAGTGTGTGATAAGGTAAATGGCTTGATTCAACCCCTGAAAGAGGCCATAAAAAATCAGAACGGAAATTGGGACGATCACGATTATAGTTGCAATTGCAGATGCCTTTATTTTCCCGATCGGTTCCAATTTCCTTTTTATCGGTTTTGCAACGTAAGCAAAAACAATCCCCATCACTATTCCATCGAGCAGAGGTAGGAAGAAATAAAAGGTCAGGCAAATTATGGCGAGGACCGATACTATCAGTAGTATAGTCCAGATTTTATTCATGTCATTACTTGTTCATTCTCTTTATGTAGCTAACGGTCTTTCGGAATATGGCGTTTAGGGTCTGTATTTCATGCTTTCTAACCTTTGCTCTGCCAAGTATCCTGCGAAATACAACAACAGTTCTTTTTATTCTGTGTTCTGGATATTCAACAGTTTCAAGCATATCTGTGAGATTGTTCAGAAAAACTTCGATATCTCCTGCGGTAGCTGGCTCCTCACCCTCATCAACTTTCATCTTAAGTTCCAGAGAACGGAGAAAGTAAAGGATAACAGCAGCAGCATGGCTGACGTTCATAACAGGATACTCCTCACTGGTTGGAACTCTTGTGATAATGTGGCAGAGAGCCAGTTCGTCGTTGTAAAGACCGTAATCTTCTCTCCCGAAAAGAACTGCGACCTTATTAGCCCCTTTAACGAGTTCGGGAAGTTCCTCAGGTGTTGCTAAAGTCTTGCGAAGATACTTGTAGTCGCCCCCCTCAATACCAGTAGTGCCCACAACCAGATTCATCTGATGTAAAAACTCCTGCAGATTCTCAACTTTGATGGCTTTCTCAAGCAAATCCTTTGCATGTGCTGCTGTGTGGTAACTTTCTTCTGTTACATTGCAGTTATACAGACACATATTTTTGATTCCGTAGTTCTTTGCGACTCTCGCCATAAATCCTACATTTTCAGGGATTTTTAGCTCAACAAGGACGATGTAGATGTCCATTGTTGCTATTGAAGCTTTTGGGGTTAATTTTTGTTTCTACTTCCTTTCGGTTAGGTTCAAGTACACGAGCATGGTAAACTTAAACTCATGAAACTTACTGAAATCTGTGAATTTCTTGACGAATACCTGAACATTAAAGGCTATCAGGATGTTTCAAACAACGGTCTGCAGGTTGAAGGTAGAGAAGAGATCGAGAAGATCGCCTTTGCCGTTGATGCCTGCATGGAAAGCTTTAGGGCTGCAAAGGCAAATGGGGCAGACATGCTCGTCGTTCATCACGGTATGATTTGGGGCGGGATAGATTACGTGAAGGGCATGGTTAGGAAAAGGGTAGAGTATCTCCTAAGGAATGGTATATCTCTCTACGCCGCACATCTGCCCCTCGATGCCCATAGAGAAGTCGGGAACAATGTCATGATCCTGAAAAAAATCGGTGCAGAAGCTCAAGAGGAGTTTGGAGAATACAAGGGTGTGAAGATTGGCTACTCTGCTGAATTTCCCAGTCCAAAGAGCGTGATGGAGATAGCTGAAAGGTTTGACCGCTCGCTCATCCTCCCCTTCGGCAAGGATAAGGTAAGAAGGGTAGCAGCGGTATCAGGGAGAGGATGCTTTGCCATCACTGAGGCCATAGAGGAGGGAATTGAGCTGCTTATAACAGGTGAACCTGAACATGAAGCTTACCATATTGCCAAAGAAGGGGGATTAAACATCATTTTCCTCGGACATTACGAGAGCGAGAGGTTTGGAGTTGAGGCTTTGAGAGATGTTGTGGCTGAAAGGCTCGGAATAGAGACCGTCTTCATCTACGTCCCGACGAACCTCTGAAGGCCTTTGAAGCATCCTTTAAGCCCATAGAAATAAGATACTGCTTCAGGTCTCTCCTTAGATTTTCAACTTCTCCCTTTTTTGCTGAAACAGGGTAAATCACATGCCTCCAGTTCTGCCACGGGGGTTGCATTCCGAGCTTCTCAACTATCTTGTCCAGCAGTCTTGGATCATCAACCCTGTCCATTTTGTTCGCCGCAACAAATACCTTGGGTGTAACTTCATCGAGAAACTCGAACATCTCAATCTCGATCGGAATTTCTCCTCTTCTCTCCCATCTTTCCGCTATTTCAACAAAGGAGCTGGCGTCTATAACCTCAACAGACGCTATTATCCTTGAGGCATTGTTTTCTATGTAATGGACAACAAAATCTTTGATTCTCTCGTTGAAGTCTTTCCCAACCCCACTAACGTATCCAAAACCCGGTAAATCGGTAAAAAGAACCCTGCCAATCTGAAATGTGTTCGGCTTTATGGTCGTTCCCGGCCTTTTGCCTTTCCTTGCGTTGGTTTTTAGGAGGGTTGAAAAGAGGGTTGACTTGCCCACATTTGATCTGCCGGCGAATACGACCTCTTTAAGGCCAGAGACCATAGTAGGCGTTTAGTATTATGACAAGAACGCCGGTAAGAATGCCCGCAACCAAGACCGTCTTTGGGCTGACTTTGATCTGAGTTCTCTCCTCCTCAAAATACCTCATTATACCTGCTGACGACATCAGTGGTGGAGTCTTGGCCCTCCCCTTCTGAGCCTTAGCCATGGTAAAAGTTTTGTGGGAGAATATTTAAACTCTTCCCATGGACATTTACAGCGGCATCTTGGTCACCCACGAAGGGATATTTTACGGTGATTTGATTGCTGACGAGTTGACTTTCGAGGAAAGCAGGATTGAGAAAGACGATTTCATTATCTCTCCAACATTCTTCAACGCTCACACACATCTTGGCGATGCTGCTCTCCGCGAAGTTCCGAGAAAGGATTTGGAATTACTTGTTGGACCGGAGGGCTACAAGCACAGAATGCTTACTCGAACTAACATATCTGTTTTGAGAGAGTATGCTGCTCTTGAGGTAAAGGAGAGCCAAAAATGCGGCACATCACACTTTCTCGACTTCAGAGAGGGTGGAAAAGCTGGATTGGCTGTAACTCGCGGGTTAGATGGTGTTCTGACCCTTGCCCGACCCTCAAGCGTTGATGAGGCTGAGGAATTGGACGTTTTTGGCTTTGCCTACAGCAGCACAAGAGATCACGAAATGGAATTGATTGAGGAAGTTAGAAGGCTTGCGAAAAGGAAGAAAAAGGTTTTTGGAATTCACGCCGGGGAAAGGGATTGCGAAGATGTGGAATCTGCATTGTCTCTTCATCCTGACTTTGTCGTGCACATGAACATGTGCCCAGAGAGAATCAAGGCTTTTATTGATTCAGAAATCCCTGTTGTAAGCTGTATTCGAAGTAACGCCTTTTTCAACCTTCTCAACCTAAAAAGCTATGGGATTCTTAGCGAATACGATCTTTGGCTCCTTGGAACCGACAATGCGATGATCTCTACAGCCTCAATGCTCGACGAGATGCACTTTGCGGCTTATTTAGTGGGTAACGAAGAGGCGATTTTCAGAGCAGCAACGTCTGGCTATGAAATTTTTGGTTTAAGACATGGCTACATAGTCTTCAACAAAGAATACAGCTTTAAACGAACATCTAATCCAATTTTAACGCTCGTCAGAAAAGCAGGGATTCGGGACATTGAAAGAGTCGTGCTTCCCTGACTATCTCAAACGTCTATATTCCTTAGCTTTTTTCAAAGCCTCCTCTTTTAAGCTCCTCCTTTCGAAGTGAAGGTCTATACAGTGCTGTGGAGTAAGTCCCGCTTTATTCCTTATCTCTCTTGTAATTGCCTCTTTATCACCCCTCTTTGCTTTATCCGTTAGAACCAGCAAATCTACATCATTGCTCCTTCCAACATCTCCCCTTGCCACGCTCCCCACAAGATAAACTTCGCTGTCGTCAAATCTCTTTCCTATTTCATCCAACACACCCTGAATCCATGTGTCCCATGTTCTGACGTTTTCTTCCCTTTTCCTTAGCTTTCTGTCAATGTAGCTCTCAATCTCTCTCCCCGTCCACAGCCTATACACCCATTCGAAGAGAAATGAGGCAACAATTAAGGCAAACATGACCGATAGGGCATACGTGCTCTCTTCCATCATTCTCAATACCAGAATTGTAAAGGCAGTTAAGGCCATTGCTGCTCCCAGAGAAGATATAACAGGATTGAGCCTGATTTTGTCCCTAAGTTTTACCGCAGCAAGATTGACAGCGAAGAATACGAGCAAGAACCCTCCACTACCTGCAGTCGCTATTGTTTCGAGGTTCGCAGTATTTGATAAGATAACTGAGAGCAGAGATATTACAACCAATCCCTCGTAAGCCTGCCTCCACACCCTTCTCTCGATTGCATGCGGAAGCTGCCCAAACTTTGCCACCATGTAGCTCGCCCTTGCCGTGCCATAGAGAGTTGCGTTGATTGCAGAGCTTGTTGAGGCCAAGGCTGCGAAGGTTACAAGCCAGAATCCAAAGTTTCCCAGAGAGGGTTCTGCTGCTATCGCCAGAGCGTAATCTCGCGCCTCAATTATTCTCTCATAAGGCAAAGTTCCAACTGTAACGATAGCAATGGAGATGTAAATTACTATCACGAGTATTACAGAAGCGTAAAATGCTTTTGAAAGAACTCTTGGGTGCTCAACATCCCCACCCGCATTTGCGATGAGTTCAAACCCCTCGTATGCGAGGAATATAATCATCCCACCTGCCACGATGCTGGCTGGATCAGCCCAGTAAGAAGGCGTCAGTCTCTCCGGGTTGACAAGAGCTATGCCAGCTCCAGTGACGATTATAAGGACTGTTAGCTTGAAAGCTACGAGCAAGTCTTCAGCTCTTCCACTTACAACTGCTCCGTAAGCATTGAGAACGGTGAAAAGCAGGATAACAAAGGTGATAAAGATGCTCCTGAGCAATGGTATTCCAAGCGCATTCGCAGCATAGCTGCCGAATGCATAGGCATACAAAGATATCATTACAACATAGCTTACGAGAAGCAGAATGTTCATCCCACCGGAAAACAACCCAGTCCCAAATGCTTTTGTCAGGAACTCAATAGTCCCTCCCTCGCTCGGATACCTCAGGCTCAGCTTGGCGTATGAATAGGCAGTTGTCAGCGCCACTATGCCCGCAAGGAAGAAGGCTATTGGAGCAGACCCCTTGGCGAGCTGAACACTCAAACCAAGAACGGCAAATATGCCTCCACCAATCATTCCTCCAACGCCTATGCTGAAAGCCTCCCAAAACCCGATTTTTTCACGCATGACCTAAAATTTTTAGGATCATTTATACAAGTTTTGTGAATCCCTACAGTAGTTTAAAAAGGAAAATTTTAAAAACTACTTAGTGAATCAGAAACAGACAAGCCCGATACCGAGGTATCGGATTTACAGAACACTGGTATCTGAAAAAGAAAACAGGTGATATCCGTGAAAAAAATTGAGGTTGTATCTGGTTTAACATTATTGCTTTTAATATTGGTTGGTGCATTAGGTATACTGCAAATGCACACTCACCCCATAATACCCATCGAACCCTTTGAGTCTGCAGAAGGAATCCCTTGGAGGCTATTGGTTGCCCTTTATGTCTTCTTTGTCGTTTCCACAACTGGTCTTTGTATAATAGCGTCTCTCGGAGAAGTTTTTGGATTTACGAAGCTTGAACCAATAGTCAAGGAAGGTCTGCTGATGGCCCTCGTCACAATACTCGTCGGATTGATGACGATTGGTCTTGAGATAGAGCAAGTTATGAGGGGCTACTTTGCCCTTATTGGGCACGTGAATACAACCAGTGTGATGTTCTGGATGATTATGTTTTACGTTCTGTATGTCATCTTTCTTGTCGTGGAGATGTGGTTCTACTTTTACGATGACCTGATAAAGCAAAGGGAGGAAGGCGGACTCAGGGGTTTGGTTGCGAGAATACTTACCATTCCAAAAGCAAGTGACACAAAGGATTTTGCAAAGGTTATCGGATTTGTGACGGTTTTTACAGCCATCGTTGCCCACAGTAACCTTGGAGCACTTTTTGGAGTCAATTATCTTCCCTTCTGGCATGGTCCATTGCTCCCGGTCTACTTTATCCTCTCGGCTATAGTCAGCGGTGCAGCACTTACCGTTATTGGCGTCTACATTACCGACTATATCAGAGGTGTTAAAATCGAGGGTGAAAGATACGAAGCAATTCAAATGCTGAGGGTTATTCTGGGGTTTGCTATTGTTGTAACAATTTTCTTTACAGCTTGGAAGTTTGTGATTAAAGCCTATCCTAACTCTACACTGCTGTCAAGGGAAAGTGTAATACCCTTCATGAATGGAGAATTTGCCTTCAATTTCTGGATAATGGAAGTGTTGGTGGGTCTATTTATACCGCTAATTCTGCTTGCAGCTCCTCAGACTGGAAGAAAAGCTGAAGGGGTTTTTGCAGCGTCTCTTCTCACAGTGATTGGCATCTTCTTCCTGAGAATTGATCTCGTGATGGGTGGGCTTGTTCTGAAACTCATTACAGGGATGACGTTCCCATCGCCAGTCTATCATCCCTTCGAGATCATGGCAACAGTCGGTTTCTTTGCGCTCACGATTTTCCTTTACTATGTCGGCTACAAGCTGCTACCAATGGAGGTGAGAGAGTGAACAGGAGAGACTTTCTCAAGCTAATCGCTGGATTTCTCCCGGCTGTAGCGCTTGTCAGGGGACAGAGTGCAGTAGATTCAGAGAAGAGTTATGTAATGGTTGTGGATGTGAATAAATGTATAGGCTGTGGAAACTGCGTTGTAGCATGCAAAACCGAAAATGACGTTCCAATGGACTTTAAACTTTCCAGAACTTGGATCGAGGGGTATTCGATCAAAGAGAAGATTCCGATTGAAGAAAGCGATATTAGAAAGGAAGTACTCAGCACATCCAAAAACCCGTTCCTCGATAAAAGCTGGATTGAAACCACAAAGGGTCGAAAAACCTTTTACGTTCCAAAATTGTGTAACCACTGTGCAAATGCGCCCTGTGTGAACGTATGTCCAGTTTACGCCAGATTTTATACCAAAGATGGCGTCGTTCTGGTGGATAAGGATACCTGTATTGGTTGCAAGTACTGTATTGTTGCATGTCCTTATGGGGCAACTTTCCTCCATCCAGAGCAGAAGGTTACGGACAAGTGCACCTTCTGTTACCACAGAATTAAGAAGGGTCTTAAACCTGCATGCGTTCTTGCATGTCCAACAGGAGCGAGAGTTTTTGGAGACATAAGTGATGAGAACAGCGAGGTAAGCAAATTGGTGAAGGAGAACAGGGTTGCTGTGTTGAAGCCAGAGGAAGGGACGTTTCCAAGAGTGCTGTATATAGGCTTGGATTCGTATGTGGTGGAATAAAGGGTGGTTGAGGTGAAGAGAAAAACGATGGTACTTGGGTTGGGGTTTGCGGCACTCGTTTACTTGGTCTTGTTTTTCTACGTTTTCGGATTTGCCCCTATGATCACAAGCAGCAGCCAGTCAAAGTGGGTGGAGATAGAACTTTCCAAGGAACCAAAGTTCTCAGACACTGAAATTTGCAAGGAGTGCCATTATCAGCTTTACATCGGAATGAAGAATCACTCCACAGTAAACTGTGAGGCCTGTCATGGAAGTGGTGTTGAACACACCATCAAGAGGTCGAGTGATACTATTGTGGTAGATAAGACCAGAGATGCCTGTCTGAAGTGTCACTTGGATGTGGAGGGAAGGGATGTAATTGAAACGGTAAACGAAACCCACCATGCTGGAGTGTACTGTGTTGTTTGTCACGACCCGCACAGGTAGTTTGGGGGTGTGAACTTTGAAAATCGAAAGATTAATAAGTAAATCCCGTAACGGCCGAATTGGAGGTTATCCAATGATTAGAAGTCTAATAGTCTTCGCTATCCTCCTAACAGGTGTGTTTGTCCTCGGATGTGTTCAGCAAGAAAAGATTACATCTGTTGAGGTAGAAGAATTGAAGGATTGTCAGTGCCACGAACTTGCCTACAAGTATCCAAAGCACGTCAATGGCACACCCTACTGCCTTAACTGCCACGAGATCGAGAAACACCCGGATGTAGGTGCTGTGATCTCAGCTGGTAATTGTTCCGAGTGTCACGAATCAAGCCTCTTCAGAATCCACATGCCCCAGCATTCATGTGTCGTGTGTCATGGTGATGCGAAAACAATACACGAGAAGTTTGAAAAGAGGTTTGTGGAGGGGACAGAATGAGAAAGTCAACTGTTTTTATTCTGGTTTCCCTTTTTGTGATGCTTCCTGTCATCTCATTGGCAATAAGCGGCAGCGGCGATGATAAGGTCGAGAAGGAATCACTGAATTCTGACCTTTCATGCTTTGACTGTCACAGCAATGCAAAGAGCTATCCAAAGCATCTCGACGGCTACAGTTACTGTGAAGAATGTCATGGCTCGGACGTTCATCCAGTCCACACCTTTGATTGCAAAACCTGTCACCAGAATGAGCCTTTAACACCATTTTGCCATGGAGCAGACCCAGATGTTGTTGTGCCGATTGCCGATGGTATTGTTTGCAAAGCCTGCCATGATGAGAACCTTGTTGTTGTTCATGAGGAGAACTGCCAGAGCTGCCACCAGAACATCAACGAGATACACAGGAAAGCTGACGTTGTAGGAGGTGTTGGTGATGTTTGAGGTCATCTACTACATCATGCTGATCACAAGCCTTTCCATCTTCTTCTATGGTCTGTGGCAGAAGTGGAAGTTCATAAACATGGGTTTGAAGGGGGAGGACAGAACAAGCAATTCCCTGCAAAGAATATGGTTTGTCGTAAGAGATGGTTTGCTGTTGGTAAGGCTGTATCTCCGTGAATCTAAAATGGGATTGTCACACTTCCTTTTCCTGTGGGGTGTGGTTGTAATACTCGTCAATATTTTGGTTTTCACCATCTCCTTTGCGATTCCAGACCTCTTCAGGGCAACATATCCATGGTTGAAGGCGTCAATGACAGCAGCAGGAGTTATGATTTTGCTTGGATTGGCGATAGCAGCCGTAAACAGGTATGTGCTTAAACCAAGCAGATTTGCGAAGAAGTTTGAGTTTGCTTGGGATGACAATCCCGTACTTGTTGTCTTTATCCTTGCTGCAGTCTTTGGATTCCTTCTCAAAGAATTTGTCCGGTTCAGCACGCTCAACTCAACCGCTCTACCTTACGTGCTTTGGTTCCTTCACACTGCCTTAATTCTTGGATTCATCGCTCTCATCCCATACACAAAACTCCTCCACATTGTAGCAGCGCCAGTTAACATCTTCACGAGAAGCGAAAGGAAGCCGGGTGTGATGAGAGAACCACTAAGTGAGGAGTACACGGGTGCCGTAACACCTCTCGATCTCACGAGAAGAGATTTGCTTGCAAGTCTTGCATGTATGAGATGCGGAAGGTGTCAAGACATCTGCCCGGCAGCAAATTCAGGAACGACACTCAATCCCATGTTTCTGATGCAGAACATACGGAGGCTGGAAAAAGTCCTTCTGGGAAAGAGCAAAGGTAATGGTAATGGTAGTAGTGGAGAGGAATCAGAGCAGGAAGTTCAGAATCCAGAGGATGTTCTCCTGATAGAAACGGTGCTTGATGAGGAGGCTGTGTGGGCATGCACAACATGCAGAGCCTGCATGGAGATGTGTCCGGTTTACGTGGAGCAGATGGAGATCATAGGGGAAATGAGGAGGGGCTTGATAGAGAGTGGCGAAACCCCACCAGACGTAAGAGATTTCCTGCAAAACATCCAGAAGCAGAAAAATCCATGGGGTGAGGGCAAGTTCAAGAGGGATCAGTGGATCAAAAAGAGTGAGATAGAAATTCCATCTGTCAAGGAAAACCCTGAATTTGAGTGGTTGTGGTTTGTTGGCTGTGCCCACAGCTTTGACAACAGAAACATTCCGGTTGCAAGAAAACTTGCAAGACTTCTCAATGATCTTGAGGTAAACTATGCGGTTCTCGGCAGAGAAGAGGGTTGCTGTGGAAACGACGTGAGGAGAGTGGGTGAGGAGGGGCTGTTCCAGGTGCTCATGGAGGAGAACATGCAGACATTTGAGAAATATGGTGTTGAAAGGTTGTTTGCCACCTCACCTCACTGCTACAACACCTTCAAGAACGAGTATGAAGGTTATGAGGTCAAGTTCATACTTGAAATTCTATATGATGCAATAAAGAGCGGTAAGCTTGAGCTGAAGCATCCTGTAAACAAGAGGGTGACCTTCCACGATCCTTGCTATCTTGGGAGATATAATGGCATATATGATCTCCCAAGGGAAATCCTGAAGGCAATTCCGGGTGTTGAGCTTGTTGAAATGCCGAGAAACAGAGAGAAGAGTTTTTGCTGCGGTGCAGGTGGAGGAAACCTCGTGAGAGAGTATCCGGGAGAGGATAGACCGAATAACATCAGAGCCAGAGAGGCTGCATCAACGAATGCTGAAATACTTGCGGTGGCATGTCCGTTCTGTATGATAATGCTTGAAGATGGTGTTAAGACCGAAAAGCTGGACGACAGGATACAGGTTCTCGACGTGATTGAGCTGGTGTATGAGTCGGTGTACGGGAGAGAAGAAGAATAAAAAATTTAAGCGGATTTTTTAATTTCTTCGTCTCTCAAAACCCTTCTTAGAATCTTCCCAACAGCAGATTTTGGCAGTTCATCTCTGAACTCGACTATTCTTGGAACTTTGTAAGCTGCCAGCCGTTCTCTGCAGAACTTGATGATCTCCTCCTCACTCACTTTACCCTTGTACTCCGGCTTTAGAACGATAAAGGCCTTTACAGTTTCTCCTCTGTAGGGGTCAGGAACACCAACGACAGCAGCCTCAACTACTGCTGGATGCTCGTAAAGCACCTCCTCAACCTCTCTCGGATAGATGTTGTAACCGCCAGCGATGATCATATCTTTCTTCCTGTCAACAATGTAGAAGTAGCCGTCTTCATCCATTTTCCCAACATCACCAGTCAGCAACCATCCGTTGACCAGCACCTTCTTTGTCTCTTCTTCCATCTTCCAGTAGCCCTTCATCACCTGTGGTCCTTTGATGGCTATTTCCCCGACTTCGCCAACGGGTAGAATTTTGCCCTCATCATCTATAATCACTGCATAGGTGTCTGGGAATGGAATTCCTATGCTTCCCTCTTTGTTCACCCCATAAACTGGATTTGCGAGTGCTACGGGAGAGGTCTCGCTCAGTCCATATCCCTCAACAAGCTTTCCCTCGGTTATTTCCTCAAACCTCCTTTTCACTTCGATTGGTAAGGGTGCTGCGCCACTTATACAGGCTTTAACTGACTTCAAATTGTACTTCTTTACCTCGGGGTAGTTTATTATTGCCGCATACATCGTTGGGACGCCACAGAAGATAGTTATCCCATACTTCTGAATCGCGTCAAGAATTCTCTTGATATCTCTTGGATCGGGTAGGAGAATTATGGTTCCTCCAAGAGCTATAGGAGCGTTCATAGAGGTTGTCATCCCGAAACTGTGGAAATACGGAAGAACTCCAGCAAACACATCATCTGGAGACCTGTCAGTGACCCATTCGAGGGTCTGGTATACGTTGGCAACAAGATTGTAGTGGGTGGACATCACTGCCTTAGGCACGCCAGTTGTTCCACCAGTGTATAGGAATGTTGCAATATCTTCTTTGGGGTCTATTTCTGGCCTATCCTTTGTTGGGGGACTCTTTAGCACATCTTTCCAGTAAACAATCCTATCATTTTTCTCAACCTTTATCTTTTCCTTTTTCAGTGAATACAAGAAGTTAAGGGGGAATGGCAGATAATCTTCAATTTTGCATATAACAGCCTTTTTTATCTTCCCCTCTTTTATTAGGTTCTTAATCCTCGGGTAAACCATCTCCACGAAAAAGCCATACTCAGCTTCACTGTTTTCAAGAATATACGTGATTTCCCTCTCGGTATAGAGCGGATTACACTGCACCACGGTCGCACCTGTCTTGAGAATACCATAGTATGCTGCGACATACTGGGGGGTGTTCGGGAGGTCAACAATCACTCTGCTACCTTTCCCCACTCCAAGTTTGTATAGAAAGCTGGCGACCCTATCGCTCATTTCATCAAGCTGCCTGTAGGTTATTTTCTTTCCAAAGAATATAAGAGCAACCTTATCTGGATACTTGCTGGCTGTTTCCTCCAGAAGCCTGTAGAGTGGTATTTCGGGATAATCTATGTTTGGTCTTACCCCTTCGTCATAGAATCTGAGCCATATTCTGTTTATTTCCTTCTCGTCCACTTCCATAATTGTTTTTCCTTCTACTCCAAGCATAGTTCTTTATTTTCTTCATGAGTATTTTAATTTTTTTAATTGCTGAATTTTTAAAGTGCAGGATGCTATATTATGGATAGACCAAGAAAAAAATTAAATTACCTTTAAATTTTGATAGGCTCAGTGGACGCAGTTGTATTGTCCCAAAAAATAAAGGTGGAGAAGGCAGCTCTGTTTGGGAATGATGTGTCAGTGTGTGGTATGGATTATTATGTTGCATCAGAATTAAAAAAGCTGATAGATGCTTTAATCCCAGCTGAATATTACATTGGGTATATTTTACTTGATGGGGAGGGCATAGTCTTTAGAAAGGATTGTGACTGTCTGGCGTTAGTGACTGTCGAAAGAAACAGAATTAGATGGTGTTTAAACAAAATGAAGGAGATATTCGGCAATGAAGGAGGTTGAGTTTGCATACTTTGATGAGGGAATTAAAGGAAATTCAGGATTTGCGATTTCGTACTTGGAGGCAGTGAAAGATATTGTTGTTGAAAACAATATTTCTGAACTTGCCTTCTCGTCTAACGGTTTTTCTGGAATTTTGTTGAGAAATCCAGTTTTAATTTTTGTTAAAGTGAAGGGTGAGATTTCGGAAGCAAAGGTTCATGCAAGAAAAATTCTGAGAGAGCTTGGTTTCATTAAAAGGGACGATTTGGAGAATATCTTGAAATTTGCTGAGGAAATTGACAAACTTCCCATAGAAGAAGTTTTAAAAAGGATAAAGGAATAAATTTACCGGCTTGCAAGTTCTTTAACTAACCTGAAACTTTTAATCATCTCTTCTTTCTTCATCACGAGAATAGGGATTGAGAGTGCTATGTACACTGCAGAGATGATGTATCTTACTTCGACTCCGGGTAAAACAAGCTGGATAAGGAAGAGAGTGAGTAGAGCGAATGCTTCCTTCCAGCTTATTTTTAGATCGCACAGGATTGCGAGGCCGAAGAGTGATTGAGATGCGGTGAGCAAAATTTCTTCACTCTGTCTTGCATCGAGAGGTAAGCTCTGAACTCTGAAGGCTGAAATACTGTATATGAGGACTATTGTCCCGATAAGAAGCGTCCACTGGTTAACTTTTGATGATATCAGGGTGTTCATAGCTGCAGTAACCCTCAACCTCCTGACGAAATATCCTGCAACTATCAATTCTGGCGCCTCACTTGCCAGAGGGGCTATCCACTGAACAGCTAAGAACTCATCAAGTCCAAACTCTCTGGCAGTGCTAAGCAATCCTTCAGAGAATGCTTCAACGCTCAGTAATATCACTGCACCAGCAAAAAGAAAGAGAACTATAACAGAAAATCTTCTTGTCCCCTTCTTCAAACTGCAGAGATACGCTGGCACTCCAACTACAACAAGCTCTTCCTTCTCTGTTCTTACAGTCAGAATAATGTAAAGGATGTACATGGAAACAAACACAAACATGTCAAAAAAAGATATTTGACCTTTAAAAGGGAGAGTGAAGGCATAGAGGGTTGCAATCAGGAGGAAGAAGTTCTCAAGTCTTATTCCCTCATCAAGGTGTATTTCCCTTTTTCTTGTAGTGAGGATGGCTATAAAAGCCACAAGACTCCAGCCTATACCTATCAACAGTCTGTTCGCCCCAGTCATGTTTGCTGTTGCGTAATGTATGTAGTTCCCACCCACTGTGCCTGCTTTCCATGCAAAGTAGCCGTCAACTGCATACTCTGGAAGCACCGCAAGTAGGGCAACCACTGCAAGGCTGAAAGACCTTGGAACATCCATCTCTGCTGTTTCAGCAGCCCATGATATCAAAAAAGATGCAGAAACTACCGCAAGACCTGAAAGAAAAGTCTGCAAAGTTGGTGGATGATGAGTGTGGGTTGATAATGAAAGGAGCCAAGGGAGGGTTAGGAGGATTATCACGATCATTTGAATTTTCTCTTTTACAAAATTCATGGCTGAGGAAGAGTCTTTCGTTATTTAAATTTGCGGCGGAAATCGTTATTTACTCATACCACCAAAGAATTTTATGAGAAGGAAACTCCTTGAAATTCTTGCATGTCCGATCTGCAAGTCCGATCTGAAGGTTGAAGTTCACGAGGAGAGTGAAGAAGAGATCATTTCGGGTAAATTGAGATGCAAGAAGTGCAACGTAGAATTCCCGATTGAGAACGGTATTCCAAACATGCTTCCTCCGGAGCTGAGAACATGAAGTATATTGTCGTCACTGGGGGGGTAATGAGCGGGCTTGGTAAGGGGATTACAGCGGCATCCATTGGCAGACTGTTTGTTGAAATGGGTTACAGAGTTGTTCCAATTAAGGTTGACCCCTACATTAACATAGATGCTGGCACAATGAACCCCTTTCAGCACGGTGAGGTTTACGTTTTAAAGGATGGAACTGAGGTTGATCTTGATCTTGGACACTACGAGCGCTTTATAGGGATGGAGCTTACAGGAGACCACAACATAACAACCGGAAAGATATACAAGAGCGTAATTGAGAAGGAGAGGAAAGGAGATTATCTCGGACAGACGGTGCAGATTATCCCTCATGTTACAGACGAGATAAAGAGCTGGATCAGGAGAGTTGCGGAGAAAAGCAATGCCGAAATATGTCTTGTTGAGATTGGTGGAACTGTCGGTGATATTGAAGGAATGCCTTTCCTTGAAGCTGTAAGGCAGATGCATAACGAGGAAAGGGAGGAGGATTTTGCTCTTGTGCATGTAACTCTTGTCCCTCTTGATGCTGGAGGAGAGCAGAAAACAAAACCAACCCAGCATAGTGTGAAAGAACTGAGAGAGGTTGGCTTGCATCCTGATGTTATAGTCGGCAGATGTAAGGAGAGGCTAAGGGAGGCTACGAAGAGAAAAATCGCCCTATTCTGTGATGTGCCAGTAGAGGCAGTCATAAGCAATGAAGATGCAGAAGATATCTACGAAGTCCCATTGATTTTCAAGAGGGAAAAGCTTGACGAGTATCTGATAAATAAACTTAAACTTGAGAGCAGAGAGAGGAGGGGTGAGTGGGACAGGATAGTTAACAAGCTGAAGTCTCTCAACGAAGAGGTCTCCATTGCTATTGTTGGTAAATATGTGGATGTCAGGGATGCCTATCTCAGCATAAGGGAAGCTCTGAAACACGGAGGAATTTACGCCGGATGCAGGGTTAATTATCTGTGGGTGGATAGCGAGGAACTTGAGAGAGTTGACGAATTTGAGCTTGACGTTGACGGCATCCTCGTTCCCGGTGGTTTTGGATCGAGAGGGGCAGAGGGTAAGATAAGGGCGATAGAATATTCAAGAGAGAATAATATCCCCTTCCTTGGTATTTGCTTTGGCTTCCAGCTTGCAGTGATTGAATTTGCAAGAAACGTTGTTGGGTTAGAGGGTGCAACAAGTTCAGAACTTGCAGAAGGGAAAGCAGAACACGCCGTCATTGATCTTTTGCCAGAGCAGAAGGAAGTTGAGGAGATGGGGGGAACGATGAGGCTTGGAGATATTGAGGTTATCATTAAACCTGGCACGATTGCCCACAGGCTTTACGGTAAGGAGAAGGTTTATGAAAGGCACAGACACAGGTTTGAGGTAAATCCAGAGTACATACCGCTAATCGAAGAGCACGGACTTGTTTTCAGCGCATATTCGGATGGAGGAAGAAGGATGGAGATTGCCGAGTTGCCAAATCACAGATTCTTTTTCGCCACTCAATTCCATCCGGAATTCAAATCCCGCCCCTACAACCCGTCACCGCCTTTTGTCGGTTTTGTTGCAGCAGCATTGGAGTTTAAGAGGGATAACGATGAACGTTGAGAAGTTTGTGGAAAATGCAATAAGGGAGATCAGGGAGAAGGTTGGAAATGGGAGGGCAATAATAGCCCTCTCCGGTGGGGTTGATAGTTCCGTGTGCACAGTGTTGGGTTACAAGGCCATCGGAGACAGGCTAATTCCTGTTTTCGTTGACACTGGTCTGATGAGAGAAAGAGAGCCAGAGAGGATTAAGGAGATATTCGGGGAGATGGGACTTGTCTTCATTGATGCAAAAGATGAGTTCTTCGAAGCTCTGAAGGGTGTTACCGATCCTGAAGAGAAGAGAAAGGTTGTTGGGGAGCTTTTTGTAAGAATATTTGAGAGAGTTGCAGAGGAGCATGGAGCTGAATATCTGATTCAGGGAACGATTTATCCAGATATCATTGAGAGTCAGGGAGGGATAAAGAGTCACCACAACGTTGGGGGTTTTCCAACCAAATACAGATTCAAAGATGTAATTGAACCTCTCAGGGAACTTTACAAGGATGAAGTCAGAGAGGTGGCGAGATACCTGGGCTTGCCAGAGGAAATTTCGGAGAGAATGCCATTCCCTGGTCCAGGATTGGCTGTGAGGATAGTGGGAGAAGTGACACCCGAAAAGGTGGAGGTGGTTAGAAGGGCGAACAGGATAGTAGAGGAGGAACTTGCGGACTACGACAAATGGCAGTGCTTTGCGGCTCTGATAGGCAGAGCCACTGGAGTGAAAGGGGATATCAGGGTATGGGGATATGTTATATCCGTCAGGGCTGTTGGATCAAGGGATGGGATGACAGCCGATCCGCTTAACATCGAGTATGAAAGACTTAGACGCATCGCTCTGCGCATCACCGGTGAGATTCCGGAGGTTTCGAGAGTGGTTTATGATATAACGCCAAAGCCGCCAGCCACTATCGAGTATGAGTAGATCGCATTGAATCTACAGATTTTTTGTAACTCTCTATCATCGGAAGTTCGACTCTAAGGGATGTTACAGGTATTGGATACCTTATTCCCCTTTTGTGGGTATTTGCAAGCCCATCTGCAATTTCTTCTGCCATCTCGAATGGGAATGAGAAAGCCAATTCCCAATCCTGAGTTAGACCGAAAAGCCTGTCGCCATAGCACGGAATTACCAACCGTGGTCTCTTTTCAATGAAAGCACCCAAATACTCTGCACACGCTGCTCTTCCGAGGACTGTTGCCTCGAACGCTCCACCTTTTTTGTAAAGCACCGCATGCACGAATCTCAGAATCTGTGCGGGTGTTGCGTAAACAACAACAAAATCTGGTTCCATCTCATCCCTTTCCAATGGAAAAGCAACACATCCAACATACTCACCCGGCTTAAGTCTTGGAACAGCCTGCTCAAACTTTACTCCTATCTCCTTAGTTGCCGCATAACCTGCTTCGTAGGCGAGCACTCCTTCCTCGTAAAGCTCATCGGGTTCTGAAAATCCGTATGCGACTATGCCAAGAGGGCAGGTTGTGTTGAGGTCAAAGTATACTGTCCACCTATATCGCCTTGCGATATTGTATATTTGGCAGATTGTCAGGTTCTTGAACTTTCTCACCTTTTCGGGAACTTCACTGCTATCCTTAACGAGTTTGAAGCCAAGTGGAAAGGTCTGAGGCTTGATGTATCTGTCAATAACCTTCGCTAATTCGGACGGTTTCATGATTGATCATTGACTGAATCCTTATAAACTTTATTTTTTGGCTTACCGAAAGCGCAAAACTTTTATTTTTTGTAAACCTAATTTAATTCATGGTTGACGATATTAAAAGGGTTGTGCTGGCGATAGCGATGGCTTTGATCACGGCAATAAGTGCTCAGCTGAACTTCAAGATTGGTCCTATACCGTATACGATGCAGAACTTTGGGGTTATGCTTTCAGGATTCTTACTTGGGCCATGGTATGGGCTTCTGGCTTTGTTGGTATATGTGGCCCTGATAGCCCTTTCCCTTCCCTTTGCAGCTGGAGGTGGTGGGCTGGGTGTTTTACTTGGCCCTACAGCAGGTTTCATCTACGGATTCGCAATATCGGCATTTCTGGCAGGTTTGCTGAGGAAGATGATCTGGAGAAAGGGAGTTACAAAGGAGGTTATTATGCTGTGGCTATCAACGCTGATAGCAGTAATTCCAACTTATCTTCTCGGATTTGCGGTGTTCTATAGCTTCGCTGTTGGAGATGCAAAACTGCTTGGATGGGCAGATAGTGCAGCAAAAACCTTTGGTTTCAACCTCTCTGATCCATTTTTGATTGTGTTTACAGCAACAGTTCTAATATTTCTACCACAGGACTTCTTTGTTGATCATTTACTTGCTGTGCTCGTTTATCGCTACGTTCACGAGATGCTTAAGGAGAGGGGGATTGAAATTGATTGAATTCAGTGTTAATTCTTATTTTTATCCTAACGGAAGGCTTGGGTTGGAATGTTTTTCAGAAAAGTTTGAGGGCTGTGAGTTCCTGAAGGGAAGGACAGGTTCAGGCAAAACAACTATTTTGAGGATGATGAACGGTCTAATTCCCGAATTCTACGGTGGTAAGCTCGATGGATTTATTAGGGCTTTTGGAAATAAGCCAAATCCGAGAGATATCTACTACATCAAGCAGAATCCTGAAGAGATGGTGACCTGCCTCGATGTCATTGATGAAGTGGCTTATCCATCAATTCAGCAGGGAAAAAAGGCTTCGGAGGCTAAAAGAGAGGCGGAAGAGGTTTGTGAAGAGATTGGAATTGGTCATCTGGCAAACAGGAAAACCTATGAAATATCAACGGGTGAACTTCAGCTGGTTGAAATTGCTGCTGCAATCACTTCGGGTAGTAAATTCATTGTTTTAGACGAACCATTCGCTCATCTGAGTAGGAGAAATGCTTTAAGAGTTATAAAAATAATCAAGAATTTAAAGCATGTTGTATCGGAGCACCGAATTGAATTTGAGAAGTATTTTGATAGAACCGTTAATCTTGGGCTTGAAATTGAGAATATTGATATTCCAGAAACAGAGAAGGGAGATGTTGTTTATAACGGAATTTTGGAACTCAGGGAGAGGGAGATTGTAGCTATCACAGGTGATAACGGCGCTGGAAAGACGATGATGCTGAAAGGCATTGCGAAGGATATGCGGAGAAAGGGAATCAACTTCTCCATCCTTTTGCAACATCCCCCCTATCACCTAACAGAAAATACGGTGGAAAAGGAGGTTGAAGGTGTAAACAGGGAGGTTGTTACGGCATTCGGGCTTGAAGGCATAAAAAACAGACATCCACAGTCCCTCAGCAGTGGACAGATGAGGAGGGTAGCAATTGCCAAAGCCTTTAAAGCAAAAATTCTGCTCCTCGACGAACCAAGTGCTGCGCAGGACATCAATTTTAGAAAAAAGCTCGTGTGTCTGCTGAGGAAGTGCGGCAAAACTGCAGTAATAGCGACACATGATGAAGAACTTGTGAAATACTGCGATTGGAGGATAGAGTTGTGATAATCAACTCTCTCAAGGAAGGCTTAAGGGGAGGAGGAAGGGAGGGTAGAGTTTGTTTGACCTCAGCAGTAATCCTTTCCCTTTCCGTGTATATCTCAGCGATGGCTATTGAGGTGTCTTTGCTAATCATAACGTTATCAGCAATCGTAACTTCGGGTAGGTCGCTGAAAGTCCTAAAGGCCTTTCTCCCCTTCTATGTCTTTTTTGCTATAACTGCAATTTTTTTCGGATTTCAGGTAGTCAAAAGTCTGCTTGCCTTCATGGCTGTAATCTCAGCAGGAGCATTAATTTATTCGACCAACATAAAGGAGATTACCGGCGCTCTGCTATACTTCAAAGTGCCTCAAAGGGTTGTTAGCGTGGTATCCTTAGCAATCTCCATGCTGCCCTTGCTTGTGTCCGATTTCAACAACATCAGGGAAATTCACAACTCAAAGGGCATAAAGGGGTACTACAGACTTCTCAAGGCCTTCACGTCAACAACGATCCTCAGGGCAATAAGCATCTCGGAATCCCTTTATTCAAAAAGCTTCAGCTATAGGGCTGTGGGTGAATTGAGGCAACCGGAAATAAAAGATATTGCGGTGTTTCTGCTCTCAGTGTTGATTTTGATTTACGCAATATCCCTCGAAGTATCGACCTGAACACCCTCTTCGACGTAGAACCTGAAGTATTCGCTCACAGGTCTCTTGCCCCTTAACTTCGGAACTGCAAACTTACTCACTATTCTCTCTCCAACCCTCTCCGACTCGATGTCGAAAACAACGTCCGAGATGTCGAGAACCTTGTTAACGACCTTTACTGGATGAAGATTTTTGACGAGATAGCAATAAACAACAGTTCCGTTTTCCTTAGAGATTGTATAGAGCTTGTTCAGCAACCAATCCTTCAGTCCCCACTCCACTGAGAGATTCAGGAAAAATGATAGAGAATCAAAGATAATATTAAACTCTCCACCTTCTTCAGTTATTTTTGTAAGCTGATCGTCCACAAAATCGAAAATCTCCTTGTCCCTGTATTTATCCTCCACAACGAATTGCCCGTATTCGTTCAGATAGTACTGGGTATAAACGTCAACAAAATTGACGTATTCAGCATCCAAACCCAGCTTTTGTATATCCATTTTGACAAACTTCGAGGATCTGTTAGTTGTAAAGTAATAACTTTTCATAACGGTCGCAAATTGATACAGAAAAGCTTCAGGCATCGCAATTGGGTCTGCATAAACACACACAAAGCTACCTTGAGGGAGTCCACCGTCAAGTCTTCTGTCGAGGAGAACAATACCAGTTGGTATATCGGCAGTCTTGAGCACCTGTATTTGATCCATTATTAATTACTTGTAATTTTGTAATTTAAACTTTTCCCATCATCATTATAATGTAAGTTGATTATTTAAGTTAGTAGATTATAAAATTCAACAACAAAAACTTTTATTTCTGTAGGTTAAGAAAATTATGATGAATTCAAGAAAAGTCAGAATTCAAACCACATTGGATTCTGAAATTTACAGCAGTATAATCAAAAAGCTACTCCCAAAATATGGTCATTTGAATAAACTTATTGAGGAGGCGGTAAAGTATCTCTACGCAAAGGAAATGGGTGAAGTTACAGAACTGGATCACCTTCTGATTAGAATGATGAAAGAGGTTGGTATGGTCGCTATCGGGTTTGAAAGTGCTGAACATGCTGCGAGTGGTGACGTCGAGAAGGCTGTAAAGGAGAATGAGATTGAGTTTATGTTGGAGTGGTATTACGGCAAACCTCTGAGCAAGATATCTTTTGAGGAGGCTGTGAATTTCCTCAAAGTTGCTCTTCTTGCAAGAAACTGGGCGTCGGATGTAAAAATAAACGACGAGGGGGATGAAGTTCACGTGCTTGTCAGATCCAATGTAGGGAAAAATCTCAGTGAAATTTTCTGCAAAGCGGTGAAACATTTCGCGGAGTCTAAATTCGGGTTAAAAACTGATTACTCAATCTATAGTCATGGTTTCAACATAATACTCAAAAAACCGCGTTTATGAGTAAATATACACATATATACTTCTGCATGTTAATTTATGCGTTGGAAAACTAATTTTTAATCAGTGTAATGTCAAAAAGTTAAAATATTTGCTCATTATTAGAAGTGCACATGGCAGTGGTTTATCCGTCAAAGGAATGGATGGAAGAACTCTATAAGAAAGTGAACAGCGATGAAGAATATAAGAAGGTGGCTGCAAACTGGGAAGGCGACTACCTGTGCGTTGTAGAGTTGGATGAGGAGGCTCTGAAGGACTTCCAGAACCCGAAGATTTTAAAGGGCTTTCTTGAAATGCTGGACAGCATTCCGAAGGAAAAGAGGGAAAGGTTCAAGGGAACTGTAAACGAGGGGTTGCTAATAGCTCTCGGTCTTTCAGTTGACATGGACATAAGCAGTGTGAATGTTGATGAGCTTGCCAAAAAAATTGCTGAAATGGATCCAAAAGTCGTATTAGACGCTGCAAAGGGAGCATCGCTAAATCTCTGGATGGACTTCTGGCATGGTGAGTTGAGAAATATCGAGGTAGCTGCTCCGGGAGAGCACGAGGATGCGAAGTTTAAACTTATTGGCCCGTATTCAGTATTCAAGCAGCTTGTTATGGGTAAGGCAGATGCCATAACACTTGTTGTGAGTGGAAAGCTAAAACTGCAGGGTGATATGGGCTACATGATGCGCAACATGGCCGCTGTAAGAAAATTCACTGAGTTGATGGCTTCAATTCCAATCGAATCTTAATTTTTTATTTTAAAAGGGGAAAAACATGCCAAAGTTTCTTGATTTAGATGAGCTTACTGAAGAAGATAAGATGCTCAAAGAGGAGGTTCATAGATTTGCTGCCGAGGTGATGAGACCCGCATCCGTAGAGCTGGACAGAATGAGTCCTGAAGACAGGATTAAGCCAGATTCGCCCTACTTTAAGGTTTTCAAGCAGATGAAAAAGCTTGGATACCACAAAATAAATCTACCAGAAGAGAAGGGCGGACTGGGTTTGACACCTCTTCAGCGCTACATGATATTCGAGGAACTCGGTTGGGGCAGTCTTGGGCTTGCCACAGCCATAGGTGTTGACCAGATACCCTTTGCAACGGCAGCACTATTTGGATCAGAGAAGCTTTACGAGGAGGCAGTCATACCTTGGATTGAGGACGACAAAGGGAAGTATCACGGGTGTTGGGGAGTTACGGAACCTGAACATGGCAGTGATTACCTAATAGCTTTAAGAGAGGAACCGGATCTACTCAGAAAGTTTGGTAAAGGCAACGTCATCATAGAGAAAGATGGAGATGAGTGGGTCATCAATGGACAGAAATCTGCATGGGTGTCTTCCGCGCCAGTTGCCACACACTGTGGACTCCATGCTCAGATCAAGGATGCGAAATTCTTCGCTGACGGAGCCTTCTGCCTTGTCCCACTTGACCTCGATGGAGTGAAGAAGGGTAAGCCAGTTGATATGCTTGGAATGCGTGATGATCCTCAGGGAGAGCTATTCTTCGACAATGTAAGGATTCCCGACCATTACACTATCGTTGCTCCCGGATTCTTCTACGGTGTGTTTGCCGACCAGTTGCTATGTTTAACAAGCTGCGGAATGGGCGCCTTTGCAGTTGGGTTAGCAAGAGCTTGCTTTGAAGAGGCTTTGAACTATGCGAGGCAGAGGGTTCAGGGTGGTGTGCCAATTGTCAAGCACAAGAACATAAAGCTCAAACTTTACGAGATGTTCGAGAAAATCGAGACAGCTCGTTATTATGTTAGAAAAGCAACTGAATATACTCACAGAAAGGTTATAGAACAGAAAACAACAGATGCATCACCAAGACATGCAAGGGCAGCGCAGATATATGCTAAAAAAGTTGCATTCGAAGTTGCGCATGAAGCAGTCCAGATTTTTGGGGCTTATGGCTTGAGCAAGGAGTTCATAATCGAGAAGCTTTTTAGAGATGCGAGATGTATGCTAATTGAGGATGGAACGGTAGAAGTTTTGAGTTTGGAGGCTGCAGATGACGTTATCTCGAACTACGAGAAAGATTATTACGATGTTGAACATATAACGAAGTTGATGGATCATTTTGAGAGGTGATGTGTTATGTTGAGGGGAATTCCGTTTGATTCGCCTCTTTATGAGGTGGATGAGGATAGGGGGATTGAGTATAGGAATTGTGATGCCATAACTGGGTTTTTTACAATTAAGAATGACATCAGCGATTTGCTACCAGAAGGTCTCAAGCCCTACAGCGAACCGGCTCAGGGTGGGATATGGATATCCCATTACTCCTTCAGCACTGTTGGGGAGTATCATGAGTACATTACCGTGATTCAGGTTGAGGACGAGCAGGGAGATATGGGTTACTATATACCATACATTTACGTAACGAACGATTCTGCTCTTGCTGCTGGCAGAGAGCTTGCCGGAGCACCAAAGAAACTGGCTACGATTGGTCTGGTAAAGGAGAACGATGTTGTGATGGGCTACCTTGAAAGACCTACCGGAAAGAGACTTGTAACCTTCGTCATGAAGCCGAACACGCGGGCTGCCGGTGGCTTGATTGACTTCGTACTTCCCAAACCAACCTACCTGTATTCTGTAAGACATCTTCCACCAATAAAGGGAAAGGGTGGTGTTACGCAGCTTATCAAGTGGTATGCTGAGATTGATTTCCACGTTGATCCGAATGGAGAGAAAGTGATATTCAATGGACCGGGAACGGTGACTTACGACTCGCCGTCGGTAATTGATCCTGTTCACAAGGTTGAAATTGACAGTCTCATGACCGCCGTGTACTTCCAGTTTGACATGAAGCTCGGATTTGTTGACATTTTAAGAGAATACTGATGGTGAAACAATGCTGAAAAGAAGCAGAGAGGGTCTCTCTATCCCTTTAGATGCAAGCTTGTATGGTGCATTAGGTGCAGGGATGGTTGCAAGGGATGCTGTAACTGAATATCTTAACTGCGAGTGTGTCATGGCCTTTTTCACAACAACTGAGGATGTTGAGGGATTGCTGCCTGAAGGAATGGAGTTAGCTGCTAAACCTCCAAACGCAGCAATCTTTATAGCCCACTATCCATTCTCAACTCTCGGCCCGTACTATGAGATGTTCACGTTGATTCAGGTGGATTTTGAGGGTGAGCTTGCCTACTACTTGCCCTACATCTACGTAGACAACGATGCAGCAATGGCGGGTGGAAGAGAGGTCGTGGGCGCTCCGAAGAAATTTGCCAAAATGGGGATCGTGAAATACAATGATCTCGTGATGGGTTATTTGGAAAGGCCACCGGGTAAGAGACTTCTGTCCATAACCATCAAGCCCGAACAGAGAATACCTGACGCTATGGTTGAGGCATTCTTGCAGGAGGCTACGCCAATATACTCAATCAGGCTTCTTCCACCGATTGAGGGAGGAGACGGTTTAGCTCAGCTCGTCAAATGGTATGGATACATTAGGCTACACGAAGATGACGAGGAGAGGGTGACATACCATCACGTGAAGCTCGGAACGAAGAGAATATGGGGTGGAGAGACCACCGTTCTTTATGATTCTCCCTCTCTCTCCGATCCAGTGCACAAGATTGAAGTCAAAGACGTTTTGCTGGGAGCATACATGCAGTATGACATGGGTCTGAGGCCTGATAAGGTTGTGAAGGAGTGGAGACTTTAATTTTTTCCCATTCGGGATTAAAGATCGGGATTAAAGATTCAAGCAGTCACGATAAAGCTGGTTATGCAACTTTGACATTTCGTTTAAGGATAACTCTATTAAGAATAACTCTATTCATCAATGATTTTACCATCTTTCATGAAGATAACACGATCTGCAAGATATTCTGCCTCATCAAGGTCGTGAGTTACATGAATTACCGGAATATTTAGCGTGCGGTAAATCTTCCTGAATTTTTCCTGAAGTTCGAGTTTTGTGCTATGGTCAACTGATGAAAAAGGCTCGTCGAGAAGTAGAATATCGGGATTTCGGGCGATCGCTCTTACAATTGCCACCCTTTGTTTCTCTCCTCCGCTTAGCGTTCTGGGGAATCTGTTAAGTAATTTATCTATAGAAAACATCCGCGTAAGTTCTGCAATTCTACTTTCAGAAATTCTGTTCCTCGTAGCAAATTTTATGTTATCCACTACAGTCAGGTGAGGAAGGAGCAACAAATCTTGAGGCACGTATCCAACATTTCTGTTTTCTGGAGGCTCTCTCGTTACGTCTCTACCATTTATTATTATGCGACCATGTGTGGGTTTGTAAAAACCGGCAATTGTTTCAAGCAACGTCGTCTTTCCGCAGCCATTTGGTCCAAAGATCGCGACAACTTCCCCATTCTGCACGTCCAAATTCGCTTTCAGAAGAAAGTCGCCCAGCACAACCGTGACGTTTTGCAGTTTAATCATAACTCTTCACCACCGCCTGTTGTTTGCAGAACCACGAATACCACAAGCGCCACGAGAATCAGTACAAGTATTGTTGCCATGGCCTTGTGGATATCTGCCTGAGCCAGGTTGAGGTATACTGCGATCGGGAGTGTTTCCGTTTTGTATCTGGTAGCTCCCGCCAAGGTGACAGTCGCTCCAAACTCCCCCATTGCTCTCGCCCACGCCAGAGTGGTCGCACTTAAAATACCAACTCTCGCAAGCGGTATTGTTACCTTAAAGAACGTTTCCAACGAAGAATAACCAAAACTCCTTGAAATTTTTTCGTATCTGGGATCAATTTTGTCAAATACAGGTTTAGTCAGTCTGATGATGTAAGGTGTAACAACACTGAACTGAGCAATGATTATTCCTGGAACCTCATACACAACGTTCAGAATTCTATTTATGAAGATACCAGATGGTGTGTTTGTGAAAAATATTAGGAGCGCAGCACCGATGGCTACTGGTGGTAAAGCGATTGGAATGTTTAAGATTGATTCAATTATGTTTTTCCCTTTAATGTTTAGTCGGGACAGAGCGTATGCAGCAGGCAAACCGACCAGCAATGCGAGTAGCGTAGAAGTTGTTGAAGTTGTTACAGAAAGAAAGACGGCAAACCGGATTTCGGGAGAGAGTAAAGAGGATACAATTGCAAGAGGCTCTGTAAATATGTATATCGAGAGGACAATTGAAGTTGCAAAAAATAGCAGAAGAAAGAGGCTGAGCGTAGTAATTGCTCTGAAGACAAAATTCTCAAATCGCAGTCGTAGCGTTTGGTGCATGTACTTTTGCCTCCTCAAAAGTCGCGAAATACCCGTATTTTCTCCATATCTCCTTAACTTCCTTTGACTTCAAGAACTCCAGAAACATCAGGGCTCCTTCTCTATTTTGCGTAAAATTTGTAACAGTCCCCGTTATGCAAGATATCTTGTGTATTCTTTCAGGCTTTATCCACACTATCTCTGACTTGTTCGGATACCAGTAGTGGAAAACATGCCATCCAACGATGGCATCTACTGATTTCGTTGGTATGAGTGAAGCTGTTGCGGAACAGCTTGGAGCGTAGGTCACTATGTTCGGTTTAACCCTTTCCCACAAATCGGATCTCTCCAGAATCTCCTTTGCGTACAAGCCCACGCAAACCGATTGAGGATCGCCAATTCCAACCCTCACCCCCGGCTTGGACAAGTCCTCCAGAGATGTTATGTTTTTCGGATTCCCCTTCTGTACTATTATTGCTGGCATCAAGTAAGCGAGTTTTTGGACCGTCGAGTTATCCACCACGCCTTGCCGCATGGCTTTAAGCATATACTCTGGTGAGCCGGGAATAAACAGATCACCTCTTTTTGTTATTGTCATCGCAGACAGCACTTTACCCGAACCGCTCAGTATCAGCTCAACTTTTATACCATACCTCTTTTCAAACAGCTTTGCAGCCTCCTCGTAAACGGGTGTGGCTGCGGCTCCTGCAAAAACAACAATTCTTTCTTCACCTGTTGGATGGAAAAGCCCTGCCGCATACCAGCCGATAAAAATTCCGAGGATCAGCATGATTCCGATTGGTAGAATTATACGTTTTGACATTATCGTTACCCTTAAATACTGAACTTAAAGCTTTTGTTAAATGAAATCGTTTAACGATACTTTCCTGACGGAAAGGCAACTGGAAGTGTATGTGAGAAGACTTAAGGGTGAAACTCTGGAAAAGATAGCAAGAGATTTGGGAACCACGAAGAGCAACATATGTGCAATCGAAAAGTCGGCGAAGAGGAACGTAGAGAGAGCTTACAACACCATAAAGCTCTTGGAGAGTCTTATGTATGAAACGGTGGTTGAAATTCATCCTGAGACAGATATTTACGATGTGCCGGGAGTTATTTACAAAAAAGGAGATGAGATGGGGATAAAAATATCAATGAGCGGACCGGTATTGCTAAAATACTTGGTTGACAACTGTGGCGGCAAACTTCGTGGTAGGAAGGTTGTTGGAAAAATGAGGATAGCTATCAGTCGAGATGGATCGGTAGTTATACTGTAAATGGCCAGAAAGTCGTTTATTTTCTCGACTTAAACTTCCACACGATCCAGTATGGCAGTGGTGTAACAACAATGTGGCACAAAAACCGAAACTATCATAAATAAATGTTTGAGAGTGAGAATATGAAAGTGGGTATTGTTGGGGCAGGAACGATGGGTGCTGCGATAGCCGCCCTTTTTGCCAATGCCGATTATGATGTGGTTCTTGTTGACGTTAGTGAAGATGTGTTGAAGAGAGCTAAGGAAAGACACAGAGGGGAGTGTTTAGAGGAGCTTGAGCAGGCCGGGTTGAAGAGAAAAGAAGATTTGGTCTCCAAGATAAAGTATACAACGAATCTGGAAGAACTTAAGGGTTGTAGCTTTGTTGTTGAATGCATAAAGGAAAGACTTAAGGACAAAATAGAGCTTCTAAAAAGGGTTGAAGAGATTGTTGGAGAAGACACGATTCTCGCAACCAACTCCTCAAGCTTTAAACCCTCTGAGATGGCGATACATCTAAGAAAGCCTGAAAGACTAACTCTTTTCCATTTCTCGAACCCTCCGATACTCATGCCGCTTGTTGAGGTTGGCGGGGAGAGGGTGGCAGAGGATGTTGTTGCAAAAGCCGTAGAGATAGCGAAGTATATTGGAAAATCACCGATCATGCTCAAAAAAGAGTGCAGAGGACATGTGTTGAATCGCATTCTCGGTGCCGCTGGTGCGGGAGTTGGCTACTGCCTCCTCTACTACAGTCCGGAGGAGATAGATGCAGCAATGAAAAATCTTGGCTCCCCCTTTGGCTTTTTCGAAACTCTCGATCTAATAGGTCTTGATGTTGTATACGACGTTCTGATGAGCTACAGAGAGGTGTATGGAGAAAAATTTGCTGGATTCAAGGTGACGGAAACAATCATCAAAAAGATGATTGAGTGGGGAAAGCTGGGGAAGAAGACGGGAGAAGGGTTTTACAAGTGGGTTGACGGAAAGGCAATCATATCAGAGGCTGAGCCAGCAGACTTAACTCCCCTCATTGCTGCAATCGTTAATGAAGCGTTTAGGATAGTGGAGGATGAGATTGCAGACAGAGAGACGGTCAATGAGGTTTACAAGCTGGCAACTAACTCTCCTGCAGGCGTTTTCGATATTGCCGAGATGCTTGGCTACGAGAGAATACTTGAAGCACTGGAAGAAATCTACGCCAAGACTGGGCTTGAGGTCTTCAGACCTGCTGAGAGCTTGAAGTTAATGAAATAGCTTAGAGAAGCCTATTCAAACAGAGGTATTCACACCTTTCTGTGGATTTCGGTAGCTCGAGGTTCTTCTCTTTTTTCTTGAACACATAAAAGCAGTTTCCATTGCTTAATATCTTAGCAATTAAAAAACAGCACAATACTGACAAACTTTAACGTTAGTTATGATGAAAAACTCCCCTCTGAAATCTATGAGCAGTACATGGCAGCATGGGGAAAAATGAAGTTGGTTCCAGATGAAATAACTATTAGAAAGTTCATGAACCTAATTAGAGCTTCTGAATTTGATAAGAGGGATAATTAGATCAAAATCCTTGGCCTTCAGTAAGGCATAATACTCCTCGAGGGTGTAATCGCACTTAAGAAAGTCAAGAAACTGTTTTTTACTATCGAAATGCAATTGTTTCCTCATTTTTGAGACTAAATCTTCGGATAAAGCCTTGTATTTTCTGCTACCCATGCTTACTTGCGTTCGGATGTGAGGAATGTATTTGTCAGGGTCTTGAGGATCTCTAAGGCAAAAAATCCTGTGGTCGCGTTTTCTATCTACTATTTCCACGAAGCCCTTACCTGTCAGACTTTTGATTACTCTGTCTTTTTTCAAAGACATTTTCGAGACCTCACATCAAGTTTTTAGAACTAAATCGTAGGAATTTCTGAGTTGCTCTAAATCAAGATACTTCAATAATTTGGACTTTATTCCTTTTGATTTATCGTTTAGTTTCTCGTCTGGGATACTGAGAAATCCTATAATTAGCGATTCTAAACTCGACTCCAAATCCAGTAGGGCTTCTTGATAACTTGATCCGTACCCTCCTAACGCAAGTTCTTCATTTCCGATACACCACAGGCCTTCTTGTGCATCATAAGAAACATTGAATATTACAGAAGTTTTGAGTTCAAATCTACCAATTCTGTCGGTAAGGTACATAGTAAATGGTTCAATTTTAGACAACTTTTTTATCTCAGCAGTTTTAGCTCCCTTCCTTAGAAACCCTTCTACTATAAACAGGTGTTTTGTAAAATTTCTTTACACGACTCTCTAAGTCTGGGTGATAATAACATTTGACTTTTTCCCCAGTAGTGGTCTCAACCACAAAATGTCTTGAGTCATCCCCCTTAATCCTTATAATCACGCCTCTAAGAGATACTTGGTCTTCGCCCTTGTACTCTTTTATGAGACTCTCTATGTATTCTTCACGAGATGGGTCCAGATAAATAAAATTCTTCGGTTCTTTCGTGTCAGCAGCAGTATAGACGTGATATTTCTCTTTAGACCAGATATTTTTCAAGTTCTGAAGGAATTGTACCCGCCTGTTGGGTAGAGGGATTTTTTCTTCAATAGATCTCTTAAATTCTTCTGGATCTCTAATTAAGGTTGTGACCAGCTCCGAAAATTCGTCTATGACGATATTGAGGGGGGCGACCTTTTCCATATCGTAAGAATAGTAATATTGTGGTTGAAATTCAGCAAGTACACTTCCTTTAGAGATTTGCGTTAAAAAACAGCTTAAATTCATCCTTTTTACGACGTATCCATCTGTATCTAGAGATGATGTTAATTATCTTTTGTAAATTTACCAATAAATTGCCGAATGTGTAGATTTCAATCCTGCCATCGGCAACTACTTTTCCATCAATTTTTAGCCAGATTTTTTTTGGTTCATCACCCATCACGGATATCCTCTTAAAAATTTACACGTACTATAGTGTTTAAGGATACCTACGGCATACTATTTTAAATTTTTCGATTTCTAATCAGTCCCCATGAACAAAAATCTCTTCTCTTAGGAGAAGCCCTCCGCATTTCCTCGTCATAGATATGCTCTTCTATTTCTTATTCTTCTAACCATCCTCTCGAACTCATACATTGCCAGAAAAGATATCTCCAATCTGAGCCATTTCTTCGAAACTAAGCTTATAGAGTTCCTGCATTCGATAAATCACCCGATTACAAGGAAAAAACCATGGACCGGATTAGTGTACACTGATGGGCTCGAACAGCAGCTTTCTGAGAAGCTGTCACCCGAAGCGTCACGTGATCCCTGAACTGTCTAAGGGTAGAGAAAATGACATGCGAATTACCCAGAAGTCTGTGCTTGAAAAACTTCTGGAGCTTCATGAGAAAAAGAAAAGACCGATTCACATAGGTGACCTGAAAGAGGCCTTCAACGTCGTGGAGAAAAGAGATGTTGTAAAATCCCGTGGCTGGAGGAAGACCGACCAGATAGAGCATGCTCTGAGAGAGCTTTTCAAAAAAGGTGAGCTTTCCAGATCCGAAAAGCAGGTCAAACTCGAGAACTATCCCGCCTCACCTTACGCGAGTGTTAAGAGCAGGACTGTGAATGTGTACTTCTACGCTCCCGCTGACTGTGCGGGAAAAACCCTGAGCTTTCAGGTGAACGGGAATGCTGTCTCTGTCAGATTCATAAGCTATGCCGAGAGGGTGAAGGAAAAACCGAAGAAGGAGATGATCCTGGAAGTGCTGAAGAACTCTGAGAGGGCAATGACAGCCGGCGAGATAGTCGACGAGATATGCAGGAGGTATAATGCATATAAAATCGAGACAAGGCGCGATTTCTACAATGCGGTGAGCTCCATCACAAGGGCTGTTCTCAAGCCACTGCGTAAAGAGGGGCTTCGAGGACTGAAGCTTGACGGAAAGTGGGTCTGGTACTTCACGGACGAGCAGCTCGAAAATTACAGGGAGGAGTACATAAGGAAGAGTGTACTGCTCAGGACTGCAAGAGATCTTGTTAAGAGCGAAAAAGCGGTGCCGCTTAGCAGGGTGCTTTCCGAAATCGCAGCAACTCCTGATGAAGCGAAGTACCATTTAAAGAGGGTTGCGAAGTACATACCGGTTGATATCAGGGTTGAGACCGAAAACGGGAAAATGGAGGTTCACGTTTCTGTTCCTGAATTCAGGAGAGACTCATTCATTGACTGGCTGGGCTATGTTGTTCCAAGATCGCAGTCCGGCTTTGGTTATGAGAGCTTTCTCGTTGATCTCGAATCTGACTGGGTTGATGCACTGAAAATAGCTGTGAGGAAGTCGCTTGCAAGAGTTAACATCAAGACGGTAATAGGCAGCTTTTACGAGAAGCTTGTTGCAAGGTTATTCGAGATCATATGCAGCAGGGCTGACAGTCCTGCTCTCTCAAAATTTTCCCTTCCCTTCGTGTTCAGGGATGAGAGGGTGACGAATGTCTGGATTGTGACTGAGAACGGCAGAAAACTTGAATTCGATGTGCTGATAAGGGGAACCTTCTATCCCTTTGACATCATGGCAGGCGGAAGGCAATCGCTCGACATAATCATACCCATCGAGTGCAAGTACAGGATGGTTAAGCCCGAAGACGTTACAGCTTTCGATGACAGGATAAAAGCTGCCTTTGGGGATAGCAGAAACGTTCTCCCCCTGATGATCGGTCTTGGCTGGAACAATGAGGCTCTGCACATCGCGAGGAGACTTGGAATAATGACTCTCTACTTCTCGGCTGTTGACAGGCTTATCAGCGAGATAACGGGAAGGCGGTACAGGCACGAGGATGAGTGGAAGCGTGTTGAGGAGATGCTTAATAGAGGAGAAATCACGGTAAAAGAGCTAAGAGAAAAGTTAAAGAAAGGAGAGTGGAGGTTTGAGTTTGAGGAAAGTCTTTTCTCAGTTGCTACAGTTCATAATGGTGTTTAGACGGATAACCGTCTTCTGTGGTTCTCGGTTTTCCTTTTTTCAAATCCTCAATTATCTGTTGCACCGCATTCTCTATGCTTGAAACTTCTTCAGATTCGGTTGTTGTGATAAGTTGATCTTCCAAGCCGAGGTTTCGGTAAATCCAAAGTTTTCTGATCCAGCGTTCACGATAGCTCAAGTCATCAAGTCTACCCAAATGTTCCCAGTAGTAGATTTCACCATTAATGCTGATTCTGAAATCGGGATATATTCTTTTATCACGGAAATCTTCTGGCTCATACTCAAACTCTATTCCGAGTTCATCAAGAGTTTTTGCAATAACATACTCAATTTTAGATCTTACTGTAATCTTCCTTCCGTCTCTGAGTTCAAGAAGATAAGGTCTGAATGGCGATCTCTTGGCGTTGAAAAGCATAGTTTTGATTTTCTCTGTTGCAGAGTTTTGATAGATTTCCCATAGAATGAAAGGCAGTTCTCCTGCAAGATCCTCATGAATAAGAAGATAAATTTTCTTCTTCGCTCTCGTTAAAGCAGTATAAATGAGTTCTCGAGTAACAAATGATGTTACATCCTTAAGAACAAGAATAACGTAATCGAAATCGCTTCCCTGAGATTTATGCACCGTGATTGCGTATGCTAAATCTATACTCCTATCAGTTTTTAGTGGATTTTCTATATCTTGTCGAATTCTTTCAACAATCTGGTAGCCACCACTTTTACCGTATTCTTGGTATATTTCCCCAATCTCCCTAAACTTGAGATATCTATTTTCTTTTAGATATCCTATAGACCCATTTGCCAATCCAAGTACTCTCTGTTTTCTACCAGCTTTCTCGACATCTATGTAGATATTTTCTTCACAGATGAGTTTAGAACCGGGTAGAATGCCAGATCGCCCCTCCATAACAGCTTTCAAGTTCAGACCCCAGCTCCCGAACTCGCCAACCCTTCTTGGGGTGAGTACTTGAACGTATTCAATGTTCTCTCCATCCTTGAAGACTTCCTTGAATAATTCGAACAAACTTCTATCAGAGTGGTCTTTTCCAGAAATCTTCGCAAGTATTTTTTGTAAAGTTTTCTTCAGATCTTCCAGCTCTTTGAAACTGATAATTTCCATTGTATCATCATTTTGGACGCAGAAGTGTTCCAGTTCTTGAATTGTCGGTTTTTCATCATCTGCAAAGATGCCAGAAAGTCCGCCAATGGATGAATTTGGCAAAAATCTCAGATTATTCTTTAAACACACCATGTTTTCTTCGTATCCTTCTTTTTTGAGGAAGAATATTATGTCAGAGAACGGTCTTCCCGCCCCAATCGGAGGTAATTGTTTTACGTCTCCAACCAAAATGAGATGTTTTAATGATTGCTCATTTATCATAGAAAACAAAACAGCTAAAGTGACTTCATCTACCATTGAGGCTTCATCAAGTATCACAACAGACGGATTGAATTTCCATCTGGCTGCCAGTTTTTGGAACTCAACAAATATGTTTATTTTTCCGTCCAGTATTTTTGTAATAAATTCGTTCAATTTTTTAATATCGACAAAATACCTGTTAATGCTAATTCCAGCCTCCCTCATGGAATCAATTAATCCCCCATATAAAAACCTATGAATTGTGGAAACTTTGACCATGGGATCATTGTGTAGGCCTAAATCCCTCAATCTATTCCTAATTACCAGATTCGACTTTCCTGTTGGTGAAAAAACAAATATCCGTCCTTTCTCCTTTTTTCTGAAATGTTTTATCAGATTAATGATAGCTTGAGTTTTCCCAGTTCCTGCCCCTCCAGATACGATGAAGAGACCATTTTCAAACGCATTTCGATACAGTAGCCCTCTTTCCTTTTTCAGAGAATCTTCATCGACTTCTATTTGTGCTCGTGAGAGGTCATCTTTTATCGCTTCATGGATGAAAGTCTCATCATCAGTGGAAATAGAATATTTCTTCTTGAGCATAGTTTTAATGAATTTTTCAATGGTTTCCTCGACATTTCTGATTAACTTAAGCTGGTAGATGGTTTCACCTGTTTCTGGCTCAGTATCTAAGACGAATTTTTCTTTGAATGTCTGTAATGCTTCATAATCCCTGAGCTTTGACTCTTCTATTTGTAGATCTTCACCAATATAATACAGTGGATAGTCCTTGATTTCCTCTAGAATTTCTCCCCTAGTAAGATATGTATCTCCCGTAAAAAGTGCAGTTTCTAAGAGAATTTTTGAGATGATAGCTCTAATTCTAAAAGGAGAGGTTGCATCGAATCCTTCAAAATACCATTCAGCAAAATTGGGATCTGGAATAAGAGCCATATCAATATTATAAACGTCAATGCCGGGATCGCTCTGATCTAAAAGCCAGTCTTCTTTCTGGTCGTGCGTATATTCCTCTACCAGCAAATATGGATTTGTCTTTACAGTTCTGAAGCCTTTTCTATCAATTATTTCCATTACCCTTTCCATTTGCAGAACTGAGAAGTCAAAGAGAGAAATGAAAGCGAGCTTTTCCTTCTCTTTCCCAAGCTTATCTAGAGCTTTTTTAATCCTGTAGTCGTCAACTTCAATCTTCTCAGATTTTTCAAGATATGGGGTTATATCACCAAATTTATCAATTATCAATTCCTCAAGTTTTTCAGCTATCTCTTCGGACTTTTCGCCAAAATCATGCTTTAAAAGAACCTTTACTGCATTCCTGAATCCAGGATATTTTCCTCTCTGTTTCCAGAGTTCACTCAAAATTTTTTCAAGTTTATTAGAAATGTCGTTCAAGATGTCTCTAGGAATTAAACCATGTTCTTTCATTCTTTTCCAAGATCTTTTCAATAAGTAAACAAGGTAAAGTGCCTGATCGTGTGATAGCTGCATTGAGACGTATTTGAAAGCTGGCTGTAAGGTTGGCTCATCAATGGGTATTGCCACTTCGGTTAAGAGCTTCTGTCTCCTCCCTTTTTCCCCATCGTCTTTTGCTTCGTCAATCCACTTTAGATACCTACTATATGGCAATACGAACGCTGTTTCATAGTCAAGTTTTATTCTGAACTGCCACGCAATATCAGGGAAATTCTGCATACCTTTTCCTCTTCTTATCTTTTCCAGTAGATCACTGGGAAATCTGTATCTTTTAGGAGGTTTCACTTCTTTAACAAGTGCAGCACCAAGGAGCAATCTTTTGTAGTCGTCACCTGTAATGGGGTTGCTGTAATTAGCGTAAAAAAATACTACAGATTTTCCGGGAATTATCTTATTTAGGTATTTCTCGACCCTCTCTTCAAGATTTGCTGGATATCTTCCTTCAGGTGAGCCCTCTTCAGCAAAGGATAACTTAAAGCACCACGTGAATATAGAGAACTCCTCGAGTTCTTCTTGTAAAGGTTCCACAGATTTAAAATCTTCTTTTGCCCACTCAAGGTCAGAAAATGGATGAGGATCGATAACCAATAACAAGGTGGAGAGTATCCATTACTTCCTATAACTTCACCTAGAGGTTTTTCTTTGTATTCATTTTCAATTTCAAGATTCATTCTTCTCTGAAGTCTAGCTGATAATAAAGAGTGGTTTCCTCGACAGTAGATATTATCTGAAGGACTTCTACATATCTTGCCATTCCAGTCACTATCGTGCCAAGCAAAACGAGCTGTAATATGCCTAACTTCCATGATATTTTTTATCCATTTGGTTCGTTATAACATTTTTTGTCAATTTTTTGTCTAGAATCAAAATGATTAGTAATCTTTACTAAATGCATCTATTAACATGCAAATCGTTATGGAAAATTTTACATAATAAATTCACGCTATTGATTCAATCTCTCCAGTACGAATCTGACATCCCTCTCCTTGACAGTTTTCCTGCCCGCATGCTCTGCGAGCGCCTTTGCCTCTTTCCCAATATCTCGTATTAAACCTTCCAGAAATTCAGACAGAACCTCTAAAGCTTTTCTAGAGATTCTTTCAACTCCATTCTCTTGCAGAATTCTTTCCACAGTCTGTAAAGGCATGCTTCTGGTTATTCTTGGCATTTAGTACCACCTCTACAAAGAATACTGACTTAAATCCTTAATAAAACTTGTACCGCCTCTAAAAAGAGTTCAGAACCTTTCTCGGCACGTTTAACCTTATAAAATAACTCCCTCCAATCCCTCTTCTCTCCATTGTTATCAGACCGTATCTCGCTAGCCTCTCAAGGTAATATCTTAACATCCTGTCCCTCACCCCGGAAGGATACACCTTTCTGTACAGCTCATAGAACTCTGGATAGAAAATTCCGTTCTCCGGAATGAGTGAGATTATCTTCCTTTCCTTTGATGAGAGCTGCTCTACCATGCTTTTTGCCTTTGCGAACTGGGATTCTGACAAAGCCTGCTTTATGTGCTCAACCGTTACCCTGAACTTTCCATCCTTCTTTGCCAGCTCTCCTGCTCTGAGCAGCGTCTCTCTTGCAATTCTCACATCTCCTCCCATCTCGCAGGCAACCTCCGCAAGGTAATCTACTGCTTTCTCATCTACAACATCCTTCTGGAAGGCGAACTCAACGCGCAGTTTTATTATCTCACGCATCTCATCGAGGGTGTATGCTCTGTAGGGAATTTCCTCGACCGGGCGGAGGGAACTTCTTATCCGCGGGTCGACATTCATGAAAATGAACTGGTCGTTGGTGATCATGATCAGCTGCACGGGTATGGATTCTTCCTTGAGCCTCGAGAGGTCGTAGAGCACCTCTGCACCTCTTGGAAGAAGATGGTCGACTTCATCGAAGCATATCACGGGAAATATCCTGCTCTTTCTGAGTTCCGAAACGAGAAGGTCGAAGAGCTCATCATAGGCAACTCCTCTCCGCGATGGTATTCTGCGGGTTGGTCTTACCTTGCGGAAGAACTCGAAGATTATCGCGTAGATAACGCCCATTCTTGTGTTTATACGAAAGCAGTTGATGTAAACAGGAAATGCTGCTGTTTCCTCTTCCAGCTTTCTGAAGATGAATTTGATTGAAGCTGTTTTACCCGTGCCTGGCGGACCGTAAATGAAGATGTTAACTATGCCTGCTGGATCCTTCAGTGCAGAGTTTATCAGAGATGAAACTGCCTTGATCTCCTTTTCTCGGTGAGGAAGGTGATCCGGAATGTAATCCGGAAACAAAACTTCCTTCTGCCTGAAAACTGGATCTTCGTGTGAGTACATGATTAAAATTTACTTGGAAGAATTTTTAAAGATGTAAAGAGTAGATTGCAAAGATCTACTAGCTAAAAATTTAAGTTCTACCTCATTATTCATTAAATATGGGGGAGTTCCCAGGAGTTGAGTTCATCCATTTTTGCCGTGATATTGAGCCAGAAGAAAGACTAGAAAAGCTACCAGAAACTCTGGGTGTCAGAGAGGTAGATATTACAGACAATGCCAGAAATGCCTTAAACTACATTATGGATTTTCTGAGCTGGTGGGACCAAGAATACCATTTCACTCAGGAAGAGATTTTAAGAGATTATGACTACGAATATGCGAGTTTTTTTGGATATGTACTTCATAGCTTCATATCGGAAGACATCAGAAGCATACTAACGCTTGCTCTCACTGGTCACTTACAACAAGCAAATGTACTGTTGAGACGTGTAGTTGAATATACACTTTACTCTGTATGTCTAGATCTTCTCTCCAGATTTGGTACTGCAAGATTTAATGTTTTTGAAATTTACTGGCTTCCTAGGGAGTGGAAAAAACTGTTGAGAGGTCAGCGAGTTTCAGAAGATGACATCAGTGCAAAACTGAAAAAAATTTATGAACTAAATAAAAAAGATGAAGAAAGTCTACAGGAATTTAGGGAGAGATTTTTCAGAGAGGGGAACGAAGCCGATTTCCTGATGTTAATGTATAAATCCATTTGCAAAGTATGTGCTGAGAAAAAGAAGCATCTAAAAATAGAACCCATAAAGTTTGAGGAATTTCCATCTGAAGGCGATGTTATTGAACCCGTCTTTAACTACTGGAAAGACTACATTAAATGTGAATTCTGCGAGGAGCATAAAGCTTTTGGGTTAGTGTTTCATGTACTGGAAATGAAAACAGTCTTCAAGATCTTGAAAGTTCTTCTTGAGGATAGAGTTGTCAATGCTGTCAGCAATCTTGAAAAAACGTACTCAGTGCTAAGCAACTATTTTGTACATTTTGCAACGGATGTCGATTCTGAGCACATTGCACAGCTTCTAAAGAAAGATGTTGACTTCCTGAATTACGAAGGTCTAATTTACACCCTAAGAAACCTTTCAATGGTTCTTTGTAGCTATTTTATTCTTCTCAAAAACAGATTTGACATTGATGACAGAATTCAATACTGTGAAGTGCGTAAGAATGAATTCAATTCATTTTTTGAATTTTGAATAATTTTAAATATTTTAATGTATTAAAGATTTGTAATCAACTCTCTGTGTGGGGAAAGAGGCTCTGCTAGGTGTTATTCCTGTCGGCCCGCGGCGCCACTTGCAATTAACAGAGCCTCCCCCAATATATGCGGGTGAAAAGCACATTTGATGATATGGAAGATGTGCACGCATACAGAAAACGCTACGAGATTGCAATCAGACTTCTCAGGGAATCAGGCATTTCTCAGAGGAACAAACAGCTGATAGAAAAATTCTGCAACGACTGCTTTGCACAGGGAATAAAGGCGGGAAGGGTTCAGAAGTATGCGTACATTCTCAGGAGAGTTGCTGAATGGCTTGGAAAGGATTTTGACAGCGCAGGAGAGGATGACCTCAAAAGAGTAGTTGCACTGATTCACACATCCCCCTTCACGGAGTGGACAAAGCACGATTACAAACGCTCTATCAAGAAGTTCTTCAAATGGCTGGGAAAAGAGGAGCTAGTTTCCTGGATAAAATGCACAGGACCGAGGAACAGAAAACTTCCTGAAGAAATTCTCAACGAAGAAGACATAAAGAAAATGATAGATGCTGCGCAGAGCGCAAGAGACAAAGCAATAGTTGCTGTTCTCTACGAATCTGGCTGCAGGGCAGGAGAGTTTCTCTCTATGAGAATCAAAAACATCTCATTTGACAGGTACGGGGCTGTTGCTATTGTTCACGGGAAAACAGGGTACAGGAGAATAAGGCTAGTGCTCTCAACACCATATCTGGCTGAGTGGCTCAACTCACATCCCTTTCGCGATGATCCGGAAGCGTGGCTGTGGATTTCGCTGAGCAGCTTTAAAAGGATACCGTACAACTCTCTCCGCACAATCCTCAGAAATATTGCAGAGAGAGCAGGGGTAAAGAAGAAAGTGAACCCGCACGCTTTCAGGCATGCAAGGGCAACGCATTTAGCTAAGTTCCTCACAGAAGCGCAGATGAAGGAGTTCTTTGGCTGGGTTCAGGACAGTGATATGGCGTCTGTATATGTTCATCTCAGCGGAAGGGATGTCGACAGGGCTATACTGCAGCTCTACGGAATGGAGGTTGAGGATGAAAAAGAAGAAAATGGTAAACTCATGCCGAAAAAGTGCCTGCGCTGCGGCGAGATTAATCCAGCTACAAATAAAGTTTGCAGACGATGCTTCTTCCCGCTGGATGGAGGCGCTGAAGTTATTCTTGAAAAAGAAGTGAAAAGAGAACTGATCGACGCCGTGATTGAAACCCTGTGGAACGACAGAGAGTTCAGGGAAATATTCATGAAAAAAGTTAGGGAAGTGAAAGCTCTAATCTAGCTGTTTCCTCCTCAGGAGTTCCTCTGCCAGCTCGCTGAAAACCTCCCTTACCCATCTCTTCTCCTCTTCAAGGCTGCTCTCTTCGTCGAACTCATGCCCATTTCTGCAGCGGAAGATTCTCCTGAACACGCCCTTGCTGAAATCCGGTTCTATTGTCTTCAGTATTGCATCCTCTCCACAAAAAGGACATTTTCTGAATATTCCAGGCATGAGAGAGAATGGAAAACACGAGAAAAATAGAATTAAGAGTGAGTTCGGTGCAATCTACAGCTTTTCTTAATAAGAAGTTTATTTTACGTGAGCCCCAGCTTTCTGCTTTCTCTGCTTGTTTTTTATTCTCAAGTCAAATAACGGATAATTCCCCAACTTTAAAAAATTTAAATCTTATTCAAAAATGTGTGGATACACTTCCTTTGCTTTGGTATGGATCATAGTTATTCTACTCTTCAGAAAGGCTTCGTAAGTATCAATTTTCCACAAGTTTTCTTCTCTAGGAATAAAATGTCTTTCTAATGACAGACTATGGTTTCTCAGGTAAATTGGATCTGAATCTCCGATTTCTGAGTTCAATGATTTGTCAATGAAAGTTATATTGCCTATATTATTAACGTAGATGTCAGGATTCTCGTCCTCTATTTCCAAGTTCTTTAGCAAAAACTCTCTAGGAAATATGTGGTGCTTTGCCAAATCGTCAAAATCTCTCTCCCTAATTTTTCTGTTTGTCCAATCATCTGCTTCATTTTTTATTAATAATATGTATAACAAAAACAGATAAGATTTTCCGACTCTCCCTCTCAACACATTTATTCTTAAACCCTCTTCCAAATCTTTCCTACCTATTTTTACCCTAGCTCTCCTCCTCTCTATGTTTTCTAATAGTTCTTCAAACGGAAAACTTCCTCTCTCTTTTACGATCTTTAAATCCGATTCTAGCTTCGTGTCTGTGTTAGAACTGTAATACCCATTAAAGTTCACAAGTACGAACCAAGTCTCAATTAACTCCAAACTCCTCTCGTCTAGTTGACTAAGATTTGTTATTCCATTTGATGAAAAGTACCTAGCAATTGTAATGATGGGTACTTGGCTTGGTAGAATCCTCGTATCCTTTATCCCCAGTCGTTCTCCTAAAAAGTTAACAGCCAGTTGTAATGAATTTCTCGCGTCCGCCAGTCTTGCTAGTATTTCTTTTTCAGGAATACTTAATATTCTATCAATGACTCTATCAAATTGTTTAACTTTCGTTATATCGGTCTGTGGTATTTCAAATTGAGAAAGGACACATCTGATGATTGGCTGCAGGTCTATTTTGAACGCCTCTAGATTTTTGTAGATTGATATTATTTCGTTTTTTAGTGGGCCCCTTATCCTCCCGGCTATGAATGAAAGCATAAGTTCTACATTCCCGATTCTCACACCAGCCTTATTTACCCTAGTAAAAGCCTCAGCCATCTCGGAGAACGTCGTTTCATCCTCATGTGTTGTTCTTAGGATATAAATTGGAATTTCGTAGCTTAAGATTTTACCGATAATTTTGTATAACATTTCTTGAGCTTCAGAACTTAGCTGTCGTTCTATTTTTCGCTGGATTTCGTAGTCGCGCATTGCAGGATTGCTAGCAAAGGCTTTAATTGCCTCATATAAATTTGTTCCCTTCTTTTCGGATTTGTACAGTCTATAAGAGTCCTTTCCAACAACAATTGAGATCGGACTTTTGGCGATCTCTTCATCATCTCTTTTAATTTTCCAGTTATTAAATAACAGTAGTAAGCTTGTAAGTCTCTGTTGCCCATCTATAACATAGTAAATGTCCTTATTTTCAGCATTTTCCGGGGATCCTATAAGGGATCTTGTAAATGGATCATTTTTGTAAAATTCTCTAGAGGGCCTCCAAAGTATTATGCTGCCTATGGGACAACCTTTTATTATTGAATCGATGAATTCTTTTATGTCATCTTCGTCCCACACAAAATCTCTCTGAAAGGTAGGCAAACAGTAGTAATTGATTTCAGTCTCTCTAATAATATCCTCAACGTTCTTTTTGTCAACGGCTGTAGCAATCCTGACCATGAAACGATTTTTACTAATAATGAAATTTAAATTTTTTTAAACCTCAAGATAGAGCAATATAAAAATAAAAATTAAAAAATTAACTTCTTTTCCACCCTGAACCTCAGCAGTCCTTCAAATCCAAGAGCCAGTACTTCTGCCCTGAACTTCTCGTTCTCGTAGATTTCAGAGTTAAAGGTCACCGGAACTGTTCTGTACTCTCCGAAAACTTCTTTCAGCACATCTTTAACAGCATTGCCTACTTCGCTGAAAGATTTCTCACCGATTTCGTAGCGATCATTGTTGAGTTCTATCTCACCGCGATCGATGTCGTAGATTATCCAGATCCTCTCGATCTTTTCAATGTACTCTTTGAGCAGATCTCTCAGCTCCATGATATTTTCCATTTCCTTTTTTCGTTATAACAGAGAAGAGAGCTGATTGCAGAGTGAAGATTGCAGTTTACTCGTTCTTTTCAGTTTTATCCCAGCGCGGATATTTCAAATTCATGGATACAGAAAAACTCGCTCGCTTTCTGGAGGAAAACACAGTACCTGCCTGAAAGCATAACCTTCAAAAGCGACTGGCTCGGCTTGAAGCTGGCTTACTGCGATGCACTTCTTTACATGCACGAAAGCCAGAGAGATGTGGTGAGAAATCTGGCGAAGCATGCTGTCGAGCACGAACACCACAAGCTGGTTTTCAGGGGATCGGGAAACGTTTTCTGCGATTTTTTGTCTACCTCTTCGTTAACGACAGCGATGCTCCGGAGTTGCCGTACTTCATGCTCAACAGAAACGAGATTTTTGATTACTACGACGTTTTTCTGGAGCGGCTTTCAGTAGAGGGTAAAAAGATAGTTTTCAGAGTTGACAACCGTGTTTACAGGTTTGACGATTACCTGATAGAAGAATATGGAGATGAAGCATGCAGTGTTTTTCTCGAGGAAGAGATGTGGGAATATATCTACTCAGGGAAGTTTGACCCGCTGCCTCTGACTGAAAGAGTTGATTCGTGGGGGAGAAGGGTTTTGAAGGTAAATGGAAAAAGTCCCAAAAACAGAGGTTAATTGAAATTAGGTATGTAAGACTGTTGAAAATAAAAATTATATCTTGTTTTTTGCAAAACTATAAACATGTCTACAAAAATCAATGAGAGATTTGATAAGGAGAGTGTCAAAATACTGGCAAAATTCATTACAAGAAAATACGGTAATAAAAAGAATTTTCTGGATGTTGTAAGAGAGAAATTGGGAATACGTTTATCTTCACGTGCAGGTTATGAAACCATATTTTCAAGAATCTGCGATAAATCAAGCAGTGAGAAATTACTGTCAATACTTGGTGTTAAATCTGTTACTGAAGCCGACATCAGAATTCTCCTCTCTGATGCTCTATACTATGGTTTACCGGAAACGTCTTGGCAATCCTCATTCTCTCCACTTTATGAAGAATTAATGGGAAAGAAAATAAAAATAAAACGAAAGGTTGATAAAAAATTACCAGCCTTTGAAATTGCATTTCATGTCAGTGAAAACGAATATATCTCTGCTTGGACGAAACTGTACAAGAAGGGTGTGTTGCCACCATTCATCCATTATAAAAACATTACAATTGGGCCGCTCGGATGGCTGAAATCTTTTCACAGCAGGGAGGGTGGAGTATGGGAGTTATATTCCACCGTAATTGAAATTGTGGAAAAGAAGTTTGATCCATTTTCTCAAGAGATCATAGTTCGCACGTGGCTGGGTACACTACAACAGGCGAGTCTTAATCCTAGTAAATACGGTATCCCCGTAGACGAATCCGAGAAGATAAGGGAATTATTCAGAAAGGTAGAAATTGAAAAAGACGATTCAATAAGATATGCCAAAATTCTTCAATTGATACACACATACTTTAATGATGCCGAGTTATGTTTCATTGTAAATGAGCTCTTAGCAGGAAATGTAAAAGGACCAGACGGTAAGAGAATAAAAATTTCGCCTCCAAGAGTTAGAGGCCTCTACGAAAGATTTCCATACTCATTTTCAGAATGGATTATTACTCCTCACGGAATTTTCCAACAGATATCTAGGGTAGAAAGAGATCCTTCACAGGAACTGGCAAATCTAATCAAAAAAGCCATAAAAAGGGGATGGTTTGATGAGAGAAGCCTCGAACCTGAATTAAAGGAATACAAAGGAGAATTTGACCAGAAACTTCTAGAATACTGCATTAAAGAAAATCCAGAAAATATTCTGAGAAATTTATTCGGAACGCCTCAGTTACGAAAAATAGCTGAAGATCTACAGATTAGAGCTGCGTCTCTCATCGATGATAAAGATGAGATTGTGAAAATCATACTTCTTCAACTAGGTTTCAACTTACCACCTGTAATAACAGGTCTGGAGGAATACAGGAAGTTTCTGAATGAATGTCGTAAAAAATTGGGAAGAGAGTCGCCATCAGCAATTGTTACTGATCTTTACAGGGAAACCGAAGGGGTCCTTCGAAATTTGAGTTATTTTTACCTGTGTTTTCTGTACAATACAACTCTTAACAATATTGATCAAGTTATAAGAGAAAAGGTTAGATTGCGTGAGAAACCATTTGAAAAATGGGGTCTCGGCCATTTTATTAATTTGCTGAGGAGATTGAATAAAATTGTGAAAAAAGATAGAACCCTGCTGAATAAATTAAGAAAAGAGTTCGGAAGAAGTCAACTTATACCTCAACGGCTTTTAAATGAATTGGATGAGATATCTCCCAAACTCTCCTCATCAGGAATAAGGCATAAAAAAGATACAACGATTTCCAGAGAAGATATCAACGAGGTCATAAACAAACTTATCGATATATCACATAAATTAGAGACACAGGAAATTTGGCCCCGAGTAATCAAGCTGATACACAAAATTGAGAATGGATATGGGATTGAATACTTTGAGGCTGTTGACGAAAAAGGGGAGAGATGGATAATCAGAAAAAGATGGCTTGATACATCTCGGCCTTATTTTATGCATTCAAAAACATATCCTGTTGCCATCAATCCAATATTAATTGAAAAGGTGTTTTGAGTAGAACTTTGCACCCTCCTCTCTCTTCCCATTTTTCTTCTCGCTCCTGCACAATAAAAAACATGACCGCAAATCCGTTCACCGCACTGAGAAGATTAACCCTGAAGGCAGCTTTGTTCGCTGCAGCCGCACTGTTGTTCGGGATTTTCGCAGTCATGTACGGACTTGCAGGAGATCTGATAAGTGCGATGCAGCACGAGATATTCTCGCTCCTCTTCCTTCAGCTCTACCAATTTGAGATCACGAAAAACATGGTCAGGAAGGTGAGCAGAAAATGAAGGCACTCCTGGGATTTTTCGCAGGGCTGGTGCTGGGATTCATTGCGAGAACACTCGCAAGGAGCTTTACAGGTTTGCTTCTCACGGCAGCAGCAGTTATCGCAATAGCAGGTATACTGACTGACAGAACCGAGATCAGCCTGCTCAGCATTCCGCTCATTCTGATTGCAAGGAGGGGTGGTTAAACTGTTCGAGACACTGAAAAGGTTTTTCAGCGGTGTCTGCAGGCTCACACCTGAACTTCTGAGAAGCGTAAAGACCGAGGAAGTGTTGAAGCTGGAACTTCCCGAGACAGCAAACCACCATCTGCTCGAGAGTGTCTACAGACTTCTCTGGAGGCGAAGATTAGTTTACTCGCTTGAGATCCGAAAGGAGGGAGAAGCGCTCTGTTTTGTCTCAGCAGAGAATCGAGAGTCACTTGATGAGCTTGTGAAGAGGCTGATGGCGGTTTACCCATTTCCGCGCATGGAAGCTGCGAGCATACCGCTGCCCGTGAACTGCTACGTTTCCGCAGGCTATCTCAGGCTGAGAGGACAGGCATACATGCTTGGAGAGGGCGAGGCTCTGGAGCATGCTCTCTCAGCAGCCGATAACCTGCTGATACAGTTCCTCTTCAGGCCTGAGAAGCTTGTGGTAGAGAGAGTTGCTCGCGAAAGCCCTGTTTACAGGTTGCGGGTGGCTGTTGCTGTTTTCGCAGATGACTGGAGAGAAGCTGCAATTGCATGCAGGCGTGTGCTCGAGAGCTTCACGGTTCTGAGCTCATCCCATTCTTTGCTGGAACCTGTGATTCCGAGAATTCCCGGATCATTCGCAGTGCTCAGAGCGATGCTGGAGCGGAGATTTCTCCCTGAAGATAGCTTTCGCGTTACTGCTGAGGAGCTCGCTTCCATAGCGCGCTTTCCATTGGTCAGAGATAGCTCAAATACCTCCCAAACCGGAAGTCAAAGACGTTCTTGAGCTTTTCCCTCTCTTTATTGGAGAAAGTCCTTTCCTTCAACAAGTTCTCTGCTATTACGAGCTTTATTCCAGCTTTTTCAATTTCCCTCTTCCTATAGAGATCACCCACTTTCCAGACGACGAGGTGTGGAACTACTTTGTTATAGTGCTTCTTCACAGCCTTTACTTTTTCCTGTAGCTCACCGATCCTCTCCAAGGGATTGCCAAAGCTGGCCTTACACTCAAAAATATGTGCCGTGCCATCCTGTGTTATTGCCAGAACGTCTATTTGCTTTCCACCCAACCTTTTGTCCCACTCAACTTCCCTGTATCCTAGCTCGTCTTTTTGCTTGGTTAGATGGTAATATACTAGCAATTCGAGGAGTTTTCCCTTTGTATCCCCTACAAAATCATTTATCCTTTTTGTGATTTCCTCAAGATCAAGTACAAGCTTCCCAAATGGTAGACAGGATATTTTCGCATTGAAGACTGTTGACGTGCTTTTTTCCACAAGAAACTTCTTAAAAATTTCTTTGTCAACAATTATTTCCTTTACTTCAACAAGCTCCTTCCTGCTAAATTCCTCTATGAACATTTCAGCCATTTCGTGATCACTGCTACCAGCTCCAGAGTAATCTGTGGCACAGTCAAAGAAGACTATCCAGCCAGAAGCGTCATAAATGACCCCATAAACTCCAATTAGGATTGCATAGCTATAATCATACCCGCCGTTTGCCGGGTGTTTAATTCTCCTCACAAGTACCTTGTCTCCGTCTTCCATCTTTTTCAGATTTACAGACCCTGATAGCATGGTGATAAACGCCGGTACACCGCTGAAGAGTGTAATCTTCTGTGTATCAAGGACTTCAACATCGTACCAGAGGAATAATTGTTCCAATCTCTTTTTTATTGAGTTCTCATCATTCTTGCTCATGTACTCTGGATCATCCACTCCTTCTGGATTGAGGAGTTCAGAAAATATACCCTTATCAATCTCGCCTTTCAGCTTGAGAGAGCTGTCAAATGGAAGTTTAATCGAGAATTTCCGCATCATGGGTTTTACGATCTCTTCGTTAATGACCGTGAAAAACTCATCGAGTGCGTACCAGCAAATTATCTCTTCAAGTTCTTCTCTATGCTTGTTTAAAAGGTTAACCTCCTCTTTAGTCATTGGTCGAACCTCTGCTTGAATGTCCGCAGCATCCTCATCATGAAAAACGCGCTCCTCCTCCAACAGCTCCTCCTCACTTACCGGGATTCCTAGTTCAAGTTCGATTGATTGCTTTGCCTTCTCAGCATAAATCTCACATGCCCTGTGAAGGTCAACAAGCTTAGTTTCCGCAAATTTGTTCCCCAGCAACTTGAACCAGACGAACTGAAGGGTATACACATATCCTTGGTAGACCATTTTTAGATACTTTCCTGTAAGACTCCCTTCAAACATGGGAACAGACAGAAAATAACCATATGGTAAGCCCCTATGTGAGTCGTTTAGGTATAAGTTGAGAAAGAACATTGCGGAGTACTTCAGTGCCTGAAACTTGTCCATTTCCTTCACCACGGGTGACGCGTGTTTCTCGAATACGAACATGAATGGCTTAACTATTTCTTGCCTTATCTGATCCAATACTGACGTTATTGTTGAAATTCTACTTTTTCTGAGCTTTTTACAAATATTCCATATCCTCTTCACCACAATAACTTTCTCACAAGTGTTTGGGACATCTTCAATCCTAACGCCCCTAAAACTTGCTCTATAGAACTCAAAATCTTGCTGGAAACCTATATTTCCCTCTTTCACTGAGATCAGTAGCGTTCTCATCGCGGTTTCTATGAAGAATCTGTATCCGAGAAAGACTTCATCGTCAAACTCCTTTTTATGGAAGTTTTTAAGCCATTCCCTAAACTCTTCGAGATTGGTAGCCATCTCAATTATAAAGCACTCTGAGATTATTTTTGCTAAGTCACTCTCATCATAGTACTTTATGCTATTTCCACTCATATTCAACACCAGCCAACCCACCAATCCATTTGCACCGAGCTCTCTCAAATTTTTCTATAGATCTGTTTATTTTTGAATTTTTATGGGCGTGGTACTGGGAGTTCGAGGTCTCTCAAAAATAGAAATAGACGTAAGCAATGAGCTGATGCAGCACCAGCATGTCATCGGTGCTACAGGAACTGGAAAGAGCACACTTCTGGCAAATGAGGCTGTGCAGGCGTTTGAGGAAAAAGCATGCTGCATTGTGATCGATCCGCATGGAGAGCTTGCTTTCGACGTCGTGAGAGCTGTGAATCCTGCTGACCTGAGAAACGTCTATCTCTTTGATCCTCTCAGGGTGAGGTTCTCCCTGAATCCGCTGGAACTGGAGAGCTATGAGAACAGGGAGATTGCTGTTGAGAGAATCATCGGAGAGATCACGGAGTTTTTCAGAAAGTTCTACGGCAGGCAGTACTGGGGACCGTCGCTGAACAGGATATTTCAGGATGGGCTTCGAGTTCTGTACGAGAGAGACGATTCCCCAACGATGAAAGATCTCTACAACCTCGTGAGCGGTAAAATGCATGACAGGGAGTTTCAGGAGGAGCTGAAAAAGCTGCCCAGAGGAAGAACAGATGCTGTTCTCAACAAACTCGCGCCATTTGTGAACAACAGGTTTCTGAGCAGGATACTCTGCAGAAAGCCGTCCTCGGTGAGGATCGAGGAGCTCATTAAAGAGAGAGTACTCGTTATCTTCAGGCTGCCGAGAGGTGAGCTATCTGAAGCTGTGAGCACACTTCTTGGTTCTGCGGTGATAACAAGGGTGTGGTTTGCAGCTCTTTCGAGGGGTGGGCGGTTTCCAGTCGTGCTCTTTTTGGATGAGTTCCAGCTGTTCTCCCATCTCGAAACCCTGGGAAACATAATCTCGGAGGGCAGGAAGTACAGTCTGGGAGCGGTGCTCGCACACCAGCACACTAAGCAACTCCCTGAGGCGCTTCTGAATGACATACTTGGCAACGCAGGCATAAAGATTGCATTCAGAGTCTCAGGAGATGATGCAAGGGTGATTGCAAGGAGTTTCGGAGGGAGGAGCTTGCTGAGAAACTTGTATCTCTCCCAGATGGAAAGGCAATTGCATGCATTCGCGGAGAGTTTGGCGGTGAGGCAAGGATTGTCGAGCTAACGACCCTTCCGGTAATCTACAGGAATTCCTTTCTTTCCCACGTTCTGGAAAGAATGCGCGCGATGTTTGAGATCGGTGATGATGAAGAGATCGCTCAGGAAGAGCCGGAGATATACGAGCTTCTCAACATCCTGCTGAAAGGTAGCATGAGCATGAGCGAGCTGTTTGAGGAGTACAGGAAAATCAGACCTGGAATTAGCGCTGGTGATGTGTCAGCTCTGGTTGGGAGGGCAGAGAAACTCGGTTTTGTTACGAGGAGGGTTGAAAGAAAGAAGAAGGGAAGACCGAGAATCATGGCAGAATTATCGGAGAAGGGACTTGGGCTCTGCTGCGGGCATAGTGGAGCTGCAAGGACAGGCGGCGAGTTGCACACAAAGCTTGCAAGGGCTTATGCTGACATGCTGAGAGCTCAGGGCTACGCTGTCATATTCCCACCGCAGCGAGGCAGGGAGGAGCAGCCGGATATGATTGCATTCAAAAGAACTGATGATGGATGGAGAAAAACTGCGATAGAGGTTGAGGTGAGAGCGGATCATCCCGAGCAGGTTTTGAGAAATTACGAGAAAAACGTGCGGAGAGGTATGGATGTCATCCTTGTAGTTCCCGATGAAGTTGTTGCTGAGAGGGTGAAGAGGATTATCGGTGAGAAGCAGGGCTGCAGAATTGAGATAGTCAGGTGAATCTTTTTAAGTTATCGAGGAAAATAATAATCAGGTGCTGGAGATGGAGACCATTGAGGAAATAAGGGATGCAATGATTCCGGTGCTCAGGAAGTATGGAGTGAAGAGAGCAAGTCTATTCGGCTCTGTCGTGCGAGGGGAGATGAGCGAAGATAGCGACATTGATTTGCTGGTGGAATTCGAGGGAAGAAAGAGCTTGCTTGATCTTGCAGGGCTTAAGATAGAGCTCGAGGAGAAGCTGAAGAGAGACGTTGATGTTTTAACCTACAAATCCCTCCATCCCCTTCTCAGGGAGAGAATTCTCAGGGAGAAGGTTGATATTCTATGAAGAAGGATGTGAAAACTTTTTTGCTGCACGTTCTTGAGAGCATAGAGAGGATAGAGGAGTACACAGAGGGTGTGAGCAGAGAGGAGTTCATGGAAAATCATCAGGTTCAGGATGCAGTTCTGAGAAGACTCGAGATAATAGGAGAGGCTGTCAAGAACATTCCGCAGGACTTTCAGGGATAGGGTACCCGGATGTGCCATGGAAGCAGATTGCTGGAACGAGGGATATACTCATCCATGAGTATTTCGGAGTTGATCTTGATCTCGTGTGGGAAATTGTTGAGAGGGATTTGCCGGAACTGAAGGAGAAGATTGAGAGAATTCTTGAGGAGATGGAGAATTAGAGAAAATTAAGTGACCTTGTCATTGTGATTGAAAAAAGAGGATAAAAGATTCTTGTTCTGGAAAAAAGAGGAGCGATGGGAGAAATGGTTATGTTATTAATGGGTTTGTAGCTGTGAGAGTGAGTTGCAGGCTTTGCGCATCGCATACAAATACAGAAAATTCCAGAAAGCCCAGAAAAGGAATTTTGATGGATTTGCAGAATGGGTTGCAGATTAAAACGCGTGAAACTTTCAATAGTTATTTACTTCAAAATGCCATATAGGGTGAAATTCTTAAATTTGTGTGATGCTATATTCTAAGAGAGGTGTTTGTATGATTCAAGAAACTCCAAAAATTTTAATGTGTTACGAAGGAGCTCTGGATAGATCAGTAGAGAGATGTGGATCTATGTACAAAAATGGGACTAAAAACACTGAGAAATTCTCTAATTCATTTTTAAATTGTGAAAAAGGGACCTAGAATGAGAACAGTATACCCCATTCCGTTTTTTGTTGTTGACAGGCCTATGTCTCTAGAACTTCTAAAGTTCTGTGAAATAAACAAACTACCGTTCAGAATCGGTCTTATGGGTCATGCAAACACATCGAAAAATTTCCAAAGAGAATTCAAAAATTATAAAGAGAAAAATATTATAAAAATGGTGGATTCTGGCGTTTTCTCAAAAGATGGTTGTAAACATGACTACTTTAGCTTGTTTGAAACTTATGAAAAAATGGATGTAGAATTTGGAGTTATTATTGATGTTCTCAAAAATAAAGATAAAACAATAAAGAGTGCAAACGAAGCGATGAGAATTTATAAAGATGGTGATTATCGTTTTAAATTAGTTGGTGTAGCACAAGGAAATGACGTAAAAGAATATCTTGAGTGTTATAAAGAACTGAAAAAACTAGGATATGAGTACATAGCAATTGGTGGTCTTTTGAAAAAAATAGAGAATTCAAGCAGATACGTTCGAGTTAGGGATGAGAACTTTCTAAAAAACATAGTTGCAAAAATTAGAGCAAAATATCCCAACGATTGGCTATTTTTGTTGGGCTGTTTCCACCCCAAAAGGATTGAATTATTCAGAAGTTACAAAATATTTGGAGCTGATTATAAGGGCTGGATTCTAAATTATAAACCTCCTACCCCCGAAGAAAAAAGCACTAAAAGTAAAGAGGAATTGAGGGAAAGAAGATTTATTCAAGTTAAAAAATATCTTTACACTAACGTATTTTCAAATTACCTTGAAATAAAAAGGAAATTACTTATAATTCCTTGCTCGAAAACAAAAAAGAACATAAAAGGCGAGCTCCCAGCGATAGACCTTTATGATGGTCCCTTCTTTAAACTTCTAAGAAAATACGCCAACATACCATTTCTGGATGTTTACATAATTTCTGCTAAATACGGTCTCATAGAAGCTTTTGAACCAATTAAAAAGTATGACTTACGCATGAATTCTAGAAGAGCCAGCGAACTAAGGGCTTCAATCACAAAACATTTAGAGACAATAATAAAAACTAATAATTATTCTGATATTTTAATTAATTTGGGAAATGATTATCTTGTAGTACTTGATGGATGGTTGGAAGAGTTAGTTTCAAATAATAGAAGAATAAATGTAATATGTTTAAAGGGAAAAATAGGGGAGAGACTTGGTCAAATGAAAAAGTGGTTGGATTCACTCAAGTCCCTCGAGGTGTCTACAAGTGTTGATAAAAAGCGTGTTTAATCCTCTTGAAGCTACTGAAAACATCCAAAGAGAGTACTTTGAATTCTTCCTAACATCATTCGCACCTAATAACGAAGAGCTTCAAGAACTTCTTAGAGAGCAAATTCCTACAAAGTATCTTTGGCGCGGACCTTATATCTCCATTCTACCACCCATAAAACAAGGAGATCTCTTCATAGAATTTGAGAGGGAAAGAATCAGTCAAGCTGTTAAAAAGGCTTTTTCCAACATACAACGACTTTACGTACATCAGGAAGAAGCAATTAGCAAAATTATAGATAGTAGGAACGTAATAGCAGCAGTACCTACAGGAAGCGGTAAAACAGAGATCTTCATGATACCTATACTACAATACTGCTATGAGCACAGAGGAGAGCCAGGTGTTAAAGCTATCTTAATTTACCCCATGAATGCGCTCGCTAAAGATCAAGTAGAAAGATTGCGCAAAATCCTGTGGACACTTAATAAAGACTTGCCAGAAAGTGAGAAAATCACTTTTGCTATATATACTGGCGATACCCCCAAAGATAAACGAGAACTCGAAAAATTAGAAAGGTTTACAGAAAATTGTTTTTTAACTGATTTGGAAAGGAGAATTTATGGTTGCCCCGAAAACTGTGATACAAAGCAAATTAGATATTCTGCTAATGATGAGGTTTTGTATTGTCCACTAAACAAAAGTGTAAAGTTTGGATATCAGATACTAACAAGGGATAGAATGAGGAAAAACCCCCCAGATATTCTAATTACTAATTACGTCCAACTAGAGCACATACTAACTAGAAAGAAGGATAGTTCTTGGCTGGATAAGAAAGCTGTTAAATTCGTCGTTTTGGATGAAATTCATACATATACAGGTTCCAAAGGAATAGACATTGCCTTTTTAATAAGAAGATTAAAAGAAAGAATATAGGAAACAACATAATTTGTATAGGAACAAGCGCCACACTTTCAAGTATACAAAATGAGCAAGAAAGAAAGAAGAAGATAGCAGAATTTGCGAGTAGTATTTTCGGCTCTCAATTTAGTATTGAAGATGTAGTCGAAGCTACATTCGAACCGTACAGTTTTCCTAAACCTATAGAACTAAAAACCCTCGAACCAATAGAAGAAGTTGATATAGTAGATTTAGAGAAATCGATTGATGAGACTACTTTTAGGAATATACTAAGAAAAATCAATTCAGAATACGCTTCAAAGGAGGGTAAATCAAAATTAGAGATCTTGAGCGAGGCCCTACTTCAAAATCCTCTATTTCAATTTTTAATTACCGAACTACAAAAACCACAAAGTTTGGAGGAAATTTTACATAAAATTCGTAGCAGGAGAGAACTATCTGAACTAATAGCAAATATGGATTCTGAAACTTTAGAAAACGTGATATGGAGCTACCTAAAACTCGGCAGTAGGCTTCCAAACCCGAATAGTCCCACACTTCCTTTGATTAGCGTCACTGTACATAACTTCTTTAAGACGATTGAAAGAGTATACAAATGCAACAAATGCTCAAAAATCTTTATCACACCAAGAGATAAGTGTGAAATCTGTAAAGCCTCAGTTGACGAAGTTGGAGTTTGCAGATTTTGCGGTCATGAATTCTATATTATCTACGTCGCCGAAAACGAGTTTGTAGAATGGTTTAACGAGTACTCAGACAAAAATAAGTTGAAGAAGAAAATATCAAAATATTTCGATCTTCCTAAGCATAATGGGATCTCTAAAAGAATTGCAAAACTTTCGTATTCATCTGAGTACTCCGCAAATTCAATTCCATTATGGATCTCGTACGAGGAGCCTCCTGAGATAAAGAAGGGTTATGTACAAGTAAATAGATGCTTAGATTGCGGAGCAATACTAACTCCTGAAGACGCAACATGCCCACTCTGTAGCTCTATAGATATTCGAAAAGCGTACATATTTGTTAGACCAAGAGTTTACGAAGTGGAAAGGAAAATTGTACTTAAAAAGGATACTCGAGTTATTAATTGCCCTTATTGCGGTAATAGCTACGGACCATACTCGGCGCTAAGCCCAATACTCATGAGCTCAGACACAGCAAGTACAGTTGTGTTTGATAAAATCTATACAGTATTACCGAAACAATTCAAAAAACTTCTAATATTCACAGACAATAGACAAATTGCTTCATACCTTGCAAAAAGACTTGAAGATACACATTTTGATCACACTATAAGAACCTTATTATACAAAATAGTAAAGTTTAAGCAGCGAATATTTCTTCCTGAACTTCTTGAAGATGCATTGTATAGAAATATCTATGACTGGTATATAGGCCTGGATCGAGATACAAAAATTTGGATTAGATCAAAACTCCTAGAAGAGATTTGCTCTACTGCTGCACAGAGATCACTAGAGAGTTTAGGCTTGATAGAAGTTACTTATTTAGGACTCGAAGACTATGATGAGTTTTCCTCTGTGTGGAGAATCTTCTCTTCTGAAAAAGACCTTCCAAAGAAGGACAATATTTCACTCTGGAGAGAGTACTTAATTTCTTTGTTACATATTTTGCGACATGATGGAGCGATAAAAGGTCTAGACAAAACTCCTCCTACTAGAGACTATGTTGTCGGATACTCAGTAGGTTTTAGAAAAGGAGAAGGCGGCGTAAGAATAAGAGATCTATTAGCTAAGAGGACAGCTTCATCTCTAACCAAAAAAGCCTTCAACACTTCGAATAAAGGCAAGATAGAACAGATACTCAAAGCTAGTTTTGAGTTTTTAAAGCAGATGAATATTTTAATTAGTGAAAAGTTAAAATATTACCGCGATGAGGCAAATGGATATGTAATCAATGATAACAAAATAATTATAAAGATTCCCACAAGAATACTCCGTTGCAAGAAGTGTAAGCGCGTATTCACGGCTTCTCCATCTAATATCTGCCCCCGATACGGTTGCCAAGGCACTTTGGAAGCCCTGGATTATAGAGAATTTGCAATGCAGAATTCGAACTACTACTTCCAACTTTACCAAAAAGATGAACCAGTAAAAATGTCCACCGCAGAAGATACAGGCGCACTACCGCTTGACGAGAGACATGAAGTCGAAACAGAATTTAAGAAAAACATGGTTGAAGGAAGGAAGTATGACGTTATAGCTGCAACACCAACTCTTGAATTAGGAATAGATATTGGCGATTTAATTTCTGTAGGTTTGTACAAAGCTCCACCTTCTCCTGCTAATTATATCCAACGGGTTGGTAGAGCAGGTAGAAAAGAAAGAACAGCCTTCAATAATACTTTCTTGTACCTTTCGCCCATAGACAGATACTACTATGAACACCCCGAAGAACTAATCAGAGGAGAATTCGAAGCGCCCAAGATAGACGTAACAAATCAATATCTTCTTCAAAAACATGTAAATGCAACCATCATTGAAATACTCTTTGTACACTCCAAAAATTTGTATCCCAATAAAATCTCCGAGTTTGACGAGGATATCCTACAAAATATGTTTAAAGAGATAGAGAGTCGTAAAATAGAGATAATAGAAAAAATTAGTAGAGTATTTGGAGATCTCCCATATCCTTACCTCAATGACCAGAAAATCCTAGAAATGGTCGAAAAATTCAAAGAACAGCTCAAAGAAGCTTTAGAGAGATTTAACCGTGAAATCGAAACTTATAGAAACTATAGAGAATACTTTGAACAAAAGAGAGACTGGGAAAAAGTTAAAAGAATAGACGAGCTTATCAAGCGCTTAGAGGAAAATTCAGTAATATCGTATTTAATGGACGTCAATGTCCTACCACGCTACGCTTTTCCGGGGGTATATGTAGAAATAAGAGACTTGTACGAGTATGAAAGTTTTGAAGGCCGTTCTAGAAGTATTGCAATTACAGAATGTGCTCCACTCATGAGAATCTTTCTAAAAAAGAAGATCTACAAGTCTGTAGGAATCGACATGGAAATCTTAAAACCAAATCAGCAAATCTTCTACATATGTCCGCGTTGTGAGAGATTTATTACAACAGACGTGGATGATCTTATACCTAAATGTCCACTATGCGGAAGCCACAACACCAAAAATAATGTTGAATTACATAAATTAGAGGCAATCGAGCCAAACATAATCTACGTTCAGAGAGTGCCTGAAAATGTATTTGAGTTGAGATATTACCAGGAAGCTGTTTCTAATATATTTTTTACTGAACAGCCACGAAGGGTAATAGATTGCTCACTCGACCCTAATCTTAAACTTGTAGATTATGGAAACATTGAACTCATAAAAATTGTTGACAAAGTCGTTATCAATGGTGAAGAGAGACCAATTGAGTTATGCGAAAAGTGCGGAAAAATGAGAGAAAAACTGTCAGAAACTAAACACAGAAAAATGGGCGGAAAAGGAAAAGAAATCTGCGATGGGAAGTTTAAGAAAATAGCTCTATATCACAGGATGCCAACTAACGTTATCTCTATAAAGATCCCAAAAAACGTTAGCAAGATACTTGGAACAGAACTTCGTGAAGAGGATCTGAAAGTTTTCTTGACCACTTTGAAAAATGCGATCATAAATGCAGCTCAAAAAGTACTCTTTGCACAAGATGGAGAGATAGACGGCGAAGTGAAAGTGGAAGAAAGAGAGATTATTCTATACGACAATGTTGATGGAGGAGTAGGCTACGTTTCACAAATTATCGAGAAATTCGGAACAATACTAAGAGAAGCTGCAGAAATGATTCTTTCATGTGATTGTGAAACTGGATGTCCAAACTGCCTGTGGTCTTATAGAAGAAAAAGAGATGTTCCATATATCGACAAAAGGGTACTAGCACTAGCATTAACATATCTTAAAACGAGGATACCTGAATCTACAACAGAAATTATAAACTACTTCAATTGTAAAAACGTTAAAACAATAATTTCTGACGTTTATAGTTTTGATGGGGTTTTAGAATTGAAAGAATTACTAAGAAGTGCAAAGGAAAAAATTTACATCACAAGCCTGTATATAACTGATGACAAAATCCATTGGCCTGATGAACCGCCTCGTAGTTGGGCTGACATTCTTTCAGCTATTAAGTTATCATTAGACCGGGAGATAGATATAAACGTCATCGTAAAAGAACCAACGGTTATAAGACACAAAGAAGCTCTCGAGAAGTTAACCCGGAACGGTATTAAGGTGTACACCTACAAAGAAGAATTAAAGAATCATCTTCCTGGAATTGTACACTCAAAAATAATATTAATTGATCCTCATTCATCAAAGAATAGGACGGTCATTTTTACTTCAGCAAATTTCTCTCCAGAAATGTGGAAAAACCACGAGACGTTTCATTTCTCAACTGATGAAGAATGTGTTAGAAAAACTTACGAGGAGATTAGGAAGCTGCTTATACATTCAAAAAGGTTCGGAAAATTATGACAGATTTTGTTAAACTCCTAGACAAAATTTGGAATCGTGAAGAACTACAGATTTATAAAATAAAGAGAGGCAAAAATTTTCTCCTGACATTGAAATTAGATTTAGAGAAAGTTCTAGAAATTGTAAATCAAAATGGTATACATGTTGACAAGAATGGGTTAATTTCTGGAGACGAGCTCGCTCCCATAACCGTTTCATTGCTCAGTGAAAAGGGTGAAACACCAGGAGAAGAGACTTTTGTCGGAATTTTAAGTTTTAGGATACACTATCACGGGATTTCACCTGAACTAGAAAATTTCGTTTCTATTGTCCTTTGGCCTTCAAAGAAATCCAAACAGACGTTAGAGAAAATTTTGTTAGAAGTATCTGGTAGAAAAGATCGTGCATTAAAATTTGAAGGTAATTATAGAATACGTTTGCCTAACGAAGTTCATCCTTATCGAGCAGAAAGAATATCTGTGGAAGAGAGTAAAGTCTACGAATGGCTTTATGCTCCATACTTCAAAGAAATAGGGGAAACGATCTTTGCTCGCGTTAGCCCTATAAATTTCAGAAAAATATACATACGCACTATAGGCGAGGAATACGAAAAAAAGTATGTAAATCTTAAAACATGTGTTGGTATTGTAAAAAACATTCGAGATGGAGAAGTTTCTTTGAAAATACCGTACTTAGACTCTCAAAGCAGAAAACGAAGCTATATCGTCAAATATCACCGTAGAATTCAGAATAAAGTTGAAACATTAAAAAAAGGTGATAAAGTGGCGTTCTTAGTATTTGAAGAAGTAAATTCCAGTAATGAAGACTCGCACATACCTGAGCACGTAATTTTTCAAATGGAACGCGTAGACACCGGATACATACTAGGGCATATCTTATCATTTTTTTTGTACAATTATTATCTGTTAAGGAAAAGATTGCTAGTCATGGAACGTACAGACTTCAAAAAAGTCTTTAATTTTCTACAAAACATCACTTATCGTTTTTGTAAAGATGTCAGCGACATACATCCACAATTTCTAGAGAACGTAGACCTGTTTTTCTCGGCATATCTATCCCCATTCTTTATGATCCACGGTGATGAAATATATTTTAAACCATTCTACCTTAGAAGTAAAATTAGAGATTCTCTCGATATTATTTTACGTTTTGATCAAAAACTACGATTTGGAGATAGCATAGAGATTATTGATTTATTTTGCTTACATAAAGATTGCAAAATAATTGAAAAAGATTCAATCGGAAGTTTAGTCTATTGTCCTCTACACAGAATAAAACTCCGAGAAGGTGCAGAACTTTGTAAAGAATGTGAATTTCATCATCTCGGGCCTATCGGTAAAAGCCTACAAAAACAATTCAATTTTATGAAATTTCTTTTATCGTTAAAATCTACAATCCATTCAGAGAGACTTGCAAGATTTGCAGAGATCATCGAAAAACTAAATATATGAGAATTAGAATAAAAATTCATGAAACTTTTCTGAATTGCAAATTCTAACTTTTGAATACATATTTATCTTTACATTGAATTTTTTTCTTATTATCAAACCTATACCCTCGCCGCCTGCTGCAGCACAGCGTTAAAGGTAATCTCATCCACAACTACAAACCTCGCAAACCCGAATTCTTCAACACTCTTCTTGATGTTCTCGTAGATCTGATCATTTCTGTTGCTCCCTGTTTCGATCTCGATAGGCCCATCCTCTGCGATTATGTCAAACCTTCCGAATCTGCCTCCTCTGATTCCGAGAGTTTCCATGACCATTCTTTTCATCTCCCTGTGGCTCAATCTCTTCCTTCTCTTTCTGGTTCTGACGACATCGGGCCATTCACCAAACCTCTGCCTGTAAGCTTCCCCTCCATAGGGAAACAGGAAGAAGATCTTCTGTCTCCTGCCTGCTCCTTTTTTCTTTGCATAGGCATACCTGACAAAACCCCTCTCGATAAGTCTGCCGATGATTCTTTTCAGCTCGTCATTGGAAATTCTGCAGGCACGCTGCAGCTGGGAGTTGTTGCATGCTGTGGATTCGGCAATGCACTTGAGCACGAGCCACTCTTTCTCTGTCAGATCGCTTGCATGTTTATCAACCTCCCTTGCCCTTGCTCTCCGTGCAGAGAGTGTTTGAGAGGTTCTGCGTTCAGCTCTGTGCTCGGTTTTCTGCTCAGCTTTCTGCTCCACTTTCACAAGCGGCACCTTCACCAGGCAGAGCCCATCTGTTTTCATGAACGCAACACCTTTCTCGAGGTGCTCGAGTATGCGGAGATGCTCATCGCCCAGTCCCAGAATGTCGCGGATAGCTCTCTTATCCTCACCATGCACAAGGCGCATGACGAAGAAGGTGTTTGTATTCGCGAGAGCATCCTTGCTGAACTCGCTCGGCATCTGGGTTATCGCAATTACCCCCTCGCAGAGGCTCCTTATCTCGCGGTAGGTTGCGGTGATTATCGAGCTAGCCTCGCTGTCGCGCTTGAGCACATTCTGCGCTTCTTCAATCACTATCATATGCCTGAGTTCGTCCCTTTCCGGTCTTGAGAGCCTGTAATTCCTTATCTTCTGGAGCAGAACCGAGTATGTGAAAAGGAGACTGGAAAATTTTAATGATTTCATCCTTTAAATTAAGGAACTTGGGGAGAAACCGCCAAAATCCACTCACAGAAATGAATACATAAGATACAGGCACAAGCTTGATGAACTTGTATGCGCTTGGGATGAGCTGCTTGAATGCCTGCCTTGTTTTACAAGAGGTGAGCTGAGAGAATTTATTGAAAGAGAGGTTAAGGGGGGAGGGCAGAGAAAGATGTTTTGATATAGCATTAATGCTTGCGGTAAGAGATGAGCCCATGAGCTTTGGTGAGATTGCAAAGAAGGCAAGATGGCTTAAAAAGCTTTGCAGGGCTTAGCGAGAGCTCTCTGAACAAGACCCTGAGCAGGGTTCTCAAAAGTTTGAAGAGAATTGGGCTTGTTGTTAAGGCGACATACTACTTCAGACTTTTTAATTTGGATGGAGACTCAGAAAATCTCGCATCTATCCCAAGAAGAGGGGAGGGAGCTGATGCTGAAATGTTTGAGAGGTACCTTGCAAAATTCTGAAAGAGATATCGAATCTGAGAGAAAGTGTTGACAGGATGAATGAAATACTCACAAGAACGGGAAGAAGTTATTTCTGATCCGTTTATTCGTCGTTTAAGAGAGCTACCAAAAGGCTAATTTTTGATCATGTCAGGGGTTCGAAAGTTCTGAGTAATCTCTCATTCGAAAGGTGACAAGCTTTCACAGAGTTTGTCTTCAGGAAATGACAGCTAACTTGTCCCTGTTTGGTGACGCAGAGCGAAGCATGGGTTGGATTTGTGCTGGAAGGTTCTAAAAAATTTCCAACAACCTAGTAAGACAATCGAGCAAAAGTCTTAAAAGCATGGACCGGTGGGGATTTGAACCCCAGGCCTTCGCCATGCCAAGGCGACGCTCTACCAGACTGAGCTACCGGCCCCTTGATGGAGGAGATTCAAATGGGATTATAAAGGTTGCCTTCAGGTGTGAAGAGTGTAGAAATATATCCCCCAAATCTCAGTCCAACTCCTTGACATCAACCCTCCAGTAGGTGCTCACCAATGCGGCGGCCTTGGGATTTTTGAACCCCTTTAGCAGCTTGAAATCCTTTGGGTATCCGATGAACGGGTCAATCGTTTTTGTCTCAGGATTGACAACCCATACCTTCAATTCGCTCCTCTTAGCATCTTCAGAGTATCTTTTGAAGAACTTGAGGAAGGGATTCAGCTCTTTCTCCGTCGGCACCACCACAACATACTCTCCGTCAGCTTTTCGGGCAATTTCCAGATGTTTCTCCACGTCCTCGTATACATCCTCGATTGTGGAGTAGAAAACGTAGTACCTTCTGTTCTCCTTAAAATACTCTCTTAAATAATTCCCTCTTACGCTGTAACCTTGAAAAAACCTGTCCGTGGTATCCTGCATTGGTTTAAGGTTGTTAAGAAATTCTTTCGATTTTAAGTATTCCTCATGAGCCTCCTCAAAATCCTCTCTTTCAGGCCTCTCTGTGTGCAGGTGGTAAAAGAAAACGTCTCCAATCTTAACTTTCTCAGAGAAGTGGAGACTTTTGAGGCTGATTGGACAATCAATAAGGCTGCAAGCAACTTCTTCAATCAAAACATCATCCACATCAGCGAGTTTGGGACCAAGAATCTTGAAGGCACACCTTATTGCCTTTCTTCTAACTTCTTCTTCAGTTACAACTCTTCTTCCAGCAAGCATTCTTGAGAGTTCCTCAACTATTCCAACGTCCATGCTTTAACTATCCAGAGTTGGTTATATTCCTTTCGTGGTTTGCTGTGATTGGATCAACACCGATGTTGAAGGCTTGAAGCATGCTAAAATCCCCTGTTCCAGAAACGGTTATGTATACATGCTTTGTTGTTCCAGCGGCGATGTTGTTGAACTCCCACCAGTAAACACTTCCCGATGTGCCGTTTACGTCAAAATCACCGGTCATTGATGTTATGGACAGATTGCCGGGTTTTATCCAGTATACTCTGATACCTGAAACATCCTCCGCCGCGTAAATATCGAGTTTGATCATGCTGCTGTTCATAGATAAGGTTGCGGTAACGTTTCTCGGAGTTATTGGAACAGAGCAGGAGAGTTTTAGGCTTGCTGTGTAATTTACCCCATTGCTCTCCACAGCAGTAACGTTCACGGTATAGTTCCCCTGAGATAGTACGGTTGAATAATCAAAAAGCTTCCAGAAGGACGGAGATGAAGGGTCGGTTGTGTTCATGTTCATAACTCCACTCTCTGCCAGAGAACCGTTCTCAAAATATATTCTGATGGTTGCCGAGGATATGTCGTAAGAGCCTATTGGGTCTGTAACGTTTGTGTAAATCCTGACGGGTTCTCCAGAAAGACATTCGGAAGAATAAACAGTAGCAACTTTAACATAGGTGGTGGTGTTGAGGGTAATATTAGAGTCATAAGTTGTGGACTGAAACACGAAAATATCGTTGGTGCTGGGATTGTCAATCCTCAGAATTACATACTCTCCCCGATTAAAGGTGATTGGGGAAGTGAGGGGTATTGTCAAGGTGTAGAGATTGGGTGAGGTAGTCATGGTAAGCTGAGAGACGTTTGTTCCAATCACCTCAGAGCTAACACCATCCGTCTTTATCACAGAGACTGCAACCTGATTCGTTGCAGCTGCAGAAGAGTTCATCCACAGATTTACGAAAACTCTACCATAAATCCTAAAGGTTGAGGCAAACGGTGGGGATTGATACCATGACTCTATCGTCGAGGCTTCAACAGCCGTAATCCCTTGAACAGCCTTTGACGTGTTCATGACCGAGTCTGGGTGTAGATAAAACTGCTTTTGTTCAGTTGGCGGTTGTGGTGTGGAGGTTGACATTCTAACATCATCGTTGATGTCCGGTGATGAGATGCTGGAAAAGTTGAGTGTTGTGGTATCTGTCTCCCCAAGAGGGGCAGTTGAGGGAATCACCTTGGAAACGTTGACGTAGCCAATCCCGTAGGGTAGGAAAATGTCCGGAACTCCGTTTCCGTTGGAGTCCTCATTGATTGTATCCCACACCCCATCCCCGTCCGAATCCTCTGCTATAAGGTTCGATCCATTGTAGAGTCTCGTTGCCCACCCTTTGGTTGATGAGGTAATGCTGACATCAAACCTACCTGCTGCGAAATAGTTTGCTGAGGTGAAGTTGTAATAAACCTCCGATCCGGGATTGGCTGTTTTTTGCTGGTCAGGCTCTACTGTAAACGCCACTATGTAAAAGTATATCCACTTTACATCGTTTGTTGAGTTCTGATCGTTTGGTAAATTCGTCCTGAACTCAGCCTTGTATTTCCCGTAGGGCAGGGAAGACAGATTGAGAGGGAATGAGACTGTAGAGGTCTCGGCGTAAGGCACGTAGAGGTTAACATAGGTTGTGTTCTGGTAACTCCACCCTCCACCAACCCTCGTAACGTTAAATACCACCTCAAGGTTCTCGGCATCAACTAACCCGAAAAGCGCAGCAGTTGCGTTGAAGTAAACGACACCTGCAGTGGATGGATTATACTTGGAATTGTTTGCGGGAGCATCTATGGATAGAATGCCAGCATCGAACAGCTTTGATTTCCCGTCATTGATCTGGTTAATCATATCATCGTGATCGTAACCGAGACCCCAGATTATCGGTATAACGATCTTCTCTCCAGGAGCAAGAGAGGGAAAGTCCCAAGCTAAGGCTGTTCCAGCATCTCCAATATAACTGTTTGTGTTTCTCAGATTGTCCGCCGCTATTCTATTCCAGATTGTATAGTACCAACCCACGTCATGCTGGGAACTTGGCAGGTTTGAGCTGAACCCACCATATTGGATGTCTCCCGCAGGAGCATTGGAGTCGTATCCATAAATCGTGTCATTGTTGGAGTCGTAGTAGGCGTCATCGTTCCAGTAACTTCCCCTGAAATTCCAATCCATTCCTTGGAAGAATCTGAGGTTGGTGGCAGTTCTTGCTCCAATGTTTTCCACATAATACACAGTTGCGAACCAGCGGTTGTTGTCTCTGATTATCACCTTTTGAGTTATGTTTAGCTGAACCCTCCTCCATGCAGGGGTCTGCATATCCGTTACGATAACACTCTCAAGCTCCCCGCCGGGAACAGTGTTGAGAAGAATATCGTCTCTGGATATGTGGTTTATTTGGGCATTACCAAGATTACCCCCGCTGTAGGGATTGCCGAACTGTCTTGCTCTGTTGCCACTCTGGAATTTAATTGCAATTTTTGAACCAGCATCCATGTCTATATTATATCCGTATCCGCCATCCCCAGTTCTGCCTGCATGGTCGTAGGTTGCTATTGTTGCTGGACTATCCCCAGCAGAATACGGAAAAACGATTGCCGAAATCTGCCCTGCACCAGCATTTGCTCCACTATATGCGAGTTCTATCGCTATTGACCTGTTGGGCTGTGGTGGGGTGAGGGATATGTTGTATCCGTAAATGGGGTCGTCGTAGAAGTAAAGCGTTCCGTTCTCGATGTACCACCTCAAATCCCCTTCAACCTCTCCAGTCGTCCTGTTGATGTGAACTGTATTTACAATCCTCCTTCCGTCATCTCCCACAATCTCCTTAATCCTGTATCCCTCAGGTATCTTAACGCTAAACCGATACCATGTTTCAAGCTTGTTTGAAACCTCAACCCTGATCAGATCCTCTTTAATCCTTTTCGACTGAATTTTTGTGTTTAAAACGTCGAGTGACAGGTTGAATTTTTTAAGGTTTTCCTCCGTGGCTGGTATTTCTTCTTCAATAAGTTGTTTTATTAGTTTTTTAACTGTTTTAATCTGGAATCTTGCCTCCTCATCTTTCTGATGCTTCTTTATCACTATTACCTTTTTAACGGGGTCAAAGGCAATAATTTCCTTCCTTTCTGTTTTAGGTTTGCCTGTGTCAATTCTTTTGACAGCATTTCCGCATTCAACCATTACTGTTTCAGTTGCTTTAACAGGAATAACGAAACTGCCCTCCTCATCCACTTCAACCCTCCCTCTCTCTTTTCCGGCAGTGTAATAAACAAACTCAGGCTTAACGAAGTGCCATTTAACTTCACCAACGATCGCTGATCCATTGTAGCTGGCTTTAATGCTGTAATCATCAACGAAAAAGCTTAGGTTAAGTCCATCAACATGCAATTCATACCTCCCGACCTCTTCAGCCAAAAGTTTGGCAACGTAGAACTTACCCTGTCTTGAAAAGTTTAACTCCACCGTTCTGTTGGATGGTGTAACCACATATGCTTCCGAGGGTATGAAGGTTGAGTTGATCAACACCGTTTCATTTAAAAAGTAAAAGTCCTTTGCTGAAATTTTCTCCTCAGCCTTTACAAGGCTAAAGTTAACCTTCTGCTTGGCATTCCCACATTCAAGCAATGCTGTGTAATCTCCAGGTGGTGCGTGAAGTGGTATGCTGAAATTCCCTGCCATCAACTCTGCAAACCCCTCGTCGGAGAAGTTCTTGCCCATTATCGTATATTTCACGGCTTCTGGCTTTGTGAAGTAACATCTTGCCTGCCCCTCTATTGCGTCGCCATCAAATTTTGCAGAAATTTCACAGAAGTCAACCATAAACTGTTTAACAATTCCGTCCACGTAGACAGTGTAGTTTCCAAGCACTATGCCCTTATCAAGGTAAAATTTTGCTACATACGTGCCATTCTCGTCCTTAAACTTGAGTGTAATCTTTTTACCGACTGGATTTATCAGGAAAGCTTTTTTTGGCTTGAAATTAGCATTAATGAAGATAGCATCATTTGCAAAGTAGACCTTTTTAATTTCAACAACTTTCTCCAATGCCTCAACCTCCACCGTTCTCTCTGCAACAAGCCCAAAGGCTTCAGCCCTTATATGCAAAACTCCCGTTAACTTTGAAAAACTCAGGTTAAAGGCTCCATTTATTTCTTCCTGCCTAATCTTTCCCCCTTCCAACCAATATGTTAAATTGGCCTTTGCGGGATAACCGTCCAGCAACACCCTGCCCTCAATCACAGCCGTTCCATTCTCAGTCAAAACATTATCAACAGCTATTGTCAGCTCTGGTGACACTTCAACTTCCTTAATAGCATTTCCGCATTTCAGAACAATCTCATACTCTCCCAGCTCTACAGGGATTTCAAAACTCCCGTTTTTAATCTCGAGCCTACCCGAAACACCATCGGGCTTGATGGTGTATTCGATAAAGTCCGGCTTCACGTAAAAGTATCTAACACTCCCCGAAACTTTTCCATTGCTGTATTCAGCAGCGATCAACCAGCTATCAACCACGAACTCTGCTGTTGCGTTGTTAGCCACCACTGTGTAGTTTCCAAGCACTATGCCCTTATCAAGGTAAAATTTTGCTACATACGTGCCATTCTCTTCCTTAAACTGCAGGTCATACATTTTTCCGGTAGGGTCAGCAATGTAGGCTTTATCAGGCAAAAAGTTGGATTTTATAACTACCACATCACCCGGAAAATAGAGTTTGTCAACCATGAGCGTTTCATTTCCCAATGAATTATTTATACCTCCAGCTAATGGTGGAAATAGGATTATTACGAGGATTATCGCAATTATCCCGGCATTAACTTTCATCCTATGCCCTTAAAGTAATTACACTATATTAAAATCTTTACTTCATAACAACAATAATTATTTAGACTAATTTCATAAACGTTGGAAAGCATTTTTTAACCTACAATGGATTACTAAACATGCCATTAAGGTTAAGAACGCCATCAAGAATTCACATCACACTCATTGACCTCAATGGAAGTATAGGAAGAGTTGATGGTGGTGTGGGGTTGGCTTTGGATGAACCTCGCGTTGAACTCACCGCTAAAGAAAGTGAAGATGTTGTTATAAAGGGTTCTGCATTAAATTTAAGCAGATTTAAAAATTCGGCAAGTAAAATGATGGAATTTTGTGGTAAGGGGGCTGAGATAAACGTTCTCTCTGACTACGAGGCTCATGTTGGACTTGGAAGTGGAACTCAGATCAGTCTTGCAGTGGGTAGGGCATTCAGCGAGCTTTACGGATTGAATTTGACAACAAGACAAATTGCCGAGATAATGGGCAGAGGCGGGACTTCTGGAATAGGTGTTGCTGTTTTTGACCACGGCGGGTTTGTTGTTGATGGAGGTCATTCTCGGAAAGAGAAAAAGGACTTTCTGCCCTCTTCTGCAAGCAGAGCAAAACCCGCACCTCTGATTGCCCGTCACGACTTCCCAGACTGGGAAGTTATTATCGCAGTGCCAAACCTCAAGGGCTTTTCCGGTAAGAAGGAGGTAAATTTGTTTCAGCAGTACTGTCCTGTACCGCTTGATGACGTGAGGGAACTCTGCCACATAGTTCTGATGAAAATGCTCCCATCGGTGGTCGAGGCGGATCTCGATGAATTCGGGGAGGCAATAAGAAGAATTCAGGAACTCGGGTTCAAGAAGGCAGAGGTCGAGCAGTATGGGGAGTTAATCAGGGGTAGCTTTAACCTTGCAGATTGTATCGGGATGAGCTCAACCGGTCCTGCGATATATGCAGTTACAGACACAAACTCAAAAGGTATTGCAAGGGACATTGAGGATTACTTTGCCGACAAAGGTTTTGAGTGCTCGATCTACATCACAAAGGCGAGGAACAGAGGTGTTGAAATTGAAGTATAATCTTTGGTTCGGTATTTACGAGGATGGAAGGGTTGATAAGAGTTCAAATCTCGAAGAATCCTTTCTTAATGCTGAAAATGAGGAACCACTTCCTTTCAGCATTTCTGAGGTCGGAATCGAGGTTTTTGGCGGAAAGACTGGATACTACGCCTCCTTAAGGAAAGTCGCTTTGGCTGTTGCCGAGAGACTCGTAGAACGAGAGTTGAGGAAAGAGGACAGATACGTGGTTGCACTCGTGAAAGCTCTTGAGGAGGTTGAGGAAGCAATAAACATGCTGAATGAGAAGCTTGAGGACATCAGGACTGTTAAAGACACTGAAATTGCTGCAGACTTTGAAAACAAGATTGAAGAACTCAAAAATCTGAGAAAGAAAATTGAAAGAGAGATTGAAGAGATAATGACCAAAATAGCTCCCAACCTGACGGAAATTGCAGGGGCAAAAGTTGCTGCTAAGCTTCTTGAAAGAGCTGGGAGCATGGAGCGGTTTGTAAAGCTACCGGCAAGCAAGATTCAGGTGATAGGAGCGGAGAAGAGCCTTTACAAGGCGTTTGCAAGAATGAAAAGGGGTAAGAAAGCAAAGATTCCCAAACACGGCATAATCTTTCTCCACCCCTTCATAAGAACATTGCCGAAGTCGAAGAGGGGAAAAATGGCAAGATTTCTTGCAGCAAAAATCGCTATAGCCGCAAAAATAGACTATTTTAGGGGAGAAGTTGACGAAAGCCTTTATGAGAGTTTGAGGAAGCGTTACGAGGAGTTGAGAAGAAAATGAAGCTTGAGAAGGTAATGAGGAACGTTTACCTCACAGACGGGATGCTTGTGACCAAAAGTAGATACGGCAGCCATTACGGCGAGAAGGTTTTTGATGGCTTTAGAGAGTGGATTCCTTGGAGGAGCAAGCTCGCTGCAATGATTCTGAAGGGATACACAATTGATTTCAAGGGAGAAGAGAAGGTTCTGTATCTTGGAGCAGCGAGTGGCACAACTTTAAGCCATCTTGCCGATATCATTGATGAGGGTTTCATCTATGCTGTTGAATATGCGGCTAAGCCCTTCGAGAAGCTGCTTGAACTCGTAAGGGAGAGGAACAACATCATACCCCTTCTCTTCGACGCATCTAAGCCTTGGAAATACAGCGGGATTGTGGAGAAGGTGGACTTCATCTATCAGGACATAGCTCAGAAAAACCAAGTGGATATTCTGGAGAGAAACACGGAGTTTTTCTTGAAGAAAGGAGGGGAGATTCTTATAATGGTAAAAGCAAGGAGCATTGATTCTACAGTGGAACCAGAAGAGGTTTTTGATAATGTGCTGAAAAAAATAAAGAGCAGATTTAAAGTTATGAAGCACGGAAACCTTGAACCCTATCACAAAGACCACCTATTTGTGCATGCTAAACTTTTTTAATCTCTCCAACTGGCTCGCAATGAGATGAATGAAATTGGCCTGATGCTCACGGTCTCAGGAATGGGTGGTGTTTTCGTTGTTCTATCCCTACTGGCATTTGTCATGTGGGTTATGGGTAGGATTCTGGGAGGTGGAAGATCGGAGAATAAAGATAACTCTAAAAATCTCGATTACAGTTCCTTCAGTGAACTTGAATTATCTGCTATAGCAGCAGCTATAATTCAGCATGAAAGCGTTAAAGTTCCAGAAGTGAGGAGTCCCGAAAACTGGAAAAGGTATGCCAGAGTTTATGCTACGGGGTGGTTGGAATGAAGTTTTACAGAATCAGAATTGATGGTACAGATTTCAAAGTAGGGATTGAGAAGCTAAGGGAGGGGCTTTACAGGGTTAAGGTGGGAGAGAAGGAGGCAGAGGTCGTTGTTGAGGATATTCAGGAGAGAACCGAATTTGCGGGACAAAGCTTTGAGGAACCAGTTCCTGTCACACCCACCGAGAGTTCAGTAAAAGAGGAGCTAAAGGATGTTGTTACATCCATGCTTCCCGGTGTTGTTCTGAAAATCCTTGTGAAGCCCGGAGATCGTGTTCAGGCTGGGGATCCGATAATTATAGTCGAGTCCATGAAAATGGAAAACGAAATTGTCAGCCATAAGGACGGTGTGGTTTCGGAAATCCTTGTTAAGGAGGGGCAAAGGATTGAAGCGGGGGATGTGCTCGCGGTGATCGAATGATTGAAAACCTTTTAATGATCACCGTGGGTCTTCTACTTGTTTATCTTGGGATATACCGGAAAATGGAACCTTTATTGCTTGTTCCAATTGGAATTGGTGCGATTCTTGTGAACATTCCCGGTGGAGGGCTGGAAGAGGAGGAGAGCATTTTCGGATACTTTCTTGAGTATCTTATTCACACCGAAATTGTTCCCCTGCTAATCTTTCTCGGCCTTGGAGCTTTAACCGATTTTTCACCTCTACTGGCGAACCCCAAAACCTTTCTGCTCGGAGCAGCGGCGCAGATAGGAATTTTTGCTGCCCTGTTATCTGCTCTGTTTCTCGGCTTCACTCCTCAAGAGGCGGCATCCATAGGCATAATCGGTGGAGCAGATGGACCAACAACGATCTACACGACCACGATTCTCGCGCCCCACTTGCTCGCAGCCACCGCAGTTGCAGCCTACAGCTACATGTCTCTTGTCCCAATTATTCAGCCACCCGTAATAAAGGCTCTGACAACGAGAAGTGAGAGAAAAATCAAAATGAGGCAGCTTAGGATAGTATCCAAGAGGGAGAAGGTTGTTTTCCCGATAGCAACGATGATAATAACTGGCTTCATAGCCCCGAAAGCACTACCTCTTGTTGGAATGCTCATGACAGGCAACCTCTTCAGAGAGAGCGGTGTGACTGATAGATTGGCGAAGGGAGCAAGTGATGAACTTATGAATATCATGACAATAATTCTTGGATTGACCATAGGGAGTACTATGAGAGCTGAGAGCTTTTTGACCTACAAAACTCTCTTGGTTTTGGTCTTGGGAGTTATAGCATTTGCAACCGCCACTGCTGGAGGAGTACTGCTTGCCAAGTTTATGAACCTATTTCTTGAGGAGAAGATCAATCCCATGATTGGTGCTGCAGGAGTTTCAGCTGTTCCAATGTCAGCAAGGGTCGTCCAGAGGCTTGCAATTGAGGAGGACCCACACAACCACATTCTTATGCATGCGATGGGGCCGAATGTAGCGGGTGTGATAGGTTCTGCAGTTGCTGCCGGGATTTTGATAACCATACTTGGTTGACTCAGTTAAATTTTTAAGGAAAATTAACGAATTCTTTCATGGACTGTCATTACCGTCTCCCGGGTAAGGTCTTTTCTACACAAGCAAGACTGATGGAGGGATTCGTGGATGATTGCTGTCCATTCTGAAAACTGCACGGGCTGTATGCGTTGTGTGCTCATCTGTTCTTACACTTACACCAAAAAATTCAGCATTTCTACTCCAAGGATAAAAATAAAGGAATACAGAGCGGAATTCACTGAAGATTGTAATGAATGTGGGAAGTGTGTTGAACAGTGCTTTTACGGGGCGCTGGAGATGGTAAAATGAGCTTTGCTGGAAAAATTCTCCGTGTTGATTTAACTAATCGCAAAATTAACAAATATGATGCCGATTTAGCCAAGGACTACATCGGCGGGTTCGGGTTGTGTGCAAAACTTGCCTGCGATCTTATTAAGTCTGAAGTGACTCCTCTAAGTCCTTTAAATCCACTCATAATCGGTGCTGGAGCACTTGTTGGAACAAACGCTCCTGCAACATCGAGAATTTACGCCTTCACCAAGCTACCCGCAAATGGGGCTATTGGATGGGGCGGTGGTGGAGGGGCTACCTTTGCATGCAATCTTAAATTTGCAGGATACGATGCGGTGATAATTGAAGGAAAAGCGGACAAACCAGTTTTTATCAGAATAGAGGATGATGATATTGATATCCGTGACGCTGAAGACATCTGGGGTTCGGGAATTAACGAGACGTGCGAGAAGATATGGGAGGAATGCGGCGAGGGAGGAATTCTGGCAGTAGGTCAGGCTGGGGAGAACCTCGTCAGGTTCTCGATGATGTATATTGACAGACTTTCAACTGTTGGAAGAGGAGGTATTGGGGCTGTAATGGGATCGAAGAATCTCAAGGCTTTGTTCGTCAGAGGAAGCGGAAGTGTTGAAGTTAAGGATAGGAAGAGGTTCGATAAAGCCGTTAAGGAGCTGCTTGAAAGAATGAAAAGCTACCCCTACCTCAAGGAATGGCAGGAACTCGGTCTGCTAAAATCTCTTCCAGCGATTCCGCGAGACGTTTATCTGAAGCTCAGAAAGAGGAGAATAGCCTGTGTTTCGTGTCCAATAGGGGACAAGGATGTCCTTGAGCTTGATGGAGGGGAGATTTACACAACCTCGGCCGTAAATTTGATGACACCGGCTGTTATGGGCATGAACTACAAGGATGCGATGAGACTTACAGCAAAACTCGATGACTACGGAATGGACATGTTCGAATTTTTGGGGATTCTCAACTTTGCAAAGGAACTGAGCGAGAAAGGGAAGCTTGAACTTGATAGTGAGATAGATTTCACATCTCTTGACTCAATGCTATTCTGGGCGAAGAAGATTGCCTCTCGAGAAGGCACCGGAGATTTGCTCGCCAACGGCTTTGCTGAGATGGAGAGGAAATTTGGAGTCAAACCAAAAAGCGTTGTTAAAGGTATGAGGGCTTACACAACTCCCAAAGGGCCATTGATATGGAACCTCTTCGGCACGATGGAGCTTGGCCAAATCCTCGACCCTCGTGGCCCTCATGTTGCTGCTGGCGGTTCTCCAACTTATTTCGCCAAGAGACCCCCAGAGAGCTTCAGAAAGCACCTTGCCAGAATGGGTATACCAGATGAAAAAATAGGGGAAATTTTGAGCAGTGGAATTAAGATCGGAAAGCTGCTCTGCCACTCCCACATCTGGTTCACAATCCTCGCCTCTCTCGGCATATGTGCGAGGGCTCAGATCAATCGCTTCTACAGTGCTGACATTTGCGCTGAACTATACTCTGCTGCCACCGGAATCGAGATGAGCAAGAATCAGCTCTTGGATAAGGCAAGGGAGATATGGAGGATGCTAAAGCTTGCAAACTTCAGGGCTGGTTTCACGCGGGAAGATGATTTACCACCTGAGGACTGGTTTGATGACGGTTTTCGGGATTACGTTACTGGCGAACCACTAACTAAGGAGGATGTGGAGAGGATGATGGATGAGTATTACAGGGAGATGGGTTTGGAGGAGTTTATGAGGAGGTGATGTTATGAACCTGAAATTTGATCCAGACAGGTGTTTTAGCTGCGACAGCTATGCCTGTTTGACGAAATGTCAGTATCTGAATTATGATTTTGAGTCTGCGAGGGAGGAGAGAATTAAAATCGCTAAAGGAGAGTACAGCAAAGTTCTTGAGGAGTGCAAAACCTGCTATTCCTGTGAAGAATACTGTCCCTACGACAACCATCCCTTTTACCGCATAGTCGAGCTTCAGGAGGAGTATGGGATTAATCTTGCCCCCAAACCAATTGCAAAGCAGCTTTTGAAGATGTATGCTCCGAGAGAGAAGGATATCGCATCAATAACAGGGGTGGGCGAGAAAGCCCTATCTCTCTGCCTCTTCCCCGATCTGAAGGACAATGTGAGAAGTAAACTGTTTGAAGGTCTGCCTGTGATAATGGGGAGACAGGTATTCTGTAACCTTGTGTATTTGCATTTCGCCAATATGTCTGTGATAAAGGAGAGGGCGCAGCAGACAATAGAGAATGTGAGGAAATATGGGGTTGAGGAGCTTGTATGCTTCCACGATGAGTGCTATGGATTTTTCAACTCCTACGCCAAGGCCTATGGACTTGAGGTGCCTTTCAAAACTGTGCATCTTTACGAGTACCTCTATAACTGGCTGAAAGAGCATGAGGACAGCATTAGAAAGCTGAATGTAAAGGTCGCGTATCAGCGTAATTGCTCGAACAGACTGAGTCCTGAAACTGATAGAGTGCTTGATGATATTTTCGAGCTTATAGGTGTTGAGAGAGTTGAAAGAGAGTACGATCGCGAAAATGGGATTTGCTGTGGTGCTGTTTTCAAAATGTGGGGAGAAGACGAGTTTGCTGATGAAATTCAGAAGAAGAATGTTGATGATATGGCAAAATCTGGTGCAAGATTCGCAGTCTTCAACTGTCCGATGTGCTATGTTGCTCTGGCTGAGAGGTCTGCGAAAGCAGGTCTGATGCCGATCCTCGTCAGTGACTTATGCAGGCTCGCAGTTGGTGAGATGCCAAGACTTCCGGGGCGTGGTTGAGATGGTTTACGAGGAGCTTAAGGCGATTGTTGGAGAAGAGTATGTTTCAAAAGAGCCAGAGGAGCTTCACATCTACTCCTCTGACCCGGGCACGATGCCAGCAACAGAGCCTGACTACGTTGTGATGCCGAAAACAACTGAGGAGGTTCAGAAGATTGTGGTAGTGGCGAACAAACACAAAATTCCGATCGTACCTATGGGTGGGGCTTTAGCTCTCAGTGGACTTGTAAGACCGCTGAAGGGAGGAATAGTTATGGACATGAAGAGGATGGACAGTATCCTCGAGGTGAATGAGAAGGCAAGATACGCTGTGATTGAGGCTGGAGTAACCGAGGGTATGCTCAAGGCTTATCTGGAAAGAAACTACCCGAATCTACGCCTGTCAACTCCAGACGCACCACCAATAGCCACCGTCACTGCCAACGCACTGATCCATGGTTCCGGAAGGCTTTCTCAGATGTATGGCTTTCACTCTGAGATGGTAACTGGGATGGAGGTAGTTCTCCCTACTGGTGAGATTTGCAGAGTTGGTTCCTGCAGCATCTCTCCCTACTGGTTCTCTCGCTCCCCCCTGCCCGACCTCGCGGGCTTGTTTATCGGCTGGTTCGGAAGGACAGGGATAGTTACAAAGCTCGGAATCAAGCTGTTCCCGAAGCATCGCTACAGAGATGTCATGATTTTCGTAACCGAAAATCCATCCTACGTGAGTGATGTAATCTGGAGAGTTGCTCACACTGAAATGGCTGAGGACATTACTGTCTGGGCACAGCCAAGACCGGAATGGGCTGAGGGATTCCAGCACACTACGATTTACATCACGGCTGATAGCGAGGAGGAGCTTAAGTTTAAGGAAAGGATCATCCGTAATGCGCTTAGAGACTACATAAAACAGAAGGAGGGCGGTTTTCTTTACCTCACGCCAGGAATGAAGGCAACGTTTCTTCAGGAGCCAATGTCTCAACTTGTCAGATTTGCAGACGTCAGGAAGGGAGGGGGGTTTGAGTATGTTGGAGCAATTCTGCCTGTTGATCTGTTTGATAAAGCATACAGAAAAGGTCTGGAGATTGTTGAGAAGCTTGGAGTGGACTGGGCTTTCAGTGTCAGGATAATTGGCCGATCTCACTGCATGATGTTCGCGTATGCCTATCCCTTCAACAGGGCTGATGATGAAGATGTGGAAAAGGCGAGAAAGGCTTTGCACGAGACTAACCTTGCAGTTCTGGAGATGGGAGGAATTCCGTGGAAGGCAGAAGAGCCTGCACAGCAACTAATACTTGAAAGGATGGATGAGGGGGCAAAGATTCTGATGAAAAGGGTAATGGATTTGCTTGACCCTCATGGCATAATGAATCCCGGAAACTGGGAGGTGAAATAATGGAAAAAATTAACTATGCCGAAATTGTTCACCGCTGCTTCAGATGCGGATACTGCAAGTTCTCTTCTGACTATTCAGCGATAAACTGTCCGAGCTATGCTGTGTATCGCTTTGAAACCTACTTCTCAGGCGGTAGAATGTGGCTGATTCGTGCTTGGATGAATGAGGAACTGGAATGGAGCGAACATTTTGGAGAAATCATGTATTCCTGCTCAACCTGCAGAAATTGCGTTGAGCATTGCGTTTTCAAGTTCAACGAGCAACTTGTTGATGTGTTTATTTCTGCGAGAAGCGACATGGTTGAGAAGGGATTGGTTCCGAAGAAGGTTGGAGAGTTCTTCAACAATTTGGCGAAGTTCGGCAATCCCTGGGGATATTCTGGGAAAAGACTGGAGTGGGTGGAGAAGGAGTATGAAGGAAACGAATTTCTACTCCATGCAGGCTGCGTAGCTGCCTACGATGAGAGGGGCAAGGTTGCGCTGAAGGCTTTGGTTGAGCTCCTCGATGCTGCTGGTGTGGATTATGGCGTGTTCAGCGATGAGAGGTGTGAAGGGAATGAGGCCATGGTTATGGGTGAGTTTGGACTCTTTGAGCACCTGATGGAGGAGAACAAACGGAAATTTGAGGAGAGGAGGGTTAAGAGAGTTCTCACTCCTGACCCACATTCCTTCAACGCCTTTAAAAACTATTATGGGGTTGATGTGAAACATCACACACAGCTTCTCTGGGAGCTTGTAAAGAACGGCGAGCTTAAACTTGGTAGAGTGGAGGGTAAAGTAACATACCACGATCCCTGTTTCCTCGGAAGGTGGAATGGAGTTTACGAGGAGCCAAGGAAAATTCTTTCAAGGATTGCAAGCCTCTACGAGATGCCGAGGAATCGCAAAAATTCCTTCTGTTGCGGAGGTGGGAGTGGAAACTTTTACACGGATTATCTGGGTGGTAAAGAGAGCCCAGCAAGAGTTAGAGTTAGGGAGGCAGGCGAGGTTGCTGACATCCTTGTTACATCCTGTCCAGCATGCCTGATGATGTTTGATAATGCTGTGAGGGATGAGGGGGTTGAGCTGGAGGTGAGGGACATATCTGAGGTTATGCTTGAAGCTATGAAGTCATAACAAATCTTTTTTATAGTTTTGTGAAACCTTTTAACATGCTTGAGCTGAATGGTGTGCCGGTTGATGACACCTACTGCGAGGCTTTTGATGGCATCTATTCGAGAATTATTGTGACCGCAAAGCACAAGTGGCTGCTAAAGAGAGCTGCCTACTCTGCAACAGCCCTACCATCAACAGTTTTTGGAGAGGCTGAAGGTGGAGTTGAGCGCTGGCTTTCACCACTGGAAACTCCAGATGGAAGGCTGGGAGCTATCTGTCAGATATGGGTTCAAAAGTCCAAAAAATTCCTTGATGTTTTGATGAGGGAGATGGGCAAGAGGATAAGGCAGGGCATTCTCGTTGTCCCCACAACCAGAGTCTTCAACGCCACTGACAGCGAAAATAAGTTTGATGCAGAGATAAACGTTGGTAGGTGCGGAGACGGGTATGAATGGGAGGAAGAGATGTGGGGAAGAAAGGTGATCAGAATACCGATTATGTTCGGAGAGTTCATAATAGAGCGATACATTGGCTATGCTGAAGGTATAGCTGGTGGAAACATCTGGTATTTCTGTGAGAGTGAGGAAGCTGCCTTAGAGGCGGGAGAGGCTGCAGTAGAGGCTCTGAAGGAAGTTGATGGAGTCATAACATCCTTCGACATCTGCTCAGCGGGCAGCAAACCCGAAACGAAGTATCCAGAAATAGGGCCAACAACCAACCACTACTTCTGCCCCACACTCAAGGGCAAAATTCCGGACTCAAAGGTTCCGGATGGGGTCAAATCCATTCCGGAGATTGTAATCAACGGAATAACAAGGGAAGCGGTTGAGAAGGCCATGTATGTCTGCATGGACGTTGTGAGCAAAATTGATGGGGTTGTGAGGATATCTGCGGGCAATTACGAAGGGAAGCTGGGGCAGCACAAAATCTACTTGAAGGACATCATAGAAAAATTTGGGTAGCTACATTCCAGCTACATTCCAACCATTGCAACTATAATTTTTCCGAGCAATGGTGCTATGCCAAGGTTGTTGGCCACTTCAAGTAAAGAAGACAACATCCCGGTTTTTATAAGGTCCCCAAGGATCAAAGAGCTGTTATCTGAAAGCAACCTACCAGTCTCAATCATTCTTTCTTTCAAGGCTGGATTTCTGTTTATTTCCTCCAGCAGCATTCCTACAATCTTCATCGCCCATGTAAAAATCACGTAGACCCCTTCACTAATTTTTGAAGTATCAACGTTAGCTACAGCGATAACATTATCAGCAGCCATTTGAGCTTTTGCACTACTTGCTACAAACCCATTCAGTGCTGTCAGAAATTCTGCCTTCATCATCTTGCCTCACCCCCTTTACTCTTTTTCTCATCTCATCATTACAATTATTCTTATTTCCATCATCAACAATATTCACACCTCTTTGTATTTAACTGTTACTACTTATTACTATTATTATCATTAACACTTCTCTCACAAAAATAAATTGTTATCCTTTAGTTATAAGATCTTCGTTGCCTTTTGCGATTACAATTTTTGGATTACTTCCTGCGTAAGCTATTAAATCGTTCTTCACAACAAAAACACCCTCTATGTAATCAGAATACTTGTTATAGAAATCTGAAACCGTCTTCTCAAGCTCTTCTTTCCCAAAATCTCCAATCTCATTGCCAAGTGCTGTGGCAAGAGCATCGGCAACACTCGAATCCTTTGAGATAACCGTAGCAGCATCGGCGTGACCAAAGCTGACAGAATGTCCAATCTTGCCGCTCGATGTGCAGATGGCGAGGAAGTCAACTGGGGGAACTTTAAAGGCAAATTCTGTGGGGTAGATTCCAACAAGAATTTCTTGATTTGTGTGAATCGCAATATCACCACCATTATCAACGATTGCAATTTCCGCTCCAGCGTCAACCATTCTTTCAACTGCGAATCCAGCTATGGTTCCAGCAACAGATGCCATAGGGCCAACCTTTGCGATTTTGGCAGCCTTGCACATCCTGCTTACTATCTCGCCACCATGGCAATCAATTGGTTCGTAGCTCGTGAGAAACTCCGGATGGAGAAGTATATACTCCTCGATCTCACTCCTCGCCTCAAGAATTGCCTCAACGGCAACCTCGAAGAATTCCTCACTTTCCGAAAGAATCGTAACAATTGTCTCCTTGTATCTGAACTTAAAGCGCTTCATATGTTTATCAGCTTTCTTATGTCCTTAACCGAGTGTTGAACAGTCCTTCCGTTTTCAATCGCTATGATCTTGGGCAAAAGTCTGATTGCAGAGAGATATTTGTTATTGAGCATGGCATCAACGAATCTCTGCTCAACCTCTACCCACTCAAGCTCCTTCAAAATCCTGCCTTCATACTCTGACAGATTACCTCTGTTAATGCAGTCGAAGAGAATCATTGCCGAGGCCAAAGAAGGCGCGTTACCCTCGCCCGCTCCACTCACGCAACCTATCGCCTCTCCAACCCCCACAATGTTGCCCGACACGAAGGGCAGGCATTTGGAGGGTTGCAGCAGTCTGACTTTGGCTGAGCACTGACAAGCCCGTTCACTTTCTTCAAAACCATACTTCTCTCTCAGTTTGTTGATAAAAACAGGTATTTTTTCTCTTTCAACATTTCCCGCTCCTACGTGCCACTTTCTCTCTCCAAGTGGGAATGCCCACGCGTAGCCGGTCTTTTCCATCTGGATGTAGATATTTTCTTCCACATCATGCTTTTCTATGCACTGAGAGGTGGGCAAAACTCTGTCCTCGTGGATTGGAGGCAGAAAAGCTCTCGAAACTCCTGTTGCGTCAATAATAAGTTCCGGATTATCGGAAACGCTCAAATCAACCCAGAGGTCAGAAAGCAGTCTCTTTTTGTCAAAAATCACTATGTCTCTGTTTTTAAGCCATAAACCGTTTGCCACAACATATCTGGGTTTTAAGAGAACGTAGTCATCAAAATTCAAGCCAATCTCAGAATAAAATCTCTTTGCCTCCTTGTAAACGATTCCCCAAGCACATCTGCAGTCGGGCTCCTTTCTTTTATCCCATATACTAACCTTGTAACCATTCTCGGATAAAAGATGGAAGAGGTAGGTTCCCGCTATCCCCGCACCATAAATCTGGATATTCATAGAGACTCAAGATTCTCAATAACAGCATCAGCAAACTCCCTTGTTCCTACAAGATTTCCCCCAACATGGCGGTGAATGTCGTAGGTTACGGTTCCGCTGCTTATTGTCATCTCTACAGCCTTCTTGATCATTTCACTCGCCTTTTTCCAGCCGATATATTCGAACATCAGTGCTCCGGTCAGAATCTCTGCTGTTGGGTTTACCTTGTTCTGTCCCGCGTACTTAGGTGCTGAACCGTGAACTGGCTCGAAAACACCAATCCCGTCACCGATGTTGCTGCCCGGAGCAATCCCAAGTCCACCTATCAATGCAGCTGCAGCATCGCTGAGATAATCGCCATTGAGATTTGGCAGAGCTATAACATCGTACTCATCCGTCCTCGTCAGAATCTGCTGGAACATGTTGTCCGCGATTCTGTCCTTGACCACAATTTTGCCATCAGGCTGCTCTCCACCGTATTTATCCCATAACTCGCTCTCGGTTATGCAGTAGTCTCCAAACTCCTCCTTGGCGACCTCATATCCCCAATCTCTGAAGGCCCCCTCAGTGTACTTCATTATGTTGCCTTTGTGAACGAGCGTCACACTTCCTCTGCTATTCTCGATGGCATATTTTATCGCCATCCTTACGAGCCTCTTGGTTGCGAACTCGCTTATTGGCTTGATCCCTATCCCCGAATCTTCTCTGATTTCAACTCCAAATTCGTCTCTCAGGAATCTGATTATTTTCAGCGCCTCCTCACTGCCCATAGGCCATTCAACGCCTGCGTAAACGTCTTCGGTGTTCTCTCTGAAAATTACAAAGTTTACCTTTTCAGGGTGCTTAATCGGACTCGGAACACCCTTTAAGTAGTAAACGGGTCTCACATTGGCGTAGAGATCAAGAACCTGCCTTATTGTTACGTTGAGGCTTCTGTAGCCCCCACCAACAGGAGTGGTTAGAGGTCCTTTTAAGGCAACTCTGAACTCCTTTATCGCATTGAGCGTATCCTCCGGCAAATGCGTTCCATAGAGCTTGTATGCGTCCTCGCCTGCATAGACCTTGAACCAGACTACTTCCTTTCCAATCTTGCTGGCTGCCGCATCAAGCACCCTAATCGCAGCAGGAACAACATCTTTACCCGTTCCATCCCCTTCAAAATATGGTATAATCGGATTATCGGGAACTATAAGTCTTCCATCTTCGTATTTTATCTTTTCTCCATTCTCCGGGGGTTTGACCTTATCATACTGCATAGAGGCATGGTAGCAGGTCTTTATAAAATCCTTCCGCTTTGCTGCAAAGGCCTTTACTTTTCCTGATGAACTTTGATTCGAGGTAATTCCATTACAAAAACAGCTCCATTTCCAGCCTTCTCAACCCATATATTTCCTCCATAACTTTCAATGAGCTTCTTAACGATGTAAAGTCCAAGACCACTCCCCATCCCTGTCGTAAATCCCTTCTCGAAAATTTTTTCTAAAATTCTGTCAGAGATACCTTTTCCGTTATCTTCTACTCTGACAACGACTTTTTGGTTTTCAGTTATCGTTATTCTTACTTCACTCGCCTCACCGTGCTTCACAGCATTGCCTATGATGTTGTCAAATATGCTGAATATTCCCTCATTGGCGAGAATCTTTGCATCCCCATTCACTGTGATATTTACATTATACCCCTTAGAAACTTCATCAATAACCTCTCTGAGGCTGTAAATTTTCTTGTTTTGATCTGTAGCGGATTCAAGCTCTCTAACCTTGCGGATAAGGTTTACTCCAGCCTCTATATTCTCCCTTATTTTTGTCACGGCATCACTCTTGCACTCTTCCTCTATAACCTCAACGTATGGTAACATTCTCGTAAAAATGTTCAGTATATCGTGCCTCAGCATACTGTTTAGAAATTTGAGGTATTCGTTCAGCGATTTCACTTCTCTCTGAAGTCTGATCATCTTTGTAACGTCCGTCAATGCAAGCAGACAGTAAGGTTCTCCTACTATCTCTGCATATCTCGTTCTCGCCTCAAGCCACAACTCCTCTCCGCCTTTTATGTTAACCTTTAAGATTACGGGAGGGTCAGGGTTTTTCTTTTTCTCCTCGAATGTTTTTAAAATCAAATTTACAAGCTTTGTAAAATCTTCAGGTGTGAAAAATCTGAAAGGCCTTTCTCTCACTTCGCTAAAGTCTATTTTACCCCTTTCCGAGAGTACTTTGTTAGTGTAAACTATTCTCCCATACTTATCAATCACAACTAAAGCTGCTGGAAACTCATCTGCTGCAACCTTCCAATCAAACATATCAAACAGTCACTATTACCCAATAAAATTTAACCTTAATGTGAAAAATTACTAATTCCAATTTTGAAAATATTACTGTAAGAGTAGTCTCTTTAGAATCTTCTGCGTTTCTGCCTGTGGCAGTCTTTCCCTTATCTCAACCTCAACAGGAACGGCGTAAGGAGGAAGTCTTTCCCTGCAGAACTCCCTTATTTCTTCGGGCGTTGCTGACGCTCCATCAAAGAGCTTTACAAAGGCCTTGACCCTTTCTGATCCCTCTTTTTCCTTATCTGGAATTCCCACGACAGCAGCCAGTTCAACAGCAGGATGCTGGTGCAGAACTTCCTCAACAACCCTCGAATACACCTTGTATCCAGAGACGTTTATCATGTCCTTAACTCTATCAACGATGTAGAAGAACCCGTCTTCGTCCATGTAGGCTATATCACCCGTTGGCAACCAGCCGTCAATGAAGGGATTTTCAGCGTTCCAGTATCCCTTCATGACCTGGGGACCTTTTATCTGCAGCTCTCCCTCCTCTCCCACTTCTGCCTCGCTACCATCCTCTCTTACGACCCTAACATCGGTATCTGGGACTGGCACACCTATTGAGCCTGTCTTGTCTGGAGCGTCCAAGCCAAGAAATCTTGCAATACTTGCGATGTTGATGTGCGTAACTGGAGAAGTTTCTGTCAAGCCGTAGCCTTCAACTATTGGAATGCCAGCCTTTTTCTCATACTCCTTTGCAGTCCTCTTTGGCAGGGGTGCCGAACCTGACACACTTATGGTCCAGAGCCCTTCGATTTCCCTCTGTATGAGCTTCATATACTGCCCCGGAACACCAACAGTAACCCATGGACTGTATTTCTTCATGTAATCAAGTATTTCATCGTAGTTTCTCGGATCAGAGACTATCAGCAGGTTGAATGCCCAGTAAATTCCCACATGCATACCCCAGTGTCCATAGGAGTGGAAGATTGGAGATGCAAGTAGAACCGAGCCAGAACCCCTGACAGCCTCAGCTGCACCACCAAGAAGCCATGGCAAAACCTGAAGAACATTGGTTGTCAGATTGTAGTGGGTGAGCATAACCCCCTTTGGCACGCCTGTAACTCCACCGGTGAATAGAATAACTGCAACATCCTCTTTTGGATTTATTTCTATATCAGGTGGATCAGGTTGGCTTGATGAGATCAAGTTCCAGAAGTCATCACTCTCCATAAAATTAGATGGCTTGGTTTCAACAAAAATTCCAGATTCAGAAAAGTTCTTTTCTCCCACTACAATTTTTGGATCTGTTTTCTCAGCTATATCCTTCAGCTCCTTTTCCGGCTGGAGTGGACTTACGAGCACGGCTGAAGCTCCACACTTTAGCGCTGCAAGCTCGGCGATGAGAAGCTGAGGGCAGTTCCTGAGGGTTATCAGAACTCTGTCCCCCTTGCTTAGATGCTCTGAGAAGCCATTTGCCAGTCTGTTGACAGCATCAAGCATCTCTGAGTAGGTCATCTTCTTTTCGAGGTATGTAACTGCCGTTGAATTGGGAAAGTTTCTCGCAGATTCCTCAAGAAAATGATATAGGGGGACCTCCGGGTAAGGCTCAAGGGACTCCCTGAGACCAAGTATCTGGTAGGCTTTAAACCAGGGCTTCATGGTCAGGAATATGCCGAGAATCCTTTTCCAAGTAACTCTCTGCCGACTATGAGCTTCTGAATCTCCGTCGTCCCGTCGGGGATTGTCATAACTCTCGCATCTCTGAAGTATCTCTCCAGCGGATATTCATCGCTGAGTCCAAGACCGCCATGTATCTGAATACCGTAGTATGTGACCTTTACACATCCCTCACATGCGTAACCCTTGGCTAAGGACGACATCAACCTCGCCTGAGGGTCTCCCTTGCTGACTAAGTAGAGAGCCTTGTATCCCAGTAGCCTTGATGATTCGGTAATTGCTACCATCTTATAGAGCATATCTTGGATGAGCTGGAATTTTCCAATTGGCTTTCCAAAGGCTTTTCTCTGCTTTGCATAGGCAATAGAGGCATCAAGAGCTGCTTGTGAGATTCCGGTAGCCATCAATGCCATCCCCGACCTCATCATGCAGAACACAGCACTCAGAGGTGACATGTAGGCGTAGAGCTTAGTGATTCCACTGTGAATTGGCAACGCCTCGGTCAGTTCTCCCTTACTCAAGGCTTTCTGTATCATGTGACTCAGAGCGTTCTCCTTCGGCACCCTGCAGTTCTTGAGATATATCTCACCTGTTGGTGATGCTCTCCAGCCGATTTTGTGAAGCTCACTCGTCTCGAAGGGAGAGTTGACCCTATCAACGAGAAACATGTCCTGCATTCCCGTTTCCTTGTTCGTTGCCACCACTAATGCAATATCAGCGATTGTGGCGTTGCTAATCCATGTCTTTGTCCCATTCAGAACCCACTCATCCCCGTCAAGCTCCGCCGTTGTTTTCATTGTAGTTGTATCACTCCCTGCTTCAGGCTCGGTAGCTGCTAAGCATCCTATCAGCTGATTTTTCTCCAGCTTCGGCATCATCACTTCTTTCGTTTGCTCTGAGGCAAGGTTTACAAAAACAACTGGGAAGGACATTCCAAGGACAACATTCAGGCTTGCCCAAACCCTGCTTATCTCCTCACTTGCTATTCCGTAGTAAAACGGGTCTTCAAAGTATACTGAAAGGCTTTCCGGATCATAGCCTATTCCGAGTTTTCTGAATTTGGCGTAAAGGTCCAATACTTCCTCCTTTGTCAATGGCCCCTTCTTCTCCTTCTCATCTACAATCGGCTCTATCTCCTTTGCCAGAAACTCTCTCAAGCTATCTCTAAACAACCTGTGTTCCTGACTGAAATCAAACTGCATACTCTATCACCAAAACATACAATTAACAATCATTTTTTTAATTTTTCGTTATATATTGTGATAAATTGTAATTATTACCATGAATGACTACACAATTAATAATATTGCGAGAAAAATAATATCAAGAAGCAGGGTTGCGATGGAATTAAGTAGCACAATTTTTACACCAAACTTCCCGAACATGGCTACATGCATCGGTAGTGAGTGCTTAACAGCCCTCGTTGAAAAACTAACGACGTTGCCAAGTATAAGGCCTACGACTGCCCATCTCCAGTGCAATCCTCCATCAATAAATCCTGCCGCAAGAACAACTGCAGCCCTGATATTGAAGAACTCAACTCCGGCAATTGTGATTACGCTCGGATTCAAGGGCACAAAAGTCAGACTTTCGGCCAATAAGTCGAACAAGCCATACTCGCTCGCCACTGAGACGGCAAAGTATGATACCGCCATAATGACGGCAATCCTAATTATGTTTTCCTGTGGAGAGATTGGCTTGATATCTAAATCAGCCTTTATCTCTCCATTTCTCCACCTTCTTGAGAGAATCAGACCGAACGCCGACTTTATAATGGCTGACGCAAAACGAATTGCGGTGTAAACAATCCCGGCAAATCCGAGGACTGGTATAACGAAAGGGATGAAGTAGGTGTAGAGGTGGCTGAATACGCTGGGAAAAGAGTTGAGGAAGGATATCGCGATTACTTCTCCTTTGTCAACTCTTCCCTCTCTCCATGCCTGAGAAAGTATAGAGTAGCTCGCGGTTGGGCTGATAAAGCACGCTGCAACACTTGCAGAAGCTATTTCACTCACACCAAACTTTTTCAGCATGGGATGAAGTAATTTGGCAAATCTTTCCATGTATCCCTTTCTTATTGAATAGGAAACGAGATATATTGCAATGACAACAATTGGAAGGGTTTTTAGCAGAAAAATAGCTGTGGAATACGCTGCTTTTTCGATCATAGATAATCAAACAGAGTTGGCTGTTTCCTGTTCAGTAACTCGCTAATCTTTCTGAACTGCTGCTCGTATTCTTCTCTCAACTGAGGACGGTAGAGGATTGCTGCAGGGTGGTAAATTGGTATGATTTTGACTTTTTTATTCCATTTCTCAACCTCAAACACTTTCCCCTTAACCCTTGATATGGAGGTGAAATCAAGGCAGAAATGATCAAAGATAAACTGAGCAGCAAATCTGCCGAGACAGACGATAATGTTTGGCTTTATTGCGTCAAGCTGCCTCTTTAAGTACTCTCCACAAGTTTCAATCTCTTCAAGCAGGGGATCACGGTTGTTGGGAGGTCTGCATTTGAGAACATTGCAGATGAAAACGTCTTCTCTTCTCAAACCAATCTTTGAGAGCATTTCTGTGAGCAATTTTCCTGCAGCACCGACAAAAGGTTCGCCTTTCAAATCTTCTTCTCTCCCCGGAGCCTCTCCCACAAATACGACCTCTGCATTCTCGTTGCCTACACCGGGAACGTAATTCGTCTTCGTTTTGTGTAAATCGCATTTCCTGCAGTTCAAAATCTCTTCGGTTATCTCCTCAATTGTCTCCATCGCCCAATAGTTGAAATGGAAATTAAAATAGTTTGCTCAAGCGTATTTCTCCAGAATTTCAGCGAACGCGTTGATGACATAGTCTATCTCCTCGTAACTGAGCCCGTAGGTTGACAGCTTAAAGTATCTCGTAAGTCCGGGCTTTATTCCGTGTATTTTTCTTCCTTTAAGTTCATGATAAAGGAAAAATCTTCCCTTTTTAACTCTTTTTGAAATCTCATAGAGGTTCTCCGCATGGAAGAACATCAGATCGTGGTTGTGTGGTTTATCGCCGAGCTGCCTGATACCAAGTTCTTCCATTTTACTGGCAAAGTATCTCGCCTTTTCCACCTCCCTGTCCCAGTTCTTAACCCTCTCCTTCACGTGAGGGAAGGAAGCCATGAGCGTGATAATTGTAGCACCTCTTGCGGTGCATCCCAGCATTTCAATCTCCTTGTTTCTGTACTTTTTTGATTTTCTGAGAATTATCTCCTCCCAATCTTCCTTCATACCGAGAACTCCCACCGGACCGCTTGCAGCCATAGACTTATGCCCACTACCGACGATAAAATCGGCCTTCAATTCTTTCAAATTTACCTGCATCCTTCCGACAGCGTAAGCACCATTCACAAGGAGCGGAACATCATACTCAGAGCAGATTTCTGCAATTCTCTTCACTTCTGGCAAGTTTCCATAGTTCCCGTCCGGGTATGTTATCAGAGCAAGCACGACATCACCCTTACGCTTTGTGTCTTCGATTGTTTCAGCGAATTTTTCTGGCAAGATTCTGAAATCAGGATAGTCGGTGTTGGGCACCATCGCCACATTAAGTCCGGCTCTCTCTGCCGCCACATAGCTTGAATAATGTGCGTTTGAGTCCATCACAATCCAGCCATCCTTTTTTGCCAGAGAGTGCATCACAGCGAATTTTGCCTCTCTCGCCCCATTCGTAACCCTTGCCACATCGCAGCCGAGGAATCTCGGGAGCTGCTCGTGAACGAAGTTGTATATTGCGGGCTTCTTTATCTCATCCAGTCTACCCGTAATGCAGAAATCACATACACTGTAACCATCCCCCCATTCAACCAGAGCTTTTCTGGCCTTATCAGTAAGCCTCCCACCCGTTTGAAGCGGGTCTATGTTTATGTAATCTTTCGTTTCCCTCGGGAACATTAAATGGCAAAACTCGGGATGACTTATAAAATTGATGACTTTTGGAAATTAATTTAATTTTGTATCCAGAACTAATGACATGTTTAAAATAGCCACCTTCAACGTGAACTCGATAAGAAGCAGGCTGCACATCGTTATACCCTGGCTTGAGAAGAACAGGCCAGACGTGCTATGCATGCAGGAGACGAAGGTTGAAAATCGAAGGTTTCCGGAGTCAAATTTCCACCGTATCGGTTACCATGTAGTCTTCAGCGGGAGCAAGGGCAGGAATGGAGTCGCCATTGCGTCAATTGAAGAACCGAAAAACGTCAGCTTCGGCTTCGACAGTGAGCCGAGAGACGAAGACAGGCTTATAAGGGCCGAAATAGCTGGTATTGATGTCATAAACACCTACGTTCCGCAGGGGTTCAGAATTGATAGCGACAAGTATCAGTACAAGCTCGAATGGCTGAAAAGGCTCAAGAATTATTTTGAAAAAACTGTTGATCTCACGAATTATGTTGCATGGTGCGGGGATATGAATGTTGCTTCTCAACCAATAGACGTTCACAGCCCTGAAAGGCTCAAAAACCACGTCTGCTTTCATGAGGATGCAAGAAAAGCCTACAAGAAAATAGTGGATATGGGTTTCGTGGACTTGCTAAGAAAATTCCATCCTGGAGAGAAAATTTACACTTTCTACGACTACAGAGTTAGGGGAGCTATAGAAAGGGGCTTAGGCTGGAGAGTTGATGCAATCAATGCTTCTCCACCTCTCGCTGAGAAATGCATAGATTGCTATGTTGACATCCAGCCAAGACTTACCGAAAAACCGTCAGATCACACACCTTTAATCGCTGAATTCAATCTGTAGGGAAAAGCAAATATTACATCCAGTTCAGCTTAGAGTAATGAAGATCAGCATCGTTCTGCCAGCGTACAACGAGGCAAAGAGGTTAAGAGAGACTGTTGAAAAAGTTCGAGAGGCTGCTGAGAAAACTGGATACGACTATGAGATCATCATAGCCGAAGACGGTTCGACGGATGGGACAGACAAAATAGCGGCTGAGCTTTCCTCTGAAAACTCAAAAATAGTCCATCTGCATTCAGATGAAAGACTTGGGCGGGGAAGAGCCCTTATGAACGCCTTTGACAAGGCGACAGGCGATGTGGTAGTTTATATGGACGTTGATCTTGCCACAGATTTGAAGCACCTCAAGGAGCTTGTTGATGCAATAGTGGTTGATGGCTACGATATTGCAACCGGATCAAGGCTGATGAAGGAGAGCAGGACAGACAGACCAGCAAAAAGAGAAATTGCCTCTCGTGGATACAATTTTCTCGTTCGCCTATTTCTCGGCTCAAAAATCCACGATCATCAGTGCGGTTTCAAAGCTTTCAGGAAGCAGGTGATTCTTGAGATTGCAAAGTATGTAAAGGACAATCACTGGTTCTGGGACACCGAAGTTTTGGTTCTGGCTCAGAAGAGAGGTTACAAAGTCAAGGAAATTCCGGTTGAGTGGAGACATGGAGGGGAGACGAAGGTAGATTTTGGGAAAGATGTGGTCTACATGTTTTCTCAAGTTCTCAGAATGTGGCTCAATGAGAGGAAGAGGAGCAGGAAGTATTTGTTTCTGACGACAGTTATTGCAGTTGTGATCCTCACTTTTATAGCCTACAGAGCCGGATTGCAGAACGTTTACCAAAGCTTGCTGTCCATAAATCTCTACTATATAGTTGCTTCCTCAGCCTTATACGCTCTCTCCTACGTCCTTAGAGGCTACAGATTTAGGTATATCTTATCAAAGCTTGGGTATAATCGCAGTACTGCCTTCTCAACAGCTGCCGTGAGCATAAGTCAGACTGTGAATGTTATCACGCCTGTCAGAATAGGAGACATGGCAAGGGCGTACGTTTTTAAGCGGAGGGATGTTCCCTATTCATCTTCGATCGGGGGTATTGCTGCCGAGAGGTTTTTTGATCTCATTTCTGTGGCTATAATTGCCATGGTTTCCGCATTGATCATCGGTTCTGGAATTAGGGAGCCTGTCTACGCGCTCCTCTTCTCCGTCTTGATATTTACGGGAATCTTTGCTCTTTCAAGGATGGAAAATATTGTTGGAAAAATTTTCAGAAACGCCAGAAAGGCTATGGGGATAAAGGAGAGCATTGTTGTAGTATCCCTCTCCCTCCTTCTCTGGTTTTCCGATATTTTCGTGTGCTACATAATTGCTTTGAGTTTCGGTAATCCAGATTTCGTCCTTGTTGCCCTCGCGGTTGCATTGGGGAACATAGTTAAGGCCTTGCCGATAACGCCCGGTGGGATTGGCACTTATGAGGCAGCTCTCACAGCAATTCTCTCCTCTGGCTACAGCACTGGAGCTGCCTTCACAATTGCTCTGGTTGATCACGCTGTAAAGAACGTTTCAACCATGGTTCTTGGCATTCTGGCTCTTGCATCTCTTAATCTCAGTCTCAGAGAGGTGGAGGGATAGAATTGTACACCCTGATCTACGCCCTCTGCTTTTACCTGTCCTCTCTGCTTGTAACTATCCCATTTCTGAAGTTTTTTAAGTTCAGTGAAGCGAGATTTCTTTCCCTTTTAACAATCTCAGCTATCTCCTTTGCCATCGGATTTGTGTTTCCCTTTAAAATTTCCTTCTATATTGTATTCGCAGTCACAATTGGTGTATCCCTTTACACGATCTATTCCGACAAAGTAAAGGTTGAAAATACTGAAACTGTTTTCGCTCTCGTTTTTGCCTTCTTCATATTTCTTCGCTTCCTAAATCCCTACATTCAAGATGCAGAGAAGTTCATGGATTCAGCCTTCATGAACGCAGTGTTGAAGTCCTCAGCTTTCCCTCCGGATGATCCATTCTTTGCTGGCGGAAAGCTTGACTTCTACTACTACTTTGGCCACGTGATTTCAGCCTGCATAACCCTGATGTCCTTCTCTCCTCCAGAAGTGGGTTATAACATTGCCATGTCTGCAATACCTGCCTACACTGCAGTCATAATCTACGGAATTTTGAGAAGGAAGGGGATGAAGGTTGCATTAAGTGGAATTGCTCTTTCAATCTTTTCTGGAAACGCTTACTCCTTCGTAGATTTCCTTAGAAGAGTTTTTGCGGGAAAGGTCATTGATGGTGGTTATTATTGGAACGCAACGAGGGTGATAGCCGACACAATTAACGAGTTTCCGTATTTCAGCTTCATACATGCTGACCTGCATGCTCACGTTGTCGCAATCCCCATTTTTACCCTCATAATTTCTCTAATCCTCAGGAGCTGGGAGGAAGTTGAAGGTAAAGAGTATGGCAGAAGAACAACACTTGCACTCGCCTTAGCGCTCTTTGCTATTTTCGCCACAAATTCGTGGGATTATCCCTTAGCTGCTTTAGCTTGCCTTCTTGCGGCTCTATCACTGAAGAAAAAAGAAATCGTCATTGCCTTAATCCTTTCAATCCCCTTCGTCATCTTGCTTTACTCAAGCATGAACACTCCCGCAGCAAAGATTTTTCTTGTTGAGGATAAGACTAATGCCATTGAGTTCCTGATGTATGCCCTCACACCATTGTTTTTCTCCTACCTTTTCACCGGGAACAGATACACCCTTTACTCTTTACCCCTGTCCATTCCGCTCTATTTTATCTCTCCGGTTTTAGCTTTAACGGCACCTCTTGCGATATCGTCGGTCTATGGTATCTACAAGAAGGATGTTGCTTCAGCAATAGTTCTCACGGGTCTTATGGCTTTCATCCTGCCAGAGTTTGTGGCTGTTGAATCGCGACTGAACACTGTATTTAAGTTCTACATCGTAGCTTGGCTCTCGCTGATGATAGCCCCAGCAACGAAGCTTGAATTTGGGGATGTCAGGAAATATGTAGTCGTTTTAGTCCTTGTAGTTAGCCTCGTTTATCCCATGGCGGCAACGCCTGTGAGGTATAACCTTAGAGAGTGCACACTTGATGGCATGGCTTTTATGAAAACCTTCGATGGAGATTATGAGGCGATAAAATGGCTTCAAGGGAAGAGTGGGGTTATAATAGAGGAAGGTTGCACCCATGGAGCCTTGTGCGGTTATAAATATGGTGGCAGAGTTTCAGCCTTTACTGGAAATCCTGCAGTGATTGCGTGGACTAATCACGAGTTTGCATGGAGGAGAGATTACCCGATAATAGCTGAAAGAGCGAATGATGTGAGAGAGTTCTACACAACCAGTTCATGCGATGAGATGTTAAAGATTGTCAGTAAGTATAATATAAGCTATGTTTTTTTTGGATACGAGGAAAAGAGGATTTTCTCCGTATCACCTGAAAAATTTGAAAGATGTTTCACAAAAGTCTTCGAAAGCAGGGGAACTTACATATTTGCAACAAAAAATATATCATAAATGGCGCACATTTTTCGACATGGATGACAAGGATATGAAGATAATTGCAGAACTTGTCAGGGATGCTCGAACAACTCTCTCTGAACTCTCTGAAATTCTTGGAATGTCCATTTCGAGCATACACAAGAGAATTAAGAAACTTGAGAGTGGGGGAGTTATCGAAAAGTATTCGGCAGTTATCAATCCTGATAAGTTTGATTCGGTAACAGCCTTTTTGCTTATCAGTGCTGAAGATACAAAAAAGGTTTTTGATGAGATAAAACAAGCTAAGGACGTTGTTGAGGTTTACAAAACCCTCGGGAACTTCAGTATGGTGGCGAAGGTTAGGAGTAAAAATCTCGATAGGATTGGTGAAATAACCTCGAAAATTTCCGCAATAGAGGGTGTTATGATGGTGGAATGTATTGTAACGACCAGAAGACTAAAGGAGGAGATTTGGACACCTGATCTGGAGGTGGTATGATGTATGACTACTATCAAACACTTATCTTGGTTTTGGCAGCGATATACCTTCTGATTGGTGGCGGATTCATAATATACATTTACGACTCATATAAGAGGACGAAACAGAAATTCATGCTTTACCTTTCCGTGGGGTTTTTCTTCCTGATCATTGGAGCAGCTTTGCCTGTTCTAAGCTACACAGTGGCGGTTCTTGATAGAAGCACGGTAGTTGTCGCAATTTTGTTACAGATTGCTGGTCTTTCGACAATATTCTATTCGGTCGTAAAATGAGGGGCGAAAAGCTAACCAAAAAGTGGAGGCTGATCAAACTCTCCAAAATGCAGAGGAGCGATTTTGCTCCAAGGTTTATTGAGGAGTGTCTAAACTCTGTTGAAGGCATCTCAGAAATGCTTTACAGATATTCTGTCGGATATGGTATTGAGAAGGGCAAGGAAGTTAGGAGAAACATTGCTCTGAAAACGTTCGATGATGTGGCTGAGTTTCTCGGGATGGTCACGGGTGTTACTGTAGATAAAGGGGATGACGTCGCTGTTTACTCAGGCTGCCCGGCTTACGCGATGACCGACGTCAAAAGAAATGAAGTCTGCAGGGGATTCGTCGAGGGTTTTTTCAAGGCCTTCAACTTGGATGTTGAAGTGGAGTTGAGTTGTGGGGAGGCTTGCAGGATAAGGGTGAGGGTGAAGGCAGGTAAATAGCTATACTGGATACTTTCTTTTCACACGAACGGCAATACCTTTCTCACTCTCCACCATTTCTCCCCCGCTCATAGCCGCTATTCCAACACCAAGAATGCTATTGCTGGTGAAAACGACGACATCGTTTGGTCTAATGTTTTCATCCGCTTCAAGGACTCCAGCTGCGAAAATCGTATTTGTGAAGTCGAAGTCCGCGATTTTAACAGTGTATATGCCCTTATCGAGCAAGATTCTGGCAATCTTTTCGTAAATGTCGAGCATACCATACCTGACATCCACTCTTGCAACTCTTTCTTTCCCTTTGAGCATCTCGATCTCAGGATATTTGCCCGAATATCTGCAGTTCCGGTATTCAATATCAAACTGGTATCGGAGCATGTGGTCGAAAATTCGCTCGTAGAGGTCGAACCCTTTTAATCCCGCAACCTCCTCCCTCAATCTCTCCATTGATCCCTCTCCCAATATGCCATCCTCTACTGTGTAAACCACCTCGATCTGTAAGTTCTCAAGTGCCCTCTCTACAACCTTTCTGTATCCTCCCTCCACATGCGCCACGACTTTTCTAAATCCTCCCTTCTCTATGAACCTTCTGAGCCACGAGGCCACGAAAGCTATCTCATCCTCGCTCCAGTGTCCGGTTACCGGTGTGTCGTAGTTGATAGCGGGGTAAGTAAGCTCGAACTCTCTCGGAACTACAAGGGGAGAAGAGATTATAATTTCGTTAACGTTAATCCTGACCCTGCTCCTTATGTGTCTGTGAGTTCTTGAGGTGAGATAGGGCTTTCTCGCGGTGCAGGGTAGAAGAAGAACCGTATCCGTTACCGGTTTGTAGCATTCAAGTGCTCTGTTGAGAAAGTAGCTGACCTCAAAGCGATTTGCACTTTCCATAGCTGAAAAGTGGCATCTGGACTTTTTGAACCTTGAAAAATACTTTTTATCTCCGTAGCTGTCAGCGACCCTCAAAACGGCTGTCATCTCAGGATGAAGCTTCACCTTCGCCTCAACGTAGTTCCTCAACTCCTCTCTCTCAATGAGATGCCTGCACTTCTCGACTTCAAGTTTCAGCATTTCCGTGTTGTGTCCAGCGGCAATCTCGTAAATTTCGTCTCTGCTTAGATCATTTAGCGACCGACTTTTACAGTACTGGCAGCTGCACGGAAATTTTTTGAGTTTGAAAACATTCATCTCAATGTCACCGACGAAGTAAAGGCCGCTATATGCTTTTGCAATTGCAAGAATGTTGTCAACGATATCTGCTCCAAGATAGAACAGCAGAGCAACATTTGAGGTTGTTGCAGCAGCAACGGCGTAAAGAGGCTTTGTTGATCGCTTTTCCTCGAAGGCTTGAAGGATTTGGCGAGGAGACAGGACATTTAAACCTGTCAGAACACTTATTTCTTTTTCTATTGGTTTCAAACGCTCATAAAGTGTTTCCGAAATGAACCTTAGAGCATAAGGAGCCTTTCCAAAATCCACTTGAAGTTCCGGTTTGCCGTTAAACTCAAGCAGTGTGGGTGTATTCAGGACTAAATTCTCAGTCTTTATTTTGCCAATCCGCGAGTATCCATCTCTTTTCTCAGGATAGAACATTCAGCTCACCGTTGGGTGGTAGGTCTTTCAGGTAGCTGACCCAAATCTCCGAAACGTATATCCTGAATTTTTTATTTGGGTTGTTTTTAAGAAGCTTCAGTAGGTTCTCTGCGGCAGATTTTATAGCTTCTGTTTCAATAAAATCTTCGTCGGGAATCTCCGCATGACCAGCGGGATATGTTTCAAGCATCTCAGCAGGGACTGGGCCGAAGACAGGTCTGAGGTATAAATCTGCCAGCATGCCGAAATCGGTTGAAATTACAAGCACATCCTTCTCCCACTCGATGTTGAGCAGGGCATTGCTATGTCTTCTGACTGCCGGCCTGTAAATGCTGTCCAGACCAGTGTAGAGGAACTTTCTCTTCATCTTCGGATCATACCTCTCCATAAGATCAGCATACTCTTTTATGAGTCTCCATCCTGCGAGAAGGTTTGGATGCGCCCTCACTCTCTTCTCGACGAGTTCAAATAACGAGTTCTCCTTTATAGCCTGCTTTATCGTGTCTATCTCCTGAAAGCTCACATATAGGTTGTGCTGGGCGATGAGCTTCTCTCTCTCGCTCTTTTCCATCTTTCTGAGCTCTTCAGGGCTGTATGATGAGCAGATGGGGCACTTGCACGGAAAGTAGTTCATCTCGGAAAGCTTCTTTGTGCCGTAAACCGTCAGATATCTATCGTCCTTGGCGTAAAGGGCGTAGGCCGCTGAATCGAATAGGTCACAACCCAGTGCAACTGCCATTGCAAACAGCATAGGATGACCGCAGCCAAACAGATGAATGGGTTCAACGCCGATAACACTCCTGACCTCAAGAATTATCCTTGCAAGGTCTTTAAATCGGTAGGCATCCATCAGTGGCACGACTGCACCAATTGGATAAATATCACCACCAATTTTCTTGGATTCTTCAGCAGAAAACCTCCTGAGATCAGGATGAGTTGAGCCCTGAACTGGTAAGGCGAGTAGCGATTCTGAATCTGAAAGAAGCATCTTTGCCTCCCTTTCTCTCTCGAGCGTGATTTTGAGGTCATTTGATGCCGTGCCTCTTTCAGCATCCGGAGGGGTTGGAATGTCAAGGGGAACTACGATGTCTGAGCCAATAATCTTCTGAAATTCAACAATTTCGGCGTTTGTTATCTCAACATCCCCGTAGACCATGAGCTGGTAGCTTCCACTATCAGTCATAACCGGCATGTTGATATCAAGTATTCTGTGAATTCCCTTTTCGATGGCTTCATCTCTCATTGTTCTGTATATTATGTAAGAATTTGTGATTACAGCCTCAGCTCCAAATCTCCTCATCTTGTCTGAGGGGATGAAGGGGATGTTGGGATTAATCACGGGGAGAATTGTGGGGGTTTCTATCCTTCCGTGTGGAGTGTCAATTCTGCAAATCCTTCCCATTGCATCCTTGTCAATTATTTCGAATTTCTGCATTAACTCAGGGATTGTTGGAGGGATGATAATACTTCCGATGGGTATATTTACATTCACAACCACGAAAATACATGCCAGTGCTTGTTGCCGGAACGAATGGTGTTATGGCACTCAAGGTTACCAAAATAACTGGATTTCCCATCTGTTACTCTCAAATTGACCGGTATCCTGACGGTGAGAAGTATTTTAGGTTTGCGTGTGATGTTAGTGGAGAGGATGTCATAATTTTTAACTCCATGCACCCGAATCCAGATGAGATTCTTTTTGAAACCATCCTGATTGCCGAAACAGCATACGAGAGCGGTGCGGAATCGGTAAGCTGCGTTTTTCCATACTTTGCCTACGCCAGAAATGCTGAAAGTGTCAGAGGAGAAGCCACACCGATCCACGCCATTGTAAAAATGCTCAAAAATGCTGGCATAAAGAGGATATGCACGGTTGACTTCCATCTGCAAAAGAATGTTTTTGGAATTGAGCATACTGATATCTCAGGGATGGAAAAACTCGCAGAATACTGTCTTGAGGAATTTTCAGACAGCTTTACAGTCATAGCCCCCGACGAGAAGGCAGTATACTGGGCGAAAAAATTTGCTGAAAAGTCGGATAGTGAGGTAATAGCCCTTCGAAAGATAAGAATAGATGCTGAAAATGTGATAATTGATCCGGTAAAGCTTGTCCTTGGAGGGGATGTGGTTATTGTGGATGATATAGTTTCAACAGGAGGAACAGTCTGTCAAGCAGCAAGAATCGCGAAGAAGGCGGGATGCAGAAGAGTTTTCGCTGCCTGCACCCACGCAATTCTTGCGGGAGATGCTATGATGCGCATCCTCGAATCCGGGATTGAAGGTGTTGTTGCGACCGACACAATCCTCAGTCCCGTCAGTCACGTGAGCGTTGCCGAAACTATTGCTGCTGCACTAAATTTTTAAAACCCGCCTGATATCCCATAAGGCATGAATGAGAGGGTTAAGGTTTACTTTCCTGACGGTCATCTCGAAAAGCCCATATGGGATGCTCTAACTACGGCAGGCTACAGGTTAAGCAAAAGCGAGAGAGGTTATCTTATAGATGTTGATCACCCCAACCTCATATTTAAGCAAGTTAGGCCGCAGATCATGCCCTTTTATATAGAAATGGGGAAAGGTGATGGTGGAATAACTGGAGAAGACATCCTTGAAAACTGGGTGCTCAAATCCGATTTGCAGAATGTTGAGGTTCTTGAAGAATTACCACTAAGACCGACGAAGCTTGTGGCAGCTATTTCCGAAGAAATATATCCAAATGTAAAGACAATCGAGGACTTCAAAGCAGAGGTGGGAGACAAAAGGGTCTTCATAGCGTCCGAATTTCCAGAAATAGCGAGGAGATATGCCGAAAAACACGAACTTAATGCTATTGTTTTCGACCCGATAGGGAAAACAGAAGCCTCTCTCCTTCCACCTATGCCAGAAGCAGACCTTATTATAGAGGTTACAGAGTTCGGGACGACGTTAAAGGAGAACATGTGCAGGATCATTGATGTTGTCATGGAAAAGGTTCATTCGGTCTTTATAGTGAACAGGGACTCGATAAAGGAGGAGGAGAAGAGGAGAGTTATGGAAAATCTCGTAACGGATTTGAGAGAGGTAATAGAGTCGAGAAATCTCGTTAGCCTATACTTCAACGTTCCAGATGAGGAGGACCTTAAAAGAATAATTGGTTACCTCACAGATAGAGGCTTTGATCCCACAATATCTCCGCTTGCTAAGGGTGGTGCTGCGGTGCACATAATCATAGATCGCTCGCAGGTAAAGTTCCTGAAGCCCATTATGCGGGACATGGGAGCGAAGAGAATAGCCACCTCCCCTGTGATAACCTTTGGTGATTGAGGTTTATAGTATCTCGACCACGACCTTTCTATCTCCCTTTAGATAGCCGAGGGGTATCTTCTTAGCCTTAGCTCTTTTCTTCAGCATCTTATCGTTTGTGATGATTGCACACCCAAATCTTTCAGCGGCTTCAATGAGGGATAAATCTCCCCTGCTTTCAGTCTCTACAATTTCAAAACCGACACTTTCAATGAGCCTTCTTGCAAACCTTGCTGCAATCTTCTCTCTACCCTTTAAATTCCTTTCAAGCTTTTCAAGTTCGCTTAACACACTCTCAGTGATAATGAACTTGCAAATACCGTAATCTCTCAGCTGAGAAATCACATCAACTTTGTTTAAGTAGATATACATGAGAACGTTGGTGTCAATTACAGCGCATCTTACCTTATTGTTCCTGAACCTATCAGTCTCCATCTACTCCCTACTCTCCTGCTGATGGCGACTCTCGACCCTGTCTCAGCACACACGGGCCTTCTGAGATTGACTTCAACAACGTCGTCTCTTGCTGAAGTAACGACTCCGAGTGTTATTGCTGTGCCAACAGCGAGCATGAGGGGCTCATTCATTTTTATCTTGTCAACCTCCATTTCCTCGTCGAGCCCGACAACTCTATCAAGCAGTTTTACTTCCATTGTAAAACTCGTCAGCACATCCGGAAGCTCATTTGGGTAGCCTATAACATTTCCAACAAGAGCATCGCTCTTGGTTAAGCTCGGGTCGAGCTTCGTTGCAACACCAACAAGCCCTCCTGGCGTCGCCTCCTCAACAAATCTGCCAGACGCGACGATGCTCTGCACCTCTGTTACCAGAGGCGACCACTTCCCCCTGTCATCCTTTATTCCCGGCCGTATTTCTATCTCGTCCCCAACCCCTATCTTTCCTCTCAGCAGGCTACCTCCCAAAACACCGCCAAGCAGCTTTTCAGGTGGAGTACCGGGCTTGTTGACATCGAAGCTCCTTGCAATGTGCATCAATGGTGGCGAGTCGAAATCCCTCTCTGGAGTCGGTATGGTTTCTTCGATTGCCTCGATTATTGCATCTATGTTTACCTTCTGCTGGGCTGAAATTGGAACAATTGGCGCGTTTTCAGCAATTGTCCCATTAACAAACTCTTTTATCTCCTCATAGTTTTCAAGAACTCTCTCCTTGCTTACAATGTCTATTTTGTTCTGGGCAATGACGATCCTTTCAACGCCGATAATCTGCAGCGCCATCAAATGCTCTTTGGTCTGGGGTCTCGGGCATTTTTCATTTGCAGCAATCACAAGCACTGCCCCATCCATTATTGCAGCACCGCTGAGCATCGTTGCCATGAGCATCTCGTGTCCGGGGCTATCAACGAAGCTAACTGTCCTGAGAATTTCTGTTTCCACGCCATGAACCGGACAGACTTCCTCAACAGTATACGCCTGAGGAGGTTCACATTCTGGGCATTTGCGGAATGTAGCATCTGCGTATCCGAGCTTTATTGATATTCCCCTCTTTATCTCCTCACTATGTCTATCAGTCCAAACTCCACTTAAAGCTGCAACAAGTGTGGTTTTACCGTGATCAACGTGACCAACGAGACCAATATTAACTTCTGGAAGTGGAACTTCACCCATAGACTCAATTTTAGGGGCATGTATTTAAATTTTGAGTAAAGTGTTAAATTAAAACGTTTAATCGTCACTGTAATTTTACAGAAACTAACCTCGATCTATGCTTGCAGTTGCTTTTTCAGCCTTTTTAGGAAAATTATTCATCTAAATGAGAGAAAAGTAGTCGAATCAAAGCGAAATTGTCGCAAGAACCAAGCTGAGCCATGCAACTGTATCGAGGACACTCACAAACCTCGAATCACGGAACATTGTTGTGAGGTATCAAGATGGAGTGCAAAAAGTCGTTAAGCTGAGTGATGACATTAAGTCGAAGTTACTATGACTGCCCTCGATCAGACCGCGTGGTCAGGATAAAGTAATACTCCGTCAGCGATAAAAATTTAAAGTCGAACCCATTCTTTCCGAGTGTGAGAAATAATAGCAGTGGTGTATCCTCTATAATAGGTGAGGTACTGGCTATTCTCGTTACAGTTGCAATTGCCGCTTTAGCCTACACTTACGTTACTGGCTCTGTAATAAAACCGGAGAACTTTCACACCTCCAAGTTGTTTCTTGCCGAAGCAACGGGAGACGGATTCAGGGTTACATTTCACGGTGGGATAGATTTAGGGGAAATTGTGGGGATTAAAATCGTTGTAAACGGTGAGGAATTCGTCAACTACTCGTCGAAACCTAAAATAGGTGACACGTGGGTGTTTGAGGCTGGACAGTGTCCACAGGGTCCGGGTGCTTTATCGAAAGTTTTCAACCCGCATTATGGGAAAAATGACGACCACCTTGTTATTGTAGGCGAGTTCAGTGATGGATACAAAGCCGTTCTGGTTGATACCTATGTCTGATTGTTTTGCCGCCTTTAAAAAATAGTTAAGTCAGAGTGGAGCGACCGTTCTTCCATACACATCATTTAACACCTGAGCGAGAGCAGTGTAGATTGCTGAAAATCCACATATCACTCCTTCATAACCAGCAATCTGCTTTATAATGATGTTTCCTGTGGCGTCAGCTATAGCGAGCAGGAAGAACAGTATCGTCAGGGTTGCAAAAACGAATTGTAATGCTTTGTTTAGTTTAAGTGTACTCAAAAACATCACTGCGGTGAATAGTCCCCACATGAATAGATATGCTACCATTGCACTGCTCTCTGGAGCACTTCCCAACCCCAAATTCGGCATTACTATTAGACCAACCAGTGTTAGCCAGAAAAGCCCATAGGATGTAAAAGCTGTTGTTCCGAACGTGTTTTTCTTTTTCCATTCCATAACACCTGCAATAATCTGTGCCAGACCCCCATAAAATATGCCCACGGCAAGAATCATTGTTCCGAGGGCGAAGAACCCTGCATTATGCAAGTTCAGCAACACCGTCGTCATACCGAAACCCATCAAACCAAGGGGAGCAGGATTGGCTGTGATATCTTTTATTACCAGTTCCTGTATCTCTCTTTGCATCATATCACCCGTAGTACTCATCTCCCGTGACAATTTTCTTAACAATCTCCACAGCTTCTGGATTTGCGAGCGTCGAGATGTCTCCTGGGTCCTTACCCAGCATGACAGCTCTGCAAACTCTCCTCATTATCTTGCCACTCCTCGTCTTTGGTAAATCTGGAACGAAGTAAATTTCATCTGGGCGAGCAATTTTCCCGATCTCCTTAGCAACGTGCTCCCTAAGCTCCTCCTTTAGCTCCTCAGATGGTTTGTGTCCTTCTTTGAGAATCACAAACGCAACTATCGCCTCTCCCTTTACCTCATGTGATTTGCCAACAACAGCAGCCTCACTCACTGCTGGATGGCTGACCAAAGCAGACTCAACCTCGCTGTTGCCAATCCTGTGCCCAGATACATTCAAGACGTCATCCAGTCTTCCCTGTATCCAGAAGTAGCCGTCTTCGTCAACTCTCGCAGCATCTCCGGTGAAGTAAATATCCCTGTAAGTGCTCCAGTAAGTTTTTATGTATCTCTCCTCAGCCCTCCATAGCCCACGAAGCATGGCTGGCCATGGCCTCTTCAGCACGAGATACCCGCCTGTATTCTTCTTGTAGAGTGACTCGCCTTCTGGAGTAAAGACGTCCGCTTCAACCCCTGGAAACGGCTTTGTTGCTGAACCGGGCTTCAGTGGGGTTGTTGGCAGAGGTGATATAAGTTGCATCCCCGTCTCCGTCTGCCACCACGTGTCCATTATCTGACATCTCTCGTTTCCGATGTACTTGTAATACCACACCCACGCTTCTGGATTTATTGGTTCACCAACAGTTCCGAGAAGTCTTAAACTGCTCAGATCATGCTGCTGAGGCCACTTCTCTCCAAGACGCATGAACATCCTGATTGCGGTTGGGGCGGTGTAGAATACAGTAACACTATACTTCTCTATGATCTCCCACCACCTGTCGGGCTTTGGATACAGCGGAGCACCCTCGTACATTATGGATGTGGCCCCGAGGATGAGGGGGGCATAAACTATGTAACTATGCCCGGTAATCCAGCCTATGTCGGCAGAACACCACCAGATGTCGTCCTCCTTGATGTCGAAAATCATCTTCAATGTTGAGGCAACGCCCACTGCATACCCCCCATGGGCGTGCATAACTCCCTTCGGCTTTCCTGTCGTTCCTGACGTGTAGAGGATGAACAGCAGGTCGTTTGCGTCCATCACCTCAGTCTCACACTTGTCACTATGCTCTTCCGTAATTTCATCCCACCAGACATCTCTACCTTCCTGCATGTTTGTGCTGTTCCCACATCTCTTGTATACAATAACATGTTCCATACTTGGTGCTTGGCTGAGAATGGTATCAGCCCGGTTCTTCAACTCAACAACATTACCTCCCCTATAGAAGCCATCGGCAGTAATGAGAATCTTAGCCTCAGCGTCCTGAATTCTGTCCAGCAAGGCTTTTTCACTGAAACCTGAGAAAACGACTGAATGAATCGCCCCAATCTTTGCACATGCTAACATGGCTATGGGCAGTTCGGGAATCATCGGCAGCCATATTGAGACTCTGTCTCCCTTCTTAACTCCAAGCTCCTTCAATGCATTGGCAAACCTGTTAACTTCTCTGTAGAGCTCGGCGTATGTTATCTTTCTCACATCTCCCGGCTCACCCTCCCAGATGTATGCAATCTTATCACCTCTCAACTTCGCCTGCTTGTCAACCGCATCATGCACTATGTTATACTTAGCCCCTACAAACCACTTTACATAGGGCGGGTTCCACTCCAGAACTTTCTTGGGCTCCTCAAACCACTCTATTCCGACTTCCTTTGCCATTTCGCTCCAGAACCATTCTGGATTTTCCAGAGCCCTCTTTCTTAACTCGTCCTCGTCTTTAACTCCAATTTTATCCATGAAACGCTTGATGTTTGAGTTCTCTACGAGCTCCTTTGGAGGGTAAAATACCCTCCCCTCACGGAGCAAACTCTGAATTGTCTCCATAACACCACCAGTAACTGGTTAAATTATCAATATTTAAATTTATTTATGATTAACAAATAAGGATGTTAAAAAATAGCCAAATCAATCGTAAGATTGCAGTTGACTGTTTTCCAGCCTGTATCTGGATAATAATTATACGTAAACTTGCCTGTAGTTGTGCAAGAATATTACTGCTCTGCAATTTGCATATCGAAAAACTAATTAACAAGATTTTTACAAAAAAATCAAATGGTTGAAAGATTGAGTATATCAATTGATGATGAATCGAAGGAGAAACTTGAGAGGTTGAAGGATAAAACGAGAAAGGGTACAAGCGAGCTTATTAGAGATCTGATTGATTTGGGGTATGAGATTTACCAGACTGGAGTTGATACTGAATCTCTTAAAGCTTGGATTGATTATCTGGCGAAGAGGCAGCATATGATTCTTGACATCGAGCATTGGAGGGTTATATTCAACGAGCTTGAGAGAGTTGACAGCAATGATTTCTGGAAGCAAATGGAGGAGATTGGGCTGAGCCACGCGTTGCAGTACAAAATGAAGGGGCTGGACACCGTGGAGAAGATTCTGCGTTATGTTGAGAAGGCAAACTGGTATGAGATTAAAGAAGAGAAGAGGGGAATTTACACTCTAATCCTCAATGATCTGAAAATTAAAAGGTTCGTCAAGGTCTTTCTGGAAAAGGTTTTTGAGGGCCAGGAAATTAAAGCAGATATAAAAGAAGGTTTTGGAAAATTGATTGTGGTAGAAAAATAGTCACGCTACCGCAAGTGCAAGTTCTCTGAACTTGTTTATCAGCTTCTCCTTCTTCTCACCCTCAACAAGCACGTGCTCAAGAACTTCATCTATCCTCGAAACGGGTATAACCTCTATCTTACCCTCGTGCTCCGCATCGAGCAGAACATCGTCGAGGTTATCTCTGGGAATTACCACCTTCTTCAGTCCCGCCTGAATCGCTGCCTCAATTTTCTGCGTAACCCCGCCTACAGGCAGAACTTCGCCCTTGACTGAAAGACTGCCAGTCATGGCAACTGACTGATCAATCGGAATCCCTTCAATTGCCGAAATAACGGCGGTTGCAACGCTTATACTTGCTGAATCTCCTTCAACGCCTTCGTAGGTTCCAACAAATTGAATGTGGACATCCATACTTGAAATGTCCCTTCCAGTGTATTTCTTGATTATAGCCGAAACGTTCATCACCGCCTCTCTCGCAATCTCCTGGAGTCTTCCGGTGGCTATAACTTTTCCTTCGGATTTGCTCATTGCTGGCGTAACCTCGGCGATTATGGGCAGCACGATGCCCGCAGACTCTCCAATTACCGCCAGTCCATTAACCCTTCCAACCTCGTAACCTTCAGTCAGGAACAGCTTGTAGTCCTTCCTCCTTTCGATGTACTTATCAGCAAGTTGCTCCTCTATAGTTTTGGCAATTTTCTTGGCCATCAGGACATGCTCCAGCCTGACAATATCCGATCCCTCACTTTTCGCTATATCTCCCGCAGTCCTCACTAACCCACCAAGCTCTCTTAGCCTGAGGGTTAGATGGTTTCTTCTTCCCGCTCTCCTCCTCGCCTCCTTGATTATTTCCGCTACCGCGTATTTGTCGAAGTGTGGAATCTTGCCGTCCTTCACAACTTCCTGAGCAACGAATCTAACCAGCTTCTTCCTATTTTCTTCCGTATCGGGCATTGTGTCGTTCATATAAATCTCATAACCGTAACCCTCGATTCTGCTCCTCAGGGCGGGATGCATACCCATGAGAGCATCAAGATTTCCTGCAGCAACCAGAACAAAATCGCATGGCACAGGTTCAGTCCTCACCATCGCTCCACTGCTTCTTTCACTCTGTCCAGTAATGGGGAACTTTTTGTCCTGTAAAGCCGTGAGCAATTTCTGCTGGGATTCAATAGTGAGCGTGTTTATTTCGTCAATATAAAGCACACCTTTATGTGCTCTGTGAATTGCTCCCGCCTCAACTCTTTCATGAGCGGGAGTCTCCAAACCACCGCTCTGGAATGGATCGTGCCTGACGTCACCAAACAATGCCCCAGCGTGAGCTCCAGTAGCATCTTCAAAGGGAGCAGTTGTTTTCTCGGAGTTGTCAACAAGTAACTTGGGAATGTTTCTGTCCTCCCTCGGCATGAAGTACCGGGAGAGCATGAGAATTAGGACTGCGGCGATTATGCCCCAGATCAGGTTTTTAATGTCTATCAGAATTGTGTATCCTACAACAAGGAAGACGAGCGTAAATATAATAAAGTTTCTCGCCTGAACCTTTTTCATCGCCTCTTCTTTGTAGGCTTCAACGATTTCCCGCCCTTTGCCCGCAGGAACGAGTCTTATTCTCGGCTGGTTTGGGTCTTGCGGGTTGGGATAAACGAGTATGTCTTCAAGTTCCTCTTTGGGCAAAAGTTCTGCCATTGCCTTTGCAAGCATAGATTTGCCCGTTCCGGGTGAGCCTATGAGCATGACATGTCTTTTTTGAACTGCAGCTTTTCTAATAGCCTCCACTGCATGATCCTGGCCTATAACCTGGTCTATCAACCTTTCTGGGACAGTAACCTCCTTCGTTGATTCGAATTCCAAGCCACCGAGGAGTTCAGCAATTTCGTCACTCATTCCTAACCAAATAGTTCAAACATATTAAAATATCTAACTCAACATTCTGCATCTCCCCAAAAACCACACCTCAAGCTTCAAACATTTCTCAGCCTCACAGTCAGTTTCAATACAGGCAAAGCAAGGTGGAAGTCTTGCAACCTCCTCCATTCTGCTTAATACTGCCTTGAGATCAAGTTCCTCCTCCTCTTCCACTTCCTCTTCTGCACCAGCAGGAATTATCTTGAAGGTCTTAACTCCATCAACGACAACTTCGACTCTCCTTATCAGCCCCTCTTTCTCCAGCTTTCTTAAAATTCTGGAGCATTTGCTGCTATCAATATTCAGCTCCTTCCACAAATCCTTCTGTAGAACAGCTCCTCTTTCCTCGAGTATTTTCAGGATTTCCTCCCTTGTGTCTGTTATCTGAAAGTCTGTCATTCTTCTTGTGGTTGAATCAACACAACGTTGTTTCCTCTAAGCACTATTTCACCTAAGTTTCTAACTTTCTCTTCTCCTTTGTATTCCATTGCATTTGTGAGATAGAGGTTCATGTAGTCATCTACCCCCTCAAGCCTGCCAACCAACTGGCTCTCTTCGCCTTTCATTTCAACCTTAATTATTTTTCCTATCATTGACTTTACCATCTGGTTTGGAAGCACCACTATCACCTCACTGGCGTGTGCAGAAAAAGTATATAACTACTCATTTTAAAATCTTTCCCAATGATAGTGGTAACGGGAGGAGCAGGCTTCATCGGCAGTCATGTGGTTGATAAGCTGATAGAATCCGATGAGATAATAGTTATAGACAACTTTTCCAGTGGGAAAGAGGAGTTTGTCAATCCGGAGGCAAAAATTGTTAAAGCTGATATATCTTCTGAGGAAGTTACAGAGTATATTAGCGGTGCAGAAGAGGTCTGGCACATTGCAGCAAATCCTAATGTTAGAATTGGTGCAGAAAATCCAGATGAGATTTACAGAAATAACATTCTCGCTACATACAGACTTCTTGAATCTATGAGGAAAACTAAGGTGAGCAGAATAATATTCACATCCACCTCTACTGTTTATGGAGAAGCAAAGGTCATTCCCACTCCTGAAGATTATCCCACCCACCCGATAAGCCTCTACGGAGCTTCAAAGCTCGCTTGTGAGGCTTTAATCGAGTCGTATTGTCACACCTTCGACATGCAGGCGTGGATATATAGATTTGCCAACGTGATCGGCAGAAGAAGCACGCATGGGGTTATCTACGATTTTATGATGAAACTAAGGAAAAATCCGAAGGAGCTTGAGATTCTCGGAAATGGTGAGCAGAATAAATCCTATATCTACATTAGTGACTGCGTTGATGCTATGTTTGCAGGTCTGAAAGCTAATGAAAGGGTCAACATATTCAACATAGGCAGTGAGGATCAGGTTAAGGTCAGAAGAATCGCGGAGATTGTCTGCGAGGAACTGGATTTGAACCCCAAGTTCCGTTTTACGGGAGGTGACAGGGGGTGGAAAGGGGATGTGCCAGTTATGCTGCTGAGCATAGAGAGACTGAAAAAAATCGGATGGAGACCTAAATACAGCAGCGAGGAGGCAGTGAGGATGGCGGTAAGGGATTTGATTGAAGAGCTAAATAAGCAAAACTGAGAAGATAACTGCAAAAATACCCGTCAGGAAAATCCCGTCAAAGGTGCCTGCACCTCCGATACTTACAACTCCTGAACCTATCCTGTCCAAGTCTTTCATGTGTAGTATGTCTGCACCGAAAAGTGCAGAAAGAACACCGGTCGAAAATGCAAGTTTTGGAAGCAAGATTAAGGGTAGATTTGCCAAAGAGATGGCTATAAAGCTGAAGAATGCCGCTGTTAGTGGGGGTATAAGCATTGGAACGACCACTCCCACACCCGGCACAGGTTTAGCGAAGGAGTATATAACGACAGACGTGAGAACAAATATGAAAAGCCAGAATTCTGTGCTCATATATTTGAGCAGGTCTGATAAAGCCTTAATGGCGAGAATTGACGGGAAAATACATCCTCCCAGATTTACCGCTACAACTATCTTTCCTCTTCTTCTGATCGCGTAGATAAATCCGAATACTCTATATCTTGTCTCGTAGACAATTCCCTCCTTTTCATAAATCGGGATATTGATAATGCTACCGAATAAAATTAATGCAAATATCATTAAAGCCGTATTCGCATCAACACCGAAAACAATCTGAAAAACTGCAGTACCAGTAAATATGAACAGGATAAGCAAGAAGGGGAGAACTATGAGTAGGACGAAAAGTGGGAGGACAAGGGGTGGAAATAGGTAATCTCTCATCTGACTCTTCTTCTGTCAACTACTATGAAATCCTTTAAAGACCTCACACACTCAAAGGGGATTATATACAGCCCTTCCTCCTTCTTAAACTCAGGAACTTCATTCTGTGGCTTTACAAGCAGATTTACGATGCTCCCAGTTTTGAAATCAACAGTGATGTTGTAAAGCGTTCCAACAACGGTACCATCTGTAAGGACTACGGACTTTCTCGCCAGACTCCTCGCAGGAACGTACATTTTCTCTCACCTTTTTAAATTTCAATTTAACCCATATAAATTTTTGTCGCTACTTTTTTCTTCTAACAAGGTAATCGGTAAGCTCAATCAACACTTCTCTTGCGTCACTTTCTGGCAGTATCGTCAATCTCTCCTTTGCCTGTTCCGCATACTCCCTTGCTCTTATTACAGCATAGTCAATAGCTCCACATTTCTTGAGCTTTTCAATGTCGTATCTAATCTCTTCTTCGCTTGCAACCTGCTTGCCGAACGTATTTAGCTTAACACCATCCTCAAAGGCCTTTATCACGATTAAGGTTTTCTTTCCTTTGAGCAGGTCACTTCCCCAGTCCTTCCCCGTATTTTCGGTTAGGTCGAGAACATCGTCGTGTATCTGAAAAGCTATTCCACTCAGGATCCCATACTCCCAAAGGCTGTTCACGACATCTTCATCTTCACCCAGCAGAATGGCAGGTAGAGAGGATGAGGCTGCTATAAGAACGCCAGTTTTGAGCTTGACCATTTCAAGATACTCTTCTTCAGAAATCACATCCCTGCTCTCAAAGCTCATGTCCATATATTGCCCCTCACAGATTTTAATGCACACATTGGAGAGAGTTTCAACAGCCTTTACGATGTTTTCTGGTTCAGTATCACATTTCGTCAGCAGTTTGAAAGCTTCGGCAAAGAGGGTATCACCTGCAAGAATTGCGGTAGCCTCTCCGTAAACCCTGTGAACAGTCGGAACTCCTCGCCTCATTTCATCCCTGTCCATTATATCATCATGGACGAGTGTGAAGTTGTGCACAGTCTCAACGCTAACGGCAGCTGGAATAATTCTCTTATAGTCTTTACCAAGAGCCTCGGCAATAAGGAGGCTTATAACTGGCCTCAACCTTTTTCCTCCAGCTTTAATTAGATGTCTTGCTGCAGAGTAGAGTCCTTCAGGCTCCATCTCGGGCAAGAATCTCTCGATTGCTCTATTAATTATCTCAGCCCTTTTTTCAATTTCATCCTTCAGCATGCTACCTCCCTTCTCGAAACCTAATCCACTCTCTCAGCCATCCACTGATGAACACAGGTGCCCTCTTCAGATCGTCAGTATCTCTGCAACCAGTTAAAAACATTGCCGTTTTCAGCCCCTTCCTGAAGTATTCGATGATCTCCTTTACAGCTTCAACACCCTCAACTGCTGCCCTGAGGAATGGTAAGGCAGCGCTCGCGACTTCAGCTCCGAGCACAATACATTTCGCAACGTCAATACCATTTCTTATACCGCCAGTTGCAATGAGAGGAAGAATACCCCTGCAGTCAACTATGCTGAATGCAGTCGGTATTCCCCAGTCCCAAAAGTCGAGGCCTACAGCCCTGCTTATTTCATCATCAACTCTGTAAACCTCAACCCCGCTGAATGTCGTCCCCCCCTTTCCTCCCACATCTATTGCAGCAACTCCGGCATCTCTGAGCATAACCGCGACCTCTCTGCTGACCCCAGCTCCAGTCTCCTTTGCTATCACTGGCACCTTGATATCTCTACACACCTCTCTGACTGCATCTACGCACTTTTCTGCATTCACATCTCCTTCAGGCTGAATCGCCTCTTGAAGGTAGTTGAGGTGGATAGCAACAGCATCAGCGTCTATCATCTCAACAGCCTTCTCCACAATCTCAACACCCTCCTCAAGAACTTGAGGTGCACCTATGTTAGCGTAAATGAATGCTTTTGGTGCCTTCTCTCTTACAATCGTAAAGCTATCAGCCAAACCCTCATTCTCAATAGCCGCCCTCTGGCTTCCAACACCCATCCCTATTCCCATCTCCTCAACAGCCTCAGCCAAATTCGCGTTGATACTCTTTGTTTCTGGATGTCCACCAGTCATCGAAGCTATAAGGAAGGGAAAAGACAGTTTTTTGCCAAAAAAATCAACCTCAGTCTTTATCTTTGAGTAATCTACCTCAGGTAAGGCTTTATGGATGAGCATGACGTCCTCAAGTCCGGTATACTCCGATTCGACCCCTTCTTCGAGGCAGATTCTTATGTGGTCTATCTTCCTTTTTGATGTGCTCACAAAACCACCTCCGTTCCCACTTTTTCTCCCTTCAAAAACCTCTTCAAATTACTGTAATCTCCTCTGAAGATGAAAACCTCGCATCTGTGGTTCATGCTGAAAACCTTCCGAATTTTATTCAGCATTCCTCCCGTTACATCAGTCTTCTCTCTCCCTTCATACTCGATCCTTTCCACAGTCTCAATATCCAGCCTTTCAACAACCTTTCCCTTGAGCAATACGCCGTCAACATCAGTGGCGAAGCCGATTCGGGATGGTTTGATGCATTCTGCCAAATGAATCACGATGTCATCCCCCGAAAGAACCTCTATGCCATCTTTACCAAAAATGACGTCGCCATGGAGAACCGGAAGGAAGCCAGAATTTAAGGCTCTCGTGATGTATTCCACATTGCACTCAAGGTCTGAAGTGCGTGTGTAGAAGGTCATGGGATGGATTGGTAGTGCTGCAACTCCAAATTCCACAAGGGTGGAACAGAAATGCTCACTCAGGCGAAGACATGCAAGATGAACCTTTGAAGCTCCAAGAGTGTTCAGACCATACTTTTTCACGTGGGGGTGACCGAATGAGCCAGCACCGTGAACGACAATCAGACCATCCCAACTTTCAGATATGGCTCTGCACACCTCTTTGAGAGCATCTCTATTAAGTTTTTCAAAAGCACCCTCGTCCTTGTCCGTAATAACAGACCCGCCAACCTTCAGTATTCTAATCTTCCTCAACTCTAACACCTTCCGTCTCGCATTCAACGATCATACTCCCTTCTGGTTTATTTCCCGTGTAGATACCAAACACACATCCTCCTCCACCTGCCCCGGTTATTTTTGCCGTCATCCCCTGTTTTTCTAATTCGGCAATCACCTCGTCTATTTCTGGAGTGCTTACACCTATTGCTCTCAGCAGGGACTGGTTGAGGGCTATAAGTTCATTTATGAATTCAACATCGTCCATGTTCTTGCTCGCTTCGAGCGAGATGATGTCAATTGCATCAAAAATCTTTTCCACAATTTCTGGATGCCTCTCTTTCAGCCCAGCCACTTTTGAAACCATTTCAGCTGTTGACTTCTCCCCGAGATTGAAGACGAAAAAGCTGAAGGGAACTTCAACCTTTACTCTTTCGGGAAATAGCCACGCTCCACCGTAGGTGGATATGAATGGGTCTATTCCGCTCGCTCTCCCCTGAACGTCAATTTCAACTTTCTTTGCCATCTCAAATATCTCCTCTTTGCTCAGACCAACATCAAACTCGGCACTTAATGCTTTAATCGTCGCCACAATCACGGCAGCAGAACTTCCAAGTCCCGAACCTATGGGAATTTCACTTTCAATCTCTATTTCAGCACCCTTAATGTCCACGACCTCTCCGAACCTTTTAACGGCAAAGCTGACGTATGGATGAATCTTGAAGTCCAGTCCGGTTATCCCAAGCTGAGATTTTATTCTGAAGTCCTCTGCCTTCTCCACCCTAACCCTACATCTCTTATTTATTGCTGAAACGAGGGCATGCCTTCCGTAAACAACTGCATGCTCGCCGAACAGAATTATCTTGCCCGGAGCGGATGCAATCATTAGGGCATATAATCGGAAAAATTAAAGAATTTTGTGGAGATTGATCTGTATGAAAATTGTGTTTCATCCCAAGTTCTATACAGTTTACACCTCAGACCCTGCTGCGGAATCTGGAAGGATGGAGTCAATTGTTGAAGAGCTCCGAGATTTTGAGTTTGTTGAGCCAGAATCTGCAACAAAAGAGGATATTCTGCTCGTTCATACATCAGAGCACTACGCTTACGTCAGGAGCGAGCCGGAGGTTTATGAGGTTGCAGTCCTTGCAGCAGGAGGAGCGATTAAGGCATCACAAATTGCATTCACCGAGCCTGCATTCGCAGCAATACGACCTCCGGGACATCATGCAAGCCCTGATAGCAGCTGGGGCTTCTGTTATTTCAACAACATAGCTATAGCGGTTAAAAAGCTGCTGAATACAGGTAAAATAAGGAGGGCAGCAATAGTTGACTTTGATCTGCACTTTGGAGACGGGACTGCCAACACCTTTGCAAATGATGAGAGGGTGAAATATTTTCACATGCAGGGAGGAGATGTAGCAGGAATTGACGATTTTCTGAGGAAAGAAGAGTATGACATCATTGCAGTTTCAGCAGGATTCGACAGGCATAAGGATGACTGGGGCGGAATATTGGAAACTGAAGACTACAGAGAAATTGGGAAAATCGTGAGAGAGAATGCGGAGAACAAATGTGAAGGGAGGAGATTTGCAGTTCTTGAGGGCGGATACAATCACTCGGTGCTTGGAAAGAATGTCAGAGCCTTTGTTGAGGGTTTGAAATAGCCCAAATCATTTCAGCGTCCACATCTGGAGGGCAGACACTGCTGAATTCTTCGAAGCTCTCGCACTCACTCGCAACCCCCATTAGAAACAGCTCAAGATACCTCTTCCTGTCAACCCCGAAGTAGTCCTTCTCACTAACGCCCCGGAAGTAAAGGCGATTAACAGGATTGTCGCTCGGCTTCAGCACGTCAGGTGGTGTGAATGGAGTACCGTAGTAACAATCAAAAAACTCCTCATCTGTGTTCATTCTCCTTGAGAACCTCGTAACGTCGAGCAGGACGATTTTTCCTTTGCAGTACATGGCTTCATAGTCTTCAAAGGGTGTGTAGGTGTATCCATCCTTCCAAAGGCTGTAGAGTAGCTTTACACTCCTGAAAATTGACTCTTCAATCATCTTCACAGTTTTAGGGTCGCTCTTCATGATGTCTCCATCTCTGAATTCCGAGAGAGGTATGCCGTCAACCCATTCTTGGAGCATGAATTCATCTGTATAGGCTATTGGTCTTGCAATATTTTCATTGTATTTCTCAAAAACCCCTTTCAACGGGTCAAGTATTTCGCGAAAGCTATTGATTGGCGAATTGGGGGCCAGAATGTTGAGAACATAGCTTTTTCCATCCCCATCAATCTTGAAAACGTAGTATCTCACCCACGCGGAGAGCATTGATACCTTGAACTCATTCGCAACTCTCTCAAGCTCAAGCTCCTCTATTGCTTTAGTGATCTTCCTTTTGATGACTTCACGCCTTTCATCAGGAGTTTTCCCAAAAAGGGATTTTTTAAGCAGTGCTACTGTTATCCCCCAACACACCACATGGTCTTCAGCGATATTTTCGTCGAAGCTAATCCTCAAAGGGGAACTCATAGCTCTCCATATTAATCTGTTCAACTTTCCTAACGATTCCCTTTGTCCCGCAATCTGTGCATCTGACTATAAAAATTGTGGCATCAAATTCTGAAGTTCTCCTCCTGAACTTTCCCTTCCTGACTTGGAGAACTTCTGCTTTGTGCAGCTTGGCATCGTCACATATGGGGCAGTCAATCTCGATGTATTCCATGTAGAGGGTTGGAGGCATATCATAAATTTCTTTCGAGAAATTCCATCTCTGCTTTCGTGCATTTATCGAAATAATCAAGATAGACATCGAAGTGTCCGCAATCAAGGCTGAAAACTTCTGCTTTTTTTGTCATCTTCGCCGCTTTGTGGGCTGCGTAGGCTGGTGTTATCAAATCATTCTCGGCGATTACATACATCACGGGACATTTTATTTTATCTACAAATCTAATTGGTTTGTATCTTGGGAGGGATAAAGCAACTCTCGCGGGTGTTGAATTCTCCCACTCAACCCCTTCTGGCAGCATTTCGAGATACTTCATGGCATCCGGTGTATTCATGAAGGCGAGCTTACCGGGAGGTGAGACAATGGGTAGATTAAAGTATCTGCCAAAGAGAGAAGCAAGCAGATCAACAAAGGCAGCCAGTGTTAGGAGAGTTGAATCCTTCATCCCCGCAGCCTTCACACATGCCATTCCATCAACAAAGGGAACCTGAGATACCACTGCATCAACATCGAGTTTAGATGCTGTCACCAAAACATGTCCTCCACTGAAGGATGACCCCCACAGAGCCACCTTCCGATATCTTTCCTTGGCGTATTTCACAGCCCTCTCCCAGTCCTCAAGCTGCTTTTTGATGCTGATGAGTTGCCTCGGTTCTCCGTCACTTTTGCCAAAATGTCTGTAGTCGAAGAGAAGAACATCAAATTTTTCTTTGAAAACGTCAGCGTAGGGGAGCAAAGCATCCTTCACTGCACCGAATCCATGAGCCATCACAATGCATGCTTCACTACCATTTCTGAAAAGGAGGGCATGGAATTTTTCACCATCCTTTCCAAGCCAGATTTCTTCCATGAAAAGATAAATTCATTTGTGTATATTAAACATTGCACAAATTTCCTAAGCCCTGAAAATCTTCTCTCCTGCCAACCTTCGAAGCCTGTCCATAATCCCCTCCTCTTCGATGCCCTCAATAACAATTAAATCAGGTCTCAACAATTCTGCCTCTCTTACTGCTGAAAAAAGCTTTGATGAGTATTTTTCAATTGACTCTCCAAGGATTATTGTGTTCTCGAATATCTTCCTTCTCGCGATCACTGCAACCTTCATTCCTCTCTCTGCCATTCTTTCAGCAAACTCTCTGACCCTCTCTTCAGCCCTCTCCCCTACAAAAACGTAAACGGGGGATGAAATGGTGTATATCTCATCTTTTTGAGGTTCAACAACAACATCAATGGATTTTCTGAGTTCGTTCACCTTAACGGCCCCCGTTCTCAAGACTCTTGCAGGTCTAACTGTGAGGTCAACGATAGTGGACTCTATGCCGAAAGAACATTCCCCAACGATTACTGCGTCTATCTCATTTCCCAAGTCTTCGAGCACATGTTTGTAGGTCGTCGGGCTTGGCTTCCCAGTTTTATTGGCTGATGGAACTACAATCGGTCTTCCGAGCTTTTTGGCAAGCTTGAGCGGAATTTCGTGATCTGGCATTCTCACCGCAACCTTGTTCATCCCTGCAGTGACGATGCTGGGAATAACCAGCTTCTTTCTCAGAACGATTGTCAGAGGACCGGGAAAAAACTCCTTCATGAGTCTTTCAGCTTCTCCGGTAACCTCTGCAATTTTGTAAACCTCATCAATTTCCGAAACTCCAACAATAAGCGGTTTGGAAAGCGGTCTTTTTTTGACTTCAAAAACTCTTCTTACAGCGTTCTCATCCAAAGCGTCGCATCCTAATCCATAGACCGTCTCCGTTGGAAAAGCAACCAGTCCACCCTCTTTCAGAATCTCCACAGCTCTTTTTACCCCATCTGTACTGCCGTCAAGTACCTTAGCCACACAAATCTCTTCATATCTCGATTTTTTAACTTTCGGAAAAGCTTTTTACAGGTTTGATAAAGGGTGATAAGGTGATCGGATGGATAAAGTTGAATCACTCGCGAACGAAATTTACGAAAAGTATAAGGATTATGGTGTTGACAGGAAGGAAATTGTTGAGAAACTGAAAAAGCTCCTTCTGGAATTCAAGGTTCCTGAAAGCGAGGCCATACGGACGATGAACAACTACATCATTCGGGAGTACAAGGTTCCCAGAGAAGAGTTGAAAGAGCAATTTACGAAGATTGGGGATATAAAGGAGGCTGGAAAGTGGGTGAGCGTTAAAGCCAAAGTTGTCCAGCTCTGGGAGTCTGGCAGTCCGTCAATAGCACAAACGGGCTTGATTGGGGATGAAACAGGTGTGATAAGATTTCTGATTTGGGCAAAGGCGAACAAACAGCCCGTTGTTGAGGGTAAAAGCTACATATTCCGAAATGTGGTTGTTGACGACTATGGCAATGTTTTAAGGTTGAATGTCACGAGGATAAGTGAGATAGAGGAATTGAAGGAGGATATTGCGGTAAAGCCAATTGAAGATTTGCGAGAGGACACAGAGGTTGTCGGGGCTCTGGTAGCGATACAGCAGAACAGCGGCCTGATACAGAGGTGTGGTGAGGAAGGATGCAACAGGGTTATAAAGTCGGGTAAGTGCCCGGTTCACGGAAAAACGAAGTGGTATGACGATTTGAGGATAAAGGGTGTGCTTGACGATGGAGAGAGGACTTATGAGGTAATAATAAACGAGGAAGGTGTAAAGGAGCTTACGGGAATAGACATCGAAAAGGCGAAAAAAATGGCTGAGGAAAACTACGACAGAGGAGCAGTTCTTGAAGAGCTGAAAAAGTTACTGCTGGGCAAGTATCTTAAGGTTGTCGGAAGTCTTACGCCGAGGTATCTCGTGGCAAAACAGGTCGAGTTCTACAGACCGGACATCAAGAATGAAATAAACGAGCTTCTGGCGGAGCTGGAGGAGGGATAAAATGACTGTTTTTATGAAAAGAGAGGTAGCAAGGAGAGTTTTTGCCAAAGAGCTAATGGATTCTACCTATGCGATGAGAGATGAGGGTGAGAAGAGCCCAGTTTACATCTTAACTCCCCTCGGACTGAAGTGCAACAGAGTTTTCATCATAGGCGCTCTCACGGAGAAAACGGATGTTGGAGAAGATAGCAGCATTTACAGAATCCGCATTACCGATCAGACGGGGAGCTTTGTAGGATATATCGGAAGGTTTCAGCCCGAAGCCTACGATGCCATCGCAGAGATTGACGTTCTAAATCTCGTTGCTGTTACAGCCAAGGTCAGGCTGTTCGAGGGTGAGACGAGAAAGTTTGTCTCTCTAAGACCGGAGAGTATAAGCATAGCAGATGCGGAATCGAGGGATTACTGGGTTGTTGAGACTGCAAAGGCTACGATACAGAGGATCAGGGAGATGGAGAGAGGAGAAGGGGAGAACGTGAAGCTTGCAAGGGAAATCTATGGCACTGACGTTGAGGAGTATAGGAAGGCTGTCAAAGAGGCTCTGCTGAGGCTTAAGGAGGAGTACACAGTTGAAGAGGAAGAAGAGATTGTAGAGGAGGAAGAGATCGAAGAAGAGGGTGATATAGACTTTGATATAGAGGAGGAGGAAATAGACCTCACGGAGCTACTTGAAGACTGAGAGTCAAATCTTTAACCCGCTCACAGCCCTCTCAAAGTCGTATTCAGTCAGAATCCCCTCTGCATTGAGCAGTCTGTTAGCCTCCTCAAAATTTGAAGCTTTTTCAACAATTTTTGCAGCCTCATTAATTTCAAAAACGCCCTTCGCTTTGAAGTAGAAGATCAGGGTTGAAAGAGGGGTAATTAAAGCTGTTCTACCCTTTCTGAGCTTCTTCAATCCCATCTCACCTTCGTAAGCCAGAACAGGTATCAGACTCGCTTCCGTTGTAACATCTCTGATTACTTCCTTCATCAGCAGGTAATCCCTCTTACTCATGGATGAGCATCCGAGAAAGCCCCCATTGGCTAAAATCTGCGAAATGTTTAGCAAAAGCTCTTCCACCCTCAGCTCTCCATCGCTGCCGAAGCCCGTAACCGCAACTATTCCATCAACCTGCTTTAACGCTGCGACACACATCGCATCAGCGAGGGGACTTCTAACTCCAGACTCAAAACCTACTGAGATCGCATCTCCCCCCGCATCAACTCCAATTATGACTGAAATACTCTCTTTTTCCGCAAAGTCTCTTATCCCTTCTGCCAGCTTTGCCACACCCTTCGTGATATCGAGCGCCACAACCCTCCCGAAATGCCTTGCACTCCTCGCGATATTGGGTGTGACCCCGTCTTTGGTTCTCGTTTTCACGTTTGCAATTCCTACAGTATTGTTAATGACTTCAATGCTTTCAAGTTCCTCCAGACTTCTCGGACCGGGTTTGGGATCAACAACTATTCTGTCCCAGATTATGCTACCGTGGTAGACTTCAAACCCAAAATGCCTCAGAAACCCCGCAATGGGTATCGTGCTTACTATATCTCCTCCGCCACCGATTCCGAAAGCAAGAGCTTTCCTACTCTCCGCCTCTTTCAGAAGATCAATAATCTCCATTTCAGAACTTCAGATATCCCTTTCTCTCAAGCCACTCAACCTGCGGGTTTGTGTATCTCCAGACTATGTCTCCTCTATCTTTCTGGAACGACCAGGGAACGACTATGACAACGTCTCCTTCCCTGATCCAGATTCTCTTCCTCATCTTTCCCGGAATTCTTGCCAGTCTCTCTACACCATCCTCACATCTGACCCTTATGTGCCCAGCTCCCAGCATAGACGTCACTATCCCGAACATCTCTCCCTTATTCCTGTCCGGAAGTCTGACCCTGATTACATCCTCTTCATCACTCAGACAGACACCTCTAATCTTTTTCTTGCATCTTCGAGAAGCTTGTTTAAATATTTTGCCACGGCAATTTTTAGGTCAAGTGGATGTAGCGAGCCTGATTTGAAATCTTCTACCAGATTTTCAAAGCTCTCGTATTCAACATCTCCTCCGAACTTAGCGTCTCTTTCAATTTTCATCTCCCCGAACCTCGGAAAGATGTGATATCTCGCAATATCCAGTATGGGATTGTCTTCAACAACACCAGCAGGACAGTAGGCTTTCCTGATCTTTCTCTCCACGACATCCGGGGCATCTCTGACGGAGATGTAGTTACCCTTAGAACTGCTCATTTTCTCACCATCAAGCCCGACAAGAATTGGAGTGTGCAAGCATACTGGTGATTTGTAACCCAGCTTTGGTAGATTCTCTCTTGCAAGCATGTGTATTTTTCTCTGGTCTATCCCACCAACAGCTAAATCAACCCCAAGGTGTGCTATATCAAGAGCCTGCATGAGTGGATATATCATCTGCGATACCATCGGATCCTCTTTTCTTCTGCTTACTTCATCCATACTTCTTCTTGCTCTGTTGAGCGTCGTAATCCTCGCAAGCTTCAGGACATCGAGGACGTAGTCTCTATTGAGCTGATACTCGCTGCCAAGCACGAATTTTGCCATACTCTCATCGAGACCAAGTGCTATGAAAACCCTCTTGTTGTATTCAGCCACCTCAGCAATCTCCTCAAACGTACCTTTCTCATTCAGGTAAGCGTGAATATCAGCAAGAAGAACGATAATTCTGAATCCAACTTTCTGCAAATCTATCAGCTTCTGCACAGTCATCATGTGTCCCAGATGTATCTCACCGCTCGGCTCGTAACCGACATATGCTGTGGGTCTTTCGGAGGTTTCAATCAGATGTTTTAACTCCTCCTCAGTTACAACTTCTTCTGCGTTTCTCATTGCGAGCTTTAGCTTTTCAGCGACATCCATATGCTCTGCATTTCATGGCGGTTTTTAAAATTGTCTTGTTCCACGTCACAGGCCAATTAACTTTAAATACGTTTAATTATTAACAATAATGGGGTGAGGCAAATGAAGTATGTAATCCTCTCCAGACTGACGGATGAGGGAGCAGAAACCCTGAAGGAAAAGCCTGAGAGAATAAAAGAAGTAAATCAGGAGCTTGAAAGAATGGGGATAAGGGTTCTGGAGCAATATGCGGTTTTTGGGGAATATGATTTTGTCAATATTGTGGAGGCAGAGGATAATGCGATAGTTATGAAAGCAATGGTTGAACTGGCGAGCAGAGGAACTATAAGGACTGTCACCATGCCCGCCATTCCAGTAGATGAACTGATAGAGAAGCTTAAATCTTGACTTATTTTTTCCTCCTGAAATGCTATAGCCCTATCAGCCCAAGTTTATACATGTCATTGCTCGTCAAAACCCTCTCTCCGCTCTTTTCCAGCACCTCCACTGTCCTGATTGTGTCGTCAATCTGCTCAAGCATATTCTCTTTTTCATCTGGCAGCATGCCGTGAACACCGAAAAATATTGGGCCGCCCCTCGTGAAGAGGTAGTTGGAAACGTGGTCGCAGGTGAAATACGTCTTGATTTCTATTCCCTCAATCAGCATCCTCAGCTCCTCAAGCTGCTCCCTTGCGTTGAGCAAAGTTATCTCCTTTCCTATCATCTCCTCTATCGGCGTCCCCTCTATAACCGTGAAGTTACGAACTCTTACGAATGTGGGTTTTGCCTTGTTTATCACCTCTGCAGTATTCCTTGCATGCCTCTCACTCCTCTCTCTCCCGCCGAGACCCGTCATAACATAGTATGTAACTTCAAAATACTTCGTTGCCTTTCTACCTGCTTCAACAGCATCTTCAGGCTTTATCCCTTTATTTACAAGCTCAAGCACCTCTCTATCTCCACTTTCAAGACCCATGTGCAGCCTTGTCAATCCTGCCTCACTCAATGCCTCAAGCCTCTTCTCTGGCATCTTTGCTATCGTCTTGATTCTTGCATAGGCTGTAACTCTCTCCACTTCCCTCCTCTTTTCCCTCAGGTATTTGACAATCTCAAGTATGTCTGGGTGAATGAGGGGGTTGGAGTCACCAATAAAGGCGGTTTTTGAAGGTGGGAAGTGCTTGGGAATGTTATCTATATCCCTCATAACGTCCTCTTTTTTTCTGATCTCAAACCTCATACCTTTATACATCGCACAAAAAGCGCACTTATTCCAGTTGCAACCTCTAACAGCTCTTATCAAATAGCTCCCAGCCTCACTTGGCGGGCGGAAGGGTGGGAAGTCGTACATGTTACCTCCTCACACTGAATCTTTTGAACTTGAGCAGCGCTAAACCCTGTAACCACATTTTCGCCTCCTCCAGAACTTCGTCACTCAGTCTCACAAAATTTCTTCCCACTGATCCCTCATACACCTCGCCGATGTAAAAATCAATTCTGTCCCTCTTTACAACAACCTTCAGAGGGTCATCGTAAATAGTAATCTCGTTTTCATTACATTCTCCTCTTTCAACGAGTAATTTTTTTAGAAATTCAAAGGAATCGAGGACTCTGGATGCGTATAATGAAATCTCCTCATCCATGCTCAGAGTCATATGAAAACTTTAAAAAGTTGATGCCCATCTTGGCTCATGGATGTTGCCGTTGCGGGCGTCGGGATCGCTGGTGCATTCGTTTTAAGAGGTTTAAAAGGCTCGCTGGAAGTTTTGGGCATTGATAAGAGGGAAAAGCTTGGTTATCCGGTTGAATGTGGAGAGATCATACCCACAAAAAAGGAGATGAAAGTCCTCCTCCCAAATCTTGAAGATTACTCTCTTTTTAACATTCCAAAGAGATTTGAGAGTAACAGAACGAAAGAAGTCCACTTCATTCTCCCGAATGGAAGAACCTACGAAATAGACTTTGAGTTTCATGTTGTAGAAAGAGATAAGATGATCCAGACCATTGCAGAAGAGTCTGGACATGAGCTAATGCTGAAAACGAGGATCAAAGGATTGAGGGGGGATAAGCTAATCACGGAAAGGGGAGAGATTGATGCGGAGGTTATTGTGGCATCCGATGGTCCAAATTCAAGGTTGGCTAAAGCTCTTAACCTGCCGAAAAGGGAATTCTCGCCTGCAAAGCAATATGTCATGAGGGGTGTTGAGTGCGATGAGGACGTGGTTTACATGTATATTGGCAGAGAAATATCTCCCGGAGCCTACGCGTGGATAATTCCCAAAGGGGATGGTGTGGCAAACGTTGGAATTGGATTCAGGCCTGAATACAGCAACAAAGGAGATACAATTGTCAGAGCACTTGACAGATTCGTCAGGGAATATCCATATTCCTCACAATTTCTGAAAAAGGCTGAGGTTGTGAGCGGCATTGGTGCCGTGGTGCCAGTTGATCTGCCTGTGGAAAGGGCAGTTTACGGAAACGTTCTATTTGCAGGAGATTCCGCAAGTATGGTGATCAGCCATGTTGGAGGAGGGATACCCCCATCAATGGTTGCTGGAGATGCGGCTGCAAAGGTGATAAACGGTTACTTTGACGGAAATGCTGAGCTTGAGGAATATGACAGGTTGTGGAAAAGATATCTTTACCAACCACTGATGAATGCATACTACTTGAAAAGGTTATGGGATAGATTCTCGGATAGCGATGAAAGAATAACGAGAATATTGAGTTTGGCGAGCGATGCAGATATGGGAAAAATTCTCAGATGCAGAATACCAGCGAAAATCAGACTTATTTCCCCACTCCTACCTATAGTCGAGAAATTTATTTAAGGAAACTCTTTTATTGATTCTTTACTTTTAAATTATTATGAAAGTGGCCATTGCCCAGATTGAACCAGATTACATGTCCAAGGAGGGGAGCATTGATAGGGCTGTGAAGGCAATAGAAGAAGCAGGAAAAAAGGGTGCGAAGATAATTGCATTCCCTGAGACCTTTATCCCCGGATACCCCTACTGGAGGGGGTTTACCGGACAGAAGTGGGCAGATTATATGCTGGAATATCAGCGCAATTCTGTAAGGTTGCCTCAAGACCTCTCTCCGATCATGGAAGCTGCAAAAGAGGGCAATATTAACGTTGTGCTTGGTGTGAGTGAGCTTGACGATAAACCTGGAAGCCTCACTCTCTACAACACAATTGCTTTCGTTTCCTCGAGGGGAGAGTATCTGGGGAGACACAGAAAGTTGATGCCAACGCACGGAGAGAGAATGGTCTGGGGGTTGGGGGATGGGAGAGATATTGAGGCTTACAAAACCGATGTTGGGATGATTGGAGGGTTAGTTTGCTACGAAAACCACATGACACCTATAAAGTCTCTACTTGCACTAAAGGGTGAGGAAATTCACATTGCTCTCTGGCCCGGATACTGGGTAGCAGAAAAAACGACCGCAGTAAAGAGGAGATTTGACCCTGAGAAGGACAGAATTCACCAATGCGATGTTGACTGTGCGATCAGAGAATACGCTTTCGAGACGCAGACCTTCGTTCTTAGTGCAAATATGTATCTTTCATCCGACTTGCTCCCAGAGGGTGCCTTCGACATAGCAGCCGGGGGGAGCTCAGTTGTAAATCCCTCTTCCCTTTACATTGTCGAACCCGTTTTGAATAGGGCGGAGATAATATACGCCGACATAGACGTGCGGGAGAGAATGGTTACAAAGGCTTATTTCGATTGTGTGGGCCATTACAGCAGATGGGATGTGGTGGAAATCAAGCATAAAGAATTTGAGAAGATTGAAATGGAGAAAAGGCTGGAAGAAATAGAAGAAAGGGTGGGCGAGCTTGAGAAAATAGTGGCTGAAAAATCGCAAATGAAATAAACAGCCAAGAAAAGTTTTAATGTTATGGGAGCTACGATAGTTGTTGGCGGATTTTGGGGAGATGAAGGCAAGGGAAAGATTGTGGCACATGTTGCATACAGTGACAAACCTACAATCATCGCGAGGGGAGGAGTAGGGCCTAACGCGGGGCATACGGTTGAGATTGACGGTCAGAAGTTTGGAGTGAGGATGATACCTTCAGGGTTCGTTTACAAGGATGCGAAGCTTTTTATCGGTGCTGGAGTCCTCGTAAATCCTGAGGTCTTTTTGAGGGAGGTTGAGCTGTTGAATGTGGCTGACAGGGCGAGAATTGACTACAGGTGTTCCGTAATCGAGCCAAAACACATCGAGGCTGATAAGGGGAGTGAGCATTTGAGCAAGAAGATTGGCACAACTGGAACGGGCTGCGGGCCAGCAAATGTTGATAGGGTGAACAGAACTGCAAAGCAAGCGAAAGATATCCCTGAGCTGAAGGATTTCTTGGCTGACGTGCCACTGGAAGTTAACCAGGCTATAGACAGGGGAGAGTTTGTTTTGATCGAGGGCAGTCAGGGATTTGGCTTGAGTCTTTACTATGGCACGTATCCCTACGTGACATCGAAGGATACAAGTGCCTCTGCAATGGCATCGGATGTTGGTGTAGGACCAACGAGAATTGACGACGTTATAGTGGTTTTCAAGTGCTTCCCAACGAGAGTCGGTGCTGGACCTTTTCCGACTGAGATGCCACAGGAGGAGGCAGAGAAGCTTGGGATTGTAGAATACGGGACAGTTACTGGTAGAAGGAGGAGAATAGGTTACTGGGATGGAGAATTTGCCCGCTACTCCGCGATGGTGAACGGTGCCACTCAGGTTGCTTTAACCGGAGTGGACAAGCTGGACAAGGAGTGTTATGGTGTTACCGAGTGGGAGAAACTAACACCAAAGGCAAAGCAGTTCGTGGAAAAGGTTGAAGATGATGTCAAGGTTCCGGTCACTCTGATCTCCACAGGGCCCGAGACCAAGCAGATAATAGATTTAAGAAAAGAAAAGCTTTAACCTTTTTTCAGCTTCTCAAGTTCTTCATCTCTGAGAACTCTTCTCAGAACCTTCCCAACAAGGGACTTGGGCAGTTCATTTCTGAACTCGTAAATTTTTGGCACCTTGTAAGCTGCCAACCTTTCCCTGCAGAACTTATCAAGGTCCCTCTCCGTAACTTTTCCTCTATACTCCGGTCTGAGGACGATGTAAGCTTTTACAGTCTCTCCTCTGTAGGGGTCAGGAATACCGACAACTGCAGCCTCAGCCACTGCTGGATGCTCGAAGAGCACTTCTTCAACCTCTCTGGGGTAGATGTTGTATCCACCAGCCACGATCATATCTTTCTTCCTGTCAACGATGTAGAAGTAGCCATCCTCATCCATTCTTGCCATATCTCCAGTCAGCAGCCATCCGTTTATCAAAGTCTTGTCCGTTTCTTCATCCATCTTCCAGTAGCCTTTCATCACCTGAGGGCCAAAGATTGCCAACTCCCCATCTTCGCCCGGTGGAAGAATTGTGCCTTCCTCATCAACGATGACAGCGTAGGTGTCTGGATACGGCACTCCTATACTTCCGGCCTTGTTTTGTCCGTAAAGCGGGTTACAGTGGGTGACGGGTGAAGCTTCACTCAGTCCATAACCCTCAACGAGTTTACCACCTGTAATCTCCTCCCATCTTCGCTTGACCTCAACTGGTAATGGTGCGGCACCGCTGACACAGACCCTTAGGCTCCTCAGGTTGTATTTGTGCAATTTTGGATGGTTCAGCATTGCGATGAACATGGTCGGCACACCTGTGAAAGTCGTTGCTCTATACTTGTGTACAGCTTTCATGATCGCCTCAACGTCTCTTGGGTCTGGGATGGGGATAACCTTCATTCTCAAAACTGCCGATGCATTCATCATCGTCATGCCGTAGACATGGAAAACTGGCAGACAGCCAACAGCAACATCAAAGGGTGTCGTCTTTACATCCCACTCTGCAACCTGATAGGCGTTCACCACAAGGTTGTAGTGTGTGAGCATAACACCCTTAGGAAAGCCAGTAGTTCCCCCAGTATACTGGAACATCGCAACATCTTCAAGCGGATTTATCTCTTCCCTTTTTTCTGTTCTCTCGTATCTCATCACATCATCCCAGAAAACGACTTCACTCCTTTTATCAATATCTACTTTTCCAACAACTTTCCTCTTTAGGAACGCTTTGAAAAGTGCCCCCTTCAACCAGCCAAGGAAGTCCTCAATTCTGCAGATAACAACCTTCTCAAGGTCTCCCTCTTCAATCAGGGGCCTGACTCTGGGGTACATTCCTTCAAAACAGAACATCCTCGTTGCCTCACTGTTCTTGACAATGTATCTCAGTTCTCTCTCGGTGTATATCGGATTACACTGAACAACTATACCTCCCACTTTGTAGATTGCAGAAGCGATGATTGCGTAATGGGGTGTGTTGGGGAGTCCGACAACGATTCTGTCACCCTTCTCAACACCTATGTCAAAAAGGAAATTTGCAACCTTATCCGATGCATCTTTAACCTGCTGGTAAGTCCACTTCGCCCCAAAGAATTCGAAACATATTTTATTTGGGTCAGTTGCGGCAGCATTATCCAGTAGCTTGTATGCTGGGATAACAGGGTAGTCAATGTTCGCTCTCACACCCTCATCGTAAAATTTAAGCCATACCCTGTTTATCTTCTCCGGATCAACTTCACGTATGTTTTCTCCTTCTACACCAAGCACCATGATAGAACGTGAACAAGATTTTTTATAAATTTTTTCCTTTTTCACGCATAATCTGAAAAAATTGTTGACCAGAACTGGTTGTTTTTGAAATATCACCTCAATGAAGTTCAAAGAAAAGTTTGATATGGCACTGGCAAATACCCTTGCATTAGGTTGTTAGATCGAAATAGGACACTCAATTTACAAGAGAAATTTTTAACTCTGCTTTGAGATTTAAGATTTCTTATAAGGGAATTTATGTGAGGTGGGCTGCGGATACGTGGATTTGGAAGTCATAAAACTGGTCTGTCATGAGAGACACTGTGGCAGTAGATGGTAGAACAATTTGTTGAGCAATTTTCCTTTTTTGATGGTTTTTGTCAGCATTCTTACAGAATTTTTGTCTCTCCAGCTAATCTTCTGCGTAAATCCACCTTTCTCTTGTATGTGGGATGTTTCATAAGGGTTGGAACTTTTTCGCCAACTCTTCTCACCATGGGGATTAGGAGGCTCAAGCCCCAACTCCCTCAGAACGTGGTCCCTTGCAACTCCTTTTTTCAATCACGTTTTTGAAGATACTCTCAAAATCATTCTCGTCTCAAGATATCTTATGAAGTAAAGCCTTCTTAGGATTCGCGTATCTTTTTCGATTTGATCATTTTATCCAGTTCTTCTACTGGCAGATGTTTTACAACTTCGTAAACTCGCTTTCTACCCACGTTGTTTTTTAGTATAAATATGCTAAGACCATAAATAACTTACATCCGACCGCAAACGACAAAAACCGGATTTAAAGGTTTGAAGGCCAGACCACCAGCAAGTTCATAACTTTTTGCAACATTCACCACCACAATCTCCTCAAAAATCCCAAGCTCCTTCATTTTCTCTGCAACCTTTACAGCAACATCAACTCTTGCAGCGTTCACGACCACTCTCTCAACCCTGCAAACCTCAAGCATGGTCTCAATCCCTTTAGTACCTCCAAAAAACACCAGATCCACCTTATGGCTTTCAAGAAACTCCCTTCCGTCAGAACAAATCACCTCAACGTTCTCAAACTCCCTCAGCCTCTCCTGAGCCTGCTTTATGGCTTCAACGCCTGAATCCACAGCGTAGGCCTTCGCGACGTATGGAGCGAAAAATTCCGTAACGGCACCACTCCCACACCCTATATCTGCAAAAACCTTGCTTTTGTCTGGTTTTAGCTTTGAAAAAACCACCCCAATAACCTCAGTTTTCGTGTACTTCCCCATCTTTTCCCACCCTTACCTCAAGCTCCACGGGATATCTCTCAATAATTTGAGCCACATCCCGCATGCAGCCATCATCGCAAATTAGCAAAACTTCATTCCCCTCAATCGCCCTCAAAATGGCCTTTTCAACAACATCAAGCCCCTTACTTTCCATTACTCTTTCATTTTCAATCTCAAACCCACTCGAACTCCCATTCACAACACCAACGAAATCAAATTCCCCATCCAGAGACGAGGACAAAACAATCTTCCCAAACGCAAAAGTTCTGATCCCAAGCCTCCTTGCCATGTCCCAGCTCAGTCTTTCCCCTTCCCAAACAATTCTGCCAGAGTCCATAAAATAAAATCTGTCCCCAACGGCTTTGGCCAGATCAAGGTCGTGCGTGGAAATCACAACTCCTTTACCATCCTCTCTGAGCATTTTGATAAGCTCAACAATCATTTCGAAGCCGTAACCATCGACGTTAGCGGAAGGCTCATCCATAATAACGTATTCAGGATTCATGGCAAGGGCGGATGCTATGGTTAGTCTCCTCTTCTCACCACCGCTTAATGTGCTGCAAAGTCTCCTCTCATAGCCATTCAAACCAACAGCCTTGAGAGCCACTTCCACAACCTTTTCAAGCTCCTCCCCATCAATACCGAGATTTTTCGGGCCGAAGGCAACGTCCTGCCAGACAGTTGGGGAGAGAATCTGGTCGTCCGGATTCTGAAAAACGTAAAAGACCTTCTTTCTCACTTTGAGGAGGCTTTTTCTGTCGTATCTTAGCCTTTCACCGTCAACCGAAACGTAACCTTCATACGGCCTGAGTAAACCGTTGAAGTGCTTCAGCAGTGTCGTCTTTCCAGCACCATTTTTCCCCATCAGAACTGTAACCTCTCCTTTCTCAGCTTTAAAATCGACTCCCTTCAGAATGTCTTTTTCACCATACCTGAACCAAAGATTCTCCGTAAGAATCAACCAAACCACCCTGCGAGAAACAGTGCAGAGAGTATCAGAGCTGAAATGCCAGCACCCTCGGTTCTGGAATCCAGCAACGGGTAGCAACCGCGGTAGCATCTCGACTCCAAAGCCTCTTCCATAATCTCCGACCTCTTCAGAGATTTCATAAATGCTGAAAATGCGAGGAGAGATGCAGTTCTTATCATGTTCCTGAACCCAAGGAAGCCAAGACGGGATGATGCTGCGGTGTCAAGTCTCGATATTTCCTCAAAAAGAATCTGAATAGCCCTGTAAACGAGCATAAGCATCTCTACAACGAACTTTGGGATTTTCAGCTTTGAGAGTGCAGTAATAAATTCAGGGATGGAGGTGGTCATTATGAGAAAGGAGAGTATGGATAGAGATGCCGTCGAACGCAGCAGGACAGAGAAAGCTATGCCAGTGCTCTCTTCAGTTATCCTAAAAATCCAGAAACTCGCCAAAACCTTTCCATCAATCGTAAAAAGAATTACAGCCATTGCTCCTAACAGGAAGAATGCTGGAATCCGTATTATTCTAAGGTAAGCTTTCCAGTCAGCGTAAATGCAAAGCACTGAGAAAATCACTACTGCAAGGATTTGAGAGAATTTTCCAAGAACCAGTACAAGAAAAAGAGAGGATAAGGCAAGATAAACCTTGAGATTTCCATCTATAATCTTTCTCGACCTCATCTGTACAATTTCAAGCGTTTCGTGCATGTTTCAGTCCTCTGTAATATCCAAGGAAGTAACCAATCAGAGAAGCGCCGATTGCTGCCTGAAGGCTGAATAGCAAACTCTCTATCTCACCACTCGGCGGTTCCCAGATTGGAGAAAACCAAGGCTCGTAATTGGGATTTATTTGTGAAATGATCTCCTCTGCCTGTTCATCTGTCCCAGCCCATTCCTCTGCTTGGACAGTGACTAAAAGCAGGGCGACGGAGAAGAGGATAAGTAAAAAATTCCTGATCATGCTTTTACCACCTCCAGAACATCGCTTCTGACCTCGATAAGGTACGAGACCAGCAATACCGCAACCACTCCTTCCACAATTGACAGAGGAATCTGAGTTATGGCGAAAACACCCATGAATGTTGCTGTCGATGTCAGAATCCCGGAAACCCCCTCACTTGCCGGAAAGGCTAAAGCAAGCTGTATTGATGTTACAATGTAAGTAACAAGGTCAGCAAGCATGGCTGCGGCGAAAATAGCAGCTTTAAGGTTAAAATTTTTCAAAGTCCTGTAAGCCAGCCATCCGACAAATGGGCCAATTATACCCATCGACGCCGTGTTGGCGCCGAGGGTCGTAATGCCACCGTGGGCCAAAAGCAATGCCTGATAGAGGAGAACGATGATCGAAAGGAAAGCTGTTATTGATGGCCCAAACAGAACTACGGCAACTCCAGTGCCAGTGGGGTGAGAGCAGCTTCCAGTGACAGAAGGAAGCTTCAATGCTGAAAGCACGAAAATAAATCCTGCAGCAACTGCTACAAGTGACTTCATAGCTGGTTCTCTATCTATGAGCTTCTTGGTCTTCCAGGCCCCGTAAATTACGATGGGAATGGCAAAAGCATACCATACAACACTCCACTCAGCGGGAAGAAAACCCTCCATTATGTGCACTAAACCACCTCCTTTGACTCTACGTCAAGAAAACTTTATTTAAATTTTTTGGATGTTGAGTAAAGTTTAATTAACTTCGATAAAGTAGGGTTGGTGTAGTGGTTAAGGAAAATTCGTAATGTTGGGGTGGTTTGATTGCTTTACGGAGTGGGAATTGGGCTAACTAAAGAGCATCTAACACTTGAGGCCATCAAAGTCATAAAAAAGGTTGATGAAGTTATAGTTCCAGGTAAAATGGCTTATGAGATTATTAAGGATATCAGGGAACCGAGAATAGTGGAGTTCCTGATGGGTAAAAGTGAAGAGGTGGTAAAAAATCTTGCAATGGAGATTGCCAGCAGGCTGAATGAGGAAATAGCTTTTTGCTGCATTGGTGACCCGGTATTTTACTCCACATTTCACCACCTTGTCGATGAGTTGAGAAATATTAAACCGGACGCTGAAATCAGGATTATTCCTGGAATAAGCAGCATTTCAACTGCTATGGCCCTCACTGAGACCTTCGTTAGCAATTCAGCTATAATATCAACCCCAGATTTCAGTGAAACAGAGGTTGCTGTCATTCTGAAGGTTAAGAATCCAAAGGACGTAGAGAAAAAGCTCAGGGAGAAAGGGTTTAAGAAGTTCTTCCTTCTTGAAAAGATGTTTATGGAGGGTGAGGCTTTTTACGAAGAGATGCCCGAAAACTCGAGCTACTTCAGCGTTCTTGTTGCGAGGAGGTAGTATGAAGGTCTATTTTGTTGGTTTTGGGCCGGGAGATGTTGAGCTTCTTACACTCAAAGCCTACAGGCTTTTGAAGGAGGCTGATCTAATCATATATCCCGGATCACTCGTAGAAGAGAGATTTCTGGATGAATTTGGTGGAGAGAAAATCAACAGTCACGGAATGAAGCTTGAGGAGATTGTGGAGATTATAGAAAGGGCAGTGAGGGAGGGTAAGAGAGTCGTAAGGTTGCAGAGCGGTGATCCATCAATTTTTGGAGCAATCTGGGAGCAGATAAGAGAGTTGAGGAAGAGAGGAATTGATTGCGAGGTTATACCCGGAGTTAGCAGCGTTTTTGCCTCTGCTGCTTCGCTCCGCATAGAGCTTACATCTCCATCCGTACCCGGCGTGGCAATTGTCAGGCCAGCAGGGAGGACTCTTAAAGAGGACCCCCTCGACGAACTGGCAAAGCTGCCTTTAACACTCGTCATTCTTCTTGGGACAGACAGAATAGAGTATGTGGCAGAGAAGATTTCGAAAGTCAGGGGCGAAGAAGAGCCATGTGCTGTAGTATTTCATGCTTCGAGGGAAGATGAGGTTAAAATTGTCTCGACACTTGGAAAGATAGGTGAAGAGGTAAGGAAAAGAGGAATAGAAAAGACGGCAACGATAATTGTGGGTAAGGTGGTTGAGGGTTATGAAGAAAGGTCACACCTCTACGGATAGAATGAAAATTGCTCTTCTGTGCTTTGAAAAAGATAGGGACAGGCTGGAAGAAATTTACGATTTGCTGAAAAGCTATGCTGAAGTCGAATTTGTGCTATATTCAGGAGGTGTCTGGAGCAGGCTGATGGTTTACGACTGCATTGTTGCCTACCTTGCTGCCGGCATAGTTGTTAGGGGGATTTGCGGACATTTGAGGAGCAAGTGGGCTGATCCTGCTGTGGTCGTGCTTGATAAGCCCCTGAAACATGCGGTTGTCCTGCTTGGGGGGCATCATGGTGGAAATGATGTTGCAAAGCTTCTTGAAAGTGTAGGTTTGAAGGCGGTGATAAGCACAGCCATGGAATACAGCAACGGACTTAGCTTAGGCGTGGGATTCAGGAAGGACGTTAAAGCCGATGAGATTATTGATGCGATAAACAGAGCTCTTGCCGAGATTGGAGCGGAGATGGGGGATGTTAGAGTCATTGCGACCCTGGATGCTAAAAGAGGAAGTGCAATTGTGGAGGTTGCGGACAGGTTGAAAAAGCCCCTTGTTTTTGTTAGGGCCGAAGAGCTTAATTCGATGGATTTGAGGGAAACCAAGGCGGTCAAAATTGGAGTTAAGAATGTTGCTGAAGGCTGTGCGATTTACGCATCAAATACTGGCGAGCTTTTACTCCCAAAAACGGTTTACGGAGGTGTAACGGTTGCAATCGCAAGGTAAGCTTTACGTCGTTGGCATAGGACCCGGAAATGTTGAGCTGATGACCGTAAGGGCGAAGAAAGCCATCGAGGAGTCGGATTACGTTATAGGTTACAAAACGTACGTTGACAGAATTTCGGATTTGCTGGAGGGTAAGAAGGTAATGACGACTCCAATGAGGAAAGAGGTTGAGAGGGTTGAAATTGCTCTGAATCTTGCAAGGCAGCATGTCGTTTCTCTCATAAGCGGTGGTGATCCGTCGGTTTATGGCATACTACCTCTCGTTATTGAGTATGTGGTTGAGAACAATCTGGACGTCACAATCGAGGTTGTTCCGGGCGTTACAGCCTTGAATGCCGCTTCTGCACTTCTTGGCTCTCCAATAAGCGGCGATCATGCGGTTGTGAGCCTTAGCGACCTTCTAGTTCCTTGGAATCAGATAGAGAAGAGGCTGGTTCACGCACTTAAGGGAGACTTTGTCACTGCAATTTACAATCCTTCGAGCAGGAGAAGGAAGGAAAATCTAAAGAAGGCTCTGAAACTGATAAGAAAGTTCAGAGGGGACGTCTGGGTTGGAGTTGTAAGAAATGCTTTCAGAGATTGCGAGAGCATTACAATGAAGAGAGTTTCGGAGCTTGAAGACGATGAGGTGGACATGAACACGATTCTGATTGTCGGGAATTCTGAGACCGTCGTGAGAAAAGGGGCGAAAGAGGTTATGTACACTCCAAGGGGCTATTCGAGGAAGTACAGCATTTCAGCAGAACAAAAACAAGTAGCTAAGATGGGCGCAGAAACAAGAGAAGCTGTAGAGATTGCGAGGAAGAGCGAGGAAATTCTTAAAGCCTTACACCCAGAAGAAGGGTTGAAAGGGGATATCGTGAGGAGATGCATCGCAACTACTGGAGATGCTTCCATCAGGGACGTTTTGAGGTTTAAGGGAGACGTTTATGAGGGTGTAAGGGCTTTGAAGGATGGATGCAGGATAATTGTTGACGTTCACATGGTAAAGGCCGGTTTGAGGAGAGATTCGATAGCCGCCGTTGATTTTGCTGATGGTGATAGAAGCACGAAGACCGCTTCAGGTTTAAGAAATCTCAGCGATTTGATTGAAGGGAGTATTGTTGCAATAGGCAATTCACCTTCGGCTGCCTTGGCCTTGTATGAGATTGCTCAAGATTATCCGCCGAGATTCATTGTGGCCACACCCGTTGGTTTCGTGAACGCTGCAGAGTCCAAAGAGGCAATAAGGAGCCTTGAAATTCCATCGGTCACAACTGAGGGGTCGATAGGAGGGAGTGGAATCTGTGCTGCAATAGTTAACTGCCTGATTGAGCATGCTGAGAGATCCGATTGAACTCTACGAGTATCCCTTTGACTGGCACAGAGGAGATGCAGAATTGGCTGATAAGGTGAAGTCAGGGCTTTACATTCTTACAGAGGACGGTTTTCTGAGGAGAGGGATAACGACTGGGACAGCTGCTTCAGCAGCGGTTGCAGCAGCAATCTGCTCGAAATTTGATGAAGTTGAGGAGGTAGAGGTTTTCACGCCAGTAGGAATCAAAGTCAGGGTTAAGGTGGAGGAGGCTGAGAATGGCTTTGCGAGGGTTAGGAAATTTGCAGGTGACCACGAGTTTGACGTAACTGACGGTCTTGTTTTCGAGGCTCGTTTAATTGATGCTGGGATAAAGTTCGGTGAGGGAATTGGTGAGAAAAAAGGTGAAAAGGCTGTTAGTGAATCTGCGATGAAGCAGATTGTCGAGAACTTCGACTTTTACAGTAGGAAGTTTGGATACAGAGGCGGAGTTGTCGTTGAAGTCCCTGAGGGGAGAAAGGTGGCAAAGAAGACTGGAAACGAAAGAGTGGGAGTGATGAAAGGTATATCCATTCTGGGGACCACCGGATTAGTGGAGCCGTGGTGCAGGAAGCTTGTAGAAACCAAGCTGAAAATTGCGATGCAGTACAGGAAGATTGCCATTACAACCGGCAGGAAAGCGTGGTTTTACGCTTTGAAAAAGTATCCCAATTACCAGCCCTTTGTTTTTGGCGTTCATATCGACAAAGCGTTGAAGCATCCGGGGGAGAAAATTATCGTCGGCTTTCCCGGTTTGCTTTCAATCTGGGCTGGTGGGAGGGAGAAGATTCAGGAAAAAGCTGAGAAAGCTGGAGCGAGAGTGGAGGTAATTGAGGATGATATGGGTAGTTGGAGCTGGTATCTGTCAGGGGCAGATCACTGAGAGAGGTAGGGAATTGCTGAGAAGAGCAGATGTCGTTTACGGGAGCAGAAGGGCGTTTGAACTAATGAATGTCGAGGTAAAGGAAAAGAGAATCCTTACCAGATTTGACGATTCTGTTTTCGAGGAGATTGCAAGAGAGGGAGCAGGGAAAGAAGTGGTTGTGCTCTCCACCGGAGATCCGATGGTCGCCGGGCTTGGGAGAAGAATTCGGGGGATTGATGCAGAGGTAGAGATAGAGCCGGGAATTTCGAGCGTTCAGCTCGCTCTGGCAAAGCTCAAGGTCGATCTCACAGAGGTTGTGGTTGTTGACTGCCATGCGAGGGATTTCGATTCATCACTGCTTGATTTTCTTAGATATCGCCATTTGCTCATCTTAGCTGACAGAAGATTTGATCTTACCAAGCTTGGAAAGAGGAGGGTTGTAATCCTTGAAAATCTCTGTATGGAGAATGAAATGGTAAGAGAGGATTTTGCAGACTCAGCTGAGATCAAATCTGATTATACGATAATTTTCCTCGAAAAGGAGGTGGTTGAATGAGGAAGGGTTTGTTGATTGTTGGACACGGGAGCCAGCTAAACCATTACAGAGAGGTTATGGAGCTGCACAGGAAGAGAATTGAGGATAGTGGAGCTTTTGATGAGGTTAAAATAGCCTTCGCTGCGAGGAAAAGGAGACCGATGCCTGACGAGGCCATAAGAGAGATGGACTGTGATGTCGTTTACGTTGTACCGCTCTTCATCTCCTATGGCCTCCACGTCACAGAAGACCTGCCTGACATACTCGGATTTCCGAGGGGGAGGGGGATAAAGGAAGGCGAGTTTGAGGGTAAGAAAGTTGTTATTTGCGAGCCAATTGGCGAAGATTACTTTGTGACGTATGCAATACTTAACTCGGTTTACAGAATCGGGAGAGAATAGAGGGATGAAAGATGAGTACCATAGCAATGTGGAGTGGGGGAAAGGACAGCAGCCTCGCTTTGTGGAGAGCATCGAAAGAAATGAACGTTGACAGATTGCTTTGCATGGTTCACGAGGGTAAGGCAAGGGCACATGGCATTGATGTCGAGATTATCAGAGCTCAGGAGAGGGCGATGGGCAAAGAAATCTTTATTGAAGAGGTGACATGGAAAAGCTACGAGGAGAGGTTAAAGAGTGTTTTCAGAAAGTTTAGTGTTAACAAGGCGATTTTCGGGGACATTTACCTGCAGGAGCACAGAGACTGGATAGAGAGGGTTTGCAGCGAAGCTGGAGTTGAGCCCGTTTTCCCTCTTTGGGGTGAAGATACAAAAAGGCTTGCGGAGGAATTCATTGATGCTGGATTCGAGGCTTACGTTATCGCAGTGAGAAAGGATTTAGAGGAGATTCTTGGCAGAAGGTTTGACAGGCAGCTAATTGACTTTGCATTGAAAAACGGAATTGACCCCTGCGGAGAGGACGGGGAGTTCCATACAATTGTCGTTGATGGGCCGATTTTCAGAGAAAGGGTTAGTTTCGAGTTTGGAGAGGTTTTTGAGAGCGAAAAATATTACCATTTGAGGATAAAAGCTCTCTGAATTTTTATTTTAATGTCTTTTCTCGAAATTATTTCCCACTTTAGCCAGAACGGGCAGAAATCTGAGAAAATAATTATTAGAGAAGGAAATAAAAGCCATAGATGAAGTGTATGAGGGATACAGGTGTAACGCAATTGTATTGCAAAAATACTAAAAAAGGAGTGGGGTCTTCTCCATCTCACCACTCAGATAATTTCTGAATAACCCTCTTTTCCCCTGAATCTGAGCTTAAAAGTCACTGTCAACAGGACAGAAAGAGAACACCTCTTTTTAACTGGCTCGCAATCATAGCAGTGCAACTTCTTCAAACTGAAAGCCTCTTTCCCCAGTTTTATTACGTCCTCTATTATGCTCCTCAAAACTCTTAAGATTTAGACTTAATCCTTCAAACAACTTCTTAATCAGCCTTCTATACCTTTTCTTCTCCTTCTCAACGTTCTTCGAGTTAAATATGAAAAGAGGATAGCTTATCAAACCTCTAAGCCTCTCAAACCTGAAATTTTTGAGATAATCAGTATTATGCCGTATCTAATCCCGATTAAAGTTCTGTAGCTGTAAAATCCCTTATCCAATTATTGAATCTCCAAACCTGATCAGCTTCTTTCTCCTAAGCATTTTTAAGATCAGGTAAATCCTGCTTTCGTGAACTTGTAGATATACGTAAAAGAATAGGGGCGTCAAGGTACATTCCAAAGACCGTTAAGAAGAGTTTAGTTAACATACATCTTCACCTATACTTTCGCTCATGTTAGATATACTTTAAGCCAGTTAGTAGATTGAAAGATAGAATAAAATAGTTAGTGGATAGAACTTGAATAATTGAGGTAACCAATCAGTTTCAAATACTCCTTTTCCGATCATCCAGCCTGCTGCCATGCCCAATACCAATCCGAGGGTCATAAGAACTCTATCCGCACTTTTTCTCAAATCTTCTTCTGAAAGCATATTCAGTTTGTATAACCTTTTTGTTACTTTCCGGTTAGATTCGATGAGTAAGAACGTCACAAACCCCGCTAATATGCTCAAGACAAAATTCAATTCCATCAGCGAATACCAGCCCATTGTAACGCTGAGAAAACACAGAATTTTTCTTACAGTAAGAGCCGTGTGAGAGAATCTTATCAGGTTGGGTAACGACGTATTAATAAATTTCTGCTATGATGAAAAAGAAGGATCCAATTCCGAGAGCTTTTAAGATGTTAACGCGTAAAAAGAAACTTGTTATCGAGCAAATTACCACGACAAACTCTTTTAATGCCAACTTTGGCCAGTAGTTATGAACTTTAATTTCTCCTCTCCTCAGAACTCCTTTTTTGCGCAAAACGTACGCCAAATCAATGAACAGAGAAATCATTGCAGCAAACAGCACACTCGTTCCGAAATGTAAGAAAAGAACAGCGCTGAATACTGCAGCTAATAAAATCGTTCCTTACAAAATTTAAAAATAGGATTTTGAGATTCATATTTAACAAAACTGAGACAATAGCGGACCGCATACTGTTGTTTATGTTAAGTGGACACGTCCGCTCCTGCCATACTGCAAACTAAACTTACAAGCTTCAGTACAAAGATCGTCAATTACCACAGCACCACCGAACCCCTCAACGTTATACTCCCTCAAACCCCTCTCGACCCCCCCCCTCGCCAAGTCATTGAGTTCAACTTTAACCTTGTTCCAAATCCGGCTCGTGTTATCGTTCTTCCTGATCTCATTTAGCACCTTGTCAAGCAATCTGTAGTGCTCCGCTAGAGTTGTCTTGTTTGCGAAAAACACCACATCCGCTACTGGCTGAGCCTTGTCATCCCTCGGGTCGATGTTTACAATCGTCATGAAGAGGTTCGTATCGTTTACTGGCATTATTCTTGTCACAATGCTCACATTGTACTGCTCGTACTCTACACCGTAGGCAAGAATCTGGAAGCTGTAGCTGAAAGTTTCGTTGTAGAGCGTTACGTTCAGTAGCTTCATAAATCCTTTCGCTATACTTAATTACATAATTTCTTCAGCGTGCTGTATCCAACCATTATTATACCAGAGACCACTATTGTCCCCAAGCAGAAACCTGGACCCAACTCTATGGAGTTGCCTGTTATGCCGAAATACAGTAAAAGAATTAAGCTACTTAACGTTGGGAACAGAATTAGAATTTTTCCCACAATCTCTACAGCCTCAAGTGTCTCTTCTTTCATTCTTCTCACACCTCAGTTAAAAAAATAGATTTAAAAATCTATTGTGATGCTATAATACCACACTCCCCCCCAGGTAATCTCCATCAAATCGTCCAAAGTCTGAGCCTGCCTCTCCAGCCCCGTATACTGCTGCACTGGTAATTACTTCGACGTAAACTATGTATGTGTGACCTGCTTGTAGATTTACTGAAATCCCGTTGTTAAAGTCATCATCTACACCAGTCCACCCAACACCGCCTTCGGAGTGCTGATAAATCGTTGTTGAGTATTTAGTACCTGTTGTAGCGTCATAAACAACCAGATTTACATTTACATTGCTGTTTCCCCCTGCGAAGGCACTTGTTAGTCCATAAATGTGTCCACGCATTATTATGTTAGCTGGCTTCATACCACTTCCACTGACATAAAATGATTTCCCTATCCATCCCCATGCAGAGGCTCCTCCATATCCACCTGGCCCTAACAAAGTCGCTACCTCTATTTTGTTTTGGGAAAAATAATACTCGGAACCATACCATGCTGGTGCAGCTCCCCATCGTGAAGCTCCCTTGTCACCACAATTGGAATCATAAAACGTCTCGTCAACACCCAAATAAACCGTTGACTTTGTTGTGAAACTGTTACTAAAAGCTTTTACAGATTCTTCGATTCCACTTTTTGCCATTTCATGTACGATTTCTAACAGTTTTTCTACTTCTTTGCTGCTTTTTATTACCCTACTCGAGTCTACCGCCGAAATCAGATGTTTTTCTTTAGCCATTAGTTCACTTTCTGTTTTAAACTCTTTTTGTCTGCAGCCATCACCGGCACCACTCCACTTCCAAGCATCACCAAAACCAGCAGCAGGTTTAACACTTTCCTGCCTGCCATGCCATCACCAACCAATCTGAGATGCTATAGCATATATATTTTATGTTGCATGTTATCAACAAACTACATTAATGCTCTTGCCAAACCTAACCCCTCGCCATCAACAAACCCACAATTGACGTATAAAGAACAACAACCGCCACCGCTGGAACGTATTCGGGAGCAAAGAGGGCGGGAAAGATTGCCGGGAACTCACCTATCACCAGAGTGTAGTTGAAAATCTCCTTTGCATCCCTCTTTGATTTGTGAACAATTTCTCCAATGAAACAAGCTCCCGCCATCTTCCCGACCACTGCCAGAATTACGAGCAGGAGAGCGAGGTAATCCAGCCTGAAATCTATCATCGTCCCGAAAAAGATGAAAAGACGGCTATGAAAACTTCCTTAAAGGAAATCAGAATTTGTCAAACTTGCTTCTGTGAAGAGAAATGCCAAAAGCACCGCAACCAGTGCTTCGGAAACTTTCAGCTTTTTCCACCAGAAAGAGGGAAATGGACGGGATGGAGAAAGTCAAAAGGTATGGAATCTCATCCTCTCTATCCATCAAATTCCCTAAGAACGGATAAAGAAGGTAAATATCAAAGGCTGCTGCTTCAAAGACCATCAAAAGGATGACAATTTCCGCAAAGGCAAAAATCAGCTTTCTGTTATCTACCAGCATCTTCAAATTAATTGCAGAACTGCTGATGTAAACTACGGAAGCAAGGATGAGCGAATCGTGAATGTTGAAGCCGAGGTAAAGTAGAACAAGAAAAGCCGGGAAAAGTTGAAGGCAAAGTCTACAAAACCGCTTAGCAGTATCTTCGAACCTCTCGCCTTCAACGTAGCAGGACTTATTTTCATCCCAATGTAAAACAAGAAAAACAACACCCAGCTTCCCTATAATCTCAATGTCTTCAGCCAGATGTAATCCCAACTGGTTAAGAGCGATGCCTACGAAAATGTATGCTGGAATCGGTGTTATTCTGAGTTTTCTGCTAAGTATTGCGGCAATCGCAGCAGCGGTGACAATTAAGGGGAGCATCTTATTTCCGTTATCACGATGGATACCTTCGCAACTTTTATCTAAGAATCAAGAAAAATGCTGGTATGCATCTACTACATGCTAAAGAGGAAGGAAGCTTTATCAATCTGCTGACCAAATACCCATGAAAGATTCCACATAGGTGGGATGCTCCACTTTAAAACTATACGAAGAAAAAAATTTATGTTGCAGCCTTCTTCGTCTTAAGCTTCTTCAGCCTGATAATGTTCTCTCTGTCCATTTCCTCAAGCTTGAAGGCAATAAACTTCGCAAGCTCTTCCATTGTTGGAATAACTCTGTATTCAAGAGCGTTAACTCTCCTTTTAGTCCTTTCGATTTCTTCTATCAGCTTTCTCAGTGTAGTCTCAATCTCAGCCACCTCAAGAATGGCGTCAACAAGCTCTTCATATGCTTCTACTGCTTCATCAACTCTCATTGATGTGCTCAAAATACCGTAACCTCTCTCAGTTGCTTTTTTCCTAACTGGTTCACGCTTTATCACTGGAACAACTACACCCATTATGTTTTTCCTCTTCATGCTGAACTCAGGCTGAATCTGGCAGCATGAAAGGGCAATTGACTTTACAGCCACAATTCCGTCAACAGCTATTGCCAGAGTTAATTTCTGCTGAGCCTTCTTGTACTTCTCGACCATTCCGCTTATGACTTCTTTAGCCTCCTCCAGGAGCTGTCTGAACTCCATGATGAGACCATCTCTCTTCATCTTCAGCAGAGCATGACCACGGGTGGCCATCTTTATCCTTCTTCTGAGCTTTATGAGTTCCATTCGTGTTGGCTGAACCTCTGCCATTTCTTTGTCACCCCTGAAAAATATTTTCAGGAGGCCTCCTCTGCAGCCTCCTCTGCCTTAGCCTGCCCTTTTCTATACTTGGGGTGATATTTCTCGATGAACTTCCTCTCAACCTTGGTCAGTTCTCTCTCAGGTAGCATTGCGAGCAATTCCCATCCAAGGTCGAGGGTCTGCTCGATGTCTCTGTCTTCGTATCTGCCCTGCTGGACGAATCTCCTCTCGAATTCATCTGCAAACTTCAGGAAGAGCCTGTCTCTTTCTGACAAAGCTTCTTCACCGACAATAGCAACCAATCCACGGAGATCAACACCCTCAGCGTAGGCAGCATACATCTGGTCGTTCCACTGCGGATGGTCATCTCTTGTGAAGCCCTCACCAATACCTTCTTTCATCAGCCTGCTGAGAGACGGCAGAACGTTGATTGGCGGATAAATACCCTTAGCATGCAGCTCTCTGCTCAGAACGATCTGTCCCTCAGTGATATAGCCTGTCAGGTCGGGAATCGGGTGGGTGATGTCGTCACCGGGCATCGTCAAGATTGGCATCTGCGTAATCGTTCCCTTTCTACCTCTAATTCTTCCTGCTCTCTCGTATATCGTAGCGAGGTCAGTGTACATGTAACCCGGATAACCTCTTCTTCCCGGAACCTCTTCTCTTGCTGCAGAGATCTCTCGCAGAGCTTCGCAGTAGTTGGTCATATCCGTCAGGATGACGAGGATGTGCAAGTCATATTCGTATGCGAGAAACTCTGCTGCTGTCAGTGCCATACGTGGGGTGAGCAACCTTTCGATAGCAGGATCGTTGGCAAGGTTCAGGAAAACAACGGCTCTTTCAAGAGCTCCGGTTCTCTCGAACTCCTTCATGAACTGATAAGCTTCTTCGTAAGTAATACCCATAGCCGCGAATATAACAGCGAACTCCTCAGCCTCTCCGAGAACCTTCGCCTGTCTCGCAACCTGCAGAGCAATGTCGTTGTGCGGCAAACCTGAACCGCTAAATATCGGAAGCTTCTGACCTCTGACGAGAGTGTTCATCCCGTCAATAGCCGAAATACCGGTCTGGATGAACTCTCTCGGATACTGCCTCGCATAGGGATTAATTGCAGCACCTACAATTGGTCTCCTCTCTTCAGGCACTATCTTCGGACCACCATCAATCGGATCACCGGAACCACTCAGAATTCTTCCCAGCATGTCCTTGGAACAGTTCAGCTTAACAATATCTCCCGTAAATCTCACAGTGCTTGTGGTATCAACACCTCTCGTTCCCTCAAAAACCTGAACTATGACAATATCTTTCGACGTGTCGAGAACCTGTCCTCTTCTGGTTGAGCCGTCGGGAAGTGTGAGCGTAACGAGCTCTCCATAGGCAACTGGCTCTGTTTTTTCAACAAAAACGAGAGGTCCGGCAACCTGAGTTATGGTCTTATACTCCTTCATTTTTATCACTCTCCAAGCAAATTCTTCCTAATCTTCTCAAGCGCAGCATTCATTGCAGTCTTGTAGTCCTCCTCAAGCTTTGACCTTGCAAACTCCTCCATACCTTCAACTCCTGTGATCTCGTCAATTGTCTTTCCTGCTTCGAGCGCCTTGAAGAACCAGTCGTTAATTTGCTTTATCGCCTTCAGCATGTCATACTGCTTCTCAACACTGCAGTATGTGTCAACCGGGTGGTATGCATACTGCACAAGATAAACCTCTCTGATGATTCTCGCAACTTCAAGCAGCAGTCTCTGGGACTCTGGCAGAGCATCACTACCGACAAGCTGCACGATCTCCTGCAAGTTCGCTTCCTCCTGCAGCACCTCCATTGCCCACTTCCTCAACTCGTCCCACTCTTCACTAACATTCTCTGTGAACCAATCTCTCAGGGTGTCAATGTAGAGGCTGTAGCTCTGCAGCCAGTTGATGGCGGGGAAGTGTCTTCTTGCAGCAAGCTTCGCATCGAGAGCCCAGAACACTTTAACAATTCTGAGTGTGTTCTGGGTAACAGGCTCACTGAAATCTCCACCCGGTGGAGAAACCGCACCAACAACCGTAACACTTCCTACGTTTCCTGCGAGAGTCTTGACTCTCCCGGCTCTCTCATAGAACTCTGCAAGCCTCGATGCCAGATAAGCCGGATACCCTTCTTCACCGGGCATCTCCTCAAGCCTTCCCGAAATCTCTCTCATTGCCTCTGCCCATCTGCTTGTCGAGTCTGCCTGAATTGCCACGTCGTACCCCATGTCTCTGAAGTACTCTGCAATTGTGATTCCAGTGTAAACTGAAGCTTCTCTCGCAGCGACAGGCATGTTGGATGTGTTAGCGACGAGAACGGTTCTCTCCATCAACGGCTTGCCAGTTCTTGGGTCTTCAAGTTCTGGGAACTCCTCAAGAACCTCCGTCATCTCGTTTCCTCTCTCACCGCATCCAATGTAAACGATAATCTGTGCATCACTCCACTTCGCCAACTGGTGCTGTGTCACAGTCTTGCCGCTTCCGAACGGACCGGGAATTGCTGCAGTACCACCCTTTGCAACCGGGAAGAACGTGTCAAGAATTCTCTGTCCCGTGATGAGTGGCACTACAGGTGGAAGCTTCTCCACGTATGGCCTCGGGATTCTGACAGGCCATTTGTGGTAGAGTTTGAGTTCAGTCCCGTCTTCAAGAACCACAACGGTATCCTCAACGGTAAAGCTGCCCTCGTAAACCTCCGCTACCGTACTTTCCTTGATGTTTGGTGGAGCCAGTATTTTCTGCTCTACAACTTCAGTCTCCTGAACCGTTCCTATGATCTCTCCTGGAGTTATCTTGTCACCCTTCTTTACAATTGGCTTGAACTCCCACTTTGCCTTTCTGTCCAAACCGGGAGCTTCAATACCTCTACCGATGAAGTCTCCACTTACATCCTTCAGAACAGGAAGAGGTCTCTGGACACCGTCGTATATGTTTCTGATTAACCCAGGCCCGAGTTCAACGCTGAGCGGCATTCCAGTGTTCTCCACCCTGTCACCAGGTTTGACACCAGAAGTATCCTCGTAAACCTGAATGAGAACTTTCTCACCTACTAAACCAACTACCTCTCCCATCAGCCCCTCTTCACCGACCTTACACAGATCATACATTCTCGCCTTGAGTCCCTCGGCTACGACAAGGGGCCCAGATATCCTGTAAATTTCTCCTACCAATCCAGCTTCTTTCACTTCCATAGGTCAACACCTATCGCCTTTCTTATTTTCTCCCTAATCTCTTCCACACCTCCAGTTCCACCCACCGAAACAAAGGTGGGTTCTACCTTTTCATCAATCTCCCTCCTCAGCACAGGAGGGAGCTTCTGGAGATATTCTTGCTTGATAATAACAACACCAACGTCGTCTCTCTTTAAAACCTCTTCAACAGCTTTAACAATCTCCTCGTCCGATGAAACCTCGTATGTCTCAGGTATCCCTGCAAGCATAAAACCAAGGCTAAAGTCTGTATCGCCGATTACCGCAAGCTTCTTCATATTATCACCATCTGTCTCTCAATTTCATCGTTCGGCAACCCGTAATACTTACCCCAGCCAAGTATTCTGAGGTTGTCCACTTCGACCTTTTTCAGAACCATGTATTGCAGAACTGGCAATACACTCAGCGGATAATTGCTCGCCCTCCTCGCAATTGCAGAAATCCAGGCCTTGTCGAAGTTGACTTCAATCTCCGAAAGTTCTTCAGTAACATTCTCGACCTCCTTCCAGAACCAGTATCCCTCCAAGGATTTCGATATCTCATCAAAGGACATCGCTGCAAGCTTTCTTGCTTCATCCTCCGTTAACTCGTATCCACCGGGTATTATCCTCTCCAGAATCTCCTCCGTTGATGCGCCATCAATCTTCAACCTGAGAATTGTCTTTATGTTTCTTATGTCAATCTCCATTTTGATGAAGTTTACAAAGAGCTTGGTTTCAAACTCTCTTGCCGGCATCTCGACGATTTTTCTGTAGTAGGCCTTGTACATCTCATCCTCAACGACGTTCATGGGAACTGAGCCTATCTTGGATAAAGCTTCGTAGTAAGGCGTACCCTCCATCTCTTTGACTATTTCATCCATCTCTTTAACCATCAGTGATTTTAGGTATTCTTCACTGAACTCCCCGGCTGGGACAATGGTCTCTTCCATTAGCTCTGGCTGTACACCAGCGTTTTTGCCTCTAATTATATTGATAATATTCCAGACATCCCATCTTTTCAGATACTCCCTGATGAGAATCTTCGCATCTCCGAAGGAGACCTGAAGTATCTTCCTGTAGGTTTTTGCAAGATTTGAGGCAAGAGCGTAATCGAGCAGCCGAGGACCCGAATACCTGTAACCTATCTCATCAATTTCCTTCCTGTATTCTGTTTCTTCTAAGAATCTCACTATTTCATCGAAGGACATGTTCAAAAGCTTTCTAAAGTCCTCTCCCTTTAGCAGTCTACTCTTCATCACTTTTGTTCTTGCGACTATGTAGGCGTAGGCAGCCTTCGTCCTCGAAATCATTGCAATCACCCGAACAAAATCTTCGAGACCTCAGCCAGTTTCTGCTCGTAAACTTGATTCAGCAACTCATCGAATGTAAGGTTGATCCTCACCTCCCCCTTAGGGTCTTCAAGTATTATTCCACCAATACATTCGATGTTTCCGGCATAATTGAGGTCAAGCTTCAGCTCTTTTAGAGCATCCTTCACGATTCCCTCGTCCTCCTTCCTTGAGTATACAAGCATGCCGGGTGAAGCATTTTTGCTTAGCAACTTTTTAATGATCTCCTTTCTTGTTCCCTCGTCCATGTCTCGCACTTTCTGCCTCAGAAGATCAAATACCTGCTCTACTATCTCCTTCTGCTTGTTTAGCAACAATCTTTTCATTTCAAGTGTAACAGCCGATATTTCCTGCTTTTTAAGAGCCTCACCCTCCCTCTCTGCCTCATATCTTGCCCTCTTCAGTATTTCCTCTGCCTCTCTTTTGGCCTCTTCTATTATCTTTTCGGCCTCTTTTTCTGCCTCCTCCTTTATCTTCTTTACTGTCTCATCGCCTCTTTTTTGTATCTCCTCCAGTACGGGTTCGAGAGGCATCTCTTTCACCCGTAGGCGAACATCAGTATGAAGCTAATAACGAGACCGAATATAACGATGGTCTCTGGAATAACTGTGAACAGCAGACCCAAACCGAGGAAACCTCTGTCCTCTGCAATCGCTCCTACTGCCGCTGCACCAATACCGCTCTCACCAGCACCAGCACCAATTCCTGCAAGTCCTACAGCAAGTCCAGCTCCTACAGCAGCGCATCCCTTTATGAATGCTTCATCACTTATCAGGGCATCAACCATTTCTAACCACCTCCTAACAGTATGTCGATCCACTTTACAGTATCTTCAAACCTGTATCCAAAAAATAATATCAGGAGCGCTATTGAAGCGCCGAGCGAGAGTCTGAATGTCGATACTATCCAGTAGTATCTGACAAACCTCTCTACGTTCTTTTCCGTCGCAATTCTCCTTGCGATTTTGTGCACAAACTCTTCTCCGATCATTTACCCGTAGGCGAACATCAGTAT
>DAVR01000002.1 GCA_002507545.1 Archaeoglobus sp. UBA230 | reverse complement strand
AGCTCACCGGCGGAGAGCCGACGCTGAGAGATGATCTGGTGGAGATTATACGGATGATAAAGGAGGAGGGTTATGATCATATTCAACTCAATACCAACGGTGTGAGGCTTGCGGAGGAGGAAGATTTCGCCCTTAAAGTAAGAGTTGCTGGAGTGAATACTGTATATCTATCCTTCGACGGTGTAGATGAGAGAACAAACCCAAAGAACCATCATGAAGTTCCAAAGGTTCTTGAAAACTGCAGAAGAGCTCAGCTCGGCATAGTTCTCGTTCCAACAGTCATAAAGAGTGTCAACGACCATCAGCTCGGAGATATAGTTCGCTTCGCCGCTGACAATATAGACATAATCAGGGGTGTGAACTTCCAGCCTGTAAGCCTTGTCGGAAGCATGCCGAAAAGGGAAAGGGAGCAGTTTCGCATCACAATTCCCGACTGCATAAAGGCTATAGAGGAGCAGACTGGTGGTGAGATAGGCAGAGAAGATTTCTATCCTGTTCCGAGCGTTACACCTATTTCAAGATTCATAGAGGCTTTAACTGGAAATCCACAATACGAGCTTACAACCCACTTCGCTTGCGGTATGGCCACCTACGTTTTCAAGGATAACGGAAGGTTAATCCCAATAACCAGATTCGTTGATGTAGAGGGGCTTTTCGAATTTCTGAATGAAAAGGCAGAGGAAATAACCAATAGCAGAATGAAGACGGTGAAGGCTTTAAAGAATGTTGTTGACCTCAGAAAATTCATTGACAGCTCAAAGGCTCCCAGAGGGTTCAACGTTTCAAAGATTTTGTTTGACGTCCTCGTTAAGCACGACTATACAACCCTTGGTCAGTTCCATCTGAAATCACTCTTTATCGGAATGATGCACTTCCAAGACCTTTACAATTACGATATATCGAGGGTTGAAAGGTGTGAAATTCACTACGGAAGCCCTGATGGCAGGATAATACCCTTCTGCTCCTTTAACGTAATCCCGGAGAAATACAGAGACGCCATCCACGAAAAATATGGTATCCCGATAGAGGAGTGGGAGAAAAAGAGTGGAAGAAAGTTGAAGGATGATATCAAAAGAGTCGTCAGGAGGCCGAGATGAGAGCCTTCTTTGTAGGCAGATTCCAGCCGTATCACTTGGGGCACCATGAGGTTGTTAGGAACATCATAACGCAGATAGACGAGCTTATAATTGGAATAGGTAGCGCTCAGGAGAGCCACTCTCTTGAAAACCCCTTTACAGCTGGCGAAAGGGTTTTAATGATATCAAGGGCTGTGGATGAGATAAAGGAGGAACTCAAAGTAGATACGAAGGTTTACATCATCCCTCTTGAGGACATCTACAGGAACAGTCTGTGGGTTTCACATGTCTGTTCAATGGTTCCACCCTTTGATATCGTTTATACCAACAACCCTCTCGTTTACAGACTTTTCAAAGAAGCAGGATTTAAAGTCATGCACACAAGAATGTACAACAGGAATGAATATCATGGGACAGAGATAAGGAAGAAGATGCTTGAGGGTGAGGATTGGGAAAAGTACGTACCGAAATCAGTTGCAGAGATAATAAAGGAAATTGACGGGATAAAGAGGATTCAAGAAATTTCTGGAAGGGATTTTTAATGTTCTCTGTTTCTTGGGAAGACCTTTACTTTAACGTTGTGCTTGAGGATGGGGTTGTTGTTAAATCGTTCTTCTCTGAAATTCCAGCTTTTAACACCGATTATGGCCAGTTTAAAGAGCAACTTGAAGATTATTTTAGCGGTAAAAGGGTGGAATTCGATATACCTGTCAGGTTAAACGTAACCCCCTTTATCAGAAGAGTGCTTGAGGAGGTATCGAAAATACCCTATGGTAAAACCGCAACCTATTCGGATATTGCACAGAAGCTGAAAACCTCGCCGAGAGCCGTAGGGCAGGCTGTCAGGAGAAATCCTGTGCCCGTGATTATACCGTGCCACCGCGTTGTAGCAAAGAACGGTCTTGGAGGCTACACGACATCAGTGCCCAACCCTAAGGCTTCATTAAAAATAAAAGAAAAGCTGTTGAAGTTGGAAGGTCAGGGATTTCTTTTTAATACTGCAACTCTGGATGTGTAGCTTAGCACGATCTCTCCAGTCTGTTTTACACCTTTTATATCGTAAACTACAACTCCATATGGCTTTCCTTCCTTGTCCTCTTTGCCCACAACCTCCAGAACGGCTTTTATCGTGTCTCCGATAAATACAGGATTTGTAAAACGCAGTTTGTCAATGCCGTAAAATGCGACAATCGTTCTCTCAGTTAAACCGAGTCTTACGAGCAGTCCCGCAACAATGGAAAGTGTGAGCAATCCATGAGCAATTCTCTGTCCGAAAATAGTGTTTTTGGCGAACTCAGCGTCTGTGTGTATTGGATTCCAGTCTCCACTCAGCGCTGCAAACATAACGATGTCTGCTTCGGTGACAGTTCTGGCAGCACTCTCTATTTTTGTCCCAACCTCAATATCTTCAAAGTAGATATTCTTCATAAAATGCGTAACATTAAAAAATATTAAAGATTATCGGTGTGAAATCAAAATTCGACAAATCTATCTTTTGGAGTGTTGCAGAGCGGACATCTGTCAGGTGCTTCATCCTCCATTGCATAACCGCAAACAGAGCAGATGTAAATCTTCCCATCGTAATCTTTCCCACTATCCAGAACCTTTTTGAAGATTTCAGCGTGAACTTTCTCAGTTTCAAGAGCCCATCTGATGCTGTTCATTGCCCTTTTGTTTCCTTCTTTCTCTGCTTCCGCGTAAAACTTCGGATACATTTCAGTAATCTCGTAAGTTTCACCAGCATGTGCAGTTTTGAGGTTTTTGCTAACATCGCTAACATCTTCAAGGACTTTGAGATGGTTTTTTGCATGGACGAATTCTGAAAAGGATGCGGCTTCAAAAACTCTTGCAATTCCCTCCATACCCTTGTTCCTTGCAATCTCGGCATATATCCTGTATCTCACCATCGCCTGACTTTCTCCGGCATAGGCATCTCTCAAGTTATCTTCAGTGCTCACTTTACCACCTCACTCTTTAATCGCGTAGTAGCACCTTTTGGGTGAGTGGACAAGACCCTCATTTCTGAGTTCTTTTATGATCTTTGACACTTCTTTGCTGTCCAAACCGGTCTCCTTGGCTATATCACCCGGTCTGACAGGCTTTCCAGCCTTTTTCATAGCCTCAAGAACAAGCTGTTTAGCATCGCTCATAAAAGTAATATGCAATTAAGTATTTTAAGTTTTTTGTTCGATTTTCGTATTGTTTTATCCCTAAATTATTT
>DAVR01000008.1 GCA_002507545.1 Archaeoglobus sp. UBA230 | reverse complement strand
CAAAAATTTCAGGACTATACAGCTTCCAGTCTGAAGATTTTAGAAAAGATATGAATAGGATATTCGAAGGGAGTTTAAGCAGAATTTTGCTACTATTTAGGGACTGCGAACATCCCAAGGAAACTGCTCTTGCGCTTTTAGCAATGCTCGACGGACTCTCTATCTACTCAGTTTACTACGACATAGGATCGTTGGAGAGGTATAGAGAGATCGCCTTAAAATTTGTTGAGAAAAGTGAGGGGTGGAAAGAATGAGGTTGCTTTTTATTCAGTTACTAATGCTGTCTTTGATTGCCGTAACATCTGCCCAGCCAGTGGTTACGCTGAATTATCACACCAATCCATCTCAACCCTCTCCCGGCTACTTCGTAATCTCCATAGACATCACAAACTCAGGAGACGTGGCAAAAGGACTTGAGTTGTCCGTTTACGAGGAGGAGGATGGTTTTTATCTGATAGACCCCCGTTATGGGAAGTCTTCAAGTGTTCACCTTCGACTGGGTGATCTGGCAACTGGAAGCACCTCTGCCCAGCTAAAGGCCTTTGCCGAGAAATCTGGAGTTTATTCCTTACAGGTGAGCCTTTCCTACGCCAATGAGACCGGAAAGAGCTTCGGGATAAGTTCAGTTTTCACCTTTCTCGTTCATGAATCTCCCTTCCTGTTTACGGGGGAGAAAATAACCTTAACTCCGGGTGAAACACTCGAAAAAACCATCGAAATCAGGAACATGGGTGGGAAAATAGAAACTGCAGCAATCACGCTGGATTCATCTATTTTCGACTGCACGACATATCTTGTTGAGTCGTGGGAGAATGGAGAAACGAAAACTGTGAAGCTGCAAATTTCAGTGGATGAAAATGCTGTTAGGGGCACATATACTGCTGATCTGGTTGTGAGTTATAAAACGGAGTTTGGAGACCAAGGAGAGGCAAGAGTTCCAGTTATGGTGGAAATAGTCGCCGAGCCCCAGCTTGATTTAGAGGTAAAAACTTTACCCGATAAGATTTACGCGAACTCGGACTTTACACTGAACGTCGCAGTCACGGCTAAAAACTCAGACCTGAAAAATGCTGTTGTCCAGCTTCAACTTCCGGATGGGTTTGAAGGGGAGAATAGGGAGATTTTGGGAGACTTAGAGGCAGGAGAGACGGCTTCGATAAACTTTTCCCTGAAGTCTCCGAAGGAAAGCGGAAGCTACGAGTTAGTTTTGACTTTCAGCGGTGGCGGCTTCAGCCATGAATACAGCATTCCAGTTTATGTTTCGGACTATGGAACGATATCAATTGATTTGGCGGGAGTTTATACCTCTCCTCAGCGTATAGTTGATGGAAATGCGTTCAAACTCTCCCTTCAAATAGAAAACAGCGGAGAGCAGGATGTGAAGGGGGTGGCGGTAAAGCTTCATCTTCCGGAAGGTCTGGAGGGGAGGGATAGTTACTTCATCGGCTCTCTTAAGAGCGGAGATACTGCTACAGCCACCTTTGAGCTGAAGGCAAGGAAAGCAGGAAATCACGAAATCATGGCAGAAATCTCTTACCTTGACATGGGATTTGAGAAGCACACGATTGAGAAGAAGTTTACCATTTACGTGTTCTCTGGCGAGTTTGGAGGGGTTGTTTTTGCAGTTACCGTGCTGATAATCTTGGGAGTGATAATCTGGCTCTATCGGAGGAGTAAAAGGTGATTGAGCTCAGGGAAGTCTGGAAGAGCTACATAATGGGAAAGGTTGAGGTGAATGCGCTGAGAGGGGTCAATCTGCAGGTCGAGAGCGGCGAGTTTGTTGTTGTGCTCGGCCCTTCAGGCTGCGGGAAGACGACGATGCTGAACATCATCGGTGGCATTGACCGTCCGACGAAGGGTAGAGTAATCTTTGATGGCAGAGACATCACGGACTACGACGATAATGCCCTGACAATGCACAGAAGGAAGAACGTCGGGTTCATCTTCCAGTTCTTCAACCTGATTCCAACCCTAACTGCAAGGGAGAATGTTGAAATCGCTGCTGATTTGGTGGAGAAGTCAAGAGATGTTGAGGAGGTTCTGGAAGTTGTTGGATTGAAGGAGAGGGCAAGTCATTTTCCTGCGGAGCTTAGTGGAGGTGAGCAGCAGAGAGTGGCAATAGCAAGGGCTCTGGTAAAAAACCCGCCAATCATTCTGGCTGATGAGCCAACGGGAAGCCTCGATTTCGAGACAGGCAAGGCAATTCTGGGAGTTATGAGGGAGATAAACGTCAAGGAGGGGATAACCTTCATTCTTGTAACGCATAACTCCGCCATTGCAGCAATCGCAGATAAGGTGGTTTATCTGAGGGATGGGAAAGTTGAGAGAGTTGTTGAGAATCTCTCTCCGGTGAAGGCGGATGAAATCAGGTGGTGAAATTCTAAGAACCAAGCTTATCAGAGATATCAGGACTCAGAAGGGACTATTCATCGCCACAACCTTCATTCTATTCCTTGGTGTTACGATTTTCTGCTCCTTCTACCTCTCCTACCTCAACCTCCACGACACCTACGAGAGCTTTTACGAGAGCAGTGATTTTGAGGACATCTCTGTGAGAGCAGTTGAGATTAGAAACGAAGATTTGGAGAGGATAAAGAAAATTGACGGTGTTCTCGAAGTTCAGCCCAGAATCGCTGTGCATGGTAGCGTCTACGTTAACGGAAGGAACATTCCAGCCTTAGTGATATCACTGCCGGAGAACGAGAGGATAAATCGTCTTTATATTGCTGAGGGGGAAAAAGGATTTGCTGTGCTTAAAAAATTCGCCGACTATCATGGATTGACAACTAACACACCTCTCGTTGTTAATTTCGGTGGTGTGAAGTATACCAACAGGATTTCAGCCTTGGTTTACTCTCCAGAATTTATTCTAATTTTTGAGGAAGGAGGGGAGACCTTCACTCCTTCTCCTGGCAGCTACGCCATAGTTTACGTTCCTGAGGATGATATGGTTTCTGCTGGGATGAAATACAGCGAGGTAAAGGTCAGGGTTGCGGATGAAGATAAAAAGGAAGAGGTGCTTAGAAAAATACTGGCTGTTCTCGGAGAGAGAGTTGAGGAATTTCACACTGACGAAACACAGGTTAGTCGAAGGCTGCTTAAGGAAGACCTCGATGGATTTCAGGCTCTGTCAGTGATGTTCCCAGCCTTTTTCATGCTGATCGCAATTTTTTCAACCTACGCTTTACTTTCAAGGATCGTAAGATTGCAAATGGGAAACATCGCCATACTGAGAGCAATTGGCTTTACGAGAAAGGAAATTTTGTCCCATTATCTCCACTACCCTTTACTTATCGGCTTTTTCGCTTCAATTACAGGGGTTATTGCAGGTTTTATCGGTTCGTGCATTCTGACGACCGAATACGTAAACTTCCTGAATCTGCCCTACTTTGTCTCAAAACCTCATCTGGAGATTTATGCAGCTTCAATTATCGTTGGAACTGCAACACCTCTTCTTTCAGGGTTGGTGGTGGCATTTCAGGCTTCAAGGGTTGACATAGTAAAGGCTCTGAGGGGCTATGTCGAAGAAACTTTTTCTGAAGGTCTGACAGTCAAATTTGACGCAATCATCAGCAGAATTTTGCGGATAAGGCTCATTTTCAGGACGGCTCTGAGAAATTTGGTCAGGAATAGGAAGAGAACTGCCATTTCTCTCTTCAGTATCGTCGCCTGCACTTCTCTCATCCTGAACTCGATGGTTTTCGTTGATTCCTTCGATTACGTGATGCAGCTTCAGTTTGGGAAGGTTTACGCCTATGACATCAAAGTAAGCTTGGATGGCTACGATGAAAAGCAACTGCTTGAGGAGATAAGAAGGATGGATGGGGTTTTGCTTACAGAGCCACTTGTTGAGACGAGCATAGCTGTTGAGAAGGGTGGCAGCGTTGCATCAACCTTGCTTATCGCATCAAACTACCAGAACCTATACAACGTTTACAACGCTGATGGGGAGAAGATAGTTCCAGGTAAGGGTATAATTTTCTCGAAGACTTCCATGAAAAACCTCTCGCTGGTTAAGGGGGAGAAAGTGTCAATTTACACGGAATTTGGTAAATTAAAGGCTGAAGTTGGAGGATTGGAGTTAATACCGCTCCTTTCCGTTGCCACTACGAGCCTCGACTACTTCAAGGAAATTTCAGGCGTGGATGGGTTCAACACCATTGTCGTGGATGCTGACGATAGCAGAATTGGTGAAATAGCGGAGAAAATCAGGGAGATGGATGGCGTTAGGAAGGTTAGCACGATTCAGGAAGCGGAGAAGTCTATTGGAGAGTTGATGGGCTTCTTCTACGCCTTCATCACTTTCTCGCTCATGTTTGGCGCCTCACTGGGCTTCGCAGCAATCTTCAACACGACAAGCATCAGTGTTATTGAGAGAAGCAGGGAGTTTGCAACACTCAGAATGCTCGGATACACTCCGAGAGAAATTACCCTGTCGTTGATATTTGAGAGTGTGTTTATTGGGATTTTGGGACTTGCAATAGGACTTCCTGTGGCCTATGCGACAGCTTACGCCTTCTTTACGTCTTTCGAGAGTGAACTCTATTACCTTCCGATGTTGATCTTTCCCAGAACCTACGCTTTCACGGTTGCTGCGGTGTTTGTGGTGGTTCTGACTGCTTTGTTCCCTTCAACTAAACACATTTCAAAAATGGATATTGCAAAGGTGACGAAGGAAGTGGTGAGTTGAACTATTCAACTACGCTTTCGTCCACGACCTCAAGAACCTCTGCCTTTATTTCTCCTCTACCACCTGTGGGTTCGGCCAATGTTCTTCCACATATCAAACATTTTACAACGGTTGAGGGGTGGTCGAAGATTATCTGCTCATGTTCGCAATCCGGGCATTTGACCTTCACGAATCTGCTCTTCGCAATCAAGGCAATCACCACCTCACCCCTCTATAAGCTCAAATCTCTTTGCCCTCCACGTCGGGCGGTGATGAGCCTTCTTGCACTCTGTGCAGCGAAATCTGATATTTACCCTCTTCGTCGGCTTATCTCCTCCCGGAACTTTGCTGAACTTTCCGAGGTTTCCCACCTTGCCCCTCCTCTTCTTCTGTCTGTTGATCCAGTTCAGTGAGCTTGCCTTCCCCTTGCTAACTCTCTCCACTTCATGTAGCGTGTGCTTTCCGCAATACCTGCAGAATGTCTTAACCTTCTTGGGATACTTCATCCTCTTTCACCTCAATTTTCTCAGCGACACCACCTTTTATCAGAGCGTCAGCGTTCAGTTGAGGGAGTGTAACCACATCTTCCTTCCTCAATTTATATGTTTTTCCGTCACTTCCCTGTATCTCGACATCCTTTTTAATCCTTACAAGAACTCTATCCTCTCTTTTTCTACCCTCTCCCTCGAGAACCGTCTTTTTGAACTCCTTGATGACGTCCATAAGCCTCTTGAAAAAAAACCTTTCGTGGCTGCACATATTCTCAACATCACTGCCTATCTGCTGCCCACACACCTCAGCCCATGCAGCGCTAATTATCTTCCCAGTTCTAAGCTCAAAAATTTTCCTCTGGATTCTTCTCAAAGTTCTGATCTCATCTTCAAATCTAAAAAAGTCAGAATCACTTGCAGACCTCTTGAGCTCTTCAAGCTCAATAATTCTTTCTCTAATTTTCTTGTAAAGCTCATCGTCAATTTTTGATAACTGCATGCGATTTTTCTCAATGAGGAGGAGCAGTTCATCTATGTTCATTGCATCATCTTAGATTCAAAGAACTTTAAATGTTGTTCATAATCTTTAAATCTTTGATAACCAACAACCTACATGGAGTTCCGAAAGGAGGTTGAAGTTTCGAAAGTTCTTGTCGGTGGCAAGATTGACGAGAGTGTTGTTGAGGTGAGGTATGATCCCCTGACTCTGCAAACGTCGAGGATTGTAAAAAAGAACTTTCCAATACAGGGTGGAGATTTTGAGGAGGAGGTTGTGAGCACGAGTAGCTGGTGTCCTTTTTGCTCTGAAAGAATCGAGCAGATGGCAGCCCGCGACCCGGAAATCATGCATGGTGAGCTGTGGAAAAGAGGAGAAGCCATCCTCTTTTCAAATCTGATGCCCTATTCCAAATACTCCCTCGTGTTGAGAATTACGGAAGCCCATTTCCTGAAACTGTCCGAGTTCAAACCGGAACACTTTGTTGACAGCTTTATCCTCATTCAGGACTACATCAAAAAAATTCCCGAGGGAAAGTACTATATCACTATCGGAATGAACTTCCTCAAGCCTGCAGGAAGCAGCATTATGCATCCACATGTTCAGGTTATGATATCCGACATCTCCACAGACTATTTTGCGAGGCTTGACTGGAGCGCCCTTGAATTTATGGAGAGTAATGGCACGGACTACTGGCAGAAGCTGGTCGAGGTTGAGAAGGAGGGAGAGAGATATGTGGGTAGGACTGAGAAGACGGAATGGCTTGCAGCCTTTGCTCCAAAGGGATTTTTCCACTTTGTAGCCATCCCAGAGGAAAAAGAATTTGCCGAAATGAGTTTGGAGCAACTGAGGGGACTCTCAGAAGGAATAGTGAAGGTTTTGAAGTACTATGACAGCAAGAACCTCAACTCCTTCAACTTTACGCTTTATTGCGCAGACAGGCTGGGAGAACACTTCAGAACGAACTTCCACATAGTTGCACGAACACCCTTCGGCAAGTACTACTGGTGCGATGTTTTCTATCCAAAAATGCTTCATGACGAGAGTGTTGTTTTCTTCCTCCCAGAGGATTACGCCAAGGAGATTAAGGAGGTCTGGGAGGAATTATGATAGTGGAATCTTACCTCTATGAGAGGCTGAATGGAGAGGTGAAATGCAACACCTGCTGGCATCGCTGCAAGTTGAAGGATAACAAGTGGGGGATTTGCAGAGTGAGGAAAAATGATAGAGGAGTCCTTAAAGTTTATAATTACGGGGTTGTTTCATCCGTTGCTCTCGACCCGATTGAGAAGAAGCCTCTAAACCATTTCAAGCCGGGCACGAAGGTTCTGTCCTTTGGAGGTGTGAGCTGCAACTTCCGCTGTCTGCATTGTCAGAACTACGAGATAGCCTTTGCAGACCTTGATTACGCCTACGTAAGAGAGATCGACCCTGATGGAGTGCTGAGAATGTGTATTGACAGGAAAGCTGATGGTGTGGCGTGGACGTACAATGAACCATCCATTTGGCACGAATTTGCTCTTGATAGCTCAAAACTTGTTAAGGAATCCGGTTACTATGTTGTTTATGTTACAAATGGCTACATGACTCCAGAGGCTATTGATCAGTTTGATGGTGTTTTGGATGCTGCAAACGTTGACGTGAAGGCCTTTAACCAGCACTTCTACACCAAGGTATGTAAGGCAAAGCTTGACAGAGTCCTTGAGAGCGTTGAGTACATGCATAAGAAGGGAATCTTCCTTGAGCTTACTTATCTCATAATTCCCGGAGAAAACGACAGTAGAGAGGAACTGAAGGACTTTGTGGAGTGGGTCGTTTCCATAAGCAAAAGAATTCCTGTCCACTTTTCGAGATTTCATCCTGACTACAAGATGCTGGACAAACCGAGAACATCGGTAGAGAAAATTGAAGAAGCAATAGAGATTGCAAGGGATGTGGGGGTTGAATATGTCTATGCTGGCAACGTGTGGGGGCACAAATATGAGAACACCTACTGTCCAAACTGCGGGGAGATGCTGATTGAAAGGGAAGGATTTTATGTCTACAACATAAATCTGACGAAAGATAACCCTCCTAAATGTCCGAACTGCGGTTACGCTCAGAACATAATCCTCTGAACGTTTCTGTAAACTTTTTCGTAGTCGTATGTGCACTCTACAACGTTTCCCGCAAGTTTTCCCTCAAGCTTTCTCGGGTTGAAGGGTTTTCTCCCTCCGTAGATAATCAGCGTGTCGCAAGGAACAGACTCTCCGGCAATCTCTACTCTCTCCACTCTTTTGTTCCCGTAAACCTCAACAGGCTCTTCGGAATGCAGAACTTCCACCTCGTAATCCTTCCCAGTCAGATGACTCTCCATAGCACCGATAATCCGTTCATCTTTCCTTGAAAGAATCAAAACCCTATTTCCAATTCTTCTCCTATCAGCAAGCAACCTGATGGCAGTTTCAAGGGTGTATATCCCAGCGGGTCTTTTACCATACACCTCTGATGCAGCAGGCGTCAAGTCCACCGCCCCTGTACAAACAAAAACTTCTTTCTCCTCTTTTACCTCCACGCCCCTATCAGATACTATCCTTAGGGGATTCGTTGAAGCCACAAATCCCCTCACGACATCAACTTGACTCTCCTCAATTCTCTCGATGAACTTTTCATATAGCTCTCTCAGTTCCTCAATTCGTGCAAAGACTGCAAGTTCTCCACCCTTTCCCTTTAAATCGTAAACTGTAGCATTAATCCCTTCTTCCAACAGTTTTTCTGCAACCGTCAGACCTGCATAACCCGCCCCGATTATGGCTACCATACAATTTCACTCCCATCTATCTCCTTTTTCACTTTGCCCTCATGTTCCTCAATTATCTTAAGGATGTCAGCATGACACTTGCAGCAATCCATTCCTGCCCATGTAAGGTGTCTAACTGCATCAAAGCATGCACCCTCTTCCAAAGCCTTCAAAATTTCAGCCTTACTGACCATGTTGCAGAAGCAAACTATTTCTCCGTAATCCTGATTTTCCTTTATCATCTCCTCAAGCTCCTCGTCACCCATCACCGCAACCCTCTTCCACTCTGGCTTTATGACCCTCTTCTTTCTCCTTAACTGGAACATGGAGGATAGCATTCCAATTATCATCTCTGCTATCGCCGGAGCAGCGGTTAATCCCGGACTCTGGATACCAGCAACGTTTATGAAACCATCAACAGGCTGGTTTATGACGAAATCCCTCCCGGCTATGGACCTCAAACCAGCGTAAAAGGCAACGACACCCTTCGGTTTCCTTTTGAATAACGGAGAGAACTTCGCAATTATACCCTCAATCTCCCCCTTCTTCACCGATGTATCATCCTTGCTATCCACATCTATCAGATTCGGGCCCCAGATGGGTTTTCCGTCAAATCCTATTAGAGCTCCACCCCCCTTCGTCCTCTTGTTCGGCTTAAGGGGGATGGCAACGACCAGATGGTTGGAAAAACCTCTTTCCTCAAAAACGATGTGAGTGCCCTTACCGGGAGTTATCTCCATATCATATCCAACCATTTTCGCGATGTCGTCGGCATACAGACCAGCACAGTTTATGACACACTTTGCCTCAAAATCACCCTTTGTGGTTTTTACAACAAACCCGTCCTCTCTCCTTTCGATGCCCCTCACCTCACAATCGTAGTGGAATTCCACACCATTGACTTTGGCAAATCTTACTGCACAGGCTGTCATTTCCACTGGGTTCACAACTCCGGCAGTTGGAAGAAATAAACCGCCCCAGATGTCCTCTCTGAGGTTGGGAACCATTTCGAGAACTTTTTTCTTGCTCAACCTCTTTGACGTCACGCCGTTCAACTTGAGGTAAAGCTGAATGAGAGGCACTGCGAGGAAGGTCAAGAAATTTGTCGCTACAAGAATCAACCCCACTCTCTCGAAGGTGAATCCAAGCTCCTCTGCTTCCTTATCCATCATTGCGTTTCCCTTCAGGCACAGCCTGCTCTTGAGAGACCCGAAAGGAAGCTGAAGGGGGTGGATAATTCCGGAACAGCCTTTGGTTTGATCAAGTCCGGGGCCGGATTTTCTCTCAAGAACGGCGACATCGAGTTCGTATTTTGAGAGTTCCTTCGCGATGAAGCTTCCAGTCACCCCAGCACCAACAACAATCACATCCTTCACGTGTTATGGTTTTGCATAAGCCGTTAATAAAATTTTACACAAAAGGAATAAAAGCACTGGCTGGCTAAGGTTTGCATGTTTAAAAAGGGCATCGCCTACAGTATTCCAATAGCAATTGGATATATTCCCGTAGCATTCACCTTCGGTATCCTCGCGAAGCCCCTCGGATTCAGTGATTTTGAGACTGTTCTTGCTTCGGCAGTAATATTTGCCGGAGCGAGTCAATTCGCTCTCGTTACTTTAATCAATGAATCTCTTTTCAACGCCATTTTTGTGCCAATCTTCCTCAACCTCAGGCACATTGTTTACAGTTCAATCATGGCACAAAGATTCAAGTTGAAACTACCTTTTCTCTCTGCATTCGGACTAACTGATGAAGTTTTCGCCACTGCGGTAAACACGGGAAAGGATGAGAGATTCCTGCTTGGCCTTGAGGTGGGAGCGTATTCTGCCTGGGTGGGCGGAACTGTGCTGGGGGCTTTTGCTGGTTCCGCGCTGATACTCGACGATAAAGTATCCTCTGCCCTTGTATTCTCTTTCTCGGCACTCTTCCTCGTTCTCCTGCTCCCAAACCTGAAGGGCAGACATGTGAGGGCAGCGATAGGTGGGGGTATTGTTGCTCTTGCTCTTCATCTGGTAAATTTGACCTCAGCTGGAATAATTCTGGCTGGATTGATTGGGCCTGCAATTGCGGGGTGGAAGCGTGAATAAGAGGGTGATTGCAATAGTGCTGGTTGCAGTCGGAACATACCTGGCAAGGTTTCTACCTCTAAGGTTTAAAGCAGGTAGTTCTGCGAGACTGAGGGAATTCTTCGCTCTATCGTCCACATCTATAATCTCTGCCCTTTTTGTGACCACCACCTTCACGACAGAGTTTGAGGAAATGTCTGTCAGATTTCTTGCCCTCTTTCCCGTTATTTTGAGCTATTACAGGTGGAGAAATTTCGGAATCTCCGTTTTTGCTGGTGTGGTTGGGTATTTTATGATCAAGACATTTGTTACATGACGAAACCTTTACAATTCTCGACGATATACCTGATTGGCTGATAGCCAGATTCTACGAACTCGAAAGCATTTAGGTTATTGAAAGAAAGGAAGACTTTCTCAGTCCACATGGAGAGTTTCTAAAAAACATTGCAAATTTCAAAGAGATTCGCGGATACACCACAGTTTTGTTCGACGAATATATAGATTTCTTCCTTAGAATGGCTGAAGAGGGGAAGAGAATTGAGATAATCGTGAACAGAGAGATATTGAACAGGATTCTGAAGATTACGGGAAAGAACTCATGAGGAGGCTGGAAAAGGAAAACGTCAGCTTCTACGTTTCGGAAAGGGATTTCAGATTCCCGTCCATCGTCGCGGACGAGTTTTTCTCAACATCCTTTTACTTCGCCAATGGAGCCTTCGACTACAAGAGGGACTTTACATGCAGGAGCGAGGATGCAAGGAGGTGGGGCTTGACCTTTTTAACTACATAAAGAGTTGCTCGGAGAGAATGAGTATAGAAGCGCTGAAAGGAAGGATTCAAAGTCGATAATTGCCATTCCAGCCTTACCTCTCACTGCAATACCGAGCTGTTAGAATGTGAAGCTGAAAAGCAGTATGGTGTTTTGATAGTGACTACAAACCCCGTCTTTCTCCATATCCTTCAGGTCGAAGAAGACTGAGTTGATGAACAGCTTGAGGGAAAAAAAGCAAAAAATTGTCAAATCCAGAATTGGGAGCGAGAGTGATACCGGCGCTCCCCACAAAATCCCAACAATCAAATTCTTGACTTCATAGCCTGCTTTCAGCCTAACTCTCCTCCCCCCAAACTTCACGCCCCTTGAATAAAGCACTTCAACGACAAGCAGGAGCAATGGAACCACAAACTTGCTTCGAATTGCGTAAAAAGTGAAACCTATCACGTAAAAACCGCTGGTAGCGAGCTTTTTCCGTAGTCAGTTCTGTCAAAGCTGTGTACCGCAAGGGTAAGAAAGAATACTCTGGCGAGCAGCACGCAATCGGGGCAATCGTTCGTGAGAATGCAAGTCATGTAAAGCCTTGCTGCACTTGAGACGGCAGTGGGCAGGGAAACGTATACATGCTTCATTTTTGTACTGTTTGCCCAATCCTTTATCTAAATTTCGATTGAAGGTTTTAGTCGAGCTCTAAACAGTTTAGTTGCGAAATTTACAAATATGAGCCACTCGTAAGTGTGGTTGGTGATGGCATGTCATGAGGAAGGTGTTGAGTCTGATTTTAGTGCTGGTGGTGTTGAGTAGTGGAGTAATGCCGGTGATGGCGAATAACACAGCAAAAATAAAACAGAGTCCGGCATTAGGAAAAGAGGAACTGCATAAGGACGTAAACATCATAAAGTTCGACCTCGTTCTTGAGAATGCAACGCCTTACTGGATAATAATTGCGGCTGGCATCATGGAGCAAGGCAGGTCGGCAGTTTTTAAGTACATAGACAGCAGCACAAATCTAACGAAAGTTGAAAAAAATTCAACTGAAGAAGTTCGTGAAAGAGCTGTGGAAAAAGTATCGCGTGAAGAGCATTAAAGACGGCAATGTAACTTTAATCACCTTGGATTCAAAAACAGGAATGGGGCTATCAGAAGAAGAGGAAGCAATGTTGGAGAAAATTGCTCAGGCTGTTAATGAATATTTCAAGGAAAATTACGTTGATAATGGAGAGGTGGGTATACTTTGGGCTGTTAGCACTCATCAAAGCATAATCTATTCCTCGTGTGTAAAATACGGTGAATTAGATTACTGTAGAGTTGCAAAAGAGCATGCTGACGATCCTGACAGTTGGGCGCAAGTCCCGCCGCCTCCTGGTTACCCAGACTGGATGTGGAATTTTATAATGCAATTAGTTTGGTCTTGGACACATTACTATAACCCCGACTGGGGCACAGGTTCAGCCCCAAGTGAAGCAAAATACTACGCAGACGAATCCAAAAACTATTACATGAATGGAAACAAATACTTGGCGTATCAGTATCTCGGATATGCCAGCCACTTTGTAACAGATGTGGGAAACCCATTACATACGGGGGCAGAGGCCCGTCAGGTTTTGCTCTCGGCACTACTGGGGGATATTAAATACATAACACTACGGATATGAAAGTTACGTTGCAAACAACTGGAATACCGGTTACAGATTCGGTTCAATCGTGGATTACGTCTGGAGTTATTACTCAATTAGTAATCCAGAACAAGCTACCAAGAATCTGGCCAGTTACTCCCACCAATATGCCGATACTATTGTGTGGACTATTTTCACGAATCCAGATGGATGGCAAAGCGACCAGAACGTAAGGAATATAACTGAGAACTGCTTAATCGAGACTACTAAATACACAAACGGACTTGTTAGGTACATTAGGGGGATCTAAGGAGGGACAAAGCCATGAGAGATAAATTAAACATCCTCATATTTTTCCTCGCAGTCTTTTTCATCGCTGTAGGACTAAGATTCACGCCTACTGTGTCCTTTATAGGTGTAATTTTGTTGCTTGCAATCGTTCCGACTTTAATGCTCAGATTTCGGGAATTTTTTCCAGAACATCAACGATTACGGGAATATTTGTCCTATGGATGGTTTTGAACGCAGTTATCGGCATAACCTTGCTCAACACCAGGAATATGGAGCTTGGAATGCTTCTGCTTTCTCTGCTTCCACTGACTCTCGTGCTGATTCCAGACGCTTTTACCTCTTCTTTGCTACTCAGAATGGGGGTAAGCGGAAAAGAGGTCTTTGTCTTCTACTTCTGGTTCCTTGTGTCTGTGGCATTGGCGTTTCTCTTCCTTCTTCCGACGGGGGGCAATCCTACGGAAATTTTGCCTCCTAAAACTGCTTGGTTCAGGTTAATTGTGTTTCCGCTTCTTTATACCGAGTTTGCTCTACCATCTACCCTCTGTCTCGTTTTCCAGCGTATCAGGACTTTTTTGGTTTTCATTCCACTCCCAGTGATACTGGGATACATGATGATGTATTCTTTAAGGGTTTGACTATGACGCATCAATCTTTTTTCAAAAATTTGGTGGTGTAACAACAACGGTGGAAATTTTTAAGGGCAGGGATTCAACCCCACCCTCTGTGCCAACGCTAAAAGTCGAAATCTCAGCGACAACTCTTACAATCGAATACGACAAAAAGATTTCGCTGACAACCATCGTCTTCATAATCTTTGAAATAGCAAGAATCCTGCTCAAACAAATCTTTGAGCAGATAAACGAGAAGCTTGTTGAGGAATACTGTGGGAAGAGATACGAAAGAGGGAAAGAACACAGAAATGGTTATGCAAAGAGAACAATCGTAACCCTACTTGGCGAAATAACCCCTCATCTGGCAAGGGTTAGAGGAAAAGGAATTCCCTTGTACAGCCTTGTAGAATTCGAGAGCAGAAGAAAGTACCAGTCAGACGTCAAAGCAATCTCAGTTGATTCTGCTTTGAGAATGCTTCAAGATGCAGGGGATGAAATAAACCACTTCACTTCTTCTCCTTCTCATCAGACAATCTGGAGGGTATGTTCAAGAGCTGAGAGAGATTGAAAGAAAACTTTCAGCCAACATCTACTTCGCTCAGGATTCAACAAAGCTCCACTCATGGCATGGAAAGATAAAGCTTACTGTGTTTTAGGGAGAGAATGTGGTTGTTAGGGCTGGTAAGGACAGGATGAGAGCGGAAAAAGAACTCAACAGATTGATAGCATTAGGAGATGATGATAGAAGACTAAGCTTTGAAGAAAGGCAGATCGACTTGATTTACGTCTGGAGAGAGGTTAACTACAAGCTATGGCAGCATGGAGTTGATCTCGAAACGAGGAGAAGATACGTAAATGGGGGGTTAAGGGGATTTTGCTGGAGCTAAAGAATTCTCTGAGCAAGTCAGATTTAGAGAGCAGAATAAAGAAGGCAGAGAAAGCTCTGAATGAATTTGTTGAGGAGATGGAAGAAAAAGGTTACTGGAGAGTCTCAAGGTTCTTTAAAAGGCATATGAAGAGCATTCTTCTCTTTGCCTACAAAAAGCTTGAAAGAATGAACATTCCATGGCACAACAATAAAATGGAAAGGGAGATGGGAGAAATAGCGAAGAGAATGAAGAACAAGTGGATGTCATGGAGTGCTATAGGGGCAAGGAACCTGCTGAATTTGCTGCTGAGAAGGTATGCTAAGAAGGAGAAGTATGAGTTTTTATTGGGAAGTTAGTTGGTAAGGGTTATATGGTGGAGGTGAAATTCCAAGTATGATGAAACAGGCCAAAATTTTAATCTTCGTACTCTGGCAGTATGTAATGGTTCATGTTACTCGGACAAAACTATTTTTGCGAGAACGGGACTCTCTCTGTTCCTTGAGAATTGCAATTATGCTGCCCAAATACTCTACAGCCAAAGTCTCGGTGCAAGAGGGGAGAAAGTTTGGAGGAGATGCTGAGGTGGGTTGAAGAAGGTGGTTTTGATGTATATCCTTGGAATAGATGCCGGAACGACGGGTGTTACAGTTGGAGTTTATGATTTAAATGGGATACTGGTGGCTAAAAGCTATTCCGAATTCGAGACCTACTATCCAAAGCCGGGTTGGGTCGAGCAAGATGCGGAGCACTGGTGGAACAGTGTAGTTGATGCTTGCAGGCAGGCAGTTAAAATTGCAAATGCTGAAGATAGCATTGCTGCTATCTCTGTGGCAAATCAGAGGGAGACTGTAGTGTCCGTTGGTAAAGACGGCGAACCTATTACGAGAGCGATAGTCTGGCAGGACAGAAGGTGCATTGAGGAGGTAGACCTTATCAGAAAGAAGATCGGAGAAGAAACTGTTGCGAGGATTACAGGCTTAAAACCCGATCCCTACTTTTCGTTGCCAAAAATACTTTGGTGGATGAGGTATCAACCTGAGGTTATCGAGAAAAGCTGGAAATTGATGCTCGTTCACGATTACATCGTCTACAAGCTTACTGGAGAAGTGGTTACCGATTACTCCAATGCTTCGAGGACTATGCTGATGGATTTAAAGTCAAGAAGATGGTCGGACGAAATAGCATCTGCCTTTGATTTTGATCTCTCATTAATGCCAGAGTTGGTGAATTCAGGAGAGTTTGTTGGAGAGACGAGAGGAAATGTGGCGGAAAAGCTGGGCATCAATTGTAAGCCGTTGGTTGTTGCAGGAGGAGGGGATCAGCAGTGCTCCGCCCTCGCTCAGGGAGTTGTTGAGGAGGGCAGTGTGAAGTCCACAACTGGCACCGGAACCTTCATGGTTGCTCCGGTTGAGAAGGTTAAGGATTATGGAGAGATCATTTACTCTTCCCACGTTTTGCCGGGGGTGAATGTTGGCGAAGTGAGCATTTTTACGACAGGAAGTCTTCTTTCATGGGTAAAGAAGTCGTTTTATCACGGAGAGGGGTATGAAGCAGTAAACGCGGAGGCTGAAGAGTCGGGAATAGGGGCGAGAGGACTCTTCATACTCCCCTTCTTTTCAGGTGCAGGCTGCCCACACTGGAACTCACATGCAAGGGGGATGATTTACGGTCTAACCCTTGCCCATTCAAGGGGCGATATAGTGAGAGCGGTTATGGAGGCTGTAGCCTTTGAAGTTAGAACGAACGTGGAAGTTATGGGGAGGAAGGGTATTGAAGTGGAGGAACTTAGGCTCGATGGTGGTGCAGCTAACAGCAAGCTTTGGAACCAGATTTTCGCGGATGTTACAGGAAGGAGATGCTTGGTTTCATCGGATGTTGAGGCGACGGCAAGAGGTGCCGCAACACTCGCAGCTTCTGGAAGCGAGTATTTTACAGGTATTAAAGATGCTCTGAAGGTTTTCCTGCCAGAATTTACTGAAGTCAACCCGATTGAGGAGAACAGGCGTGTTTACGAGAAGGTTTACAGAGAATACGTGAGAATCAGAGATAATTACCTGAAGTCGGCGGAATAGTTTTATTACCTTCAACCCTCCACATTTTGGAGGGGATAACTTGTCGGGGGGATAACTTGCCAGTCCTGCTCGTTGTTGTGGATGGACTATCTGACAGACCTGTCAACGGAAAAACACCTCTCAGCGTTGCAAACAAACCAAACCTTGATAGATTGGCTGAGATAGGGATTAACGGAATAATGGATACCATTGCACCGGGGATTAGACCGGGCAGTGATACGAGCCATCTCGCACTGCTGGGTTATGATCCTTATAAATACTACTCTGGGAGGGGTCCAATAGAGGCGGCAGGTGTTGGAATTGAGGTTAAACCCGGTGATATCGCCTTCAGGATAAACTTTGCTACTGTTGAGGGTGAAGGCAGCATCTTCGACAAGGTTGTGGTGGACAGAAGGGCGGGTAGGATTGAAAACACAGAAGAGTTTATTGAGGCGATAAAGGATAAAGTAAGACTGCCGGTGGAGTTTCTGATCGAGAAGGGAACAGGACATAGAGCAGCTATTGTTTTCAGGGAAGAGGGTCTTTCCGAAAAAGTTTCAGATACCGATCCCAAGGCTGTAGGTAAGAAGGTGAAAAAATGCACAGCCTTGAGTGAGGAGGAAGGGGCGAAGAGGCTGGCTGAAATCGTGAACGAGTTTATGCAGAAGGCTCATGAGGTTCTCGATGAGCACCCGTTAAACAAGGAGAGGTCTGATAAAGGACTCCTGAAAGCAAACGCTCTCCTCTTGAGAGGAGCAGGAAAAATGCCTCACGTTCCAAGCTTTGAAGAGAAATTCGGGTTGAAACTCTGCGTTATAGCAGCCACTGCCTTGATAAAGGGTGTTGGCAGGATTGTTGGAGCTGACGTCATCACTCCTGAGGGTGCAACCGGAAACAAGAACACGGACCTTGAAGCCAAGTTCAGGGCTGCAAAGAATGCCCTTAAAAGCCACGATGTAGTTCTGCTACACATAAAGGCTCCCGATGAGCTTGGGCACGATGGAGATTTTGAGGGCAAAAGGAAGTTTATAGAGAGGCTTGACGAAAAAATTTCAACCCTCTTCGACCTAAGCTTCTCAGAAACCTGCCTCATTGTAACTGCTGACCACTCCACTCCAGTTAAGGTTAAAGACCACACAGCCGACCCCGTTCCCGTGATTATCGTCCACGAAGATGTCAGGAGAGATGAAGTGAGAAGTTTTTCCGAGTTCGAAGCCTACAAGGGTGGGTTGTGCAGGATAAGAGGCATGGATTTGCTGAACATATCCTTTGACTTGCTAAACTTCGCAAAGAAGTTCGGCGCCTGACTTGTCAGCCATTGTCTTGTTGTAATTTCTCTTTTGAAGGTTAGATTTAATATCGTTTTAAATTTCTCCCCCTTTATGAAACTACTGGCGCCAATGGCGCTCATTCTAACAGCGATAGCACTGATCATCCCTGCACAAGGAGCTACGAATATCTACATTGACAAAGATTTCGTCAATCTCGGCGAGTCTGTAAGAATTCAGGTCTCAATTGACGAAGCAATAAACAAACCCTTTGAAATTCTGGTAATATGTCAGGAAAATGCATACAAGCTCTGCGAGGGTGAGGAGGAAAATCTGACCTCGGCATGCGGAACAACTGAATGGCTATTTGAGATTCCGGAAAACTGGAAGGACGGAACTTGCCTCGTGAAGGTATTGGTTGATGATGCAGAGCCGATTGAGTATTTCGAGGAGTTTGAGGTTGTCAAGCCTAAGATATTGGACCTCGAAATCCCCGAACTGGTTTATCAGGGGAAAACAAGAATAAAAGCAACATTAGAAACTGCAAACTCCAGTGAAACTTTTCTGGAGCTGAGGATTTTGGGCAAAAATGCCGATGTGATTGCAGTTAAAAATCTGGAGTTTGCAAATAAAACTGACGACACGGAATATGAAGTGAGCATAGACCTGAACCTCAGACAGGGCTACGAACTTAGTCACGATATCTCTGATGTTATACAGCCTGGGAGTTATCTGATGGAAGTTCTTTTGGAGTTTGGTGGAAGGGTTTGGGATTCGAGGTCTGTCGTTGTGCGGATTTCAAAACCTACATTAAAAGTGGACGTTTCAGATGAGATTACCTTAGGAAATCCGATTGTGGTAAGAATAAAAAGCAACAGGGTTTACGATTATGGCTATGATGGCATTCTGGTGACATTAGTGGGTACGAACTATGTTGTGGCAAAAAAGGCGTATCTGGACAACGACGGAAGAGCTGCTGTTCAATTCGAAAGTGCGGGACTTAGTGAGGGGAAGTATGAGATTTACGTTAGAGATACCAGTCTGACGACTACGATCTCTGCAAAAACGCTTGCAGTAGATAACTACGATCTTGATCCGAACTATAGCTACTCAAAAATCCTGCAGGCAAATGATGATGTACTCGTTAAAAAAGAAATATGGCTGATTAGCGGGAGCGAGGAAGGGATGGAGTATGTTAGACTGCACTTTAACCCACGAAGCTATGAAGTGCCACCCAATTCAACGGTTAGCTTTAACATCATCGTTGATTCTGAAAGGGTTAGTTCCTACAAATTTTCAGTATCTCTTGCAATGCCGGAGAAAGTTGCAGAGATAGTTTCTGTGGGACTTCCAGATTGGGCATCCACAATAGACCGTCACGTGTCCACAAGCTACGCAATGCTACATGCAGCTAACTTCGGTAATGGGACAGAGATGGGTAAAAACTTAACCCTTGCTACATTAACGCTCCATACGAAAAAACCGGGAGTCGTTGTTCTGAACATACATGATGCAAAAGTCTATCGCTCGGATGGGAAGCCACTGAACCTCAAAACTTACGGAGCTTACCTGACAGTGTCGGAGGAAAGAGCTGCCGTTGAAAAAGAGAACATAAAAGGGTCTAATGAAAATTCCCCAGCCGCATCCACCCTTGCAGAAAAAACAGAATATGGTGTAACCGCAACTACCGTCGCTCAAGTTGAGTCGAATGTTCAAACAATGTCAGAGCAAGAGACCACACTCGACTACCAAAAGGTGATCATGTTCACTGCGATATTTCTTGCAATATTTTCGGCTGTAAAATACTTGATGAGAAAATCGTTAGCGGGAAAAAGGAAAAGTAGCTAACGCTAATCAATCCTTTCCAGTTTCGCTTCACCAAGCCCTATCCACCTTATCTTGAATCCAAATGCAGGAATGGTACTCTCTCCCATGCCATATTTCTCCAGAATAACCTTCAGTTCGTCAACAGTTGACGGATTTGCCTTTTTAATCTCTTCTCTGATTTTCTCGAAAAGCTCCTTTTTCACCGCATACTTTCCGGCCACAATGTAGTCGTCGGGAATGTTGGCAAATCCATCCAACTCGACAACATCCCCCTCAATCCCCTTTCTACTCCTGAACTTTTTCAGAGCTCTAAGCACCTCCCCATACGGAATTCTTCTGCCGAACTTTATCACGTTCTCAACTTCTCCTTCCCCAAAGTCCTCTCTTGCGATGACGATAAGGGGAATATCAGCCTTTTTTATCTTTTCGAGCTTCTTCCTAAGGTATTCCTCAGTCCAGAAACCAGCAATCTCCACATAAACTCTTTCACCCTCAACATCAACTGCGAAGTCTGGAATGAACGCATATTTTTCGGCCTTTACAACATCTGGTTCCCTCAAAACGTTGTAGCCGAGCATTCTCAACTTTCTCGCAAACTCCTCTTCAAGCGAGGAATCGTAGTCAATTCTCTCCTCCTTATCTGGAAATATGTCTTTCCACCTGTCATCAATCTCAAGAAAGTATACCCTGTCAGAGTCTATAATCTCCGCCCTGAGATACCACTTTTTAGCCCTCAGAATGTAGGGTATAAGCTTTGCAAAGGCAACTCCGTATTTCCTCGTCATTTTCAGTATGCTCGCTGCTCCTGTAACCTCTACCATTAGCTTTCCTCCTTCTTCATAAAGCTCATACATCAGACCAAGCCACTTGATTGCCCTGAAAATCTCCTTATGGTTGTCGGAAACCCAGAATGTCAATCTGAGAGCATTGAAAAGCGAAGTTTGGAGGAGAGAGAGATTGTAAAGCTTTATCAGGTTGTCGGGTGTGATAAGTCTGAAATCAGTCAGAATGAGTTCCTCCTCCCTGTCTGCATACATCGCCCTTTCTATGGTTTCAGGAGTTGTATTGAAATATTTTGCAGCGTACTCTATAACTTTGTCCCTCTCCTTTTTCGACGTCACGAATCCCTTCTCAAAGAGTAGCATTCTCACTCTATGCGGTTCAATTTCCGAGTCTACGTCAAAGGCACAGGCTTTCTCAACGCAGTAGTTCTCAAGAACCCTTACAAAACCCCTTACCTTCCTGAAGTTCCTTGCATCTTCAACATCCTTCAGCTTTGCAAGCACCTTTCCATACTTTTTTCCGACACCAGCCCTGAAAACTTTTATCACAATCTCCGCCAGCCCGTAATCCTTTTCTCCAGCAAACTTTGGGATGATCTTTCCCTTGACTTTCCTGACATCAAGCAGTTCCTTTGGTAGCATTTCTCCTCCTCCTTGCTGTTCCCACCTCTCCCGTCTCCCTTGAAATCAGTTCGTAGAGCACAGCTCTTTCTTTACCCTTAGACGGTCTCAGAATTCTGCCAAGTCTCTGTATATACTCTCTAACACTCCCACTCCCGCTCATGATCACACCAACACTGGCGTCAGGCACGTCAATACCTTCATCGAGCACCTGACTACTCACTATTGCTCTGAACCTCCCCCTCCTGAACCCCTCCAGAATCTCTTGCCTTTCCTCCTTGGGAGTTCTGTATGTTATGGCAGGGATAAGGAAAAGCTTGGAGATTTTGTAAACGAGCTCGTTGTGGCGGGTGAAGATGATTATCTTATCCTTCCTATGCTTCTCAAGAATTTCTCTAAGCTTTCTGATTTTGTTTTTTGAGTTGAAGGCAATCTTCCTTGCCTCATCCCACGCTCTGAGTGCATCATAAGCCCTCTCATCATAGCCGGTGGCCATCACAACCTTATGGAAGTCCTCCACGCTTCTGATCACTATCTTCCTCGCCTTAAGATAGTTCTTGAAAACCCTCTCCCTCTTTCTGTACTCCTCCAACTCCTCTTCAGTCAGCGGGATGTAAATCCTCTTTATCGTGAAGTCAGCAAGATGCTTGCCAGCAAGCTCTCCTGGCTTTAGCTCGAAAACCTTTCCCCCGACAACCTCCGGAAGAAGTTTGTGCCTTGAATCTTCCCTTTCGAAGGTTGCAGTTAAACCGAGCCTGTAGGGAGCAGCGCTCATCTCTGCAATCTGTATGTAGCTCTCTCCAGCCAGATGGTGAACCTCGTCGAATATCAGCAGTTTAAAGCGGTTTCCGAGCTTTTCCGCATTTGTGAAAGCCGAGTCGTAGGTTGCGATAGTTACAGGCTTCAACTCCTTAACCCTGCCGGAGAACTCGCCCACGTACTCACTACCGAAAATCGAAAGCTTCTCCTTCCACTGGTCTATGAGGTCGAGGGTGGGCACAACAACAAGGGTTGCTGCTGAAATCTCGTTTATCGCAGCGAGTGCAACATGCGTTTTGCCAGAACCCGTCGGCAGAACGATGCAGCCCCACTTGTCTCTGAGCCACCTCTCCAGTGCTCTCTCCTGATACTCTCTCAAATCAATTTCGGCATCAAAATAGGGGGAGGGTATTAAATCAAGGACGTTATCTTCATACTCCACATCACTCTGTTCGAAATAATCAATTATCCACCTATACTTGTAAGCGAGAGCCCTGTAAACCTTCGATCTGGGATCGAACTTGGCATGGGGAACGTGGACGTCTCCCTTAATAACGACCGTTCCCCTTTCGTAGGATAACTCGGCAAGCATTCAGCATTCCTTAACTTCAACAACCTTAAGCTTTTTTTGAATGGCGATAGCACATATCAACTTATTTTCAAAATAAAGCTTTTGGGAGCTCACGAGCAAAGTTCTGAGAATGTTTTATAATATATAAGAGTGGCGTTTCAGTTAGAGGTGTTTAAATGAGGATGGTGAAGGGGATTGAGGTAAAGTCAGTCCTCAACAAACATAAAAAGAGGGATGACTGGTTTCTGGATGATTATTCTGTAAATCCTTATTCTGGTTGCTCTTTTAATTGTATTTATTGCTATATAAGAGGCTCTAAATATGGGGAAAACCTGGCGAAAACAATATCTGCAAAGATAAACGCCCCAGAACTTTTAGAAAAACAGCTGGGGAGGAGGGCGAGGAGAAGGGAATATGGTGTAATTTTACTTTCATCATCAACAGAAGCTTATTTACCAGTTGAAGAGAAACTGAGATTAACAAGAAGTTTACTTGAGATAATCTTAAAATATCACTTTCCTCTGCATGTTTTAACGAAATCAAAGTTGGTTTTGAGAGATTTAGATTTACTGAAAGAGATTGATAAAAATGCGATTTTACCAGAGTGTCTAAAAAAGAAATTGAATGGAGGAGTGGTAATCTCTTTTTCCATCTCAACTCTAAACGAGAAACTTGCAAAAATTCTTGAACCGGGAGCACCAAAGCCAAAAGAGAGGTTAGAAATGATGCAGAAATGCAAAGAAGAGGGATTTTTAACGGGAGTTTGTTTTATTCCTGTTTTGCCGTTCTTGTCTGATTCGGAAGAAGAGCTTGATGAAATGATAAGAACAGCAAAAGATTATGGGGCGGATTTTTGCTTGGTTGGAGCATTAACTTTGTTTGGGAATAAAGAAGCAGACTGTAAAACCCTTTATTACAAATTCTTGGAGAAATACTATCCCGAACTAATCCCAAAATACAAGAGTCTGTTTGGATTATCCCCCCAACCTTCAAAAGGTTATCAAAAAGAACTTGAAAAAAGAGCAAAAAGGTTGTGTGAGAAATATGGGGTTAAAAATAGGATTGTTTAGTTAAATGCTTCTTTGCTCTGCTTTTCTCTACATATCCCAAATGACGATGTTTCGGATTTGGTGTAGAACTGAGCATTTGACGTCGAAACTACTACGATACCGACGGAAGCATCTCGGTATTCAAAGAAATCGCGAATTGACGGTAAAGGAATGATGGTAGCAGACAAAAAAGAAAAATAAGTAGCTCACTCAACCCATCCAAGCCCAAGCTCTTCAAGCTTTTCCCTGCTTGGCACACCATCAGGCCATTTTCTATATTCGTAATATTCGCTCACCTGCTTCTGCACGTCGGGAACGTTCCCTGCACTCCCTCCCTCGACTGGCTGAAGGACTATTTCTGGAAGTGTATCGTCCTTAGTCGTCACACCGCACTTGAGGCCGTAAATTCTCTTGAGCGTGTACATCCTCTCTCCAGCCACGAATATGCTCTCCACCGTATGCTCATGGCCGGTAGCAGCCTTGAGCATTGCTGCAAGCTGGGTGGGTTTAACTGGTATGAAAGCACACATTATGACGGCATTGTATAGCTCGGAGAAATTTTGAACCTTTGCGGTGAGAATGCCCTTTCCGTCATTAGCAAATCTATCGTCACTTGATATGTCGTATTCTGATATTTTCTTACCCATCTCGTAGAGATACATCTGGTGGGGTAGATGGCATGCCCCTCTTATGTGAGTAGCGTATGCACATGCCAAGCCCGCAAACCCCCTCGCATCGTGCATCGGAATTTCAAGTCCCTTGACGTGTGCCGCCCAGTTCTCAACACCATATTTTTTGCCAATAAACCTCACACCTTCAGCCAATTCCTCTCCTTTGCCATTCCTGTAGGCTATGTCTTTAACAAGCTGCTTCACAGCCTCCGCATCTCCCCATCTCACATTGAAATCTCCAACCCCCTTTTCTGTCAGATACATCGCGAAGGCGATTGACACGCCCGATGAGATAGAGTCCATTCCGAGATCGTTGACCATGTAGTTTATTTCGAGTAAAGACTCAAGGTTATCGTTCAGTTGCAGAGCGCCAAAGGCAGCGAGAGTTTCATATTCAGGGCCATGGATTTCCTTACCCTTGAACTCGACGACTCTGCCACATCTTACAACGCATCCCAAGCAGCCGTCATTGCCTCTCAAAACTGAAGCAGCCATCGCCGCCCCCGAAATCTTCGTAGCTCCCTCAAACATTCCCTGAGTGTAGTATTTTATCGGTAAATCTCCAAAACCCTCTGATGTTTCCATGTATCCTGCTGTGCCGAGCTGGGTGAACATGTTGCATGTGAAATCGTCCTTTATCCTCGCAAGCACTTCGTCAACGACATTGTTGAACTCCTCCTCGTTTGCAAGCTCCACTTTTTCCCTCTCAGATGGATCGTAAGCAACAACGATACCTTTGAGCTTCTTTGAACCCATAACAGCACCCATTCCCGTCCTACCGGCATGTCTCGAATTGTCTACCTGAACACAGGCGTATTTAACCAAGTTCTCTCCTGCCGGACCTATTACCGCCGTTGCAACCCTCTTCTCTCCAACCTCCTTTTCAAGCATCTCCTGAGCCTCGTAACATCCCTTGCTCCATATTTCGTCGGCATCAACTATTTCTGCTCCGTTCAAATCTATTTTGATGTAAACAGGCTTCTCGCTTGCTCCCTCGATTATAACGCCATCCCATCCCGTGTATTTCAGATAGGTAGCCATTCTCCCTCCAGAGTTCGACTCGCCCCAGATTCCGGTAAGCGGGCTTCTCGCACAGAACTCAAGCCTGCTGGTTGAAGGCGCCCTCGTTCCTGTCAGCGGCCCGGTCATCAGCATCAGTACGTTCTCCGGAGATAGAGGATCAGCATCGAACGTTCTCATGTCGTAATGTAGCTTCACAGCCAGCCCAGCACCACCTATGAACTCCTTCAAATCCTTCTCGTCTGGAACAAAAGTCGAGACTGTCTTGTCTGACAGATTAACTCTCAGGATTTTGCCACAGTAGCCAAACATCATACCACCTCAGAAGTCAATCTTTTTACCGTAAAATGCATATTCATACAGCTTCCTAACTTCATCGGTTCCGGGGCATCTTGGCGATGTAACGATACAGGCATCGTTTATTGCGTGATTCAGCACCTCTTCAAGCCCTTCGAAGAATTCCTTCTCCTCAACTATCTCTGAAACCTTTGTGGGTACTTCTATGTTCTTCATTATTTCGAGAATCCTTTCAACCAAGGTCTCAGCATCCTTCAGCTTTACCCTTACAGCCAAGTAGTCAAGCAACTTCTTGGACTCTTTGTCGTTGATGTAGTACTGAAGGGCGTATGGCAGAAAGACACCAACACATATCCCATGATGAACTTTAAAGTAGGCTCCAAAGGCATGCCCCAAGGCGTGAACGAGTCCGACCTGAGAATTGCCGAAACCCATTCCCGCCATCGTGGCTGCATGGTGCATCTTGGCTCTTGCATCCGCATCTCCGCTGTATGACTTTTCGAGGTTCTCAAGAATTATCTCTACAGCTTTCTCACACATTGCATCGCTGAAGTCATTTCTCCATGGAGAAACTGCACCCTCGATAGCGTGGGTTAGGGCATCCATTCCCGTTCCCGCAACGAGCTTTGGAGGCATCTTTTCAACAAACCTGTAATCGAGAATCGTTAGGTCTGGAATTGCTTCCCTGTTTGCGGGCAATACTTTCCTTTTTTCCTTCGTGTCTGTCAGAACCATAGCCCACGTGGCATCTGCTCCCGTTCCACTCGTTGTTGGGATCGCTATCAACTTCGCCTTCTTCTGGAACCCCAGTTCGTAGAGGTCTGTGAAGGGTGTAACTAATTCGGGGTCAATATCAAGCTCCAGAAGAATCCTTGCCATCTTCCCTACATCCAAAACGCTTCCACCACCAAGTGCAATGATTAGCTGGGCGTCAACATCTCTTGCAATCTTTGAACACTTCAGAGCGGTTTCAATGCTTGGCTCAGGCTCAACGTCATCAAAAATCTCAATCTTTTCAGCTTTGAGATACTTTTTCACTTCGTCTACGTATCCAAGCTCCCTCAATTGCTTATCTGTCACTATCAACACTCTCTCTGCCTTTTCATTTTCGAGATGCTGGACTGCATCATCACCGAAAACAGTCCTTGGTATCACAAACCACCACATTTTTCACTCACCAAAGATACTTGCCAGATAGCAACATAAAATATTTTCCAATGTTTATTAGTGCGCTTCAAATCTTTTTACACGAAACATTTTTTAATTTTTAATGCAAAATTCTCTTGATGCCCTCGCTCAGACTCAGTTTTCGCAGGAAGGAAGAAATGCCAAAGAGAGAAGCAGTCTTTGAAATAATCAAAAAGAGTGCTCGCGAAGAATTTCTGGATCAAGATACCTTTAGGACGCTGTCAAAGAGATTGTCGCAGGAGTTCGAACCTCCTGAAGGGTGGATTGAAGTTGAGGGTTATCCTGTTTACGGTAGATTTGTCATATCGAGCATCCATATACTCTACAATGATGAGGAAAATGAGTTTTTGTATCACGTTAACGAACCCAAACTGGATGAGGATGAAGAGAGACTCGTAAAGGACGTTATAAACAAGCTCGAATACTATGCCGCAAATCCAAAGGAGGTAAAGGACAAGGTTTCCACACTCAAATCAAAGATTGATTCGATCCTCGAAGATTACAGAATCAAGCTCGAAGGGTCAGATTACTTCAGAGTCCTCTACCACATTTTCAAGAGAACGATTCTCTTTGGGAGAATCACCCCCATAATGTACGACCCGATGATTGAAGACATCTCATGCAACGGTTATGGGAAACACATCTACATATTCCACAGAAAGTACACAAACCTCCGCACAAACA
>DAVR01000040.1 GCA_002507545.1 Archaeoglobus sp. UBA230 | reverse complement strand
AAAAATTTCAGGACTATACACGAATCGCTGTTAGTTGAAAGAAAAATTTAAGTATGATGAAATCAATCAATTATTGTGATCACGCAATTCGTGTTCGTAGGACACAAGAAGGAAAAACTCATTGAATCCATCCGGGCGTTGAGAGAACAACCAATCTCAAAGATAATCCTCTTCGTCGGCGAGGAGGAGCTTCCTGGAGAGAGCAAAGCTCGCAGAACAGCTGAAGAGCTGAAAAAGGATCTAGAAACCATTTACGATGTAGAAATAGCGAAAATCGATAAAAGGAACGTTATTAGAGCCGCGAAGCAGCTCGTCGAGATGATAAACAGGGAAAAAGAGCGTGGTAAAGACGTTCTGCTAAACGCTTCAGGCTCCCTTAGGAGCGTCGCAATAGCTGCTTACATAGCAGCCTGCGTTACAGGTTCAAGGATCGTCACATCCATACCGAAGTACGACGAGAAGGAGGAAGAAATTGGCATTGAAGAGATAATTGAGGTTCCGACGCTACCGATAGATTTTCCAGGCGAGGAACAGATTCAAATTCTCTCGGCAGTTGACAGCGGAGTTAATTCTCTTGACGAGCTCGTCTTAAAGCTGAATCCCGATATGGAGAAGAAATCAAAAGAGTTCTTCAGCGAGAGGTCAAGGCTGAGTCACCACCTTTCGAAGCTTGAAAAAGCTGGCTTTGTCGTGAGAATGAAGAGGGGCAGAAACGTCAGGATCGAATTGACACCTCTCGGGAGGATTTTCTCGGAGGCGATGGGATGCCAGAGTTCCTAGACATATACATTCAACGAGTGAAATCTAACGAGCAGAGAATTTCAGCCGACTATTCAGCTTCGAAGCTCGATCTCAGAGATATCTTTAGAGAGTACTGGGTGGAAGCGCAGCTTTTCGCATCATCACCTTCTGACTTCTCAGTCCTCGCAATAGACAGCAGTTCAAGGCGAATTTCGACTGCTAACGGCGGAGTCTTCTACGTTGTCAGGGCTCTCGGAGTTGCGAGAGGAGTTAGGTACAGGGAGCTGATCGCAGACTTCGACTACGTTTCTGACACTCTGGAGGAGTCGACGGTCGTAAGCAGGAAGATGGAGTGGCTGGAACATAGGGTGGCGATGAAAGCCTTGGAAGATGGGTTCTCCGGTTACATACTTTTCGACGGGTCGATCTACGGCAGAGTGGCGCATCTACCTTTGGAAACGGGTTTCGCAAGGGATAGAGCCTTCATGCTCGACTACTTTGAGACTCTACTAGAGCTCCTCGACTGGTGTAAAAGGGTTGGAGTTCAAATAATCGGCATAGGCAAGGAGAGCAGAACGTCCTTTTTTAGGGAATTTCTGCTCATGAAGCTGGCGCTCAGACTTAAAGACGAGCTCGGGCTGAACGAGGCCGAGATCATAGACCTGCTATCTTTAGCCCTCGACAATAAAAGAGCTGCGCTGCGTAAGCTAGAAAGCGAGTACTCAGACATTGAGTTCCTTGAAAGAATTGTCGAAGAGCTGATATCAAAGAAGCCCGATTTTCAGCTCATTCTGGAATTTGCGGGATGCGCCGGATACACGACCCCACTCCTTCTCGGCGCTTCCGCGAGATGGAGGAGAGCCGTAAAGCAGATCCTAAGAGATCCAGAAGCGTATGTGAGAGCTCAATTCCCCATGTGCTCACGCAGCGAAGAGTTCGTGGATCGTGCGGTGGAAGTGGTACAGAGAATTCCGAGAATGCCGGCGATCGTTTCCTTCCACATTCTACCATCTTTAAACGATACGCCTATGCGCATTGACGTTCCGGCTTGGCAGCTAGGGATAGACAAAACGCTGTTCGAAGTAGGGTGGCCCGAAGACGCGAGCGTTGATGTCAGCGATATTCTTAGATTGATATCTGCAGGCTACTGCGGTCCTGAGAACTACAACATCTGGCTAAAAGCTGCCGATGACGGAGTTAGGCTGAGTAGGGAGATCTTCGAGAACGTGTACCTCCAGAAGTTCGAAGAAATTGTTGGGGTGTTTATAACATCGAGGGGGTATAGGCGTGTCCGATTCCCTTGAGAGGATCGGTTTTGTTGTTGGAGATGCTAACCCGACTGAATTTCTCTTCATAGTTGACGAGGACGAGTATCCGCCGAGATGGGAGTACGTGATGGTCAAATCTAAGGAAATCATCGGCGGTGAAGAAGTTGAGGTAGACGTCGTTGCCCAGATAGACTCAATCCAGTCCACGAGCTTAGCTCTTAGCCGGGTTATGAGTTTGGAAGCTGTTGAAAAGATAAGGGAAGCTGGTCTTGTTGAGCCGAGGGTTCTGGCCAAGGCGAGAGTTCTCGGTTTCATTTACGAAGGTGAGGTATTTCAGCCGAGAAGGGCAGTCTATCCTGGAGAGGACGTTTACAGGGCGCCCACCGACGTCCTCAAAGAATTTTATTCGTACCCTGAGGACGAGGGGCTCTTCATCGGCTATTTGATATCGAGGCAGGACGTGCCAGTGAGAATAAGCGTCAGAGGGTTCAGGAGACATCTGGCCATTCTAGCTCAGACGGGGGCAGGGAAGAGTTATGCGGCGGGGGTGCTGATAGAAGAGCTACTCAAGAAGGGGGCGACGATAGTAGTTATCGATCCGCACGCCGATTATGTCCGTCTCTCGCGCAAGAAGGATGGGAGTAAGTTTTCTGATAGGGTCAGCGTTTTTAGAACGCCGGAAAGCACAGGGAGATATGATGTCTCGCAGGTCAGCAGGGTGTACACGTACGAGGTGAAGTTCTCGGATCTAAGCGTCGAAGAAATTGCCACGATCTGCGGGATAAGAGAGAGTTACACAAACATACTGAAGAGTCTGAGAGAGGCCATAAAGGATCTCGGAGAGGGCTACAACCTCGAAGACCTGCTGAAGAAGCTCGAGGAGAGAGGAGATAAAGATTCCCTTAGAGCCATCAACTACGTCGAGAAACTCTCAAGCATGCGTGTCTTCGGATCTGTCACGACGGACATCGGCAAGCTACTAAAGCCCAAACACGTCGCCGTTGTAGATTTATCTGGACTTGACGACAGGGTCTCGGATTACGTCGCGTTCAGAATTCTATCCGAGATTTACGGGAAACGGGAAAAGGGTGAGTATGATTACCCAGTCTTCGTGTTTATCGAAGAGGCACACAGGTTCGTTCCCAATAAGGAGGAGACTTTTGCAAAGAGAATAATAAAGAGGATCGCCGCCGAAGGTAGGAAGTTTGGAGTCTTTCTCGTGCTTATCACTCAGAGACCCTATAAGATAGATCCCGACGCTTTGAGCCAGTGCAACAGCCAGATAGTGATGCGCATGACGAATCCTGAAGACCAGAGGGCGGTTAGAAACAGTTCTGAGAGGATGAGCGAGAGTTTGCTGAGCGATTTGCCCGGTCTGAATGTCGGTGAGGCCGTCATTGTTGGTGAAGTAACCAGAGCCCCAGTTATGGTGAGGATCAGGCAGAGAGAAACTGAAGAAGGCGGGGCCGACATAAATGTCGTTGAAAAGCTCAGAGAAGCTCTGAGGAAGGCTGAGGAAGAAGAGAGATCGAGAAATGAGATTATTAGAGAGGAGATTGAGAAGGTAAGAAGCATCGTGGAGGGTTTTGAATGAGGATAGCCCACATATCCGACACTCATTTGGGGTACAGGCAGTACAACCTCGATGAGAGGGAAAACGACTTCTACGAAGCTTTCAACGAAGCCATTGAGAAAGCTATAGAAGAGAGAGCGGACGTGCTCATACACTCGGGAGACCTTTTCGACTCGCCGACTCCGCCAATTAAAGCCCTCTACGTGTTTAAGAACGCATTGAGAAAGATTGACGGAAAGATGAAGATGTACACGATTCTCGGCGACCATGACGTGCCGAAAAGAAGGGGTATGCCTCCCCACAAGCTCTTCGACATTAGGGTTTTAGGGGTTGGAAGGCTTGAGTGGGAAGAGGTTAATGGGGTTCTGATTGCAGGCATCTCAAACCTCAGGGGGAGAGGTGTGGAGCTTCTTAAGGAGGAGTTCAAGAAGTTTGATGCAATTGCGGAGAAATACGAAAAGTCCGTGCTTATAGCTCATCAGGCAATAGAGAGATACTTGCCATTTGAGGGGGCCTATGAGCTGAAGGAGGACGACTTGCCGAGAAAAGCCACATATTACGCTTTAGGGCACTTGCACTCAAGGATTGCGGCGAGATTCGGCGACGGATATCTCGCCTATGCCGGCTCAACCGAGATAATCAGGAAAGATGAGATAAGCTCTTGGAGCAAGAAAGGCAAGGGATTCTACTTGGTAGATCTCGACGGAGATGAGGTAACGATCCACGAAGTTAATCTCGACATCAGACCTCAGCTGGAGGTTGAGGTTGAAGAGGACAACCTCGAGGAAGTCCTGAACTTCGTGAACTATCCTAAGCCCCCAATCCTCCACATAACGATTAAAGGTGAGAACGTAAATAGGCAGTATGCCATCGAGAGGTTAAGCGAGCTTCTTAAGGACAAAGTTCTCAGCTTCAAGCCGTCCTTCAGAGACCTAAGCCAGCCTTCGCCGCCGGAGCTGCCGAAAGGGTCGATAGACCTCAAATCGATCATGCGTGAATATCTCGGCAGCGACGAGTTCACGGAGCTTGCGATGAACCTTTTCGAGCGCCTCTCTCAGGACGACATTGAAGGGGCAAAGAAGGTTGCAGAGGAGTTTCTAGAGGAGGTGGTGGAAGGTGATAATAAAGAGAGTTAAGCTCACAAATTTCATTTCGCACGCCAACACCGAAGTCGAGTTTCCGCTGGGCGTAACGGTTCTCGTTGGCCCCAATGGCGCTGGAAAGACATCCATAATCGATGCCATAGTGTACGCCCTATTTGGAAAAAGGACGAGGGGGGAGAGGTTCGAGGACCTCATACGGAGCGGTGCAAATTCAGCAGAAGTCGAACTGACGTTCGAGGCGGACGGAAAGGAATACGCAGTTCATTGTGTTAGAAGGAAGAGAGGTTCGGAAGCTACCCTCTACAGAAGTGACATCGGACCGATTGCAACGACTCCGAACGAAGTCCTACAGGAGATTTCGAAGATCCTCGGGATGGACAAAGATACAGCTATGAACTCGATATTTATTAGGCAGGGTGAGATAACAAGCCTAATAGACGCCGATCCAAGGGAAAGGAAGAATCTAATTGGTAGGCTTATCGGTCTGGACAAGTTAGAAAAGGCCTGGCAGAACATGCACGATGTTATACAGCACTTCGAAGAAAAAGCAAAGGACTACAAGGTCGTAAAACGGGAACTAGAGCTCGCGGAGGAGGAAAGAAGGAAGATTGCTAGGAAAATGCAAGAGCTCAATGAAGAAATCAAAAAATTGGGTGAAGAGTTGAGAAGAGCTAAAGAAAATCTGAAAAAGGCCGAAGATGAACTGAACGATTGGAGAAGGAAGAAAGAAAAGTACCACGAGCTGAACGAGAGACTTGCTGCTGCGGAAAAAGAAATAGAGTCGAAGAAAAGGGAAATCGAGAGGCTCAAGCAGGAGCTGTCGGATGCAGAGAGGGCGAGGGAGGAAATGGAAAAGCTCGAACCGGAAATCAGAAAGATCCCTCTTCTGAAGAAGTATGTAGACACCCTCAATGAAAAGGAGAAGTGTGGAGCTGAGAGATCCCGGCTTACAGATGAACTCGACAGAGTACTGGCGTATAAGCGGGAAATAGACGAAACTAGGGCTGCCTACGAAGAGTACACAGAGAGCGAGAAAAGGGTTGAAGAAATAAAGAAAACCATCGAGGGGCTGCAGCATGTGGAGAAGAGAAGAGCCGAAATCGAGGCTACGGTCAGATCTCTTTCTCGGGAAATAGAAGAGGCAAAATCCGAGCTCGACAGGCTCGAAAGCAAAGCTCTAGATATTTTGCCTGAAGCGACAATTGAGGCCAAGGAGGCGCTGTTGAAGAAGCTGAGTAAAGAGAAAGCAGAGATTGAAGGGAGAAAGTCCGAGCTTGATGGAGAAGAGGGGAGGATAAAAGGAAGAATCAAAGAGATAGATGAGTGCTTAAGCCTGCTGGGCGAATCCAACGTTTGTCCGGTCTGTAAGAGCAAACTCACACCCGAGCATAGGGAGAAAGTTAGGAGGGACTTCGAGGAGGAGAGGAGAGAGCTTACCGAAAAGTTACAGTTGGTCAAAAAGGAGCTAGAAGAGCTAAATTCGAAGAAGAAACAGGTTGAGGAAGAAATTAGCAGAGTATCGGAAATTAACGTTGAGAGAATCGACGAACTTAGAAAGAATCTGAAGATCAAAACAATTGAAAAGGAAAAGTTGCAGAACGAATTAGAATCTCTACAATCTGAGCTGAACAAGCTGGAGGAACTGAGGAAGAACTTAAATGAACTCCAGAGTAGGCTCAGAGAACTTAGAGAGGACTACGAGAAGTTTATCGCAGCCCAGAAAGCTTTGGAAAAGGAGCGGAAGGAGGAGGAAATTAGATCCGAGCTCTTGAAGATCGAGGAAGTTATTAAAAGTCTGGACAGCAGCTTGGATGAACTAACAAGGGAACTCGGCTATGTGCCAGAAGATCCCCGAGCAGACTTGGATAAACTCGAAGGACTTAGAGAGAAGTATGAGGGCTGCAAGTTCAAAGCTGACACAATCAATGAAATCAGAGAGAACATTGAAAAAGCTGAGCAAGATCTGAGAGAACTGTTGACGATAAAAGAGGACGTTTTGAGGGAGATTGAGCAGCTCCAGTACAGCGATGAGAGGTACATGGAAGTCGAGAAGAAGTTCTACGAAGCGAGCAGTGTTGTAACGGGTATCAGAACCAAGCTGGATGATAAGATCGGCCAAAGAAAAGAGAAAGAAGAAGAGCTGAGATCCATCGAAGAGAAAATCGAAGAGCTAAAAGAAAAGCTGAAGGAGCTCGAAAAGGTAATGGAATTCGTTTCGGATCTTGAAAGAATCAGAAAAGCCTTCTCGAGAGATGGGGTTCAGAAGCTGCTGAGGCAGAAAATCGCCCCAATGATATCCGAATATGCGAGGAACTATGTCGAGCGCTTTAACCTTGACATAACAGACATTTCCGTCGACGAGGACTTCGACATCTCGATAATAAAGGAGGGCGGGGAGATTTCAATCAAGTCTATAAGCGGCGGTGAAAAAGTCGCCGTTGCCATTGCCCTGCGACTTGCTATAGCGAAGGCTCTAGCAGGCAGGATCTCCACGATCATCATGGACGAGCCGACTACGCACCTCGATGAGGAGAGGAGGAGGGAGCTTGTGGAGATCATGAAGAGCTTCTTTGGGGAAGGAGCTGCCGTTCCACAGATGATAATCGTCACACACCACAGAGAGCTTGAGGAGGTTGCGCAGACAGTGTACGAGGTTGAGAAGATCGATGGGGTTTCGAGGGTCAGACTTGTCGAATCCTTCGGAGCTGAGTAATCGGGAGGTTCTGGTGTGGAGATCAGGATCTACGATGGGGCGACGACAATCGGTGGCAATAAAATCTACGTCGAAGAGGGTGGTAAAGGGCTTTTCCTCGACTTCGGCATGAACTTCGCCAAGTACGGCGACTACTTTCAAGAGTTCTTGAGGGAGAGGGCTACTAGAGGTATTCACGACCTTTTGCACCTCGATCTGATTCCGAAACTGAACGTGTACCGCACCGATTTAATTCCATCTGACGTGGACATCACGAGATTTCCTAAGCTCAACGTTGAAGCGGTTTTGCTAAGCCACGCTCATTTAGATCACTGCGGGAATATAGGTCTGCTTCATGAGGGAATCCCAGTGATTGCAACTCCTACGACCTTAGCAGTTCTCAAGGCTATGAGAGATACGTCGCACTCGCTATTGGGTTCGGAGATCGCTTACTACTCACCCCGAAAACCCGGAGAAGATGATCGGGTTTTGACGAGTCAGAAGTCCAAGGTGTATGCGGGAAGAGACTTCATCTGCACCGATGAGGTAAACGATGAACTAATGGCCTTTTTAACCACCAGACCTGGAGAAGATGAAAAGGCGAAGAAGAAGTTTCAGCCCGGGTCAATTTATCACATCGACGAAACCGAGCTAGGCTACGATGTCGCGGCATTTGAAATCGACCACTCCATATACGGAGCTGCAGCCTACGTAATTTACGGCGATATTGCCATCGCATATACTGGCGATATAAGGGCGCACGGAAGGCAAGCCGAAAAGACGAGGGAGTTCGTAAGAAACGCTAAGGATGCAAGTGTGCTTATAATAGAGGGGACGAGGGCTAGTAGAGAGGATTACAATGAATCGGAGAAAATCGTTTTTGAGAACTGCCTAAAGGCAGTTGAGGAAGCTAAGGGTTTAGTAATAGCTGACTTCTCGCCTAGGAACTTTGAAAGACTTGAAACGTTCAAGGAGATCGCCGAGAAGACTGGCAGGCAGCTTGTAATTACTGCTAAAGATGCCTACATGCTCCATGCCTTGGAGCAGGCAGATGGGATCGACAGAATGCACGGCTTGGCGATATACTGCGAGCTGAAAGACAGGAAGGAGAAGTGGGAGAAGTTCGTCAGGAATGAATGGGAGGAGCATTTTATCGATCCTAAGGAGATTGCGACGAATCAGAGCGGTTACATCCTCTGCTTTTCTTTCAACGACATGAAACACCTCTTAGACATAAAGCCCAGTGGTGGTGTTTACATTTACTCGTCGAGCGAAGCATTTACAGAAGAACAGGAGTTTGACTTTTTACGACTTTACAACTGGCTGGTGAGATTCGGGTTTGATATTAGGGGCTTTGAGCTTGTATTTGGGAGACACAGACCTAAGCCGAGGTTTATCAAAGGCTACCACGCTTCTGGGCATGCGTCGAAGGAAGATTTGAGGTGGATCATCGAAAGCGTGGACCCAGACGTGATCATCCCCGTTCACACCGACAATCCGGGATGGTTTGAGGAGAATTTCGAGAACGTGAAGGTGTTGAAGGATGGCGAAAGTATCGAGTTTAACTGAGCTGCTTTTTGGAGTACCATCCGATATAGAGGTTTATCCAGAGATCACTCGTGGATTTCTTGAGAAAGGAGAGTACGGGATCGATGCGTTCAGAAAATACGTGAGAGAGCTGGGCTATTCGGATGCGAAGGTTGAAGAGGTCTTACTTGAGATATACAGAGAGGTTAAGAGGAGATGCGCAGAGGATCCGAGCTATGAAGAGTTGCTCGCCGCGGTATGTTCAGAAATCGGAGCTTTTTATTTAGATTTGGGATACGAGGGAGCTGAAAAATTCTTGCTCGAAGCTTTCAACCTGAGGAACAGGCTTTATGGTTCTGAAAGAGCGTTCTTACTTGCCAACACAATGAACAAGCTCGGGATATTTTATGTGCAGAATGGAAAGCCGGAAAAGGCGGAAATTATGTTTGAAGACGCTTACACGATAGTGAAAGAACTCTATGAACAATCCAAAGAGTTTGAATTCGACTACGCTTTAGCGGCAATAAATCTCGGAACGTTCTATTTCGAAACTTACAGGTCGGATGAGGGTCTGAAGTACCTGTTTGAAGCTCTGAAGCACAAACATGCGCTGCCATGCGGCGGAGCGGTTCCGTACTTCAACGTAGCACTCTGTTGTCAGGATTTAGGAGAATACGACAAGGCGATCGAATTCTACGTCAAAGCATCGGCAATCGCCCTCGATAAAGGATTTGTAGACATCGAGGAATCGCTGGGTAGAGCTTTGAAGATTGCAAGCCCAGAGCAGGTTTACTTCAAGATTGAAGAGCTGCTTAACAGGGGAGAGATTGGCAGGAGGGAGTTTGTGGAGTTGACCTCGATTTTGAGGAGGTTAGATGAATGTGCGAACTCTTCGCCTTAAGCTGCAACAGGAAGGATAGGGCGACTTTCAGCTTACCGCTCTTCGCCAGATACCACGAACCGTACTGGCACGGCTGGGGCATCGGATACTACGAAGAGACGCATGCGAGGGTTGTGAGAAACACAGACGATCCGAACTTCAGCGAGAGCTTCAGGCAAGCCATTCAGCAAGCTAAGAGTAACGTCATCGTAGCCCACATAAGGCTCGCCACGAGCGGAGATATCTGCCCTGAAAACTGTCATCCGTTCAAGTTCAGATACCTCAACAGGGACTGGCTGTTCGCCCACAACGGCACGATAGACATCGATTATCCGAGCTACGTCGATGGGTATAACGATTCAGCGAGGGCTTTCTCCTTCATGATGGACAAGATCGACGAATACCTGAGGAGGAGTGAGTTTAGGGGAATTTATCCGGCGGTGAAATATGCGACTCGCAAATTGCTCGAAACTTACGGCGGTAAGGTGAACTACCTTCTTTCGGATTCGAATACTCTCTTTGCCTTCTGCAACCATCGGAGGATGTACATGTTGAAGAGGGAGAAAGATTACGGAGGAGCGATTCTGATTTCAACGCAGAAGCTAACGAATGAGAACTGGATCGAAATTCCAAAGTATAGAGTAATTTGTGTGCTGAATGGAGAGTTGTTGGTTACGAGTGACAGAATTTTGAGGTAATCAGAGAAGTAAATCTCATAAATTACAGTGGGGGTTGAAAATGTGGGAATTTATAATAAATGATCCAAGTGAGGAATATTTAATTGTTAGAAAAATGTTGTGCTCCAAATGTAGAGGGGGGATAAAAGATGACTGACAATAATATTGGAATTTTCTTTATTGGACCTGGGGATTGGTTTCTCAATTTAAAGAAGTCCTTTGAAAAATATGGTAGGACTTGGCTGCAACAAAATACAGAGATAAAGAGCGATGATAGAAAAAAATTGGAGAGTGTAATAAAGTCAAATGGTTATGTTCTTGGATTCGGATATATTTCAAAATCTTCTACACGAACAAATGATATTCCGAGAGAGAGAAGAGGGAAAGTCCTTTATGTTTTCAGGATAGATAAAATTGAAAGTGGACCTGAAAGGCGTCCTCCTCCTGATGGAACTGCACCAGAGTTTGACTGGTATGACAAGGAACAAGGGGGTTGTGAAGATGAGCGCGACTACAGGTACAAAACATGGATTAGAATAGTAGACTGGAAAGACATTCAGCCATTGGATCCGAACGTTTTCGGTTTGGAAAAAATTACCCGGTGGCCATCGTATAAGATTGTGAGAGTTCCGCAATTTTTAGAAGAGGGCGGTTCAAACGTCCTCGAAAATATACTGTCGAAATTAAAGGAAAAACACCAAGGTGATTGGAAAAATGTAAAAGGAGACTTTGAGAAGACAATTATTAAAATAAGAGAACTCATAAAAAATAGAATCCGACAGGGCTCCTCTTTTACAGATGAAGATGCAGAGAGAGTACTGGAACTTGCCAGAAATGTACATACCAATTGTAGATTTCTTCTTAGATACATCGGTAGTGTTGGCTACGACCCAAAAAGTGTCATATTAAATCTTCTGAACAACGAGTACTTTTCAAAACTCATAGATGCGTTAGAAAATGAAAAACTTGAAGACGTAAAAAGTATAGCTGAAAAAATCATACAATCGACTTTTAATGTTAGGTATTCCACTTTAAGTACATGGATGGCAATTTTTAGGCCGGATCTGTTTATGCCTATTTGGGGATACGAGAAGGAAAATGGAACACTTCCGCAGGCACTTCTAAAAAGAGTTAAAGAAATGGAAAAATTTGTGAGATGGTGGGAAATTAGTGCTAATGAATTCTTTGATCTCTTACAGAAGCTAAGAGCTACAGCAAACAAGGTAGGTATATCAAACTTGTTTGAGGCGGCATATTATCTCAATAAATACACAGACGACTTATTTTATAGTGACCAAGAAGTTAAAATACAGAAAATTGATCGTTTACAGCGTCTATTAGAATTGAGGAAACAAGTTATTCTTTATGGACCACCAGGAACGGGCAAAACTTGGGTTGCACGAAATTACGTGAAGGAAAAAACGAACGATGATAATAATTTCTATGAATTTGTAACTTTCCATCCATCCTATTCCTACGAAGAATTTGTTGAAGGGATAAGACCCAAAACGGACAATGATGGCAAGATTTACTATGAAGTTGAGGACGGAATATTAAAACAAATCTGTAGGAGAGCATACAATGCGCTTCTCGATAGGGCAGAGATCGACAGAAACAAGAGATGGGAAAAAGAGGGAGTGCCTGAACTAACAGAGGACGAAAAAAGACGAATTCAAAGTATTCTTGAAGCAGGAGACTATCCAAAGTTCTACCTAATCATTGACGAGATAAACAGAGGAGACATTTCAAGGATCTTCGGCGAACTCATAACGTTACTTGAGGCCGATAAGAGGCTGTTCGCTGAGAATGAAATTCTTGTAACTTTACCGTATTCAAAGACAAAATTTGGTGTCCCCCCAAACCTTTACATTATAGGTACGATGAATACAGCGGATAGAAGTATAGCTTTAATAGATGTGGCTTTGAGGAGGAGATTCGGGTTTGTAGAGCTGATGCCATCCTATATGTCCCTCCTTACTGAGCTTAAAGTAGAAAATGTCAAAAGTGAAATAGAAGCCATTGACAAAATAAAAAGTTGGAACATAGAAAATTTGAGAGATAGCCCAGAAGACATTAAAAAGCTCGCTATTAAAGTTCTTTACTCAATTAACGAGAGGATAAAAAAGGAGTACGACAGAGATCATCAAATCGGACACAGCTACCTTCTAAAGCTTAAAGAGTGCGAGGATAAAAATAAAACCGAAGAGACTCTAAAATACATCTGGTACCACGAAATCATTCCGCTACTTCAAGAGTACTTCTACGACAGTCCAGAAAAGCTGGAGAGAGTCTTAAACAGTAAGTTCGTGAAAGTTGAAGAGGGTTGTTCTGAGTTTGTCGAAGAAAAGGAATTTATTGAGGCTCTTAAGGCAGTCGCAAAAGAGGGGTCGGGTTGAAAGTAAAAACAGTCACAACTTTCGAGTATACTGAGTTCGAGTACAAACTAATTGGCGAAGAAGAAGAGGAAGGATGCGAAGACGGTACGCTCTACGTCCGGGAAAGATCCATCGAGCTACTCGAAAGGTTGAATGATAGACTTAAATTTGCGAACATAGGCAGGAGGAGAATCAAACTATCCAATTATGCAGGCGTTATCAGCTTTGGAGACATCAAACTAGAAATTCTACCCAAATTCATAAAGAGAAGCTACAAAAAGAAGCTTCTGACGCCTGATGAAGTTAAAGAAAGGAAAACGATTCTTTCAAACTTGCTTCAGATGTTGAAGTACACTCGCAGACTCGGGGTGAAAGAAGTAAATTGGGCTCCTCTTGGATATGAGAAGGACTTTTTCGAGATATTCGTCTACATCTTCGCCAGTAACCTGCTCAGACTCCTCAACCGCAAAAGAGACGCAGATTACGTTAGACAGTACGACGAGTTGAGGTACGTCAAAGGAAAAATCGATGCCAGAAAGTACGGCTCAAATCCAGCGAGGCTGCATTTAATTCCATGTACATTCTACGAGAGATCGATGGACACGCGAATAAACAGAACTCTGAAGTACGTCTCTTACCTTCTCAGCAGAAAAGTTGAAAATCGCGAAAACTACAAGCTTTTAAAGCAGATTCTGGCAGTACTCGATCCCGTGAGCTTATCCCCAGTCAATGTGGATTACGTAAGACGCATAACGTTCAACAGACTTAACTCGGAATTTAAGCCGTATATATACTTCTGCGAGCTGATCTTGAGCAATAGCTCGGTATCGCTGCAAGGATCTGAAATAGAGTTTTTCTCAATCCTCTTTCCGATGGAAAAGCTGTTTGAGGAGTTCATTGCGGAGGTGATAAGGACTGAGGGTTTACACAGAGTAATTTTTGGCGATTGCGATTTGCTTATACAGCACGAAATCGGACACCTCGTAACGAGTCCAAAAATGTTCAAATTGATGCCCGATATTGTCATTAAAGCTGAAAATGAGCACTATATAATTGACACGAAATACAAGCTGCTCGATCCCAGCGATAGAAAACTCGGAGTCGCTCAGCAGGACCTCTACCAGATGTACGTTTACTGTAAGGCGTTAGAAGCCAAAGAAGCCAAAAAAGTCAAAAAAGTAAAAAAAGTGCTACTACTCTATCCAGAAGAGCTAAACGAGAAGATAGAAGGAAAACTAACACTTAGGGATGAAATTGACGTGTACATTAGGACAATACCACTTTCTGAAGATTTAGGTTCTAATTGGAATAAGTTCGTAGGAGACCTCTGCAGGGCGCTTAGCGCTATGGTGGAAGAATGAAAGCCTACATAACGATCCTTGGACGCTCAACTTGGGCCCTAATCAACACTTACTACGCAGTGCTCATGGAAAAAGCCTACTATCCAGACGTAATCCACGTTTTCGCCGAAGATGTCTATGCAAATGAGCTGGACAAAGTTGTTAAAGGGCTTAAGATTCTAAGCGAGGAATTCGGCTTCAAACCTGAGATCCACACTCACGTAATCAAAGAAGCAGACTTCGTAAACGCTGGGAGAGAAATCAGCAGTCTCGTGAAAAAGTTAAGGGAGGAGGGTTGCAGCATCGCAATCGACATAACACCTGGCAGAAAAGCCCTCGTTGCAGCAGCTTTAATCCCGGCGGTAAAGCATAGAATGGATCACGTTTTCTACCTTGCCGTGAAAAGACTTGAAGCTAAGCCCTACATGATGATCCCGCTTTCAGTTCAGCAGTTGAAAGACTTCATTGAAGATGCGATGGAGTGATTTCAATGGGTGGGCTAAAAGAGATGACTGTAAACGTCGAAGAGCTACAAATTCTTCTAAATCTAATCGACGATGAAATCAGCGTGACGTATCCGTTTTACAAACACTTCCAGCTTTTCACGTCCAAACAGAGCGAGGACGGTTACAGGCTAAGAATTTTGCAGGGAGAAATCGATTTCGAAGGGCAGCGGAGCTACTTTAGCTTTGCCGACGAAATGCCGAGTTATGGAGATTTCATTGAATGCTTAATGGCTGCAGGGTTTTTGAATTATGAGAACATCGCGGAATTTGAAGATGCAAAGAAGAGCTATGCCGGCCTGAGGAAGAGCGTGCTGTACAGCCCAGACACCAACGTTCTGTACCATCGGTTTCTCACGAACTCTGATATTGATCTACGTGACGTTCTGCTCGTCGATACTGTCAGAGATGAGATAGAGGCAGCGCTGAACTTCAAGTACTCTCCGCAGCAGATAGCCGAGATGAAGAGAGGCGTGAGATACCAGCCGTTCTTGCTCGACGAGTTCGTGAACAGGAGAATGAAGCGATCGAGGCTTGCTTACATAGCCCTTTCAGAGTACAGGGAGCTCAGGAAGTACGCAGTCGAAATTGAGGGGATCGAAACTTTGACGAGCGACAAGGAAACGAACGATCTGATAATCGTTAAAACCCTCAGGAAGTTTGAAAAAGAGCGAGCAGCGATGCCGATTTTATTGACTGCAGACAGACAGATGGCAGACCTCTGCGAGGCTGAAGGAGTTGAGTATTTCCATTTTAAACTTCCCCATGCTGTAACTGCTGATTTCTGCGATTCATCGTCGATGCTCCGCCTGATATACAACCTTTCAATGGTCTTCGGCGTGATAAGGCTGAACAGCGTTGTCATCTTCGGTGAATTCAAGGGCAAGAGTGGAATTGACGAGCTGAAACTAAGATTTTTAGATGATGACTTGAAGCAGAGATTTGAGAAGCATTTACGGATCTGCAGGAGGCTGATGAAGCTTGGCATTGAAGCGTAAGATAAAAGCTGTAATCTTCGACCTGGACAACACCTTGGTCGATTTCGTTGAGGCCAAAATAAAGGCTTGTAGAGCAGTAGTTGAAAGAATTGGCTGCGGAGATGAGAACGAGCTGCTGCAGTACTTCCTTCGCTGGAAGTATGGATTTGAGAGTCACGAGAACTTAGCCGACTATCTCAGAGATAAGGGAGTTTTTAGTGAGGAACTCTACAGGGAGTGCTGCAGAATTTACGACGAAGTCAAGCTTGAAAGTATCGAAGTCTATCCAGGTATTACTGAAGTCTTAGAGAAGCTCAAGGAGGCTGGAGTGAAGCTGGCAGTTGTCACTGATGCAGAAAATGGTCATGCATTGGCGAGGCTGCAAAAAACTGGTCTACTGAAGTATTTCGATGTTGTTGTTTCTGCTGACATAACTGGTAAAAGAAAACCCGAGCCGGATTCGATCCTTCTTGCTCTTGAAATGCTCGGCGTTGATGTAGCTGAAGCAGCAGTTGTTGGAGATAGCATTCGCAGAGATATTGAAGCTGGTAAAAAGCTCGGAATGCTCACGATTTATGCAGCGTATGGCGACAGAAATTTCTTCGAAAGCAAAAGCGGGGAAGCCGATTTTACGGCTAAGCGACCTGGGGATATTTTAAAAATTTTAAAAATATCAGATTAATTTATATTTTTCTAATCCAAAAAGGAATACCCTATGCTTTTTCCAAGGTTCAGTTTTTTGCTTGACAATTAAGAAATCCTCAGTTCAAAAAACTCGAACTCAGTTTAAACCAGTTTCAAGCAATGCAAAGAACTCGCCAAGCTCTGTAAGTCTTAGAATAGTATTTCTGCCGACTTTGTCTCTCTCAATGTATCCTTTCGCTTCGAGTTTTTCCAGCACTCTCCTGTTAATTTTTGTTATCAACTTTTGCTTCTGCTGTCTGCTCATTCTACCTTGTATATCCGTCTCAACTGAGTAAATGTGCGGGAACTTCTTCGAAAATTCTTCAATTATCTCATCAAGGCTCAGGTAACCTTTACCATTCCAAATTTTTGAGTGGACGAGTGAAATTGCAAACCTCTCTTCCTTCGTTAGCCTGACGAGTTCAACGCGAGAAAGTTCAAATATAACCGGCTTTTCGCAGACACTTCTACCGTAAAGTCTCTCTTCTCCTCATCTCTCGCGTACCTCTCTGGAAAGACGTAGTAAACTCTCGCTCCGTGGTGCACACAACCAGAAAATCCATGCTACCAGTTTGAAATGGGTTTAAGGAAAGATATTCCAGCTTTTCCGTGTTACGAGAGCGAGATATTCACGAAATCAGAGTATGGGGCAGGTGTAAACCATACAGGTGTTAGAAAAGGTAAAGGAAGGAAAATAAAGTACGTTATCCCAGGTAAGCTTGCTATCTTTACAACTGTGGATCCAGAGAGAGACGAGGATGAGAGGTACATATTCGGCTTTTTTGTTATCAAAGACTACTACATAGACAACGATGGAGCTACAAAAGTTGTCGGCCATCCAGAATATACTCTCAAGATACCAAAAGATTCTAGGCTGAAGTTCTGGGATTTTTACAGAAATACAGATGGTTCAATTTTCTGGGGGACTGGACTTTACAGATATCTTAGTGACGAAGTCGTTGTAAGGTATTTGAGAAGGCAGCAGGAAGTTTTGAATGAAAACAGTCACGAAAAAGAAGCAGAAGTTGTAGGAGACGTTCTGAGGAGATTTTATGGCAAAGACTTGCAGACTGATAACCCAAAAACTTAGCGAAGAACAGGAAAGATTAAAAGGGTTGGAGACTGAGAAGGAAGGAATTCAAAAAGAGATTGAAGAGCTCGGATATGATGAAAAAAGGCATGAGGAAGTTAAGAAGAAGAGTTGCTGAAAACATTTGAACGAACTAAAGCTGAGCTAAAAGAGAAAAATAGTTCGCTGAAGAAGAAGCAGGAAGAACTAAAGAAGGAGAATGAAAAGATATCGCAACTTGAAGAAGAACTTAGTAAGCTTAAAACGAAGTTTGAAGATGTTGCGAAGTTTATAACGAAATTAAACAATATTAGAGATGCATTTTCAAGAGATGGGGTTCAAAAGACGCTAAGACAGAGGATTGCTCCACTTATATCAGAATTTGCAAGGAACTACCTTGAACGTTTCAACCTAGATATAACAGACGTACCCGTCAGTGAAGACTTTGACATCTCAGTAATAAAAGAGGGTGGAGAGATCTCGATTAAGTCGACAAGCGGTGGTGAAAAAGTTGCTATCGCAATTGCCTTACGACTTGCCATAGCAAAAGCTCTCGCTGGTAAAATTTCAACGATAGTCATGGATGAGCCTACAACACATCTCGATGAGGAGAGAAGAAGGGAGTTAGTAGAGATCATGAAGAGTTTCTTCAGAGAAGGTGCAACAATACCCCAAATGATTGTCATAACACACCATAGAGAACTTGAAGATGTTGCCGATACGGTGTATCGAGTGGAAAAGATCGATTGTGTTTCGAGTGTTGTGGAGGTATAAGGACTTATCACATGCAAGCTCCTCGACTTGCGTTTCACAGGTCAATTATATTGGCAGAAATTCATCTGCATTCCAACCCTCTAGAAGAGTTAGTAAAGTTTATTTGGAGCAAAAAATTGAAGCCAACGAGGTTTGCAAGATTTTCAATGCTCAACTTTTCCATTCAAAATGAAAGCATTCAAAATTTGTTGGAGGGTATAATGGTTTTAAAGAAAATTTTAAATAATAGGTGGTGTTGGTGTTAGTGTAGGTGGTGGTAGTGATCTTCACATTGAAAGGTAAAAAGTATAAAATTGAAAGAGTAGATGTTATCGAGAAGCTGAAATCTATGGAGCCAGAAGACCTTATGGGAAGAACGAAGTATTATATAGAGTTCGAAGGCAAAAAATATCCTATAAAGCAAGTAATAGCAGAAGTTACGGGTCTACCACGAATTGCTTTTACCGCTATGGATGCATACAGAATCTTGACTAAGTTAGGATTTGAGATAAAAGAGTTAAATAAATAGAAATGGGGTTACTATGTGTGCTAGAAACATCTTGATAAACAATTTTATCTCTGAAAATGATTTGAAATATCCATTTAAAGGTATTGTTGAGATTAAGTTACCAGCAGAAATAAAAAAATATAAGCAAGTCGTTGTCTATGACACCCCTATATATTTACCATTCTGGTTTAGAAAACTGACTGAAATAGGTTTTAACTTCAAGTACCACATCGCCATTCACTTTGAGCCCAATTTTTCAAATAACGTGTTACCAATCTCGCACGTTGGAGCTCTGATATTTACAAAAAATAACTTAGAAGTCAATAAAATAAGAATTCCCCATAAATTCTGTAAATTCTGTGGAGAACCACTCAAAGACTGGGGTGGAAAAAAGCATCTTATGCATCCAGAAGGTACGATGATTTCAGATGTATGGAAACATTTAGACCTGAGTTATAATGATATCGTAAATAATTTTGCACCAGACCCTGTTATAGAAGAATTCAAAAGGATGTTCGATAAATTCGATGTAACTTTTGGAGAGAGAAGACCATTACGTAAAAGTGATGTACCACAGAACATAGTTACTAATAAGTTCCCTGAAAACTACTTGGATAAAGTAATTCAAGGTGATTCTATAGATGTATTAAAAACACTACCCTCCAATTGTGTGGATATGATTTTCGTTGATCCACCTTACAATTTGGGTAAGGAATATAACACTTATAAGGATGAAAGGGACGATTATGTTACGTGGTCCCTTAAATGGATCAAAGAATGTCTTAGAGTTTTAAAACCTGGAGGCAGTTTTTTCCTTTTAAACATTCCAAAATGGGCACATGAAATTGCATCTGAACTCATAGGTGAGTACTACTTCCAGAGGTGGATTGTTTGGGACGAACCAGCCGAACCTAGGGGTAAACTTATTCCTGCTCACTATGCAATCTTGTGGTTTTCTAAGACACCAAATGTTAAAGTTAATCCTTTATTAAAAGAACAAGATTCAATGGATTTTTGTCTAAGACTGAAATGTAGAAGAAGACGTAAAGGTATGGTACAGGATAAGGTTCCGGTAAGAGATCTGAGGTGGGATATTCACAGGGTAAAACATCGCGGTAAACGATTTTATCATCCATGCCAACTCCCTGAAAAACTTTTAGAGTTCTTAATAAAGCTCTCAACAAATGAAGGAGATATCGTACTTGATCCTATGATGGGTACCGGGACAACATTGGTTGTTGCTAAAAAACTCAATAGACATTATTTCGGAATAGATATTGACCCGATGTATATAAAAATAACTTTAGAACGGCTAAACGGTAATAGTAATTCTTTAATTCGTACCAAGACTAATAGAAGGTCATCGAAACTCACTAAAAAGGATGTACAGATAAAAATAGGTGAACTAGCAAAAGAGCTCGGAAGGTTACCTACTATTGAGGAAGTTGAAGAACGGTTAAATATTTCACGTAAGGAAATTTTGAGAATGTTTCCTTCGTGGGGAAAAGCCTTAAAATACGCTAAGCTTGTATTAAATTTAAAGGGAAATTTAGGTGAATTCGATGTGGAGAGGAACTGATGTAGAGATATCCGAATATATTTCACTTAACACCTTTATTTTGACACCTGAGTTGGTTGAAGAATACTTGAAGAATGTAGGCATCCTAGCTAGTAGTAAGAGAACAGAAGAAGAAATAACTCTATCAGATCGATCTGTCTTTGAGGACTTTTTAACTACGCTTAAAGAGATAATGGAAATTGAGGATGTAAAAGTTAAAGAGACTCGCCTTAGAGAGTTTTTGAATGATAAAGACAATATAGATATAACTTTAACAGTCGGATTAAGCTCTTACGAACTTTTTGGTAGACTCCTTATATTGTTAGAATATAAATTTAGAAATGGAAAAATACGGGATGAAGAATTAAATACATTATTAAAAAATTGTTTAATAAAAAGAAGAAAATTGCCAGGAGATAGTAAAGGTATAAAAAACTTATTAAATGACACTAATTTTTTGAAGCTTTGTAGTTATTTGCTTTCTAAAATTATATTAGGCAACTTTCATGATTTCTATAAAAACAATATCCTAGACGGGGATGAACATGATTACATCGCTCAAGCCATAAAAGTAAGGTATGAGGAGAGTATCGAGAAACTAAAATTATTACTAAAGATTTACAATCCCAATGATGAAACAATTTCCAGTAAGGTTTATTCCTTATTTCAGGAACTATATATTCTATCTTCAAAAGGACGAACAAAGGCATATGAGGGATACAATTACGAGGATGTTCTAAAAAGAGTTCTTGAAAAAGAGGGATTCCATTTACATTTAGAAGGGACAAAGGAAGAAGATGTTGATGAGGACTTAAAAGACATGAGAAAATGGGACATCTATATTCCAAATAAAGAAAATCCATGTGCTGTTATTGAAGTGATGTACATGCTAACTACGAGCAGTGGACAGACCAACAAAAGAAAGGCGATCGTGGAGGAAGTAAATAAACATAAAAACATCCATATTTATGTTTTAATGGATGGAGTTGGATGGATTGCACGATGGAGTGACGCTAGAGAGCTCTTGAAATGTGGGGCAGGAGTTTTTACATTCCATAAAGATAGTATAAAGGCCTTCATTGAAGACTTAAGGGAAAAATGTGGGAAATTCTGTGATGGATAGTAGAATGTAAATATATAATATATAAAAAATTATTTCGACTTTTTGGTATCGGAAAGGAGTAAATTCAGGAGGGTACTATGCCAGAGTTCGACGTAATAGAACCTTGGAACTTAGAGAATATAACAAAGGGAAAAATTGGAGAATGGATCGCTAGAGACTACTACAGAAGTAAGGGATACATCGTTTGGTTTTTAGAACATTACAGCACAGAAAGTGACTTCTACAACTTCTACAGCGGGACAGGTAAAGAGCACGTAAACGATAGGCTCGTTTTAACCCCACTGGAAAAAGCTATACTGACAAAAAACTCGCGCTTTCGATTTGCTCGTAATTCCAAAAAACGATGTCAATAAAGCGAAAGCTATCAGAAAAGTATACACATATCACGAGTTTGATCTTCTTCAAAGAATTTTTACAAGTGTTCTGCAAGACGAAGGGATAAAAGGTCTTGTTAATTTTCTCAATAAACCAGTTAAATCAAAGAAAGAGTTCATTAAACACAAATTAAGAAATCTGAATCCTCCCCATCCGGCAATTAGACGTCTCGCAGAATCTTGCTGGTATAAGTGTCTCGTAAAGTGCCTAAAACGAATAGAAGAATGCAAAATTAAAGAATTTATGCAGGACTTCGAAGAGTTTGGGTTGGTCATTATAGAACGCAGATACAATGTTGCAGGAGGAAAGTCCATGCTCGAAGGATATACTGGAACAACGATTACATTTAGACATTTACAGTTCTCTCGTGCTCGAGAGCTACTTGAGCACAGAATAGAACGATACATGGAGGATATTGAAAAACATGATCAAGAACTTACAAAACTGAAAAGAAAACTCGTTGATGTTAAGACTAAATGGTCTGAGTACGAGTATCCAGATGATGTTAAGAGCAGAAAGAATTCTGAACTCATAGATTTACTTAAGCTTCTCGGTTTTGAATGCGAAATCCTTGAAGTATACTTTTCGAATTCAGAGATCAGAATATCTTCTCGCAAGCTTTAGGAGAGAGATGTCATCACTAGCTCCATATCATTAAATGCAAGAAGTAAGTAAAATGTAAGATAATATTCATCTGCTCCTTTAGGAAGCAGGATAAGGGAAGAAGCAAAGAAAATCTGTAGACTGTTGCCTCTTTAGATTTGGGATTTATTAAGTTCCAAAGCTCATGTTCTTTTTTAATCTATTCTGGGACTAGGAGAGATTTTGCTAAGATGTTATTTGATTGTATTAGAAATAATCCGAGAGGATTAGAATATAGAAAACTAACACTAAAACCCTAACTTACAATTATTTTAACTAATTTCGATTTTAAATCATTATAAAGATAAATAAAATATAGTTTACACAGCAACTTTTCCATCACCAAATTTCCAGAAATTCTCTAACTTTTCTTCTCATCTCATTCTCAGGTATTGCTCCGATTATAACATCAACCGGTTTACCATTCCCGAAAAATATCAGCGTTGGTACAGCGGACACACCATACCTATTGGGAATCTCTGAATCCTCAGCAACGTTGAATCTTACGAAGACTATCTCTGAGAACTCGTTAGCAAGTTTGTCCATGATCGGCTTTAGCTTCTTACATGGTGCACACCAATCAGCCCAAAACTCAACAACCACACTCTCGTTCTCTCTCAAAACATCGTCAAAGTTTTCAGGATTAACTTCAATGACTGCCATGTAAACCCTCTGTAGAGATCGTGGGCTGGGATTAAATGCAATTCGCTAGTAATTCGGGTGTCCCTTAACGTAATTCTCTATCCAGTTTAAAACACTCTTAACTTTTTCCTTAACATCGCTTCTCAAAAGCAGATTTACAGCATTTATGACTGCTTTCAAGTCATTTTTAATCGCTCTCTCAAGTATTCTGTATACATCTTCCTTAAACTCTTCACTCCTCCAAGATCCACCATAATAATACTTGATCCTAAGCTTGCACAAACCAGCAGCTGCAAATATCAGAACACTTATCGAAAACTCTTTGGCAATAGAAAATTCGTCCCTAAAATCACATGCTGTTGTTAACTCAATTTTAAGCTTTGGTACGAGTTCATCAAATTCTTTTAAAGCTTTAACAAGCTCTTCATCGAGATCCACCTCTAAAAGCCTACCGTTATGGCAACATGGACAATAAACTTCCGCAAGGTCTCCGTAATCATCTACTTTTCCCTCAAATCCGTCGTAATCGTAGTATTCACAGTAATACTTTGTATAGCCAAAATGAAAGCATTCTCCGCAGAATAGAACCATATATTCACCTCCTAAAGGATATCACAGAGTAGCTGAAGCCTAACTTCATCAGGGAGCAACTCGATCAAATCAAACTTCAAATCTCCTATGTTTGGGAGAACATACTCTTTCAAATAATCCAGAAGTTCTGAATCGTCCCACTTAAAGAACATTCTATCATCGTCATCGGTCCAGTTTACAGGTTCTTCAAACTTACCACGCTGAATCCTTCTTAGAATAGAATACACTCTGAACAGATTTCGGACTTCTAAAACTGCTATACCATTCTTGCAAATGATTACTATTACCTCTTTCTCCTTGTCAGACCATTTAGAGATTCTGTAAGTGAATGTAAACAGTTTAAATCCATTAACATCCACGATCTCTTTACTATTTTTAAGCTCATTATAGAAAACTGCTATCGGTTTCAACGCCTTTTTAGCTCTTTTAGATTTCTTAATAGCCATCTTAAGGTATTTCTCAGCAGCATCGAAACCTTTACTCTCTAGAATGTATACAGCCTTCTCTACTGAAGAGTTTGGAGCTTTGCACTTTTCCTGTAGCTTTTTAACACTTTCATACAGCTCCTTGTAACCATTGGGAGGAATCAGGGAACTATCGCTGAGGCTTATGCTGACACGATCCTTGAAAGGATAAGCTACACCGTTGAACCACAGAAAGAGCTTTTTATCATTGCCAAATCTTCTCAGCCTAGCTTTCGCTTCAAAATCAACTTCGAACTTCTTTCTAGCATAGTATGACGCTTGAGCAAGTATTTCGTTCAATCTAAGGAGAGCACTTCTGTAAAAATAATCGTTGAAATAATCTTCACTTTCTCTAAGTATTAGCATGTTATCTGGTGTCAATTCAGCAAAAACGTTATCTCCCCAGTAAACATATTTTGCAGTCCCATCGGCCTCAAAAACGACTTTTTCTCCCCCACTGCTAACCTCCTTAAAGAATAAGCACGCGATAAGATCGTAGTATGGAATAAATGCCATCTAAACACCTCCTAATTTTACAATCAATCAAATGAGGTTAGCCAGAAGTTCTGCTTCTAAGTTCAGCTTGTTCAAGGCCTCTTCCAATCCTGAAACTTCTTCGTAAGCTGAGAAAAATCCTATAACATCTACTGGAAATTCGAAATAGGGAACATATGGGGCTACTGCTGCATCTTTCAGCTCTTCTAAGCTTTTATACGCTGCTGTGAAAACGTATTTACTGTTAAAATTTGCTACGAAGAAGAATATCTCTTTGTTATTTTTAGCTATGCCAACAATCTTTCTCATTTCCTTGAGAACCTTCATTTTCGATATTTTTGCTCCCTGCTTTTCTAGATGCTCAAGCCTTTTAACAAGCTCCTTCAAAACGTCACCCTTGCTCTTGCACCAAATTGTTCCCATAATAGCACACCTCATAAAAAAGATTTGATCAGACTAACACTGCCAGCATAAGCCGCTCAATCTCATCGAGGTATTTCTTAAAACTCTCATCAACCTGAACCTTAGATTTTACCATTTCTACCGCTTCTACAATGTACTTTGCACGAGATCTATCTTCACTGACTATCTTGGCGAAATGCTCCTTAAGGAAATCTCTTGTAAGTTTATCCAATTCATATCCGTCCTTTTTGTCTGTTCTTCCAGCGTCTACATCATACACACTGATTATTCCTTCAACCCCGTTTATCGAGAACTTCCCAGCTACGCTCAGCAGGAGTGCTACAGCTGAAGCGACTTCGCCGCAAAACTCCTTCTTAACATCTTTAAGGAGTTCTACTACTTCTTCGTTGCATTCAGCGTAGACAAGTATCCCTCCTTCACCCTCTTTATGGCAGAGTCTCTCTTTTTCGTTTCCGGGGTAATCCTTAAGGTATTCTCCAAATGCATCATAGTAAAATACGTCCTCAACCACAGCATCATAGCCAAAATGCAAACATCTTGCACAGAAACAAATCTCTTCCATCCTAAACCACCTCTAAAATCTTAAAGAAGAAATAAAATCAAATAAGTACTGCAAGAGTTAAAAGCCCAGTCACGTTTGGTGCATAGCTAACAAGAGCTTTCCACTCCCAGTCTCTAAACGTGTCCTTCCTAACTTCAATCCATTTTTCAATAATCTCCCTTAGCTCCTCATTCGTTATCTCGCAACCATCTGCTGATCTCACAGAATAACCCTTCTCAGCGTGGTGGATTAGCAATCCCATCTCACCAAACAGGTTCTTCAGCCTTATCAGTCCTATAAGCTCCTCGTCACCCGCCTTTTCCATTGTCGATTCTGGAATGCACGGATTTGGAAAAGTGACATCTTCAAGAGAGATGCAGCAATCGTCAACAGTCACCTCGTACCTCCCTAGCCTTAGCCTGCCGTATTTCTTAACTATGCTTCTAAGTATTGGCTTTGCATCTTCTTCCAGCTCTTCAACCGTTTTACCTTTTTTAATCCCAGCATACCTACACGCCAGGCTAGTTAGATCTTTTAGCAGGTTTGAGTGTCTAAGCACCTCATATTCGTTGAAGATTGTGAATAGAAGCAACTCCAGATCACTTCTGAATCTGCTTGAGCTGTATCTTGATAAGAACCACTTCACGAAATCTTCGACGGCAAAGAGTTCTTTGGCGTATGCAGTATTTGTAACATCCAGAAGGGCATAAACTTCCCCGACAATCTTTCTTATTACTGGAAGAAGTGAGATGAGATCGTTTGGAGCTTCTACGAGTACGTAATTCTTCTCTATTTGCTTGAGAGTTTTAACCGTATAGCCGTCTGTTACAAGCGTCGTTTCCTTAACAAAGTCCAGCCACTCTTCGTATGTCATGACTAGGTCTCCAGCGACTTCTCTCAGCTCTTTGTAGACTTTCTTTGAGCCGACAACGAGATATCCGTAGGGGAAACCTTCTTCTGGTACGTCAGTTACCTTTTCAGCGTATATGATCAGCTTTCCTTCCAGCACTTCATTAAGTAATTCTTCTTTAGTGTAGTAGTATGGCCCATCTCTTTCGAAATTGCCAATCCTATATACTTTTAGTCTTCTCAAAATTCTCTCCCTACTCAGATTGACTTCCTTAACACCATTCTTCTCCAAGAACTCAATGATTGCAGGATTGTCAACGTAGACTGCATGAATTCCAGCATCTTCTAAATCTAATTCCTTCTTTGAGTTTGGTCTCCTCTTCAAATAACCCGTCTTTCTCCCAGTTGCAGCTAAATAAATTACGTCTTTGCAGAGAACCGTAATTCTTCTACCGTTCCTCTTCGTTCCACCCCACACTCCGTATGCTGGTAATTCTGTCAGGAGGAGATCAACAGTCCTCTTTAGGCTCAAGAATCTTGGTATCTCTCTTTCTATTGCGTCACTGTACGATTCCCAGTAGCTGTGTATCTTGTTCAACGCCTTCTGTAACTCTTCAAGCTGTTCGGAAGAGTACGATGACAGATCCTGAGCGGACATGTGTAGGAACTTTGGGAAATCCCTTTTGAACAGGATTATCCTGTACTTCAGCTCCATTAGAGTTGTAAAATCTCTGTGTCCTTCTTTAAAGTCGTCTCTATTTGGTGTGGGTACAGGTGTCCTAACCTTTCGCCCAAGTACGTCCACTATTCGGCCATCCTCGACCTTTATCCTTAAGAAGAATCCCTGCGGTGGAGAGTACATCAGCCTCTTCGCCAGGACATCTCCGAGGACTATCGCGTACTTGTCATGCCTCCAGCTCCTCCAACTCTCGTGGGCTGGAACTGTTTTCAACAGTCCAAGCTCATAAACCTCGTTCTCCTCTAACATTTCAATTTCGTGGTTGTGAACACCTACGCTGAGTTCTATTTTATCACCATCCTCCAAAACAGCGAGCAGCTTGATCGGAATCCTCGAAAAGTCGAAAAGCTCTCTTATCTCTCCGACAAAGCTGTTTATTGTTCTAGAGCTAAAATGTTCTTCAGGATATATCTCAAATCTCGTGCCGTAGTCTTCCTTGCCGCCATCATCGATTATTTCAGCACCGTAAGATGTTAAAATGGCTGAATATGCTTCATTTGTCTCTCTTGATCTCGTCTTCATGATCATTTTGCCCTTCTCGCCGGTAAGCATCATGAAAGACTTTGCTCCCAAACCGAACATTCCTTGGACTCCGCTAACGTTTTTGTTCTCACTTCTACCAAACCACATGAAGACTTCCTTAAACGTTTTCTTGCTAATTCCAATGCCTTTATCCTCAATGACGATTCTGTCTGGATAGATTTCAACCTTAATTGGGTCGTTTACATTGGCTTTAACTTGGGCTGCAATCGCATTCGCCAAATACTCTCTTATGCAGGCAAAGTTTGAGGAGTAGAACTTGCTCAAATACTCCTTAACAACATTCAGCTCAAAATTCCAAACTACCTTCTCACCCAAAATGACACCTCCTAAAAGAGTTCCATTCCTCAAAATCCAAAACAAATTCAGCAAACTCCTCTTTGCGCAAAAACTAAACTAGATCTTCTCAGCAAGAATTAATTTAAGCAAATCGTCTTTATGTGGAATGTTTACTCCACTAATTGTCTCAAGCACAGTCCTTATCTCAAAATCATCCGGCTTTGCAGTTTTTAGCTCATTCTCTCCAAAGACTGCATAGTATATGAACTGATCAAAATTCTTTTCGTGGATGAAATATCCAGTTTTCCCATCGTATACGAAAATTGTTCTAACTCCCGAGATTATGACAAAATTGTCCATCACAGCGTAGCCGTTCTCCTGCGACTTCGCCACGGCTTTTATCAGTCTTCCAACTTTAAGCCATGCTTCAATATCCTCCGCAAATCCCAAGAAATACTTTGAATAATTAATAGGATTTGCAAGTAGTATTATCTTCTCATTCTCTTCTTTAACTTCTGGAAACTCTGCCAGAACATTCCTAGCCAAATCAATCCCAACATTAAGCAGTTCAGAAACTTTGGTTGTTATCTCAGCTCTCAAGTCTAAAGGAAGCTCTGCCAGATTAATAGATGCTGAGTCCTCTTCAATATCTGTATAGTCCTGAAATTTTT
>DAVR01000025.1 GCA_002507545.1 Archaeoglobus sp. UBA230 | reverse complement strand
GATAGCAGGCTATGCATTTTTGAGCTATGCCAGTTTCACTACCCGTTGTTGTGTATTCTCCCGCCACCATCCCGTTTATGTTGAAGTAGATCACCTTGTAGGGGCAAGCTTCCATACAGAATCTGTATCCGTGACACCTCTCCTCGTTTATCAGAACAACACCGTCTTCACGCTTGTATATCGCATTTCTCGGACAGGCTTCCATGCATGCAGGATGGGTGCAGTGGTTGCATAACCTCGGCAAATAGAAGAGGTAAGAGTTTGGGTGGATACCCCCTCCCCTGTCCTCGTCCCAGTTGTACATCCACTCTGGTTTTCTGTGAGGTGTGCTTGCCACTTTTATGCCGTGGATAACAGCCTTTAGAGGGTATAGCTCAATGTACTCGCCAAACTCTTTTTCTGTCGGAGTTTTAGACGGGTTTGCTCTTTTGCCGTATTTACTCCCAAAAAGAACTCTGATAATTCTGTTGGTATCCTCAAAACCACCGCCCATTTCCTCCCATCTCCTTGGTGAACCCTCACCCGGCATCGTGTTTACCTTCCTCCAGAACATTGCCTTCTGTCCCTCGCCACTCGTCCACATGGTCTTACAGGACAGGGTGCATGTTTGACATCCTATACACTTGTTGAGGTCTATGACCATCGCAATTTGCATTTCTTTGCCCCCATCTTAAAATAATATAAATTTAAGAACTTAAACCATATCTCCGGCACTCCTCGGTGCTCAAGGGTTCAAAATCAACGCATGTATGCCGGTATATCATCTGAGGCTGCCAGTTAACAAACCTGAAGTAGAACTGCCCGTAATTGAAGGCAACATCGTTACCAGCAGCGAGGTGGAGTGGTTTTATCAGACCAACCGAAAGTTCACTCTTCAGATTTTTGGCGTTGGGGAAAAGAAACGTCTCCCAGCCATGGTAGAATATAATCTGGTCATCTGCTGGTAGAGAGGAAACCTTTGCCTGAACTATCACCTCTCCAAAGTCGTTGAAAACCCTTATGTAGTCCCCGTCCTTCACACCCTTCTTCTCCGCTGCCTTTTTGCTGATGTAAACAAAGGGTTCTCCGCGATGCATGTTTATCTGGAGCTTGTTCATGAAAGTTATGCAGTGGGTGCTGTATCTGTTGTGACCACTGGTGAGGATAAATGGATACTTGCTCCTATCTCCTCCGAGAACTGCTGGAGGGTTTTTGTGGCACGGCAACTCCTCTCCCGCTTCGATGAACCAGTCGTGGTCAATGTAGAACTGAGCTCTGCCAGTGAGGGTGGGAAATATCAGTTTTTCTTCCACATGTCGGCTAAAAGCTACCACCGTTTTATCAGGTTCCACATAAGCTGCGTTGTTCAGCCCATACACACTTTTCCCAAGTCCCTCATACTTGACGAATCCTCTTTCCTCTATCTCCTCCAACGTTACGTCCTTTCCAAGCACTTCATACTCCTTACAGATGTTGATCAGATCACGAAGCATCTCTCTTACATCCTCATCTTCAACCTTTTTCATCTCCTTTTTTGCTCTTGAACCACCCAAAACCAAATCCATTATGTTCATCTTCTCCTTTAACCTGCCCATTACATCAATGACCCTTGCTGGTAGACTCTCGTAGTCTCTCTCAACACCCATCAACCATTCTACTTCTTCCGGCAACTCTTCGAGTTCGAGACCTATTTCCTGAAGTGAAAGAAGCTTGTTGATTTTTTCAGCAGTCATACCATGTGGAACCCTGTATTTCTTCAGCCCTCTTGCCTTTGCCCTCTCGGCTATCTTCAATGCAAGTTCTATCACGATTGTTATCTCATCCTTCGCACCCTCAACCGGTTCGACAGCTTTACCGGCAAAGGACCAGAACCTTGTTTCAGGATTTGGCAGGCTGTGGAATTGCATTTTTTCGTGATGGAACGCTGCTGGAAGGACTATATCTGAGTAGAGGGCAGCTTCACTCCATCTGTAATCAATGCAGACGATGAGATCGAGTTTCGGCCAGAGTTTCTTCAGGTAAGTGTGCTGCGTCATTGGCTTGTTTCTGAGAGGATTGGAGGCGGCAATAAACAATACTCTCGGCTCTACATCCTTTTCAGGCAGTGCTAAGAACTCGTACCATCCTTTTTCCAGTGCCTCTTTAATGTAGTCTCCGATTTTTCTTGGAATTCCCGCATCTTTCAGGTCAATTTTGTCCCATATCTCCCCATATCCGCCATGCCAATACCAAAAGAAGACCGACGGCACATTTTGAGATATCATTCTGAACTGAATTCCCTGACCGAAGCCCTCTAGCTCTTCCTCGGTTAACTCTCTTCCATACTTCTTCCTCCACCTGCTCTGCACGGTTTCTCTTATCAGTGGGTCTGTTGTCACCACACCAGCCAGAGCGTCCAGTTCATAAACGACACACCAGCTTCTAATTCCAGTTCCGTTTTTGCCCCAGTTTCCGGTTAAGGCAAGAATGAGACACATCGCTCTCTCGATCAGATCACCGTGGAACATCTTGGCAGTATTCCAGCTCAGGAGTATGGATGTTCTACCGCTAGCAACTTTCCTCGCCAGCATCCT
>DAVR01000020.1 GCA_002507545.1 Archaeoglobus sp. UBA230 | reverse complement strand
GTGCTTACCAAGCACGCGCTCTTCCTGCTGAGCTACCGTGGCCTGCAATGTCCTAATGAAAAAGGGAATTAAAAGCTTTCGCTATCGTAAAATCCAGCCTCGCTGTATGGGGTAGTCATAACACGCCTAATTCTCGAAGCGATCTTTCTGCCAACTTTCGGAACCTTTGCCAGTTCTTCTTCATCGGCAGTGGCAATTTTCTCTATCGTCTGGAAATAGTCGAGCAGGTTTTTCGCAATAACTCCCCCTACATTGGAAATGGCTGACACTATGTGCTCCTGCTCCTCTTTCAGCGTTCTTTTCGTCTTCGCAGCATGCTCCACGACAGCTCTTCTCTTCTCCTCCTGTTCTCTTTTCGCCATAGCCATTATGAATTCTGCCGTTTCTTTTGCATCCCTTGTCTGGATTATGGGGATAGAAAAATCAATTGCAAGAGATACAATTGCACCTCGGATTGCGTTAGGATGCATTCCCCTATACAAGTTCGCCCCCTCAATTATAAGCACCGGACGTGAATAAGCAGATTTTAACTTCCCGATCTGCGAGAAAAGCCTTTCACGCTGCTTGATGCTCTCTATAAAGTCGTCAACAGTCTTTCTCTCCACTGCCACCCTATCACTCAAAACGTAATCTGCAACCTCCAGATTTCTGATCTCTATACCTACCCCCATCTCTCTGAGGTGCTTCACCACATCCGACCTTAGCTCTCGCGAATCCACTATGATCTTAACACCAGCTCTTGGAATTTCCTCAAATTCGACAAGCGTTTTTTGCTTCTTTCTTTCAATTGTTTCTTTAATTTTGAGAATCATTTCATACATCTTTTTCTCCTTTCTCAGACTTGTGTAATAATAGGCCTCATCCCTCGTCCCTTTGGTCATCAGAACAACAATCCTTCCCTCTCTCCCTCTTCCAGTTCTACCTTTCCTCTGTATTGCCCTTATCTCTGAAGGAACTGCTTCGTAAAACACAACAAGGTCTGTTGACGGAATGTCCAATCCCTCTTCCCCAACGGACGTGGCAACGAGAACCTTATATTCTCCCTTCCTGAACTTGTCAAGCGTTTCAATCTGCTCCTTCTGCCTCATTCCCCTGTCATCCTCCCTGCTCGCCTGTCCCACGAATTTCGCAACCGGAAACCTGTCTGAAAGCTCTCTCACAATCATATCCGCCGAATCCCTGTAGTTCGTGAAAACAATAATTCTTGAATCCTCCTTAGCCCGAAACTGCTCCTCAATTATCTCTTTAAGCTTTTTTAGCTTCGGATGCTCCACCTTGCATTTCGCTGCTGCAACGACGGCATTTCTAAAGAGAGTGTCGTTAACGATGCTCTTTGCAGCCTTGCTTCCGCCCTTTGACGATGCCTCCTTTATCAGCTTCTTCAAATATAGCTTCAACGCCTTAATTCCCTGGGTCTCTATCAGTTCAACAGCATGCTGAAGTTTGAGAATTTCTGCAAGAACCGATATTGCTTCAAACATATCCGAATCTCTACTCTCGGCAGCCTCAACCTGCAGAGCCTCTTGCAAGGCAAGTAAATCTTTCTTTGATGCGTTTTCCGGAATCTCTATCCCTACATCTTTCAACCTCTTGAACCTGATCTTTATACACTCTTCAAGCCTCCTCTTGACCTCCTGCATTTCCTTCGGCATCTCAACCTTTATCCACTCTATTTCCTTCCTGCCAACGTAAGGGGCAACATCCTCATCCCACTCAGTTCTGACTTCTATGGTCTCGATTGCCAGATTCTGGACAACCTCCATTATTCTTTCGGGATCGCTACCAGGCGAGGCGGTCATTGCCAAAATTAAAGGTTTTTTCGCCTGTCTCAAATATTCTCTGGCGATAAAAACATAAGAGTAGTTTCCGACTGCTCTATGCGCTTCATCAAAAACAACCAGAATAACATCCGTCAGTTCGATTCTACTGGCAAGAAGGTCGTTTTCAATTACTTGTGGTGTCGAAACGATAATTTTCGCGTCTTTCCACATCTCTTTTCTTTTCTCAGGCTCAACTTCACCACTTAGAGAAACAATACTATCGCCATTTATCTTAAGCACATTTCTCAAAAACCTTGCATGCTGCTCAACCAGCGGCTTTGTAGGGGCAAGGAAGAGAGCCTTTCCATCCTCGTTGAGCAATCTTGATGCAATGACAAGAGCAGCAATTGTTGTCTTCCCCAATCCAGTCGGTATAACAACGAGTGTGTTCTTAGCCAGTGCAGTAGCAGCTATCGAAATCTGATACATTCTCCGCTCAATTGTATTCTCTTTAATCAATGGGTGAGTTACGTATGCCACATTTCGTGTTGGATAAAACAGTAAATAAAACATACCTTAAATCTCCAAAAATTTAGAAAAGAAATATATAGTATTAAAGCACAGAAACTATCGGTGGGAGAGAATGGATGCCAGAGATGTTGTGCTGTCGGTAATTAGTGTGTTTTCGGCAGCAGCGTTGGTATACAAATGGTTGTCATTATACAACAGGATTGATGGAACTGTCATCTTTCTGGCTACATTACTCATAGCATCGCTCACTCTGCTTCTTATCAGCATAGAACTGAGAATGCAGAAGATAATGGATGAATTTCAGAGTGTGAAAAGAACGATAGCTGTCAACTCCGATGATCTCGAAGGGAGGATAGAAGCTCTCTTTAGAGACAAAATAGGAGACCTTGAGGAAAAACTCGAATCAATAGAAAGGAGGATGTACAGGTAACAGCAAGGTTTAAATACAAATCTACCGAAAGGTATCACACAAGCCAGGGTGGCAGAGGGGCTATGCGGCGGACTGCAGATCCGCTGACCCCGGTTCAAATCCGGGCCCTGGCTTAAAGGAAAAGATGTAGAGCCAGCTCCAAATTCTCTTTCCTATTTTTTACTTTCTGGTAGACTAAAGTTGTTATGGTTTTTATTTTGTTGCAAGATTAAAATTCTGGTAGAATTACTTATGTATTTAATGTCCGCTCCTATTTACTGGAATCAGCTTAAATCCAGTTCCTGCCTTTATCACTTGCACAACAGGAAAATCGAAATCATCTGGCGGGAAGATAAGATTGCCAATCCATCACGCTGGGAAGGGTTATTCTGTGAGATCAGCAGATGGTTGCGAGATAACGAATGAGGAGCTAAGGGAGATTATTGAAAAATGGATTGAGGTTAAGAAGTACAAGTTTAGAGACTAGGAGTGGAAAGCTCTTGTTAGCTATGCACCAAACGTGACTGGGCTTTTAACTCTTACAATGCTTATTTGATTATGTTTTTTAAAATTTTCTTTTTTCATAGGAAAAAAAGGACATGTAAGAAATTCTTATATACTGATACTTTGAGACATAATGTCAATGACATCTGATAACAGCATTGAAGGTCGAACAAAAATAGGTGTGAGAGGTTTGGATCATCATTCAAGAGATGAAATTGAGAAGTTCTGGCGAGAATGGAATCCAGAAAATCCAAAAATAAGGGCTGTAGGGTTAAGCACACCGAAAATTTGTAATCTTAGGTGTGTATACTGTTATGCGGGTAGTGATAGGGTCAGATCAAAGAATGAGCTTACTGTAGACGAGTACAAGAGGGTTGTCGATGAGGCTAGAGAGCTTGGTGCAGAAGTTGCTTTGATTTGCGGTGATGGTGAGCCGTTAATGTACAGATATCTGATTGAATTTGTTGAACACCTTTCGGATAAAGGAATGTATCCAGTTGTAGTTACAAACGGAATTGCGTTAGGCGATGATACGCTATCTCAACGAATTCATGGAGTGGACTCGTTTGAACTGTGTGAAACCTTGTATGAGCACGAAGCATCTTTGGTAGTAAAAATGGATTCTATTACCAAGGAAATCTACGAAAGGATAGTAAATGTTCCCGGTACCTTTGACAAGTTTATGAGAGCTGTAGAGATAAAGGAGGAATATAAATGTTTCATAACAAGATTTTTGGAATTAAGAACAAATCATTAAAATCGTTTTTAGCTGCCATATTTGTAGCTGGGAGGTTTGAGTATTTCATAGCAGATATGTTGCCCTTTATTACAGGCGTATTTTTAGGATTGAGTTGTATTTCCCGTGACATCTTTCCATACCAACAGATTTTAATTGGGCTGATAATAACCATATGTGCCCATTACGTGTCTGTCTGGGCCAATGTTTTGGGAGATTATGAACTGGACAAAAAATTCAAGTCGTATCTCCCAAAATCGGTAGACATTATTGGCAAACAGAATTTAATCATCGGAATAGTGTTTATGGTGCTTTTAGGTACTTTTTTCATAATCTATTTGGCTTTTACTGTTGGGTTTGTAATCTTAGTTCTTTGGATTATAGGGATATTCTTCGCTTTTGCGTATTCTAATGAACCATTAAGATTGAAAAAGTACATCGCAATTGGGGACTTTTCAAGAGGGATACAACTTGTAATTCTCTTGCCGTTCGGATTCTTCATAGTAGCACATTATACTGATTTTTCGATGAGTGATATTGTGTCATTGTTATTTTATACTGTTGGTTTAGGCATAAATCTATTCGGATTATTTTTAGTAGGTGAAACATGGGATTGGAAAGACGATGTTGGTTTTGTTAATACTTTTGCGACAAAGTATGGATACAAAGTATGCTTAAACGGTGCCATAATACTCATGCCGTTGGGAATTATTTTGATGATGGTTTGTTATTTTATAAAAATGTCCTATTCAAACGTTTTACAACTTATCTATTTATTGCTGTGGATCGTCTTGGCATGCGTTATCATGGGAATTTTCTATCACTACATATATTCCAGAAAGGAACAATACGAGAGAATAGAGAGCAAATGTGGGATATTCACAATGGCTGGAACAACCGCTATATGGAGTTTAATGGCGGCTTCATGCTATATGCTTATCGTGAGGTGAAAATATGGATGAAAATGAGTTAGTAAAGAAAGTACGAACTGCTATTAAACGTGCTAAAACAAATCTTTTATCATATCAAAAAAAGGAAGGCTCCTTCTATGGAAAAGTCGAATTTCATATGTGGAGTAATGCTGCATATCTCCTACTCATCGATTATTTAGAGGAAAAATATGACTTAAAATACGGAAAGAAGAATAAAATTATTGAGTGGATTTTACAGCATCAAAACGATGATGGAAGTTGGGGCAACATCATGATGAAATCTGAGGGAAATTACAGGAACACTTTGCTGTCTGTAGTAGCTCTGGAGCAATATGCGGATAAGGAGGCACTTAAAAGAGCTAAAAGTTGGTTAGAAAAATATAGTGGAAACAAATGGCTTGACCCCTATACACAAATGTTTCTGTCGATAAAAAGAGATGTAAAAATATTTTCACCTCCGCCCCTCTTTTCGTGCATTCCTGAGAGTTTGGGCAGATTGCTGGGAAAACTGCACATGAAATGTCCTAAGTTATTCCATTGGAGTATCTATCTGTTTCCATCCGCATGGACGAGAAATGCTTTACCGCCTCTTCAAATTGTTTCACTAATCAAAAATAAAAAGAAACTAAATTATTTTGATAAACGAATTATCAGTAAATTAAAGAAAAAGATTATTGAGACTCAGCTAGCCAATGGCAGTTGGTTCGATACTGCACTACCAACAATGGGTGCTATTTACGCTTTATGTGAGTGTGGTGAAGACATAACCAATCCAAAAATACAAAAAGCATTCAATTTCTTGGATGGACTTGTAGATGATGAGGGTTTGTTGAGCAGATTTAGACTTAAGGTTTGGGATACTGCTCTGTCAGTTATGGCACTGCTTGAAAGTGGTATGAGCTACAAACATGCCCCAATAAATGTTGCGTTAAATTACCTTTTGTCAGCACGTACTTCAAAAAATGTGTGGGCGTTTAGTGAGTATAATGTAAACCTTCCAGATAACGACGACACTGCCTTAGCATCTCTTGCCGTTTTAAAGGCATTAGGAAACGATGGAAGAAAATATGTTGAAAATGCTATTACATACCTTCTCAAGATGCAAAACGATGATGGGGGATGGGGTGCATTTGATAAAAATCAATCCCGAAAAGCGAGAGGATATATGCCACCTTATCACGAAGATTACGGGCATGAATTAAAGGATCCCTCAACAGCGGATGTCACAGCACACGTTTTACAATTTTTGGGAGAAGTAGGATATGGTACTTCAGATGAGCAAGTTGAAAAAGCCATTAAATGGTTAAAAGACGACCAGTTGGATTTTGGTGGATGGTGGGGGCGTTGGGGGCTAGCATACATCTATGGTACAACACAAGTTTTGCAAGCGTTAAAAGCCATAGGCGAAAATATGAATAAAAGCTATGTTAAAAAAGCAGTTCACTGGCTCGTAAGCATGCAGAATGATGATGGTGGCTGGGGAGAGCACTATTCCAGCTATTATTCGCCCCACCCGATTAAGGGAGAGAGTACAGCAGAACATACATCGTGGTGTATACTAGCTTTATTGGACTGTGGTATTGATCCGTTTTCGGAAACAGTTATTAGCGGGATTGGGTATCTCTTAAAACTACAAAAAGAAGATGGAAGTTTCCCATCATCCTACGCTGCAGCAGCAATTGATCCAGGAAAGTATGAGATATATTCAGCAATATTCCCATTATGGGCACTCTCCAAATGGTATAGAATTGCAAGAGGTGATAACTATGAAAATAGTTGAAATAAACGCTAAATCCATAATCAGCAGGATGAGAGATGGATTCTTTGCCATGAGGTACCTACCGTTCAGATTAACGGCGAATATTTATCGTGGTTGTACCCATGGTTGTATATACTGTTATGCTGCTTGTACTCACTATTACATGCGTTCAACTCCAAATCTTTTTTCAAAAGAGATATATGTGAAAAAGAATGCCCCTGAGATTTTCGAGAAGGAGATAATTAAATATGAGCAAAGAAAAAAGAAAAGCGTCATTGTTATCGGCAACATCTCAGACACATACCAACCAATAGAGATGAAGCACAGGTTAACTAGAAGATTGCTTGAGATATGTTATGGATATAACTTCCCATGTTTTATAGAAACAAAGTCGCCCTTAATACTGAATGATATGGACATTATAGAGAAACTAGCTGAAAGAGAGCTCATTGGGGTTGGTATGACTGTAACTTCCTACGATGACAATTTTACAAAACTTGTGGAGCCGTTTGTTCCAAGAAGTAAGTTTATTCATTCCCAAAATCGTCAAAAAGAAAGGATCCTTACATTGCAAAAGCTGTCTGAAATCGGGGTTGATACGTATCTCCATATAACTCCATACTTCCCATACATAACGGATAAAGATATAGATAGCATAATCAAAGACGCCGCTGAAGCGTGTATAGGCAATGTTATAATGGCACCTCTTGAGCTATCGGGATTTATCTGGAATAGACTTAAAAAAGTGCTTGCCACAAGCGAGAAATATTCATACCTAATACCTCTATACGAAAAGATGTACTTTGATAATGGGCGAAAGCTTGGAGCAAGAATAACCACATCTGAAAAAGACCATTACGTGTTAGAGGAAAAGGTATCGAGACTGTGTAAAAAATATGGCATAGGCTATTGGGCATTTACCAATCCGCAGTTCAATACAGCAACAATATCTGGGGCTTATAAATTACGATATCCTATCTTACTTGACTATTGGAAACTTGCACGGGAAAATGGCGAGTTGAGATTAAAAGATGTTCTCCAATTTGCTATGAATTTCCCTGTGGATAAAAGATACTTGTCAGCATTAAAAGAGTATTTTTTGAGTGGAGAGCTCTTCGAAGGCGTGTACGGCATAAGAAAAATAGTTGAAAATGGTGAAGTTATATATGTGCCAGTTTACTGAGAACTAAGATGGTTCGATTTGAGGAGCTAAAAAATATATTACCAAACTTATGCAGGTGACCAACATGGGAATGACGATAGCAGAAAAAATACTTGCACATGCAAGCAGAAGAGAAGAAGTAAAGCCAAACGAAATAGTAGTCGTTGGTCCAGATCTCGTGATGAGCAATGATGCGACAACTCACATAACAATCGACATATTCAGAAAAATGGGAGGAGTAAAGGTGAAAAGCCCCGATAAAATCGTGTTCGTCATAGATCACAATGTTCCTTCAAATTCCGTTCAAACAGCGGAAGTTCATAAAAAGATGAGGGAGTTCGCCAAATACAACAGCATAAAGCTGTACGATGGAGAGGGTGTTTGCCATCAACTTCTCATAGAGCATCATGCTGTACCGGGGACTGTTATTGTCGGAGCAGATTCACACACCTGTACTTTGGGAGCCTTAGGAGCATTTGCCACTGGCATAGGCTCGACGGACATGGCAGCAATATGGGTGAGAGATAAAATCTGGCTGAAGGTTCCTCAGACACTAAAATTTGAGATAAACGGAAAATTACCAGATGGTGTTTATGCGAAGGACTTGATTCTAAAAATCATAGGAGATATAGGGGCAGACGGAGCAACCTACAAGGCTATGGAGTTCTCTGGATCCACGGTAAAAGAGATGTCGATGGATAGTAGGTTCACGTTGTGCAACATGGCGGTTGAAGCAGGAGCAAAGACTGGTATAATCGAACCAGATGAAAAGATCATTGAGTTCTTATCAAAGCTTAGGAGCGGGCGAGGATACAGGCTACTTAGGAGTGATAGCGATGCAGAATATGAGAAAGTCTACTATTATGATGCAAGCGAAATCGAGCCAATGATAGCTTGCCCGCACACACTTGACAACGTAAAACCAGTCAGAGAAGTAGAGGGTTTAAAAATTCATGAAGCATTTATAGGCTCTTGCACTAACGGCAGAATCGAAGATCTGAGAATTGCCGCTGAAATTCTCGAAGGAAACAAAGTACATCCAGATGTTAGACTGATAATCTCTCCAGCTTCGAGAAACGTGTTCAGAGATGCGTTAAAAGAAGGTTTGATAGAAACGTTCCTTGAAAGCGGGGCAATAGTCATGAATCCGAACTGCAGCACATGCTGGGGAGCTTGTCAGGGGGTTTTAGGCGATGGTGAAAGGTTGATAAGCACTGGCAGCAGGAACTTCAGGGGGAGAGCTGGTAATCCAAATTCTGAAATATATGTAGCTTCTCCGGCAACCGTTGCTTATTCAGCAATAAATGGGGTTATAAGTGACTACTCAAAGGAGGTGTGATCGTGAGAATAGTAGGTAGGTGTTGGGTTTTTGGAGATAACATAGACACAGACGTCATTCTTCCGACACAATATCTGCTTCTTCCCGATGTAAAATCCATGAGTAAGCATGCATTCGAACCGCTTCGTCCCAACTTTAGCAACGAGGTTAAAAAGGGAGACATAATAGTAGCTGGAAGGAACTTTGGATGCGGGAGTAGCAGAGAGCAGGCACCAGCGGTTCTGAAAGAGCTGGGTGTTGCAGCAATAGTTGCAAAATCATTTGCGAGAATATTCTACAGAAATGCAATAAACTTGGGTTTGCCAGTTGTGGAATGTAGCACACTTTATGATGAAATTGGAGAAGGAGATATTGTAGAAATAGACCTCGAAAACGGAAAGATACTCAATAAAAGAACTGGTAGAATACACGAAGCTACAAAGATCCCAGAATTCATAATGGAAATTTTCAGATGTGGTGGACTGGTTGAGTACATGAGGCGAGATTCATGAATATCGTCCAGAAGATACTTGCGAATCACGTTGAGAGGGAAGTTAAGCCCGGAGAAATAATCACGGTTTCAGTCGATCTAGCCATGATTCACGACTACTTCGCACCGCACTGTTTCAGCCAATTTAAAAATATGGGTTTCACTGAGGTTTGGGATCCATCAAAAATTTTGCTTATAGCAGATCATGAAATCCCGCCAGCATCGGTGGAAGAATCGGAAAGTATGAAACAAATGCGTAGTTTTGCTGAAAGATACGGAATAAAACTGGTAATTGGTGAGGGAGTGAGTCATCGAGTCATGCCAGAAATGGGTCTGATTGTCCCAGGGGAAATCGTGATTGGTACGGACTCTCACACCTGTACAGCTGGAGCCTTAGGAGCTTTTGCTACTGGTGTCGGTTATACAGATATGGCTGCCGTACTGGGTAGAGGAAAAATCTGGCTGAAGGTTCCTCAGACACTAAAATTTGAGATAAACGGAAAGCTACCTGACGGTGTTTATGCGAAGGACTTGATTCTAAAAATCATAGGAGATATAGGTGCGGATGGAGCAACCTACAAGGCTATGGAGTTCTCTGGATCCACGGTAAAAGAGATGTCTATGGATGGCAGGTTCACGTTGTGCAACATGGCTGTTGAAGCTGGAGCGAAGACTGGTATGGTAGAGCCCGATAAGGTGACACTTGAGTATCTCTCCGGCAAAACGAGAAAGGAGATCAAAAGAATTAGAGGAGATGGAGACGGGTACGAGAAAATTTACCAATACTGTGCAGAAGAAATTGAGCCGATGATAGCTTGTCCGCATTCTGTTGATAATGTGAAGCCGGTGAGAGAAGTGGAAGGTACTAAAATAGATGAGGCGTTTATAGGTTCCTGCACTACAGGTTTGGAGGATTTAAGAATTGCTGCTGAGATCTTAGAGGGGAACGAAGTACATCCGGATGTCAGACTCATAGTGACACCACCGACGAGAAGGATCTATATGGAGGCTCTAAAAGAGGAGATCATTGAAATACTAATCGAAGCAGGTGCAATAATAACTCATCCTTCGTGTAGCTTGTGTGCTGGATCGAAAAGCGGTGGGATAATAGCCGATGGCGAGAGGGTTATCACGACGACGAACAGGAATTATTTGGGCAGGCTTGGTGGCAGAAATTCTGAAGCTTTTCTTGCTTCTGCAGCCACTGTTGCATACTCCGCAATTTACGGTGAAATCAAGTCTCCGTGGTGATTGGGGTGTATAATGCGGAAGAATACTGGAATGTCAGGTTTAAAAACGAAGGGGAAGTGTGGGGAAAAGAACAATCTCTATCAGCAAAATTAGCTGCTGAAGTGTTTAAACGATACAGTGTAAAAACAATATTAGCCCCAGGTTGCGGATACGGAAGAAACTGCCTTTATTTCGCAAAGCTGGGGTTTTCAGTAACGGGTATAGATGTTTCGACAACTGCTATAGAAATAGCTAAGAAAAATGCGGAAGAATGCAATTCGAACATAAAATACATCATCGGTGACGTTTTGCAAGTTCTACCAACTGATAAAAAATACGAGGGAATCTTTGCTCACAATCTACTACATTTGTTTCTCGAAAGTGATAGGATGAAGTTGATAAATGGTCTTAAGGGCTCTCTAAAGAAATCTGGGATCTTAGTTGTCAATGTCTTTTCCGTAAACGATCCCTCCTTTGGTGAGGGTGTACAGGTTGAAGAGAATACATTTTTTGAGTCAGATGGACATTGTTCGCACTATTTCACGAAAGACGAACTACTATGCTATTTTAACGATCTAACCTCAATAACAGTAAGAGAAATCGAAGAAATGGAAGAACACGGTGAAAAAGGTTTGCATAAACATAAGTTTCTATTTGGTGCTTTTAAAAAATAAAATATGCAAAAAATTAATTAAAATTTAGATAAATAAAAAATATATTTTGATTAAAAAATTCAAAGAATTATAGAAAATCCGGAGAGGTTTAACAGCCTGAGCATGGACATAAAGTACTCTGCAGTAGTTAATCTGCCTGAGCTCTTGAGAAGATGGAAAGATGGCAAACAAACTGTTCAAGTTTGCTGTGGCGATCCCGCCGGAGTTACAGAGCTCTTACTAATGTCAATGAAGCAGGTGGTAGGAGAGGAAGTGTTCGAAGACACTCTCAAAAGATTTAAGGGAGCTGGGGCAGGGAACTTATAAGGCTCATAATAACATTATATAAAATTAAAAATTAAGTCCTTTTAATTATAAACAAAAGGAGCAAGAACGAACTCACTACTCCCAAAAGAAAGAAAACACCGAGGAATACTAATAATACACTCATTTCAAGCATTCCAACTGATCTACCCACCACGTCCCCGTAAAAGAATCCAATCCTGCGTTTAATCTCTCCTTTGAGCATCCAGCTACCGATGATTGATAGAATTGAGCCAATCGCAAAAATTAGTAAAACAGCTATCGGTGCCCCCTTCTTCAATCTCCGAAGAACAAATGTCCTTAATAAATGTTCAAACTCGTGTTTTTCCATTGATGAGAGAAATACTATGCTCTCTTTGTCGTAAACGTACATTTTTATATCTCTCATCCTCTTTCCAACTTTCTTTTGTGCAATTCTGACTATGTCAAGCTCCATCAGCTTGTTAACATGATATTGTACAGTTGATGCAGGAATACCCAACTTGCTTGATAGATCTGTAATAGATGACGGGACGGTCCAGAGCTACTAAATTACTTAAAAGAGAGGATTTTTCCTAACATTGGAAACATGAAATTTGACTTAATCGAACTGCTCTCTGACGAAGTTAGGCTTCAGCCACTCTGCGATATCCTTTGGGGGGTGAATGCATGGTTTTATTCTGTGGAGAGTGTTTTCATTTTGACTATACAAAGTGCTGCCACGAATACTACGATTACGACGGATTTGAAGAGAAGGTAGATGATTACGGAGACTTTGCGGAAGTTTATTGTCCATGTTGCCATAACGATAGGCTTTTAGAATCTGACCTCGATAAAGAGCTTGTTAAAGCTTTAAAAGAATTTGATGAACTCGTAGCTGCCATAACTATTGGAACGACTCTTTCACCAGTTTTGCTGTGAACTTTGATCTTAGCTCCTCATTCAGTCCAAATAACATTTCCCCATATAAGCGAAGCAAGCTCTCCGATTCTCAATCCAGCTTCATAACCGATAGCGATGATAGCTCGATCTCTCTCATTTACAGCAGCTTCGATCATACGACTGACTTCTTCTGTGAGAACGTCTGGCTTTCTTTTGTCTTTTCTCTCCCCTCTCAGAACTTTTCAAGCCAAGCCAGTTTTCTCAATGAAGCCAGCGGAAGAGCATTCGAAGACCTTTTTTGAATTCGTTACGTTAATTGTATGTGGCTTATACCCTTCCTTCTCGATCTCAAAAAGAATGTCCTCAAGGTCTTGTTCAGTCCACTCCTTGAATGGCTTGTTTTTCCATCTGTGAATAACTCGTAATGTTTGAATGTAGCGTAGTACTATGTAAGGATGAATCATCCATGTAGCCAACTGTGCTGGTTTCATTAAAAAGATTTCTCCCTGACTCTCAACCCTTTGTTAGAATCCAGGCCCTGGCTCTCTTTTACTCTGGTTCTAATCTATCATATGATTTTAGTTGGATTCCGTTTAGGAAAACGAGCAAATTGTGTGAGGAAAAAGACTTAGTTTTTATATTATTAAAATATTGACTTCAGTTAAACTTATTAAGTTACAGTGTATACAATATATGGGTGTAAAAAATGTTAAAAAAATTTTCTGAAAATGATTTATATGAGTCCACAGAAGAAGCCAAAGGATGTACACAGGTTAGCGAAGGGATTTATGAGGAGGCTTTGGACTATCTTACATTTTGGGATTCAGTTGCAAAGAATGAAATTGAGTGGTTTGAGCCCTACAGAGAGATAATATATAGCGGTAACGCTCCTTTTTATAGATGGTTTGTTGGTGGAAAGATAAACATAACTTACAACTGTTTGGATAGACATATTGAATCAAAAGGGGATAAAACAGCAATAATATGGCAGGGAGAACCTGAAAACGAAAAAGAGATGATCACTTACCGCGAACTCTACCAGAGAGTCTGCAAGTTTGCCAATGCTCTCAGGACGCTTGGAGTTGAGGAAAAGGATGTAGTCACGATCTACATGGGGATGGTGCCGGAGCTTGTTGTCGCAATGCTTGCGTGCGCTAGAATCGGCGCGATTCATAACGTGGTTTTTGGAGGTTTCTCCTCGAAAGCTCTGAGAGAGAGGATAAACGATTCCGACGCTAAAGTTGTCGTTACGATGGATGGTTACTACAGGAGAGGCGAGGTTATTGAAACTAAGCGCATCGTTGATAAAGCTCTGGAAGCTTGCAGCGTTGAGAGTGTTGTTGTGCTCGAGAGAGTCGGCAACGATGTGAATATGGTCGATGGAAGGGATATCTGGTGGCATGAACTGGAAGAAGGCTTAGCAGATGAGTGCGAATGTAAAGCTCTTGACAGCGAACATCCGTTGTTCATACTGTATACATCGGGAACAACCGGAAAGCCGAAAGGCGTTCTTCACATTCACGGAGGCTACAACGTTGGCACCCACATTACAACCAAGTGGGTATTCGATTTGAAAGATGGAGACGTATTCTGGTGCACTGCTGACATAGGGTGGATTACTGGACATAGCTATGTTGTCTATGGACCGCTCAGCAACGGTGCGACAGTGCTAATTTACGAGGGTGCTCCAGACTATCCACAGCCGGACAGGTGGTGGAACATTATTGAGCAGTACGGCGTGACCATTTTTTACACTGCTCCCACCGCAATACGCTACTTCATGAAGCTCGGCGAGGAATGGCTGGAGAAACACGATCTGTCCTCGCTGCGTCTACTTGGAACGGTCGGCGAAACGATAGATCCAGAAGCTTGGAAGTGGTACCACAAGTATGTAGGGAGTGAGCGCTGCCCTGTAATTGACACATGGTGGCAGACTGAAACCGGAATGATCATAATAGCTCCCTTGCCCGGCATAACAAAGCTCAAGCCCGGCTCTGTAACGCTGCCCTTCCCGGGAATGTTGGTAGAGATACACGACGAGAAAGGAAATCCAGCAGATGTCGGAGAACTCGTAATAACGAACCCGTGGCCAGCAATGTTCAGAGATCTACGGGGTGATCCAAGAAGATTCGTCAAACAATACTGGACATCAGACGGTAAACGAATTTACTATACTGGAGATGGAGCAAGGAGAGACGAAGATGGGTATTACTGGATAATAGGGAGAATTGATGAAGTTCTAAAGGTCAGCGGGCATAGACTTGGAAGTGCTGAAATCGAGGGTGCGCTTGTATCTCATGAAGCTATAAGCGAGGCAGCCGTTGTTGGAAAACCCCACGAGATCAAAGGAGAGGTACCAGTAGCATTTGTTGTCCTTAAGATTGGCTACAAGCCGGACGTCGAACTTGAAAAATATCTTAAAACGCATGTTAAAAACGAAATAGGATCAATAGCTGTTCCTGAAAAGATTTACTTCGTCGAACAGTTACCAAAAACGAGGAGTGGAAAGATAGTGCGCAGGATTCTACTTGCTATTGAGAAGGGTGAAGAGATAGGAGATATCACAACTCTTGAAGATATGACAGTTGTTGAGAGGATCGTGGATGTTAAAGGGGCAAAATAAAGCCAACCTCATTCTATTATTTTTAAATCTCATTTGCAGGGCTGTGGTTATCAAAGAACTTCCTCGTAAAACTTCTGCACAACCCTCTTATCGAGCATAAGCTCTTTGTCCTTTATTACTTGCCTTTCAAGCTTATTCAAGGTTGCATGAACTGCAAACCCAACACCCCAGCTTTCACCAGTAACAAAGAAAACTCCACGGTCACTTGTCAACCTCATCCTCACGTAAATGAGAGGTATTCGTCTATAGTACAATTTGAGCTTCTTCACATAAACAAATAAATGGACTTTCCCAAGAGAGCTCTTGAGCTTCCTCAAAAACTTGTTTAATTCGTCCAAGAGCTTTTCTATTTCAGAATCGTCCAAAATTATGCCCTTCGCGATAATCTGCACTTCATACTCTTTTGGAAGTGCCTCTTTTAAATAATATTCAAGAAAATCTTTCTTTACCACTATCCCCTCAGGAATGATGCCCTTTACAACCACGAGGCTTGATATGTCGTTCTCGATCATCAGGTCAATAGCTTTGGCAATCGTGTCATTCCTCTCAACTGTTATAACCGGATGACTCATTATACCTTCAACCATCACTGAAAGCGTTTTTTCTTTTTCTTTCATGCTCAGGTGTCCGAGTCTATCGTCTTTCCCTATAAACACAACTCTATCTACAATATCCTTGCCGGTAATGATTCCGACAACTTTATTTTCATCATCAACTACAACAACTCTGCTGATACCATGATTTCTCATAGTGGCCAGAGCCTTGGATACGCCATCGTACGTTTTCACGGTGATAACTTCTGGATTCATAACATCTCCGACTTCAACATTTTCAAATTCCTGTTTTATTTTTTGTAGAAACTCGTTGATGTGAATAACTCCAAATCCTCCGTTGAGCTTTATAAGAACAAAGGGCGTGGAATCCTCTATAAACCTTTTCGCCACCTTCTCTGGCGTTAGCTCGTCAAGGCGAATGATTCCAGTTTTCGCAAGGAACTTCTTGATTTTCGTTTCATCAGGGTTCGTCATTAGGCTACCCCTGATTAAGTCCTTTTCTCTTACAACCCCAATGATTTCGTCATTTTCTTCAACCAACAGGGCTCTTTCATGCTTGGACTCGCCTAACATTGAAATTACCCTCGAAAGTGTTTCACCTGCGCTTATAACGTCATAATCGTCTCTAATGACCTTCTTTAATTCTCTGACATCCATCTCATTCCACCTTTTTGCGTAGATAATAATGAAACTACAAAGTATAAAAATGTTGGTTACATATATTTAATTAAAAGTATAATAAAAATCTAAAAGTGTAAATTCTGCAAGATTTTTCCGAAGTGCGTCTTGCTAACCCGCAGATGGTCACAATCTGCTCCATTCGCTAAGTTCAACATCGGTTAAGGACTTATTTTTGGGGCAAAATTATTATTGACCAATAGGCAACCTAACAGATGGACAAAGAAATCGAATGGTATAGAATCTCAATTTCAGAAGTCTTTAGACTTGTTAAAAGCTTACCTCAAGGTATAACAGATGAAGATGCCGCAGAAAGGCTTGTATTGTTTGGTTATAATGAGATTAAAGAAGAAAAGAAAATAAGCGAAATTTTAAGATTTCTTTCTCACTTTAACGATCCCTTAATTTACATTTTAATGATGGCCGGTTTGATAACGATATTTCTTCGTCGATACGTGGATACAACCATAATATTCTCAGTCGTGCTGATAAATGCATTAATTGGTTATATTCAGGAAAGAAGAGCAGAAAAAACAATTGAATCTTTAAAGAAGATAGTAGAGGTTAAAGCAAGGGTAATAAGAAGGGCCGAAAAAGATATTCCCGCAAAAGAGCTTGTCCCCGGAGATGTGATAATATTAGAGGCTGGAATGAAAGTTCCAGCAGACGCGAGGCTTTTTGAAGCAAGAAATCTAACTGTTGACGAATCTTTACTAACGGGCGAGTCCACGCCTGTTGAAAAATTCTCTGAAACTATTCTGAAGAAGACTGCCGTTGATAGAAACAACATGGTTTTTGCCGGGACACTCGTTCTTGAAGGTTACGGAAAAGCAGTCGTTGTTGCTACGGGCGAGGATACCGAGCTGGGTAAGATTGCAAAAACTGTTAAAAAGGAGAAAGGTGTTGAAACACCTTTGCTACGTAGAGTAAAGCGTCTTGGCAGATTCATTTTCTTTATAATCGTTGCAGTTTCGATCTTAAATTTTACAATTGGGATATTGAGAGGTTACGAGCCTACATTCATGTTCTTAGCTTCTGTTAGCTTAGCTGTTGCAGCTATTCCTGAAAGTTTACCCGCTCTTGTAACAATGAGCCTTGCAATTGGTGTTAGAGACATGGCAAAAAGAAAGGCTATAGTTAGAAAGCTACCGGCTGTAGAATCTCTGGGAAGTGTTACGACGATATGCACGGACAAAACCGGAACACTTACACAGAACAAAATGAAGGTAATACGAATATTTGCTGGAGGAAGGGAGTATGACGTCGAGAGTGGCAATTCTGTTCTAAGCAGGGAAGAACTCGCGAAACATGCCGAGGTATATCTCACAGTAAAGGCCGGCTACGTATGTAATACAGCAATTTATTTTTTAAAAGATGGAGAACTTGTAACGAGCGGAGATCCAACTGAAGTGGCTCTTCTCGAGGTTGCATCGCTGGTGGGAATTAAAAAGCAGTTTAAAATTATTGACGAAATCCCATTTAATCCCACATTGCGCTATATGGCAACTGCAGCAAAAGAGGGGGAATTCGTGGAAATCTACGTAAAAGGTTCAGCAGAGAGAGTACTTTCAATGTGCAGGTGGGCTTTGGTGGAAGGAAGAATAGTAGAGCTTGATGAACGTCATGTTCGCAAGATGGCATCAGAGTTCGCCCTTCAGGGTTTAAGGGTTCTGGCATTTGCATACAAGTTCGTTGACTTGGAGGAATTTGGTAGTATTGAAGACAATCTTAATGATTTGATCTTCCTCGGTCTTCAATGCATGATAGATCCTCCGAGGGAAGAATGTTACGAGGCGATCAAAAAATGTAGAGAAGCCGGTGTAAGGGTTATCATGATAACCGGAGATCATCCAAATACTGCGTTGTTCATCGCAGAAGAGCTTGATATTAACGGCAGTGTTGTAACGGGGGATGAAATCGAAAAAATGAGCGATGAAGAGCTTAAAGAGGTATTGAAGAAAACAAACATATTTGCAAGAACTTTGCCAAAAATGAAGCTGAGAATAGTCAGATTACTGCAGGAAATGAGCGAAACAGTTGCAGTTACTGGGGATGGTGTAAACGATGCCCCTGCATTGAAAAGGGCTGATGTTGGCGTTGCGATGGGCTCCGGTACGGAGGTGGCTAAGGAATCCGCTGAAATAATTTTGCTTGACGATAATTTTGCGACAATTGTAGAGGCCATTGACGAGGGTAGAAACGTTTTTAGGAAGATTCAGAAGATTCTTGCATGGTTGCTACCGACTAATGTCGGAGAGGGGATCGTGATTCTTGCAGCCTTTCTTTTGGGTCTCGCACTTCCAATTCTACCGGTGCAGATCCTCTGGATTAATACGGTTACGGCTGTGCTTTTGGGAACGACCTTAGTTTTTGAATCCAGAGAGCCAAATCTACTTAAGCTCAAGCCGATAACTGGAGAGTTGCTGAATCCGGCGATTTTATTCAGGATAATTTGGGTAGCTACGGTTTTGGTCGTATGTGCGTACCTTCTTTATTTCAGATATAGCGAGAACGAACTGATAGCCAGAACAGTAGCAATGAATGTTATAGTGTTTTTTGAAATATTCTACCTGCTGAGTGCAAGAAGTATTGATTTGAGCTTTATAAAAACTCTGAAATTTAAGAATAGGGCTATCTATTTGGGTATTCTTGCAACGATCGTTTTGCAGCTGGTAGCAACGTATTCGCCCCAATTCAACGCAATTCTGCATACCGCACCGCTTGATGCGAACATGTGGTTTGGAGTTGTAACTGTATCTTCTTTAGTATTTTTCTTTGCTGAGCTGGAGAAATATATAAGAATAAATTTTTATAAAAAACTAAATCATTAAACTCTGAAACCTGAGGACTAGGAGGTTTCAGCAGAGGTTACGAGATTAGCATTCTCGGAGTCTTTAATGGTCAGCGATTTGTTAAATTTGTACAATAGAATCCAATTATTTTAAAAATTCTAACATTTCCTCATCGCTGACATCGTGCCACTCTAAGTAAGCGTCAGCGACCGCATAGGGATAAATGTCTCTCAGGTTTATGCAGAAGACGCCGTCACATTTTCCAGAAACCAGATCAACTGCATGTGAAGAAGCTGTGGGAACGGCAACGTAGATTTTATCGTAAAATCTTCTCGCACTCTTTAAAGCCACCAGCATTGTATATCCAGACGCCAAGCCATCGTCAACGAGGAATGCCAACTCGTTCCCCTCCCCAATTAAACATTCTTCAGGAATCATCTCCAGCCTTTTTGCGATTTTTTCTTCAGTCTTCTTTATCTGCTCCTTAACGACTTCATCACTAAGCTTGTAGTGGTGAACTGCACTCTCATTCAGCTCAAACTCGCCGAACATGCTTAGTGCACCAAAACCAGCCTCGGTCGTCCACGGAAATAGGATTTTCGATACCAACAATACTTTCAACTTCAAACCGATTTTTTTAGCCATTGCCGAAGCTACGGGGACTCCTCCTGCTGGTATCGCAACTACATCCGTTTTATCTGCATCCACATCGAGGTGTCGCACAATTAAATCAGCAAGCTTGTTTCCAGCGTCGGTTCTATTTCTGAAGACCCCAAATTTGTTGTAGTATTTCTTGTCCTGGATTACAAACATACCAATAAAGTTAGACTCAAAATATAAAATCTTAAGTGTAGTTCTTGAGTTTCATGGGTCGAAGTTCACGGAGAGTGTGTCCCAGAAACACAACTGGAGACGTTAACGCCCCGCAGTCTGGTTTAGCTTGCTAATGGTGTCCCCAAGCCTTTCAATGTACTCACCAAACCCAGTCCAGTTACCAGCTCCTGCCTCCTCTCTCGCCCTGTCGTAAAGCTCAACCAATTGCTTCACAAGATCCTTAACGCTCTCTTCTTCAACGATTTCAGAGACTTCCTCACCAAATACAGTTATCAAAGCCTCGTCAAGTGTTGGTCTCATTGCCAGTACATCACTGTAAACAACTATAACACCTCTGAGCTCTGGAATCTGGGCATTTACAGCTCTCAGATAGATTGGCTCAATGTACAGTATCGAGTTCTCTATGGGAATAACAAGCAAATTACCCCTGATGACCTTCGACCCAACCTGCCCCCAGAGTGTGAATAACTGGGAAATTTCGGCATTCTGATCTATTCTCGCCTCTATCTGCATAGGACCATAAATCAGCTGGCCTTTCGGAAATTCATACAGCCTTAACTCACCATAATTCTCATCGCATCTTGCTGCCATCCAAGCAATTATGTTGTCCCTTCCTTTTGGATTAAACGGAAGCATTAGCAAGAACTCCGGCTCGTCGTTTCCGGGTAGGGTTAGTATAACATAGTAGGGTTCCATTTGTATTCTCTCATCCTCCAAAATTTCCTGCGGGATCACCCACACATCCTCACGGTTGTAGAACGTTTTGGCATCGTCCATATGGAAGGTTGCGTAAATATTTGCCTGAACTTCAAACAGATCAACCGGATACCTTATGTGAGCCCTCTCTTCTTCACTCATTTTATCTGCTGACACAAAAAGGTCTGGAAATGCTTTCATCAAAACCTTGATCACCGGCTCTTCCTGAATAACATAGAACTTAGCTGTTCCATTGTATGTGTCTACAAAGACCTTAACCGGATTTCGAATGTAATTGAATGTCGGATATCTTGCAGAGTACGGGAACTTGTCCAAAGTCGTATACGAATCAACTATCCAGTACTGCTTTCCGTCTATTACAGCCATATAAGGATCTCTGTCATACACGAGGAAGGGTGCTATTGTAGATACTCTGTCTATTACATTCCTGTGAAACATCAAACTGCTTTCCGTTGTGATGTAATCGCTCAGCAGAAAACTAACGTCGGCAAATTTTATTGCGTATATGAGTTTTTTAAAGTACGAATCGAGTTTAACTCCGCCAGAACCATTGTAAGTTGTCAAAACATTTCCTTCGCCCAGCGGATAATCAAATTCCTTCTGTTTTGTTTTAACGATTACGTAATTTGTTGTTAGCTCACCATAGTATATCTCAGGGCGTTCAATAGCTATTTTTCCCTTTGGGGGTATATCCTCAATTATCAGATCGGCCAACCCCACCTTGGTTACAGAATTCACCGGCGAGGCAACAACACCGTAGCCATGAGTAAATATCAGATGCTCGTTAAGCCACGTTTTTGCTCTCGGCGATAGCAAATCGGTTGAAAGTTCCCTTGCAGTGATCATTATCTGTGTATATCTTCCATCAATGTAATAGCGATCTACATCAACGTCATTTATGAAATAGTAAGTTCTTATCTGCTGCATCTGCCTGTAAACGCTGAGCAGCGGTCTATGATCCCAGATTCTGATGTTATCTATAGTACCACGGTTTCTCTCAATTGTGTCAACGCTGAGGTTGTTCTCAGCAGAGTAATACATTTTCTTAACGTTTAATCCGTAGGCAAATCTCGTGAAATCAATACCATACTGTATGTATTCCTCCTCCTTTAGAAGTTCATTTGGCTCAACATTGAGCTTCTGAACTACAGTAGGCACAGCGACAATGGAAAGAAGGATTGCAACTACCAGAACGGCGACAAGTATGGGCATTGCAGCGACGTTTCGTTTATAGCCAAGATAAACACTTACTACGGCAAAGAAAAGCGACAATATCGCAATCAATCCCATTGCAGGAAGTCTTACGTTTACGTCCGTATAGCCGGCGCCCATTACAGCCCCATGTGGGGAAGTCAGCAAATCAAACCTCGCAAGGTAGAAATACGCCGCTATGAAGATGAAGATGCCAGCCAGAAGCAGAGAGATATGAACATGCCCTATCCGAGGAAGCTTGTCCTTGAATTCATCAAAACTTTCCCACCTGAATGTGAAAACATAGTATGCTACCGAAATTGAGATTGCAAGTAATAGCAATGTGAGGAAAAAGAAAAGTATAGTCTGGATGAATGGGAGTTTGAAAACATAGAAAGAGACATCGAGTCCAAAAATCGGATCTTTGAGGTTGAAGTCAACCGAGTTCGTGAAGTAAACATACTGCAGCCAAACGTTGGAAAAGAGTAGAGCTACTATTAGGGCTAGTAATATACCCACCCAGAATGGCAGTTTGAGAGATTCACCAAACTCATAACTCACTCTTTGAAGTGCAAGATGATTGAGACTGAGCAGAACAAGAGCAGAAACAAAAAAGGTCACAAACAGGGTAACTTTGTAATACACTATGGCTATGAACACGGACTCGAGATTGAGAGACTCGAACCAGAGAAACTCCGTGTAAAGATGTAGGGCAATGATCAAGGAAACCAAAAGTATAGCAAATGTAGCTATAACCACTTTCTTATTTTTCGGTATTTCGAATTCTTTTTCCATTCTAAAACTTGTTTTCATTATATTTATTTTTTATGACTATAAATTCAGCTAAAATAATATATATTCGAATATATGTCTGTTCCTGTCGAATTTTGCCCTTTCACCTATTAATTTAAGTGACAGCTAAGCCATATTTTGAGTGAAGGGCTTTGGAGGGTGGAGCCAAATCGTATGTCTGCTATTGGACGTTGCATTTTCACTTGGCATGTTTTAAAGCCTCCTCTATCTTTGCTAATATGGTATCTCTATTTGGTAGATCGTATGCTGAGATTATTTCTGAGATATCTTGCCATGTAACGAACTCCCGAAAGATATCTTTCTTGTTCAGGGGGCTTCGTTTTACTTTCAGGTAGTAGGGCGACAGTATTTCTTTATGTTTTCCATTGATTAGTGGAATTACAACTGGTTTTTTCTTAAGATATTCACCCAATGATTTAGCGAAGACGTACTGACGAATCAGTTGATATACCGTCACCCAGTCGGGAACGCTTTTTATCTCTGGAAATATCTCTGCATAAGTCTTGAATCTTTTTTCTGCTCCTTTTCCTTGAGCTTTCCATGGTGAAGTGCTGCTGTTCTGATTCAATTTACATTCCACAAAAACAACCTCTTTTTCGGTTATTATTACTAAATCTGGTTCGGTCATCGTTCCTTGATGTCTACCATCAATTGTCTGAATTAAAATATTCAATAATTGCTGCTCTTCACCATAATGTTCAACATCACAACCCCAAAACAACATTTTATCAACTTTGGAGATTTTAAAAATATCAGATACTACTTTTAATCCTTGGTTCCCAGAAAGTTGAAGAGTTCTAAAAACATTCCAAGTTAAAGCATCCTCACTATTTGGCTTCGATAAATACGCCTGTCCACCATAACCTGCACACCAATGACTCTCGCTCGAAAACCGGTCTCTCCAAGCCTTTTGAATTAAGATGGGATTGTTTTTATCAACTATTAGATTTTCCCGATAGTCATACTTTTTTAAGTTTTCAGGAATCATGTGTTCACATCCATTTTCGGTAAATGCAATATTGTCCTCTTAGTAAATACGATAATTCTATTATCTCCAATTGTTGTAAACATATATAAACCATCCGTTCCTCCCATAATTCTCCCAAATCCAGTGGATTTCATTTTCCGAATCCCCTTGTAGCAACACGAATATAAATCTCTGTCGTCTTTAACTTTGTGAATCATCGTTTCTTAATTTAGTTGATAGACTTCCTGAAAAAATTAGCTTAACCTTACTAAACCACTACACACATACAATTATCAGAACAAAACTGCCTAATTCAAAAATGATACTCGTTTCTCCTGCTGATTGTGTGGTTTCACATACGCTTCAAATGTTTGATCAAGGGAACCCTGCTATCACGTGCCTTCCACTCTTCTTTTGGAAAATGCCAATTACTGGTGTTCAGAGCTTTAATTTTTTAGAAATTCAACAACATACCTGTTGAACTCCTCTGGATTCTCCAGCTTTGCCAGATGGGCAGAGTTCCTGACTTCCACTATTTTCGAGCCGGGTATTAACCGGGCAATCTCTCTACCCAAGGCGGGTGGGGTTGTAATGTCATACTCGGCAACTATAACGAGCGTCGGAACCTTAATCTGAGGTAGCAGGGATTCATAGTTAACCCTGCCGATCTCTGCCGTGACCATGGCGTAGAATTCCTTGTTGTTTTTCCTGATAATTGTTCTGACCATGTCTTTCAAGTCCTTCCTGTCCTGGTGGATAGACATTTCCGCAATAAACTCCGCAATCTGGCTCATATCCGGGCTGCTTTCAAGCAGCTTCAATCTCTGCTCGAACATCGGCTTTGCCTCCTCGGGCAGTTTGTGGAGCGTGTTTGCAAGAATCAGAGATTTCACCATCTCAGGATATTTCCTGTAGAACTCCAAGCAGACAACACCACCCATCGAAAGACCCAGAAGGTTCGCCTTATCCAATCCAAGATAGTCCATCAGGTTTTTCACGTCTCTGGCAAAATCCTCAACTGCTATACTTTCCGGAACGTCAGACATCCCGAAACCCCTTAAATCGAGAGCTATAACCCTGAAGTGCTTCGAGAACTCATCGTACTGGAAGGTCCATCCTTCGATGGATTCTCCAAGCCCATGTATCAGGATTAAAGGCTCACCCTCCCCACATTCAAAGTATCTCAGTTTTAGCCCATCCGAGTCGAAAAAACCAAATCTCATACTGTTTGTTTTCATCACTATTTAAATAAGTAATTGGTTTGTTTGTAGAGAGTGATGAAGTTAACCAAGCCAAGATTTCAGATAACATTCAACTTTTTCAACTTTTTCAAGTAAGATATAATAGCTCTTTCACACTCTATATCACAGCATGAGGAAGCTGGTAGTGTGTCTAGTTGTAGTGGGATTGGTGTTAGCGGGTGTTGGTGCACCAGGGTTATTTTGCAACGGCTTACCTGTACGTGAGCTGAATCGGTAAGGGGGTTAGCATGAATAACTTTTATTTTATTTTCAAAGTAAGGAGAAATAAAAAAAGAGTGGTTTCTACTTCCCTTTTGTTATCTTTGTTATTGCTGTCTTCTCTGTATCTCGGTGAAGCTTATGAATCATCATTTCGGGAGAAAATATCACCATTTGCCAACTCGGGGTATGATTTAAAGGTTACAGCTTTGATAAACGAAAGTCTTGCCAAAGAGATTTTCAACGGGAGTTTTGTTGATAGCGCAGTGTTTGTGCTGGTAACGGATTTAAAGCTAAATGACATACGAGTTGAGGGGATACTGATTAGCGAGATTACTAAATTGAACATGACGAATTACCGGCCGGTTATCGTAAAGGGGGAAGTGGAAGAGGATGGAGTTCTAATCTCCAAGGATCTAGCCGAGAAATTGAGTATGGATGTGGGAGATATCGTAACGCTAAAACCAATCCACAGCGACCGGAACGTTACGCTCCCAGTGGTGGGTGTCGTAGAAGTACCTTACAATAGAAACATAGATGTAATTCTGGAATACCCTGAAAAATTCAGAGATTATTACGCAAATAAGCTTCCCATGCACGCTTTGTATGGAGAAGCATATATAAAACTTAAAGTCTCTCCTGAAAAAGCTGAGGATTACGTTAGAACAATAAGCTCGTCGGCAGTTGAAGTTTATCAGAGAGAGGAGAGGTTACAGGAGTTGAAAACATATCTGAGTGGTGTGAAAAGCAACCCTTACTTTATCGCCTCTAAGTATGCAGGAGTATTTGCCGCAATGGTTGTGGTGGTGAAGGAATCCGACTTTTTTATTTCGAGTGTAAGGAGATTTGGGATTGGTATACCTTCAGGATATCTTTGCTTGCAGTCCGCGCTATATCTATCGCCGATGTTCTTTACATCTTTGATTGTGAGCCTGGTCACTGTGATGCTGGTTTTTGGCCAAATTTCTTCGGAGTCGCTTTTTATACTGATCGTTTACGTAGTTTTTGGGATACTCAGTTCTTTTTTCTCTGCGTTTCTCTCGGTAAAGAAGGGTGATAGCCATGATTCCGGGAGTCTATGAGCTTATACTGTGGATTCCTGCACTGTGTATACCGCCAGTTGCTGTATTTTACGATGCTAAAAAGAACGACAAAAATCCATATCTATGGTCAATTGCGATTTTGGCTGGTCTGACAATGAACTACCTCGTGGGACTCGTTTTGGTTGTTGTGTATCTGGTGTACAGGACTGATAATTCTGTCTCTGATAATGAAATGGATATGAGGGAGGAGTTTTTGAACTTGCTTGATCCAAATGAGAGGAAAGTTGTCGAGTGTCTATTGAACCATGGAGAGATGAATCAGAGTGAAATTGCCAAAAGAACCAATCTAAGTCATGCAACTGTGTCGAGAATACTCACAAATCTTGAATCCAAAAATATTGTAACGAGACACAGAGACGGAATGCAGAAAGTTGTTAGATTGAGGGAAGAGATCATGTCTAAGTTGCAGTAGATACCCGATCAATCTGTTAGGAATCTAAAAATGGACTTTACAACGGCCAAAAGATTGAAATCCACACATTTGCCAGAAGCACAAACGTAAGTTTGCCACTTTAAATGCTGAGGGGGACTGAACAATTGTTTGCCTGTGGTCGGTTAACTGAAAAACTCGCAAGAAAATTTCTTTGTGCACGGTTCGTTTCACCAATTCAGACTGCCAAAACCAATAAATACTAAATTAATTATTGAAAATGTATGAAATCCAAATCCTACAGGTGGGTTGTTCTGCTGGTCTACATCTTGGCAGGAATAATCTCGCAGATCATGTGGATAACCTTCTCCCCCATTCTGCCAATCGTCGAAGAGATTTACAATGTGGGAGATGCAGAAGTGGGGTTGCTTTCTGCGGTTTTTCCAATAGTTTTCATTATTCTTGCGCTTCCTATTGGTTATTACGTTGATAAGAGGGGTTTTAGAAAAGCTGTTCTGCTTGGGAGTGCATTTTTTGCAGTATTCGGCGTTCTCAGAGTCTTTGCCACTACATTTCTTTTGCTCCTCATCTTCCAAACTTTGGCTGCTGTGGGGCAGCCTTTCATATTCAACAGCATTTCTAAGCTTGTAAAAAGCTGGTTTCCAGCTGAAGAGGCAGGACTTGCAACGGGTCTTGGAAGCATATCCCTTTTCATCGGCACAATTTTGGGGTTGAGCTTAACACCAGTTCTAACAGTAACTTTGGGCTTTGAAAAAATGCTCCTGATTTACGGCGTTGCTGCCTTCATTGTGCTGTTTCTTTTCTTCATCCTCGGAAAGGAAGCAGAGACCGAGGTGTTTGAGGAGGAATACAGGTTGAAAGAATATATAGACGTGCTGAAAAATAGGAATGTCTCTATTTTGTCCATCATAGCCTTCATAGGTGTAGGGATATTCACCGCCTATCTCACATGGGTCGAGCCGATTCTCGAAGATCATGGATTGGACGTAGAAACTGCTGGCCTCACGGCTTCTGCACTGCTCTTCGGCGGAATTTTCGGCAGCATATTGATTCCTGCATTATCGGACAGGGCTGGCAAGAGAAGACCATTCCTTTTCGTGTGCTTTGCTCTTTCAGCTGTTCTTTTCTATATCCACACACTCACCTTTGGCGTTATCATGCTTGCGGTTGTTCTCTTCATTCTCGGATTCTTCTTCATTTCAGCCCTACCACTCGCTCTTGATTTATCAGCAACGTCCGTAGGAGAAAAATATGCTGGGACAGCAAATTCATCCCTCTGGTTACTATCACAGCTCGGCTCTGTCTTGCTAATCGTCGAGTTCGAGAGTATGGCAAGAGGTATGAATTGGGATTCAACCTTAATGCTATCAGCAGCGCTTCTCGGACTATCCTTTCTGCTAACGATCTTTCTCAGAGAGTGAAGTCAAAGGCAACCTTCATTGCCCCACTATCTTTTTTATTTATAGCTGCCCATAAGGCCTTCTTGTATTCCTCAATCCTGAACCTGTGGGTCAAAAGCTCTGAAAAGTCCTGTTTTTGAAGCATTTCGACAGCGATGTCAAAGGCACTCTTTTTCTCTCCGTTAACCTCCTCGATGCCACATCCAAAGGTTCCTATAACACTCAGTTCTTTGGCAAACACTGGAGCCCAGTCAACATTCATTTTTGCAACTGTACCAGCAACAACAACTCTGCCGAGTGGCTTTGCAATCCTTAAGGCTAAGTCCACGGTCTCTGCGATACCAACACATTCAAAGACAACATCAACTCCGCCACCCACAAACATTGGCTTGTCCCTTGGTGGGACGTACACTCTACCACTCGTCATCTCAGCAATTTTTTCAACCGGATTGCTCGTTATTACTTCATCAGCACCAAATTTCTTTGCAAGTTCTGCCTGCTTATCACTCACATCAATCCCGACGATTTTGCCCTTGAACCCGAGATGCCTCAAGGCTGCAATCGTGCAGAGACCTATAATCCCACAACCCACAACCGCTGCAATTTCATCATCCTTCGGAAAGCTCCGTAAGGCAGAGTGAATTCCAACCGTTATGGGCTCAGCAAAAACTGCATTTTCATCCTTAATACTGTCTGGGATTTTCATCAGCTGGGTTTCATGGGCGACAAAATATTCTCCCCAGCCTCCTCCAGTATCTCTGCATATTCCGGTGAAAATACCGGGTGACAACTTGCCCCTATCTGTGTTGTAGCAGATTGCGTAGTGTCCTTTCCTGCAGGCTTCACATTCCTCGAACCCCCTGACAACACATGAGAGAGCAGGAATTAGTATGACTCTATCTCCCTCCGAGAACTCCTTCACCGCATTACCAACTTCCTCAACTGTTCCGACAACCTCGTGGCCTGGGATAAAGGGAAAAGATGTTAGAGGTTCCAAGTAAAAGCTCTCCTCAAGTGTTATCACCCTGATATCCGACCCACATATCCCTGAAAGCCTTGTCCTTACCTTTATCCAGTCTTCTCCGGGCATTTTCGGCTCTGGATAGTTCGGATAGTATCTCAAGAGTGAGAGGGGACTGTAGAATACGCTTTTCGTAAATTTCTTGAGTACAAGAGTTAATGCGGCCTTCGCAAGACTCAGCTCAACAACTAATGCTTTCATTCTACCTCCGGTGGGTTGCAGCCCTCTAACCAGACGATAGAGAGTGTGATAAGGTCGGGCGGAGTCAGATTGATGTCCTGAGATATTTTCACGTCCAGTAGAGCTGGTTTATCCGAACTTTCAGCTTTGTCAAGTGCTGATGACAAATCTTCAGGTTCCTCAACCCTCTGTCCATACCAGCCCATTGATTCCGCTACCTTATCATACCTCACGTCCTTGAAGTCAACCCCGATGAATCTTCCGCCAAAACCCATTTTCTGCGAGCCTTTAATCATACCCCAACATCCATCATTCATTACTATGGCTGTAACCTTCACTTCCTCTCTGCTTGCAGTCTCAAGTTCCTCCATTGTCAGTCCAAAGGCACCATCACCCGCTATCAAGTAAACAGGCTTGTCTGGATTTGCCAACTTTGCTCCAATGGCGTATGGCAAGCCAGTGCCAAGATGTCCCGAATCGGCAGCCCACAGAAACGTGTTCGGCTCGTAAATTCTGTTAAGATAGGATGCCCAGACTGCAGTATTGCCACCATCAATGCACGAAATCGCATCTCTCGGATAGAAATCCCTTACCTCCTTTATCACTCTCAACGGATGCATCGGCTTCTCGTTGCTCTCCGCCTGCTTCAAAAAGCTTTCAAGCCACTCATTCTGCATCTTTTTATACTCAGCAAGTCTCTCAACGGGCTTCCTTCTATCACCTTTCCTCTTCACAGCCTCGATCAATGCTTTCAAGGTTTCCCTTGCATCCCCCACAATGCCGATGTCAACGGGTCTGTTCAGAGCAATCATTTCAGGGTCTATGTCTATCTGAATGGTTTTTTGCACATCCGGATCACCCCAAGCTGGTGGCCTTCCCCAGAAATCCAGATCGCCCATTTTACTACCAACAATAAGAACAACATCTGCCTCATTTTGCGCTGTTATCGCTGCAGGACTTGAAGGGAGGATGCAGAGGGGGTGGTCTTCTGGGATTGACCCTCTTCCACCCATAGTTGTTGTAACTACAGCTCCAAGATACTCAGCAAGCTCCTTTAACTCATTCCAAGCCTTCGCTCTCAAAACACCAGTTCCAGCATGAATTAACGGTCTTTCGGCATTGTAAAGCATCTCTGCAGCCTTTTCAACAAGCTCGGGATTACCCACAGGTGGTTTTGTTGGTCTGTACCTCTCAGGAGGATATAATTTGACATAACTCTCCTCTTCTCCGTTGTACAGTACATCAGAGGGAAAATCGAGGTGTACTGGCCCCGGCCTACCCGATGTTGCCATTCTGAATGCCCTCTGCACAAGCTCCGGAATCCTCTCCCAGTGCGATACTACAGCATTCCACTTTGTAATGGGCTTGAAAAGATGATACTGATCCAAAGCCTGCATCGAACCGTGGTCAGGATAGCTCTTCCAGCTCTGGTTTTGAGCCGTTATCACGATCATCGGAACATTGTCAGCGTAGGCAGGATATACTCCTGGCACCAAATCCGCTCCTCCCGGCCCAATTGTGCCGACGCAAACACCAACCTCACCGCTCACTCTGGCATAGGCATCTGCCATACTCGCAGCAGCTTGTTCATGTCTGCAGTTCACAAACTTCATTCCGTGCTTCTCTCCAACCCTCTTTATCGCATCGAGGAAAGTCAGAAGCTGCCCACCCGGAACACCGAAGACGTATTTGACGTTCTCTTTAATTAGACACTTCACAAGCAATTCTCCTCCAGAAATTTTCGCCATAGCATCACCGAAACGATTTTTGATTATAATTTTAAAAATGTTTTGAAACATCGAAGAGTGGAGGCGCACCGGAAAATAAAAAGAGCTTGTGGTTGACTTCCAGAGGGTGATTGAAATGAGTGTTACTGCAATTGTTGTAAATGCTATAGCTATCATTATTCTGCTGGTTGCGTTTGCGAAGGACAGGAAGAGAGCGGTGATGTCTCTGAAAATCGCCGCCATCTCCTTTGTGAGACTGCTTCCCATGCTCTTCGTGATTCTTATCGTCATAGGTCTCATTCTCGGTTTTGTAACTTCTGAACAGATAACAAAATTCGTTGGAGAGCAGTCTGGAGTTCTTGGTGTTTTGATGGTGGGGGTGGTAGGCTCTATCCTCCACATTCCCTCTCTTCTATCCTTCCCTCTGGCAGCCTCATTACTTGAAAAAGGGGCATCAATCAGTGCGGTTGCCGCCTTCATCACCACGCTGACGATGATCGGTACAGTGACACTGCCTTTAGAAATAAAGGAGCTGGGCAAGGAGATGGCACTTTCGCGAAATGGTCTGAGCTTCATTATCGCAATAGCGATAGCCTTAATAATGGGGGCGATCTTATGACAGGAAGGAGGGAGTGGGTTGCTCTTGGTATGGTTGCGATAGCTGCTACAACAATACTGCTCATCTTCCCCGAGAAACAGGAGACAATCCTAACCACGATGTGGGAGTACTTTGTCGAGATGATGATGGTCTTCCCGGCAGTCATGGTTGTGATGGGTCTTTTCGCAGTTTGGGTTTCGAAGGAGACTGTTGTAAAACACCTTGGAAAGACGTCTGGGGTGAAAGGATTCTTCCTCTCTTTATTTTTGGGTGCACTGCCAACTGGCCCATTGTATGTTGCCTTTCCACTGGCTGCAAGCCTTCTTAAGAAGGGTGCACGAGTATCCAATATCGTGATATTCCTGTCCGCGTGGTCATGCATAAAGCTTCCCCAGGAGATGGTCGAGCTTCAGTTTCTCGGTGTGGAGTTCATGGCCTTACGCCTGATCTTGACGGTGATTTTTGTGATTATAATGGCCCTCGTTATTGAAAAGGTGATGGGAGCATTGGCTAATAAAAAAGTTCAGGAGGAGTAATCGATCAACTATCATCTGCAAGCTCCTGTGGGGCTACGCTGTAACCGTAGCTCCAGAACCATCCGGGATTGGCATCTATGTCCGGCCCACCAACAGCAAGATGTGTTTGTACATGCCACCTGCAAGAATCGGAATTTCACCGGCAGGCTCTTGAACTCACGGATAATCCTGCAAGATTTAACGACATGGTAATTCTCGCTGTAGCGGAAAGGTACGGAAAGCTCGCCACATACGATAAAAGGCTGAGGAAAGATGCAGCGAGATTGGGGATAAAAGTGGAACTGTAGAGGCAAAACTTTTAAAATTGTCAGATACTTCAACCATGGACCTGATATGCATGTACGTTTTCCGCGGTGATGAGGAGTTTGGTGAGAGCATAGATGTTTATGGTGACTACCTTATAGTCAAGGTTGGCTCAGAATTTCTTGCTGTGCCGAAAAATTGTATAAAGTCAGTTGACGGAGACAAGATCGTTGTTTCCGAATTTGATGAGAAAGAAGCGGTTGAAGTTGGTAAAAAATGGGTTGAAGAAAAATCAAAGCCTGTAAGCCTTGAGGAGCTGAAAAGTTACGGTTTTGGGGAAGAGGAGTGAGGAAGAGGAGTAAGGGTAATGTCCCTAAAGCAGGTTATAGTTGTAAGGGACGATCTGAAGTTATCGAGGGGAAAGCTGGCAGTTCAGGTAGCTCATGCTGCAATAATCGGCTATCTTCGCTCCGATCCTGCTGTAAGGAGAAGATGGATTGATGAGGGGCAGAAAAAGGTTGTTCTGAAAGTTAAGAGTCTTGAGGAGCTTATGGGAATAAAGTACAGGGCTGAGAGGGAGAGGCTTGTAACTGGCATCGTCCAGGATGCCGGTCTGACTGAAATCCCACCGGGAACGATTACTGCTGTTGTGATCGGTCCTGATGAGGAGAAAAGAATAGACAAGGTTACGGGCAGTCTTCCACTTCTGAAATAATCAGGGCTCTATTCCCCTATCGGTTATGCGGTAAAAGCAACTTCTTCCCTCCTTCATCCATCTATGCTTTACAAGCGTAGCCTTTCTAACTCCCTCATCATCCCTTTCAAGCGCCAGAACGACCTTTGAGAGGTGATCAAGGCTCGGACCTCCGAGAGGACGGTCTATACCAGAGCTGACGTCTGAGAACATCTGATTTGTTATAACTACAGCAACATCATACTTTCTCGCTATTCCAAGCAAAAAAGTGAGTTGAGAAGTTAACTCCCTCTTTATCTTGATTTGCTTCTTCTCATCCTCAAGCTCGCTGCGATAAAGAGATGTGAAGCAATCAACAACTATGAGTTTTACCTTCTCGCTCCTGCACAGCTTCTCAGCCTCCTTTAATGCAACACCCTGCTGTCTGAACTGAAAAACCTCATAGACGAAAACATTCGAAAAAAGGCTGACGTCACCAAAAACTTGCTTCACCCTCTCTGCCGACAAGCCCTCAGTATCAATGTAGGCAACCTTGTAATCCTTAGCTGCATTTTTGGCCACCATCAGACAGAGTGTTGTCTTCCCTGTCCCGCTATGGCCATATATCTGGGTAACCGTTCCGGTCTCAATCCCCCCTCCAAGTAACGAATCTATGCACTTACTTCCTGTTGGAATCAACATCCTCCAGCACCTTCACTACCTTCCGATACACTACATGGATTGGCATATTTAGCTCATCTGCTATTCTCGCAATATCATCAAACTCGGGCTTTACATGCCCAAAACCGGGCGTGGAGCGCTTAAACTTTACCTCAAACTCTTTGCCAGATATTCTTACTCTGATCGTTCCCTGCTCCCTCCCCGCAATAACCCGATGGTGGACAGGAATTATGCGCACACCAAGACTTCCTGTAAGTCGCATGATTTCAGAAGCAACCTCCTCAGCCTTGTTCAATTCTGCAATCACTCTTATTAGCGAAACTGGTCTCATCTTCTTTCCAAATGCTGGAAGAGTTGTTACATCAAGCACACCATCGAATCCGAGCAATCTTTCAATAGCGTATCCCACGAACTCCCCACTGACATCATCAACTGTTGTCTCAACAACGGCAATGCTGTCGTGTATCTCAGTTCTACCCAGAATAAGCCTAAGGACGTTTGGTATTTCTGTTTCTTTGCTGCCAGCCCCATAAGACACATTCTCGACATTTATTGGTATAGCTGGAAGGTTTTCGCAGTAGTAAGAAATGATTGTCGCTGCAGTTGGGGTCAGTAACTCTCCTTCCCCGTCAAAAATGACTTTTACTTTCGCATTTTTTAGAATTTCGAGAACTGCTGGAGGTGGGACTGGGTATTTACCGTGAGAGAATTCCGTAAAACCACTTCCTATCCTGATAGGAGTTGCAAATAACTTATATCCCCTATCCACCAAATTTCTGATTCCTTTAACGCAGCAAACGATGTCAAATATGGCGTCATCTGCTCCAACTTCGTGAAAAACAGCCTCTCTGTAATCTCTGCCGTGCACTTTACCCTCCGCTTTCGCCAGTATTTCAAATATCGCCAAAGAATCGGCTTTAACGTCATTATCAAGGTCTGAAGACCTTATCAGCGACACCACATCTTGATATCTCCTCATAACATCTTCCTTTACCTCCACAACAACCCTTCTCGCCTCTATACCCTTCACATTAACCTTCTTGAGTTGGCAATCAACTTTAAGGTCGAGAAGCGATATAATTTCATAAATCTCAGATTCTCTGATTGCTAAATCGACTAAGGTGGCCAAGATCATATCTCCTCCAGCACCATTGAAAGCATCGAATATTGCAACTTTCATCACATCACCACAAGTCTTTTTTATCTCTAAAATAAAAACTGTTTAGGTAGGTGATGAGTATGGAAATCACGCTTAAAGTTAATCAGGCATACCCGAGCGATTCGGGTAGGGGGATTGCTCGCCTCGATCCTGACACAATGTTAAAGCTTCAGATATCACCCGGAGACATAATAGAGATAGAGGGGGCTAGAAAGACTGTTGCCAAGGTTTGGAGGGCTCCCAAGAGGGACTGGGGCAAGAACATAATAAGGATTGACCGCTTTATCAGAGAGAACTCTGGAGTTGGAGTTGGAGACGTCGTGAAAGTAAGGAAGGTCGAGTATCAATCAGCCAAGACTGTCATTCTCGCCCCTCTCAAGAAGATGGACCTTAGAATCTACGGAGTGGATATTGGCGAATACCTGAAGCACCAGTTCTTAAAGAGACCTGTTGTCGAAGGGGACCTTGTCCCTCTCGTTGGCGCTCCAGCCCTTTCAGGATTTGGAAGATACAACCAGCAGAATCAGGCGGTCGTGTTTGTGGCGGTTAAAACAGAGCCTAAGGGGCCCGTTGTCATTGATGAAACAACAAAGGTCGTTTACAGGGATAGACCAGCAAAGGGGTTTGAAAGATTCGGAAAGGCTGGTGTGACTTACGAGGATGTTGGTGGGCTGAAGGACGAGCTTCAGAAGGTCAGAGAAGTTATTGAGCTTCCGCTGAGGTATCCAGAACTGTTCCAGAGGCTTGGAATTGAACCTCCGAAGGGTGTGTTGCTTTTCGGTCCACCCGGAACTGGAAAGACATTGATAGCCAAGGCTGTGGCGAATGAGATCGGTGCGAGCTTCTACACGATCAACGGACCGGAGATAATGAGCAAGTTCTATGGAGAGTCAGAGCAGAGGTTAAGGGAGATATTCGAGGAGGCAAAGGAAAATTCGCCGTCAATTATATTCATTGACGAAATTGACTCGATTGCCCCCAAGAGAGAAGACGTCACCGGAGAAGTCGAAAGGAGGGTTGTTGCGCAGCTTTTGACTTTGATGGATGGACTTGAGGAGAGAGGGCAGGTGATTGTCATTGGAGCAACCAACAGAATTGACGCCGTTGATCCTGCGCTAAGGAGACCAGGGAGATTTGACAGAGAAATTGAGATTGGAGTGCCAGACAGAGAGGGGAGATACGAAATTTTCCAGATACACACAAGGAATATGCCTTTGGAGCCAAAATATAGCAGAGAGTTCGTTCTTGAAGCCATTGAAAGATGCAAGAGAAACATAGAGGATGCTGAAACACTTAAGATTCTCGACTTCTTATATGATGAGGTTAAGAACTATGAAGACGATGAAGAAGTTAGAGCTGCAGCCAAAAATCTGCTACCACCAGAAGTCCTAAATGAGCTCGAAGTTGAAATAACAAGGTCTATGCTTCGCAGTCTTGCGGATCAGACCCATGGATTTGTCGGTGCAGACATTGAAGCGCTCTGTAAAGAAGCTGCAATGAAAGCCTTGCGGAGATACTTGCCACAGATAGACCTCAACGAAGACGAGATACCGCTGGAGCTTCTTGAGTCAATAAAAGTGACTTGGGATGACTTCATGGATGCTCTGCGAGAGATTGAACCATCAGCTATGAGAGAGGTGTTTGTGGAGATTCCGAAGGTTACATGGGATGATGTGGGAGGACTTGAAGACGTTAAGAGGGAGATTATCGAGGCGGTAGAATGGCCTCTTAAGTTCCCAGAGAAGTTCAAGAAGTTTGGAATCAAACCTCCGAAGGGTGTGTTGCTTTTCGGTCCACCCGGAACTGGAAAGACATTGATAGCCAAGGCTGTGGCGAATGAGAGCGAGGCGAATTTTATAAGCATTAAAGGTGGGCAGATTCTGAGCAAATGGCTCGGAGAGAGTGAGAAGGCTGTAAGAAAGATATTCAGAAAGGCGAGACAGGTTGCCCCATGTATAATCTTCTTTGACGAGATTGATGCCATCGCACAGTTAAGAGGGATTGATGAGGGGAGCAGAGCAGTAGAGAGGGTATTAAACCAGTTGCTAACGGAAATGGACGGACTTGAGGAGTTGCATGGTGTCGTTGTTATAGGTGCGACGAATAGACCGGATATACTCGACCCAGCGTTGCTCAGGCCAGGTAGATTTGACAGACTCGTTTACGTCAGGCCGCCAGACAAGAGGAGCAGGCTGGCAATATTCAGAATCCACACCAAGGACACACCACTCTCAGACGATGTTGACCTTGAAGAACTTGCTGACCTGACCGAGGGTTACGTTGGGGCAGATATAGAGGCGATATGCAGGGAGGCTGTGATGCTGGCGATTAGAGAAAACATAAATGCAGAAAAAGTAGAAATGAGACATTTCCTTGAAGCTCTGAAGAAAGTTAAGCCGAGCGTTAACGAGACGATGATCAACTTCTACGAGAGATTCGAGGAGAGGATGAGGACGGAAAGGATGCAGGTCGCAACAAAGCCCTTCGTTGGCTACGGCTGATCGGTTACGTAATTTCAAGCTATTCTGAACTTTTTCAATTTTTCATCATCTGGCTCAAGTCCGAGTCCGCCCCTCTCAGGAAGCTTTACGTAGCCCTTCTCAATTTCAACGCTGTCATCCAGCACTCCAAACATCACTTCATCCCACCACAGCGGGTCGAGGGGGGTCTCGATGTAGGGGCAGAGTTTCTCGGGTAGTGAGGCAGCAAGATGTAAATTTGCGAGCCATCCCAAACCTGGGTCCCAAGCATGGGGCATAAACTTCAGATTGAAAGCTTCCGCAACTGCTGCAACTTTTCTACACTCACTGATTCCGTTCGAATAAACGGCATCTGCCTGCACAATGTCAAAGGCACCGCCTTCAATCAGCATCCTGAACCTTTGCAAGCCATGTTCGAGTTCCCCGCCAGATATTTCAACTGTGGTGTTCTCTCTAAGCCATCTGTAACCCTCAACGTCATCCTTCCAGAGCGGTTCCTCAAGCCATAACACATCATATTTTTCAAGTTCCCTCGCAACCTTCAGAGCGGTTTTCCTGCTCCAGTATGGTGGAGTGTAACTCCATGCCTGATTTGCGTCAATTGCAAGCTTTATATCCGGAAATTCCTTAACAACGGCTTTCAGCACTTCAAGATCGTCCTTGACCCTTGCCCTCCTAAACCTCAGCTTCACAACATCAATTCCAATCTCTGCATACCTTTCAACAAGCTTCAGCGTTTCTTTTGGATTGAGTAGTCTGCCAGTGCTCGCATAGACCTTAACCTTCTTTCTCGCCCCTCCGAGAAGTCTGTATAGTGGTAAGCCTTCTCTTTTTGCCATCAAATCCCAGATTGCAACTTCAAGAGCGCCAAGCCTTTGTATCGCCCAGCTACCGATCTCAAGTAACCGAATGTCTACTTTTTCAATTTCCATGTCCAAACCCTGAATTGTCAGCCTGACTGTAGTTTCAAGGAAGTGCTTGTAAGCTGTACCAAACTCAATTGCCGAATAGCCCTTGTATCCCCCACTCTCCACCTCAACAATACTGAAGACATAAACAGGGCGTGGAAAGGGTTCCCACGAAAACTGAATAGGCTCACGAAGCGGAACTGCAAGAGTATGAACTCTAAGATCGTCCAGCCTCATGGTCCGATTTTATCGTCTTTAAATATTAGTTTTTTGGCAAATAGCTTGTTGATGTTTGGCGAGTGATATATAAATAATAAAAACAATAATTTAGCTAAATTAAACCAAGCCTTACGAGATTAGAATAGCACTTCCTCAAAACTTTCCTTATCTCACCCCTTTTCCTGCTTCCTCCAAGCCTTCTTGCAGCTCTTCTAATGCTCCCATACTTCAAAAATGTTGCAAGCACCTCTTTATCTCTCTCATCAAGATCGAGATGTTTCAAGCTCTTCTTGGCTATCTCCACCAAATCAGCATTGCCATAGTACATGTTGTGAGGGTTTATAAATTTAACAGGCTCAAAATCGAAGCGAATAACGTAAACCTCATCCCCATAACCCATTTTCTCAAGTTCTTCCAGCATTTCTTCTTTATTTTTAAAACCGTCGAGCCTCGCCTCTTCATCAGATAGTTCAGAAATCTTCTTCCGCTCTACAGCCTTTATCCTTGCCTTTCCAATTATTTTCCCACCACAGTGAACGTAAGCTTCATCTCCTTCTTTTAAATTGGTCCAGTTCCTTATTGTAACCCTTTTTTCTCCACTCAAAAGTAAATCGGCATACTTTTTTTTGAACTCAAGGTGCTTCATTCTCAAACCACTCCGCAATCTTCCTGTCGTATTCTGCTGTAAATCCGAAAACTCTTGCTGCATTTTCCTTCCAATCAATATCACCTTTCAGCACCTCAATAAGTTCTCTAAAGCCTTCAACATCGTAGGCTGCCAGCACTCCTGCCTTTGCTGCAGCTCTTAGCAGTGAGATGCCTCCTATGTCAATGTTCTCCTTACAGGGATTCTTCTCGAACTGGTAGGGGATTACAACAACAGCCTTTATTTTCCCTGAAAATATCATCCTGTATATCTCTGGGTGTATGGTTTTGAGTTCTCGGTTCTCCTCAATCCCCGTGATTTGAGAGAGACGTGTAACTTTAACTCCCTTCTCCGCCAGATATTTCGCCGTTCCCTCAGTGGCAAGAATCTCGAACCCCAACTCCACAAGCTCCTTCACCAGTTCCTCCAGTCCCTCCTTCACACTTGATGAGATTAGAACCTTCACCTCTCCACCCCCACCACTATGCCGTCCTTAGTCCTCACGACCTCAAATTCTACAACATCTCCCACTTTCTTCTCCGTCATTACTGCCACGCTCCTCCCTCTAACCACACACAGCTTTTCTCCAGAAAGTCTTCCCTCAGCCACAATTCTCGCCCTCACAACCTCTCCTTTTTTGAAGGGGCAGCCCAACTTTGGCCTCTTTTCCATCCCGAAGTCCTCAGGTTTTAAAATGAGCTTAACCCCGTATTCTTTCTCATACTCAGCAAGCCTCTTGTAAAATTCCCTGAATGACATGCTTTTCCCTGCCTTTCTTCCAAACCTGTATGGGATGTACTTCTGAATGCCAAGTGGCGGATACTTCTTGCCAGCACCGATTTCCAGTGCAAACTCAATTATCTTCGGTATCTCTTTGTCATTGTAACCCGGAACCCAGACTGGAGCTATGAGCAAATCCATTTTGCTGTTTGCAATCATCTCAGCCACCTCCTTAACTCTCTCAACGTTGTATGGCCCATGCAGAGTTTTCGCAATTTTACTCTCAAGAGAGCTCATTGATAAGTTTACCCTTGTGACGTGGTCCTCAATCGCTGCTATCTTCTCCTCATTTAGCAATGTGCCGTTACTCTGAACAGATATCACATCCACTCCCTTGATCCTGCTCACTCTCTCCACAAAATATTCAAAATACGGATAAAGCAGTGGTTCACCCTGCCCATCAAGGTGTACCTCAACCCCCTCTCCTTTGAACTCGACAACTTTCTCAAGTTCCTGAAGCATGTAATCCGGCTCAACGATGTAGTCAGTTCTCCTTGTTTTGCTCTTCTTACCTTCATCCACACTGCAGAAGATGCAGTTCAGGTTGCAGCCGGTGATGGTTCTTACCTGCAGTAAATTAGTCCCCCTGTCAATGATTCCAAAGGCGGAGTGTCCGATTAGCGGAATACCACTTTCTCTTGTTACAAAAACGAGTTCTCTCCCTGTAACTCTGTTCAAAACCCTCTTTGCGTCACAATAAGAGATGATGTATTCCTTTGAATACTTTTTCTCCAGCTTGGAATACACTTTTTTGGGAATTCTTACCTCAACGATATTCCGAAGAATGAAAATTTTCTCATCCTTAGTTTCTGCTTCTCTCAGCATTTCACACTTTCAAAGTCTTCAGAGCTTTTTTGCCTTCATCTGTCGCAAAGTAAAATCCCTCCTTCTCTTCAATAAAACCCTCTTTGAGGAGTTCCTCGATTAAGCCTTTAATGAGGTTTGGTGGTAGTCTTGTTGACTTGACTATCCTATCAACATTGAGTTCTTTCTTAACAAGCAAATTCATTATCCTTAGCTTGTTGGGATTTGAGGCTATTGAGCCTGCTTTCATAAATACAATTTGGTGCAAAGGTATAAGGACTTTGCCCACTAACATAAATGTAATTTCTTTGATATAATTTTTAATTCCAAAGATAAATTTAAGAATTAACTGAACAAACATCCTTTTGGTGCCGAAAATGATAGAAGCCAAGGACAGAGTCGGGGAAGAACTTGCTTTCAATCTAAAAGACGTACTCAAGGTTATTGCGAGGAAGGGAGTAAGTGATATACTCTACAGCTTGGAGAGGAGTCCAAAGAGATTTTCCCAGCTAATGTTCGACACTCAGCTTAACCCAAGCATTCTTGACAGACATCTCAAGGCACTGATACAACTCGATCTTATAACAAAAGAGGATGGCCTATACAGACTTACAGAAATAGGAGACAAGGTTGTTACAATGATTGAGGACTTACTAAGCTTGTTTAAAGAAAAGATAAGTTGACACAGTAAGAGCAACCGAAGTTCCAGTTTTGATTATTAACTTTACCCAAATATCACTATTTAATATAAGATACTCAGAAATAGATAAATTTAAAAAATCTGAAGTAAACAGAACAATGTGACAGAGATTGCCAAAGATGGCAACGTGTCCATAGGGAGCATCCCAAAGATCACTAATAAAGAGGGAATAGGGGTCATACTTTGCAGTCTCGAAGATGGACCAAAAAGATTTACCCAACTCATGGTTGATACGAAGTTAAACCCCAATATTCTCGACAGACATCTCAATCTGTTGCTGGAGTTTGGTTTTGTTGTGAAGGATAAGAGAAGTTACAGACTAACAGAGTCTGGAACAAAAATCGTGTGCGGTCTTTAGTTTACTTATCCTCCTCCCTCCACTTGAGATAGTTGCAGTAAGGGCAGCCAAGGTTCCAGTATCCTTTTTTCGTCCTGATCTTGACCTCTTTGATCCCATGTTCCTTGCAAAGTTTGGACGTGACATACAGAGTTCCGTTCTGCGGTAGTGGGAGTGTGAAGGTGCAATCAGGAAAGTTGCTGCAGCCGATAAACCTCTTTTTCGCCTTAGACTTTCTTAAAACAAGTTCTCCTTTACATTCTGGACACCTGCCAAGAACTTGGTCTTTTTTAATCCCTTCTTTCAATTCTTTGCTCAGTTTACTGTAATCTATCGTCCTCAGAATCTTCATGAGCATCTTTTTTGAATTCTCAACAACCTCCATTTCTTCCTTTTTACCTTCAGCAATCATGTCCATTTCTTCCTCGAGTTTTGCTGTCATTTCAGGCAGTGTTATTGTCTCAGCTTCCTTTTTAAGGACATTTATTACGGAAAAAGCTGTCTCACTCGGTCTGAAGGGGTTGCCATGAATATACCTCCTGCTAATGAGTTTCTGGATTATCTCATGCCTTGTTGACTTTGTGCCGAGATTTAGCTTTTCCATCATTTTTATAAGAGAGGGGGGAGAGTAGCGGGCTGGTGGTTTGGTTTCCTTCTCCTCAAGTCTCTTTTTAATTATCCTGAGATTGTCGCCCTTCTTCAGAATTGGAATCTCACTCTCTTCAGCCCTTGAGTAAACGTATATCGCCCTCCATCCCGGCTCGATGAGGGTTCTGCCATTTGCAACAAGTCTCACACCATTACTCTCAAGCTCAGCTTTCCTGACATCCCACAGAGCCTTTGGAGCAAGAGTTGCAAGGAAGCGTCTGACAACGAGCTCATAAATCCTCCACTCATCCCTTGAAAGCTCATCCCTGCTTGCAACTCCCGTTGGGTAGATAGGCGGGTGATCCTTCGTCTCTCTCCTCCCGCGCGACGGTGTAATTCTCTTTTGCGACAGCACAATTTCCACTTCCTTTGGAAACAAGTTCGCCAGCGATTTCGTTATTCCAACGAGATTAAGAGTGTTAGGGTAAACTGTGTTATCGGTTCTCGGATAGCTGATGTAACCATTCATGTAGAGGGTTTCGGCGATTGCCATTGCCCTGTATGGTGACATGAACCTCGATGCTTCTCTCAGAAATTCAGTTGTGTTGAAGGGTGTGGGCTTTGCCTCAGCAACCTCACTTCTACTGAAAGTCACAACTATAGCAGTCTCTCCTATTTTCGAAAATACTTTCTCTGCCTCCTCTTTACTGCTGTATTTTTTTGGATGCTTTGCCGTAAATTTCTCAAATTCGGCAAAGATTTCGTAATACTTCTCAGGCCTGAACTTCTGAATCTCTGTCTCCCTATCTACTATCAACCTGAGTGTTGGGGTCTGAACTCTCCCCACACTTAGAAACTCCTTTCCCATTTTGCCCGAATGCACCGAAATAAGCCTTGTGAGGGTTGCACCCCATATCAGGTCAATTTTCTGCCTCGCTAAAGCAGCGTTTGCCAGATTAAAGTCCACCTTTTCGGGTTTGGAAAAAGCTGCCTTTATCTCCTGCTCCGTAACAGCACTGTATTTCACCCTATCCACTTTAACCTTCGGATTTACGCCCTTCACAATCTCAAGGGCTTCAACACCGATTAGTTCTCCTTCCCTGTCATAATCCGTTGCTACAGTAACCCTATCGGCATCTTTGGCAAGAGTCTTCAAAAGCGACGTTATTCCTTTCTCCTTAACCTTCTTAACGAGTTCAACCTCTAAAAGTTTCTCAAGAGGTGTTTTCGCCCAGTTATTAAACTCTTTCGGAAAATCAAGCTCTACAATGTGTCCTTTAAGCCCGACAACGTAAGCATTATTCGATGGAGAGTGGTAGTAGCTGATTCTTCCCTTCTTCAGAATCTTAACATCTTTAAAAAGAATTGAGGCAATTCTTCTTGCTGTATTGTCCTTTTCAGTTATTATCAGCCAGCTCATAACCACTCAAGACTTCTCGACTTCAACTCTCGCCTCTTCCTTTCCATGAACTTTATCACAGTCGAGTGCTGGGCACCATCAACAAGCATCATAATCGCCTCTCTTGCAGCGGCAACGTTCTCAGCTTCGCCTATGATCGCAACATGCTTTCCATGGATTGAGATGTTCACGTTCAGCATGTCCTCAATCTGCCTCCTCATCTTGCCCTCCTTCCCGATTATCCTTCCCTTGATCCTCCTCATTGCGCTCTCAGAGACGATAGTTGAGAGGTCAATAACCTCAAGAACGAGCATTTCATCATCCAGCAGTCTGAGGGCGATTTCCGGAGAGAAGCCATGCGCTATTGCGGTTACAACATCCCTCGCCCTCATGAAACCAAGAGCATCTTCACACTCGACCTTAACAAAACCGAATTTGCTGCTAACCCTAAGCTTGCAACCCGTTTTCTCCTCTATCAACCTCTTAATCTCCCCTTCTTTACCAATAAGAGCGCCAATCCTGTCTTCAGGAATTTCAATCTCCAAAACGTTCATATTCAACCACCTTTTACTTCGCTCAGAATTTCACTTGCATCAGCCTTAACACCAAATTTGCCGAAAAATCTGACAATATTTCTCACATCTCTCTCCAAATAGCTTTCAGCCATCGGATGCCTCTTTATCACAGCCTGTCCCATGTCTATGAAGTAAACTTTGTCGAAATACATGATATTATACTCGCTCAGATCAGCATGCACAAGCTCGGCTTCAGTGTAAAGTCTCTTCAGATTCTCCAACACATCCTCGAAAATTTCATCAACATCAAACTCTCTCAACTCCTTGCCGAGTTCGACAAGTGTTGGGGCTGGAATTTCATCCTCTCCTATGAACTCCATGAGCAGAATGTTTTTCATATAGATAAATGGTTCAGGAACGTTCACCCCAGCATCCTTTGCTCTCTCAAGGTTTCTGAACTCCTTTTCTGTCCAGATAAACACCTTTTCCTTGGGCGATATCCTCCTCATATCAAACCTCTCATCTCCGAACAGGTATTCGTCCATTTTATCGAACTCGCTGGTTTCAATCCTGTATATCTTAACTGCCATCCCAACCTCTCTGCCATTAAAGAATCCATCCGCATAGAAAACATTTGCCTCCTTCCCAGTGTTGATAACACCTCCAAGTGCAGTTATGTAACCCTTCGCCGACAACTTGTAGAGGGTTTTGAGTGTTCTGCCATCCAACACCTCCGCATAAATTTTCCTCTCCTCCTCATCCTTATCCTTTATCCTGAGCTTGTCGAGATAAGCATCAAGCTTCTTGATATCCTTCACGAGACTAACTTGCCGGAGTATTTTATAAATCTAATGACATCCTTTCTTTATGGTAAATTTCCAGATTCCCTTTGAAAAGTTGAAAAATGTGAAGAGGGTCGGTATTCAGCTTCCTGATGGGCTTAAAAGATATGCTTTTGATATTGCGAACGAAATTGAGAGGAGAGGTTTTGAAGTTTTGATTTCGGGAGAAACGAGTTACGGTGCATGCGATATTGATACAGCCATTCTCGAAGAAGTTGACTGTGTCCTCCATTTCGCACACACACCCATACTAAGCATTGAAAGGGTCGTTTACGTTCCCTACTTTGTTGACTACAATCCCAAGATTGAAATAGATGTTCCGGAAAGGAGGATTGCCCTAACTTCTACTGCCCAATATGCTCACAGGCTGAAGGACGTTGCGGAGTGGCTGAGGGGTAGGGGATACGAGGTTGAGATTGGAAGAGGGAGTGGAAGAATATACTATCCAGGTCAAGTTTTGGGCTGCAATTATTCAGTTCTCAGAGATAGTAAAGCTGACGCTGTTGTTTTTATCGGTGATGGGTTGTTTCATGCGATTGGTGCTGCCATATACACGAAAAAGAGGGTTTACACTTTCAACCCGCTGAACAGGACGATGCAGGAAGTTGATGTAGAAAATTTTGTCAAAAAGAGATACTTCATCGTTTCAAAATGCGTAGGAAAAAACAAAGTTGGCATAATTGTCTCTTCAAAGCCCGGACAAAGGAGGATGGAGTTGGCGAGAAGGCTGAAAGAGGAGGGTGAGGAGGAGGGTATAAAAGCCCACATAATCTACCTCAACAACGTGAGGGCTGAGGAGCTTTTCAACCTTTCCTACGACTTCTATGTCAACACAGCCTGCCCAAGAATAAGCTACGATGATTCAGAGAGATTTGAAAAGCCCATTATTACACCTCAGGAATTTGAATTTCTGATTGGGAAGAGGAGCGATATAGGGTTTGATGAGATGGACGAATAATGTTAAATTCTCGCATGAGTAAAAATTTTGTGAACAGGGAAGATGTTGAAAAGCTCGTAGCAATGAACAAAGCTTTCAAGCTGCTGAGAGAGAGACAGAAGGAGAACATAAAAAGGTATCCTGAGATTGAATCTATCGCCAAAAAAATTAGGAGCGTGAGGGAGAGGAGCATTGGGAATAGAGAGCTTTTAAGTGAATCTATCGAAAATTTTGAGAAAAAAGGTTTTGACGTGTATCTGACAAAAAATAAAGATGATGCAATAAAGGTAGTAACTGAGCTTCTGGAGGGTGAAAGAGTTGTTGTTAAGTCAAAATCAAATGTAGCAAAGGAGATAGGTCTGAGAGAGGAGCTTGAGAACAGGGGTGTTGAGGTAGTAGAAACTGATATAGGGGACAGAATTATTCAGATTCTGAATGAAGATGCTTCACATCCTACAGGACCTGCGGCCCATCTCTCAGTTAAAATGATTGCCGAAAAACTCTCAAACCATTTCAAGACAGAAATCGTTCCGTCAGCAGAAAAAATTGTTGAAGTTTTGAGAGAAGATATAAAAAAAAGGGTTGAAAAGGCTGCAGTTGGGATAACAGGAGCAAATGCCATAACAAGAGAGGGAGCTATTGTCGTTATTCACAACGAAGGCAACATTTACGAGGTAATGCATAGGCCGAAGAAGTGGATAATCCTCACAGGAATAGACAAGGTCTACCCGTCTCTTGAGGATGCTGTTGCTGCTGCAAAGGTTCAGAGCTTCTTCGCTACAGGTGAGATACTACCCTCATTTATTGAAATAATATCGGGACATGCTAAAACAGCAGACATTGAGAAAAAGCTAATTAAATCCGGTAGTCCTGAGAACATTGCCCTCATCCTGCTCGACAACGGAAGGGGCGAGATATCTGCCTCTGAGTTCAAAGAAATTCTTTACTGTATCGGATGCGGAAACTGCGTCGCCAACTGCCCAGCTCATTCGGTTTACGGTAGTAGATTCGCCGGTGGGAGGTTTGCTCTGGTTGATGCAATTAAAGGAGATAAAGATATCTTGAGGCTCTGCCTATCGTGCAAAAAGTGTAAGAAAAACTGCCCAATGGAAATTGATATTCCGAGAATGATTAGTAGCCTTAGAGAAGGAAGTGAGCTGTATAACTTCTTGATCTCACATGCCATGTGGCTGAATGAGAAGCTGAAAGTTGAGCTGTTGAGGATGGCTTTCAGGTTTTCAGTAAGCTAAGGAGTTTGCCGTGCGGGAACCCCAAATTATAGTGTTTGACGTAACAAACCTAACTAATTATAGAGTCTTCTTCATCTTACCACTATGATAATTTTTAAATAACCTTCTTTTCCCTAAAATCAACTCAAATGTTTCTCTGCTAACAGGACAGAAATGGAACATCTCTTTTTTTAACCGGTTCGAAATCATAGCAGTGCAATCGTTTCATAAACTTCTCCTTCTTAGTATTTCTAAAATTAGAAGACAAATTCTGCTTTCGTGAACATTAGCAGGATATATGTGGAAGAATAAAGATGTTAGAGTCTTGTAGTCAATTAAAATCATCATCTTCATGCCCAGAAAGAGCCCTTTCGTTGAGTAACCCTACATATAGGGCTTATTCTCAAGATGTCTTCAGGAAAGGTGAGAAAGACTCAGCGGAGTTCTGGATTCAGATGGGTGGCAGGTTCATCTACATCAGATACTTTGCCGTGAGGGGCGGTAGCGGGGAATATCTCGGAACGCTGGAAGTCGTGCAGGATATTACAGACATCAAGAAGTTGGAGGGGGAGAAGAGGCTGCTTGGGTGGAAAAAGGAGTAGTTGTTAGCTTCTGATGATGCGGTAGGATGCATATATCGCTATTGATATTACTATAAAAATCATGAACAGTATCACTACAGCTTCAGACATAGCGACGCCCAGGGGTTTGGAAACCGTTTTTTGAGTGGTAATAGGCATTGTAAGTACAAGTACCAGCACAAATGCTACGAGGGAAGATACTAAAATCACTTTAACAGCTTTTAGCTTCAAAGTTCTTTTTCCAGATTCTGTAAGCTCGTAATAGATCCATTTTCTACCGTCTTCGATCCTGTTCACGTATCCTGCCTTTTCAAGTATGGAAAGGTGGTAAATTACCGTTGGTTTCGCCAAACCGAGAATCTTGGACAGCTCTGATGCCGTATATCTTCTCCGCCACAGATGTTTCAAAATGGATAGTCTTGTTTTATTTAGGAGAACTCTCACATCTTCAGCTTTCACTTCAATCTCTGTCATTTGCCATGAAGTGTCAGTTACGTTCTTTAAAAAAGTTGCGAAAAAGTTAGAAAAATCTCTAACAAAATCTGTGGTTTTTTGTGAATCTTTGCTTAGATTGCTTAAGGGAGGTGATGCGGTGAAGTGGACAGCTCTTTTAGGTCTGATTTTAGGTCTGCTACCTGCAACTGCGAGTGGGTACACGTATTCGAATAACGTATGTCGAAGATTACCTTTACAGTCCAGTATCTCAACCGTGTAAGGCAAGTGACTTGATACCGTGGGGGGAATTGGAGGCGAACGTTGTGGAAAATTGGTTACAAAATGCAGGTTGGAGCAGAGAATTTCGCCATGCCGATGCCGAGGTTAAGAAGGTTGACTTTGGTACGCAAAACAGCGGATATGAGGGTTTGGATGAAGCTGATTTCCATTTCCATTTCGGACACGGATACAAATTTGTAACTGGTACTTGGTTGGCATTGTGGAACTACTCTTTCTGCTTCAATCCCGGAGCAATAGTCTCTCCAGGCGATCTCAAGAAAAAGTGGGATTTTAACAACGAATGGGTGTTTTTGCACAGCTGCAATGTATTGAGTGATGTACGGGCATGGGGAAAAGCTCTGAAATACACTCATATGATTATGGGTTTCTCAACAACAACATATACCAGCACCGATTTGCTTGAGAGATTTTTCAAGGCGGCAATTGAATGGGACTGGGATTTGTACTGGGCCTACTATCACGCAACTACGGAAACGTACAAGGGATACGATAGTACAATAAAAGCCGTAATCATTGCAGACAACTCCAACCAGCTTTACAACGATCGCTTATGGGGTCAGAGAAACGTGGAGCCGGACGAGTATCCAGATGACAACGAGGTGGTTTACAGAGAATGGGTCTGTTCTGGAGGTGGTTAAAAATGGTAGGTTTAAGATTGATTGCCCTTATATTAACTGTAGCAATCGGTACAACCTTACACGCATGGTTTAGTAATCTCAACGAACCTATACCAGCACCATTGGGCAGCGAAGCTGAAATAACTTTGAAAACGGAACTTCCAAAAATCAAGGTTGCTACGGTGTACAGGATAACAGATGTGGAAAGAACACTAATTCCACCAAAGAAAAATCTCAAAGAAGTCAAATATGTGCCGAGTGAAAGTGAAGCAATTAAGATTCTAAGCTTGTCTGACCAATACGACGGTCTTGTGCTGAAAAGCGTTCAAACAATAACAACTAAAGTTATGAACACGGAAACTGGAGAGGTCGTAAGAGAAAAACCGGAGTTCGTGAGTATAATTTACGGAAGGGAGATTAACGGCATTCCAGTCATAGGCCCAGCTGCTGACGGTATCGTCGCAGCGGTTGCGGAAAACGAAATAATCTACATCTCAAAGCTATGGCGGGAGATTAAGGAGGCGGGTAAAAAACAGATAATTTCAGCCGAAACGGCATTCACAAAACTCAAAAAGGAAGAACTGCTGAGCAGACCGCTTTATACTGGTACAAAACTTGAAGTCAGAGAGGTGAAACTTGCTTACTATGCGGGGAGCGAAAACCAAAAGTATTACAAGATCGTCTGGTTATTCAAGTGCGTGGATAACAACGGCAACTGGGTGGATGTAATTGTGGATGCATCCCCATCTTAATTTTTGGTGAGAGCATGAATGTTTTGGCTCTCGTCCTAAAGCTTTTGGGAATGGAATACGGTTTCAGCATGCGAGCGTTTCTGCTTGCAGTGTTTTTGATCTTCACTGGCACACTGCTGCGTAACAGAAGCAACTACAAGATACATGGGAAGATTTTGACGATTATCGGAATACTCCTCCTCTGCCTGAACGTTTTGGTGGTCTTTGCGATTTACATTTTAAACACGGGGTTTGGTTAAAAATAGTTAAAATTTGTAACTTCTCCCATCAGCAATCTATAGTGTTCGACATAACAAACCTTACTAATTAAGAATTCATCATCTTTGCGAAACCAAACTCTTACTGAATCTGTTAAAGCCATTCCTAATTACGTTTTTCAGCTCACCCAGAGTTTCTATCTGCAGAGGAAAAGTTCTCGCTTTATGCTTTTCCATATGAACTCTATCGGATCCGAATCTAGAGAATAAAGAGGAGAGAACACCAGAATGATGCCCACTTCACCAGCAATCCCCTCTGTTTTATTTGCCCAATAAGTTATCGAAATTTACAACTATTGGACTATCGGGATTTGTCTCTTTTATTTCCTCCAGAAACTCACATACATCCTCCTTTTTGAACTCTCCTTGAAATCAATAACGCCGTTCCCGTTTATTGCATAAAAACCGAAAGTATTAGTCCTAAGCCTTGTCGTGCTCTTTTTTACGACTTGCTAAAAGACTGCAGCATTGAGTTTACTGTAAGTTAAAGTGAGCTTTCGTCCAGAAATCCGATAATGCAGTCTTTGTGAGAATTTAAAGCCTCGTCAAGTTTTTTACTTCTTTGGTGTTTTCAGGCTTTCTGTAGGTCTAACTGGTAGGGGTTTTGCGTACATTATTCCTAAGGATTTCTGTATTCTGCTAATAAGTCTTAAAGAGTGCTCCACCCCGAACTTCCTTGATGAGTTCTCTAACTTAGTTGTCCAGCTATCTTTTTCCTTCAGAATGGCTTTCAACCCCCATTTCTACTCTTCGCTTAGCTCAGAAGGTCTTTTTCCTCCGTAATTGAGTTTTTAGGCTCTCTAAACTTTCTCGTTCCCATCATCAAGCCATATGTAGCCGGTAACCTTGCTAATTCCAACCTCATTCGCTGCCTGAGGCACGCTCTTTCCTGTATAGAAAGATTTGATGAACCGCAGCTTTCTCAGAACTACAGCATCTATTTTCCTGTTTTTATTTCTCTATTTAGTTTTAGTTTTTGTCTTAAACTCTGATTTTGCACTTTTTATTCAATTCCCATCTCTACGAAGCACATCAATTCTCTTCTTATGATGTCTATGCCAAACCAACTTTTTGGCTCTTCTATATTAACCCTCCCCAAAGCTGTCGGTCTTACTGATTTATCTTGCAACAATATATGCCCTACACTGCTTGTGTGCTTAGTCGTTGCTTCATCCAAGACCCCTAACACATCACAACTCTGCCTGCATCGTCCATGGAAGCTGTTGCTTCTACTATTAACGCCATTTTCTGCTCTTCCTGCCGTAATACTGAGTGTTCACCCCCCTCTGCCTTTCTCCCCCCACACTCTCCTCCACCGGATCGTTTGAGTAAAGAGTTTACAGTAGTATAACATTTAAGGAATTTGCCGATCAAAAAATTGCTCAGAAGCTACAATGCTTGGACAGTATACTCAAGTGGCTGTCCATAGCCGCGAGCTTATTCCAAATTCAAAAGCGGGCAAATGTTATTAGTCATTCAAACTAACCAACTTCATGTATGACGTGGCGATAATCGGTGGAGGCCCAGCAGGTTTGACTGCTGCTTTATATGCTGCGAGATATGGCCTTAAGACTGTATTCTTCGAAACTGTAGACCCTGTCTCCCAGCTTTCCCTTGCTGCAAAGATTGAAAACTATCCGGGCTTTGAGGGCAGCGGAATGGAGCTTCTTGAGAAGATGAAAGAGCAGGCTGTGAAAGCTGGAGCTGAGTGGAAGATGGAGAAGGTGGAGAGAATTGAGAGACACGGTGAGACATTCACAATTGTGTCCGAGAATGGAGAGTATGAAACAAAAACTGTTATCGTCGCAACCGGTGGAAAACACAGAGAGGCGGGGATTGAGGGAGAAAGTGCTTTTATTGGAAAGGGCGTGAGCTACTGCGCAACCTGTGACGGAAACTTTTTCAGAGGTAAAAAGGTGATTGTCTACGGTAGCGGTAAGGAAGCTCTTGAAGACGCGATATATCTGCACGATATTGGCTGCAAGGTCACGATTGTATCAAGAACTCCCTCTTTCAGAGCTGAAAGGGCGTTGATAGAGGAAGTAGAAAAGAGGGGGATTGAAGTTCTCACGAGCACAACACTGAGAAAGATCATTGGATCAGGGAAGGTTGAGAAAGTTGTTGTATACAACAGAGAGAAGAGGGAGGAGGTCAAGATTGATGCTGACGGAATATTCATTGCGATAGGCATGAGACCTGCAACAGATATTGTGGCGGAACTCGGAGTTGAGAGAGACCATATGGGATACATAAAGGTTGACAAGGAGCAGAAAACAAACATTGAAGGTATTTTTGCCGCTGGTGACTGTTGCGATAATCCGTTAAAGCAAGTCGTCACGGCATGTGGAGATGGAGCAGTTGCTGCATTTTCTGCTTACAGACACCTTACGGGCGAGCGTTGAGTAAACCCTCTACCCCCTCCATTTCCTGTGGAAA
>DAVR01000004.1 GCA_002507545.1 Archaeoglobus sp. UBA230 | reverse complement strand
TACACAAACCTCCGCACAAACATCATCTTCGAAGAGCCAGACGAGCTCGACTCCTTCGTTGTCAACCTCGCCCAGAAATGCGGAAAGCACATCAGCATCGCTGAACCGATGGTTGATGCAACAATGCCGGATGGAAGCAGAATCCAGATGACTCTGGGCAGAGAAGTGACAGATCACGGCTCAACCTTCACCATCAGAAAGTTCAGAGAAGAACCTGTAACACCAATAGACCTAATCGCCTGGAAGACCTTCAGCAGCGAGCAGATGGCATACCTCTGGCTCTGCATTGAAAACAAGAAATCCCTAATCTTCGCTGGCGGAACTGCGAGTGGAAAAACAACCTCAATGAACGCCATCTCCCTCTTCATCCCCCGCCGCTCCAAGATAGTCACCATTGAAGACACCCGCGAGCTAATGCTCCCCCACGAGAACTGGATTCCCGGTGTGACGAGAGATGCTTTCCACGGAGAGAAGGGAGCCGTTGACATGTACGATCTGCTGAGAGCAGCATTGAGGCAGAGACCCGAATACATAGTGGTTGGAGAGGTTAGAGGCAGGGAAGCCTTAACTTTATTTCAGGCAATGTCCACCGGCCACACAACCTACTCAACACTGCATGCAGACAGCATAAGCAGCGCAATTCACAGACTTGAAAACCCACCAATTGGAGTGCCAAGGCCAATGCTCGAGGCTCTGGACATCATCAGCATCCAGGCTCAGACCTACGTTGGAGATAGAAGAGTTAGGAGGAACGTAGAGATTGCTGAGATTGTAGGCTTGGATGCGCACACAAAAATGCTCAGAACCTCTACGGTCTTCCAGTGGGACAGTGTTAAGGATGAGCACGTGATGGTCGGAACCTCTAAAGCCTTGGAGGAGATAAGAAGGCAGAGAGGCTGGAGTGTGAGAGAGCTGAACGAGGAGCTGGAGAGGAGAAGGAGGGTGCTGGAGTTCATGCTCAATCACAACATCAGAGACTTCAAGAGAGTCAGCAATATAATCCACACTTACCAGACCAAGCCGGATAAGATTCTTGGAGCGATTTCGGAGGGGTAGGTATATGTTTAAGGAAGCAAACTCGTTAACTTACCTCGGATATAGGCTGTTTGGAGAGGAAATTAGGAAAAAGGAGATGAAATACTTCGAACTTGAAAGGTCTCTTAAAAAAGCCATGATTTCGATGCCCCCTGAAATGTATATCGCAACCGCAAGGATGTTCTCTCTACTTTTCGGCATCATAGGGGCGGTTCTCGGGTTGATAGTGGCTTTCATACTCATAAAGTTTGTCGGAATTCCCCCCTTGTTTGCAGTTCGCCTTCCAGAACCGATTGCCACCTACTGGCTATTTTACCGTCCCTTTGTCTATGCTGGAATTCTCGCCATAGGAATAACTTTGATCCTTTACTACATTGGCAATCTTATTTTCACAATTTACCCCTCAACAGTCATAAGTGATAGGAAGAGCAAGATAGACAGGGTTCTTCCACATGCCATAACATTCATGTATTCGCTGAGCAAAGGCGGAATGAGTCTTGTGCAAATTCTAAAATCTCTTGCTGATAATTTCGAAGTTTATGGGGAAGTTTCGAGAGAGGCTTCGAGAATACTTTGGGAGGTGGAGGGGCTTGGAAAGGACTTGAGAACGGCTTTGGCAGAGGCAGTTGACAACTCGCCCTCTGAGAACTTCAAGGAGTTTCTGCACGGGCTGATAACAATAATAGACAGTGGAGGGGACCTCACGAGGTATTTTGAGGAGAGAGCAGAGTTCTACTTTGAAAGGGCAAGACAGGATCAGAAAGGTTTTCTTGAGTTCCTTGGTTTGATGGCTGAAACCTATATCACAGCCTTTGTAGCCGGGCCGCTTTTCCTGATAATTATTCAGACTGTTATGTCGGTCATGGGACAAACCAACGACATAGCCATTTTTGCGATAATATACTTCGTGATTCCAATTGGCTCTTTTATGTTTGCGATGGTGATAAAGTTGCTAACTCCGGGTGAAGAGGGAGAACCTCCTGAACTCAGGGAAAGGTATGTGTATGTGAGGAGGTCTTCAGAACTTGACGATAAGGAATTAAAAGCAATCAAAAAGAAGGTGAACAGATACAAGCTGAAGAAAAAGCTCAGAAATCCGCTCAAACTTATAAAGGATAAGCCCTACTACACCTTTGCCTTTTCCATCCCAATCGGGATAGCTATTGTTGTTTACGGTATCCTTTCTAACCCCTACATACCCGGAATGGACTTAAGGAACTGGTTCTTCAGCATTGACGACTATATCTTCATAGCACTCATTGTAATTCTCGCTATGTTTGCCATCTTTTTCGAGTGGGGAAGGAGAGGTGTAAAAACATACATGCGCCTTACACCAATTTTCTTGAGCAAGCTCGCTTCTGCGAACGAGAGTGGGATGCCCATTTACAGAGCAATCAACATGATTGCCAAAACTGACACCAGTCCACTGAAGAAGGAGATTAGCAAGATCAAGTCGGATCTGGACTGGGGAGTAAGTTTAACAGATGCCCTTGTTAGATTTGCGAACAGACTTAAGGTTTTCGAGATTTCGAGAACGATGACACTGCTTAATGAAGCACTGAAGTCAACCGGGAACGTTACAGAGGTTTTGATGATTTCGGCAAAGGATGCGACGAGCGCAGAGCTTTTGAGAAGGGAAAGAATGACCAATATGTTCATGTATGTCGTCATCGTCTATATTGCCTTCTTCGTTTTCATCGGAATCGTATACATCATCTCGTCCACATTTCTTTCGACACTTGCGGAAAGTGCTGCAAAGGTTCAGGCCACAGGACAAAGTTTTTCGATGCTTCAGGGAGTAGATGTGAACCTTTATAGAAATGTGTTCATGCATGCTGCAATATTCCAGGGAATATTTGCAGGGATGGTCGCAGGAGTTATGGGTGAAGGGAGCTTGAGTGCTGGAGCGAAGCATTCGCTAATAATGCTTGTCATCGCTTACATTGGATTCAGTGTTCTCTTCGGTTTCCAGCTGATGTAACTCCTTTTTTATTTGCTCATAAAAAAGCCTAAGAAACTCGTGCCTCTCCTCTGCAAGATTCCTGGCGGTTTCTGTGTAAAGCAAATCTTTGAGTTTGAGCAACTTCTCTTCAAAATGTTTCAAGGTTTCTTCAATCCCTCTCCCCCTTTCTCCACTGTAAAGAAAAGCCCTCGCCACACCAATTGCTCCAATTGCATCGAGCTTGTCCGCATCGCTGATCACCTTGGCTTCGAGCGTTCTCGGTTCTATACCCGATGAAAAAGAATGGGATTCGATAGCATGGACTACAGCTTCAATAAACTCCTTTTCTCTCCCCATCTCTTTAAGAATCTCCCTTGCCCTCTCAGCTGACTCGATAGCGTGGTTTTTACAATCCCTCACAAGATCGTGGAGCCTTGCTGCTGTGAGAACGACATCAAGGTCTGCACCCTCCTTTTTGGCGATAAATTTTGCCAGTCTTACCACCCTCTCCACGTGTTTTTCATCGTGAGATGACACGAGGGGATTTTCTGATTATAACCAAAAAAATTTAATGGATTGTGCCTTAAGGATGGTAATGAGTGAAGAATCCAAAATTGTGGATCTTGAGGATATACCCGGTGTAGGACAGGAAACGGCGAGAAAATTGAGAGATGCAGGTTTTTCGACAATTGAAGCAGTTGCTGTTGCATCCCCATCTGAACTGGCAAGCGCTGCAGGCATCTCGGAAGGGAATGCTGCTAAGATCATTCAGGCGGCAAGAAAACTCGCTGATATCGGCGGGTTTGAAAGTGGAGACAAGGTATTTGAAAGAAGGAAAAGTGTGAAGAAAATAACGACCGGGAGCAAAGACCTCAATGAGTTGCTGGGTGGGGGGGTTGAGACTCAGGCTATAACAGAGTTCTTTGGAGAGTTTGGGAGTGGTAAGACACAAATATGCCATCAACTTGCCGTAAATGTGCAGCTTCCTGAAGAAGAGGGTGGACTGAATGGCTCTGCTGTTATTATTGACACAGAGAACACCTTTAGACCTGAGAGGATCATCCAGATGGCAGAAGCAAAGGGGTTGGATGGGAATGAGGTTCTGAAAAACATCTACGTGGCACAAGCCTACAATTCAAACCATCAGATGCTCTTGGTTGACAATGCCAAGGAGTTGGCAGAGAAGCTCAAGAAGGAAGGCAAGCCTGTAAGGTTGATCATCGTTGACTCGCTGATGTCCCACTTTAGAGCGGAATACGTCGGCAGAGGGACTTTGGCGGATAGGCAGCAGAAGCTGAACAGGCATCTGCACGATCTGATGAAGTTTGGTGAACTCTACAATGCAGCCATCGTCGTGACAAATCAGGTTATGGCAAGACCCGATGTTCTTTTCGGCGATCCGACGAAGCCCGTTGGTGGACATATTGTCGCCCACACGGCAACTTTTAGAGTTTACCTCAAGAAAAGTCAGGGAGATTTGAGAATAGCAAGATTAATTGACTCACCCCATCTTCCGGAGGGAGAGGCAATATTCAAGGTAACGGAGAGGGGTATAGAGGACGCGGAGGAAGAGCAGAAAAGAAAAAGAAAGAAAAAATAAAAATTTATTCTTCAACAACCTCTTCCACAACTTCCATTAGCTCCTCAGTATCTTCAACATCGCCATACTGGTTGATCAGTCTGATTATCTCTTTGAGGTCTTTGACACACTCCTTAGTGTGTTCAACAGCATTCTTGACAGCCTCTCTAACCTCCTTCATCGCCTCAAATCCCTGATATGGTGTCTCTATTTCCATCACCTTTTCCTTTGCTTCACTTATTCTTTCTAATGCGTTTTCTCTGTCTTCTCTGAAGTCTTCAAGCCAGTTCTCAAGCATTGTGGTATCCTTTCCTTTCTCCTGGAACTCTACAGTCTTTTCCTCAACAAATTCCTCAAGCTTCTCCCCATTCTCAACGAAGGTCTCAAGCCTGTCGAGTACTGCAATAATAATGCTCTTCTGAAGTGAGACCTTTGCGTCTATCCACAGTTCTCTTGCGTTTCTCATCGCTTCTTTGAGTTCCTCGACAGTATCGACATCTTCTATCTCTTCCTTAGCGTTGACCAAGTCTGTAATGTGCTCGTTTATCTCGTCAATTATCTCATCCTTCATGCTCAGGTTGCTATCCTCAAACCTATCTTTTATACTCTCAAGAGAAGCTATGCCGAACTCAACCATCGCAATCCCAAGGTTTCTTGCCTCATCAAGCGTATCGTTGTTCAACACTATTCCAAACCTGTGCCACTCTCTCACTTTCTTAAACACCTCTGCAGTTTCTCTCAGTTTTTCCCCATACACACTCTCATTCCCTGCTGCCATCACCGCTGGCATCACAAGTGCCAGCAGTGCCAGCAATGCTGCGAACCTGCCAAACCTTCTGCCCAACATCTCGCATCACCAATCAGACTTTGAACTTCAAAAAATATAAGGAAACTTTCGCTTTACGAGCTCTAAATTAATTTTAAAGCTTTATTAGAGTTTATTACGCTTTAAAAAATTGGCTAAAACTTTTAAGTTTTTAAAGGACTGCTGTGAATTATTTTTCAGAATAGGGAAAAATTAATATAGTGTGTAAAAAGAGTGCTTGAAATTAAAAAAGGTGGTTTGAATGTTGGATGAAGGAATAAAAGCTAAGGCTATTGAGCTGGCTGAGAGTATTAAGGAGCTGGGAGAGTATAAGGAATTTGTTGAAATGGAGAAGCTGCTTAAAGAGGATGATGTAGCGCAGGAGCTGCTTGTTGAGTTTCAGCAGAAGCAGCAGGATTTTGTGACCAAGCAGCTTTCGGGTGAGTATGATCAAGATCTACTTGGCGAGCTAACAGAATTACAGTCAAAATTGAATGCGAGAGAAAGTGTTGTCAGGTTCATAGAATCCTACAACAGGTTGCTCTCGGTGGTTGGTGAAATCGTTGATCTGATAAGCGAGAAAATAGAGTTGGATATCGGCGAAGTTTACAGAAGATGAATATTTAAATTAAGTCTCTTTTCTCAATTTTTATGCTCGAAATGTTGATGGCCTTTGCCCTCGGTATAATCTCTGTTTTCTCACCATGTGTGCTTCCCGTCCTCCCCCTCATCTTTGCCGGGTCGAGGGGTAGAGCGAGGGATGCAGCTTTAATAGTGGTAGGACTTACCTTCAGCATGGTAATTGTTGGCTTTACCGCTTCTCTTGTTTTCAATCTCTTTTTCAGAACCTTAGCGATGATTTTTCTACTCGTCTTTTCCCTTATTCTGCTCTCAGAGGAGCTTGAAGAGAAAATTTTCCTCCTCACATCTCGTTTAACTTCAAAAGCCTCTTTAAAGGTCCAGTCCCTGCCATCTTTTCTTTTTGGTATGCTACTCGCATTTCTCTGGCTCCCCTGCATCTTGCCCTTTGCGGGAATTGCCCTAAGCCAGACGCTGCTATCTGAAAATCCCTTTGTGATGGTGTCTTATGGACTTGGAATGGCTGTCACGATTGCTGCAGTTTTCAGAGCGGGAGAGAAATTTGTTCTGGCAAATTATGGAACTATAAAAAAGATTGCTGGGGTCATCATCCTGATATATCTTGCATACTTTACGCTTTCAGGGGTGGTGTGGTGAGAGGATTTTTAATTGTTGGAAACAAAGCTTTCACCAAGCCCTTCAACCTTAATGACATACCCGGTGCGGGAAGAATGGATATTCTTTGCCGCTGCACCTCTCAAGCCCTATTCATTTCACACGGCATAAGGAAGGACGTTGAAGTTTACCTTCTTTTACTTGGCCCACCTGAACCGCCAAAGGTGGTAATGGTTAGAGGAGAAGAAGTAAAAAGGATGTCTCCTGATGAGAGAAACGTTGCGGGACACATAAGAAAGGCTCTCGGGATTGAGTGCGGTGGAGATTGGGCTGAAGTTCACTCTGGGGTTTACGTGGCGAGAAAGAGTCTTGAACTCCTACTTGACGAGTTGAGCAATCGTTACTCGATTATCTATCTGAAGGAAGATGGAACAGACATACAGTCAGTAAATATACCTTCTGATCCTCTTTTTGTTATAGGGGACCATCAGGGTTTGACAGAAGAACAGGAAGGGGTTGTGGAGGAGTATGCCATTGCCAAGGTGAAGCTGTCCGATATCTCCCTTATGGCAGAGCAGTGCGTGACTATAGTCCACTATGAGCTTGACAGAAGAACTTGCTTTTTTGAAATTAGATAAAGGAAATTTCAACTTAGAAAAAAGTAATTTCAACATATAAGAAAATTCTTATATATTGTCATTTATCAGAGTTTTTTGAAGATGGTGAGAGGTGATGGGATGAGAAGAGGGAAAATTTTGAAAATAAGAAGGGATGAGAAGGGATTTACAGGGCTTGAAGCTGCCATCGTGCTGATAGCGTTCGTAGTGGTTGCGGCAGTGTTCAGCTACGTCATGCTGGGAGCCGGTTTCTACACCACACAGAAGTCAAAGAAGGTCGTTGACACTGGAGTAAAGCAGGCTTCGAGCAGCCTGACATTGGATGGGCAGTACATCTACTTGGACTGTACAACCGCCAAGGGTGGGAGCACTGGATCCAATGGTCAGGTCGGTGAAGTTTACTTCTACGTAACACAGACTGCTGGCGGTTCTCCTGTTGACCTCAACAAGACATCTATAGCCATAACGACCGATGATGGTTTCAAGCAGCTGTTCTATGACGAAAATAACTGCGCACCGGGTAGCGGAGGAGCAAGCTGCCCGTGGTGGTATGAAAATGTAGTGGGAGATAACGATAACGTAGTTGAGCAGAATGAAAAGTACAAGATAGTAATAAACGTCACACTGACCGACTGGAGCAACAACATAGGCCAGCTGAATCCGAACGAGGAAGTTACAATTGAAGTCCGACCACCCATCGGTGCACCGCTGGCAATAACCAAGACGCTCCCACCGAGCTTTACAAGTCTGACATACATCTGAGGTGATGTACCATGAGGTGGCTGAGATTTGGTAAAGATGAGAAGGGTTTCACGGGCCTTGAAGCTGCGATCGTGCTGATAGCATTCGTCACAGTTGCAGCAGTGTTCAGCTACGTGCTGCTCGGAGCTGGTTTCTTCGCAACCCAGAAGGGTCAGGAGACTGTGCATACAGGTGTTAAGCAGGCGACAAGCAGCATGGAGCTTGTTGGTAGCATCGTGGCTACTGGAAATACCACAACAAACAATATAGATTACGTTACCTTCACCCTGCAGCTCGCTGCCGGTGGACAGCCAATCGACCTCAACAAGACGATAATCACAGTGCTTGTTCCGGCAGATGGTGACTACAAGGAACTGTCATACGAAATTAACTCAAGCCAGCTAACCAAGACCAGCGAATATTACGTCAACTGGGTCTACAGCCTGCAGGGCAGCAATCCGGACAACTACCTTGAGGAATTCGAGAAGGCAGAGGTTACAGTCTATCTGAAAGATGCGGGCTTTGACATCAACCCGAACGATGACTTCATAATTGAAGTTAAGCCGCCAATAGGTGCAAGCTATCCGATCGAGCTCAAGGCTCCACCAAGCATCGACAACGTAATGGTATTGCTTAAGTAAATTTTTAACAATTTTTTAAATTTTTTAGAGGTGATAGAATGCAGGAGACTGTTGATCAGGCAGCGATTGATGAGATTCTCGCAAGTGCTGAAGCTGACACACCAGAGAGCAGAATTGACAAACTGGAGAAAGAGCTTGACGTCCTCAAAGGGTCTGTTAAAAAATTGTTATTGGATTTGAGGGAAACGCTCAACAACCTTGAAAACCCCTTCCAGAACCTGCAAAATCTTGCTGAAGGAGCTTTGTCAGCAGTGCAACAACCACAGATACAGGTTGTTCCCGCTGTAATTCCTGAGCCTGAGAAGAGTCTGGAAGAAGAAGAGGAAGAGGAAGTTGGAGAAGAGGAGGAAGAAAGTTTGGAGGATGAACATGATGTTGCCGGGCATAAAGAAAGTTTTGAGGAGGTGGTGCCGGAGGTAGAGGGTGATAGCTTGCAGCCTCAGGTTGGGGTTTGTAGGGAGGAGAGTGAGGTAGAGGCTGAACCGAGAATTGAAGACAGAACAGAAGAGAAAATGCAGAGAGTAGAGATGTTCACGAGATACGACATTGTTACACTGTTCAATCTGATGGAATGGGTTAAAGGAATGCTTGAGAAGTACAGCATTGACTCTCTCAGGACGATGCTGGATGTGTTTGAGGCTGCAGGATATATAACAGAGGAATCAAAGGACTTTGTCACAAAACTGGCAGAACTGATAGCCCTGAACGACGGATTCGAGGACATGTTGCTTGAACTTTACAGACTGCACAAACTCATGAACCCACAGGACACAAGTATGGACTCTAAGCTGCTGAGCTTGATACTCGAAAAGAGGCTGTGAGAGCCTGTGAGAGCGGCTGCGTTGAGGTATAACAATGGCAAGGGAGGTGATATCAACATCGATCCTGATGATCGCAACAGTGGTAGCTGTTACGGCTGCCATAATGGTCATTCTACCAGCAGTTAAGGATTTAGCCCACTCTTATACCTCAGTTTCAGGAAATTTAAATGAGAGAGTCGAAACCGACATGGAGATAATTTTCATCAAAGTCACAAACACTTCCACCACTGTCAATGTGTATTTCTGGGTGAAAAATACGGGGAGTACGAGGCTTGATACTGATTTAATACGTCTGAGCGACATATTCTTTACCTCGAATTCTGCGTATCTTCACTACACTGGATCTGATTCAGATGTTTCGTTCACAATAGAGAACGGTGACGGCGACAATTACTGGGAAAAGGGAGAGACTCTGAAATTTGCCGTCGAGAACATTAATGTAGCTCAAATGCCTCAGGACGAGTACCTGCTGACCTTCGTCCTCTACAACGGTGTAAGGGCGAACGATTACTTCTCGTGGTGATGTCAATGGGCTTCGACACAGTGGTTGCTGCGATAATGGTCTCGGCAATAATAATTACAGTGGCATACACTTTCCTTGCAGGGAGCACGACTATTGCAGAATATTCCGTCGAAAGCTACAAAGAAGCAGTACAGATAGCAGTTAAAAAGCTCAAGAGCGATATGACAATTTTGAGCGTTAGTTATAACGACTCAACGCAGCAAATTTTAGCATTCTTCAAGAATTCTGGAGAGGAGAAGTATCCTGATTTCACTGGCTTTGATTGTATTGTTTATGGCAACTCTGAGAGTGGCAGGAGGATTGCAATCTATCTAAACTCGACGAGCTATAATATAATCAGTGAGTTGATAAACCCGGGAATTTTCGATCCGCAGGAGGTGGCCGAGGTCAGATCAACCCTTACGCAGCCGCTTGAAAATGGAACTTACGTCCTTCTACTATGCACACCAAATGCAGTTTGTGATAGTTATGAATTCACAATTCCATAAGGGGGTGGTGAAATGGTTGAAAGTTTGATGGATTTAGAGGAGGAGAAAAAGAAAAAGATTCTTTCAAGTGGAAACACCGAGATAGACAAGAGGCTTGGTGGGGGCATCCCACTTGGCTCTCTAACTCTCATAGAAGGAGAAAATGACACGGGAAAGAGTGTTCTCTGTCAACAGTTCGTATATGGGGGGTTGATGAGTGGTCATAACATCGCATATTATACCACAGAAAACACGATAAAGAGCTTCCTAAGGCAAATGGAATCTTTAAGCCTTGACGTATCAGATTTCTATGCGTGGGGTTATCTGAGAGTTTTTCCAATGCATCTTGAGGGAATAGAGTGGAGTACTGAACAGATGAAGAGTATCTTGAATCTCGTTGCTAATCACATAAAGGCAATAAGAGAGAATATTGTGATGATTGACTCCCTAACGATGTTCACAACTTATTCCACAGAAGATGACGTTCTGGAGTTTTTAACAAAGCTAAAAAATCTATGTGATAGTGGAAAGACGGTTCTCATTACTCTGCACCAGCATGCATTCAAAGAAGACACTCTTGTGAGAATTAGATCAGCATGCGATTGTCATCTGTTCCTCAGGAAAGAACAGGTTGGGGATAGGTACGTCAGCGTGCTTGAAGTGGCTAAAATAAGAGGTGCAAAGAAGACAACAGGAAATATAGTGAGCTTCGAAGTCCATCCGGGATTTGGACTGAAGATAATACCGATTTCGGAGGCAAGAGCATAGTAAAGTATATCAAATATGAGGTGCATAGAGTTAGTAGTTAATTACGATTACAATAATAATGAGGGGGAGTAAGTATGGCGGCAGAATCGGCGAAAATAGATTTCAGTTTCAAACCCAAAGGATTAAAGCAGGGAGTAGTGGCTAATTTCCCCTTCAAACCGAGACCGCTTGAAGAGGAGCATGACCACACGAATATGGCCACATGTGGGATTTACAAGTTACTGCCAGACAGGATGAAAAAGGAAGTACAGAAAAATCTTCACCTCCTTGAGTATCTCCATATTCTCCCCCTCGACAAGATAGGCATACCCAAGTATGTTCCCAAGTTGGATAGGAAAAAGCATGGCGATATGGACAGACCAAACCTCATTTATCCAGCTGACGAACAGATTTACATCCATGTTTACCCTGACAAAAACGATATGAGGAACTTCTACATTCCAATAGAGCCAACATTACTGACTGGCGTTGATGAGTTGCTTAAAGAGGTAGAGACCAGATTGGTGGATTATATCACAGATGTTGACTTTGATCCAGAAGACAATGAAGAGAAAATCAGAATACTGAAAGAGGCGCTCAGAGAAGTCTGTGAAATTGCCGACAAGGAGGAGGAAAACTTTATAGAAAACACACGAGCCGAGATTAGACTGATACCAAAGCTCAAACTTAACTTCTTTGGTAGAAACGGAAAGAATGGGTTTAGAGATAAGTTAAAGGTGACCCCTCAGCAGTATAAAGCGTTGGAATATGCCCTCATCAGGGACAAGGTTGGTCTCGGAATTCTTGAGCCGTACATCAGGGATAAGTATATTGAGGATATCTCATGTAGTGGATTGGGTCCGATATTCATAGAGCACAAGATATTCAAAGGATTGAAGAGTGTAATAGAGTTTAGAGATGAAGAAACCCTTAACAAATTCATAATAAGACTTGCAGAAAGAATAGGTAAGCCTGTCACGTATAAAGATCCAATTGTGGATGCAACTCTTCCTGATGGAAGCAGAATTAACATTGTGTTTGGAAACGACATCAGCAAGAATGGAAGCAACTTCACCATCAGAAAGTTCAACGAGACGCCTTTCAGTGTTCTCCAGCTCATCGAATTTGGTTCACTCGATTACATGATTGCTGGCTATCTCTGGCTACTCATCAGCGAAGGTATGAGTGGATTCATTTGTGGTGAAACTGCGAGCGGTAAGACAACGCTACTAAACGCTATCACGGCCTTCATAAGACCTGAGGCGAAGATTGTCTCAATCGAGGACACTCCCGAACTTCAGGTACCCCATAAAAACTGGACTAGGGAGGTAACCAGAGGTAGCACAAGAGCGGGGGGCATTAGGGAAGGTGGCGGAACCAGCGACGTTACAATGTTTGACCTTCTAAAGGCTGCATTGAGGCAGAGACCCAACTACATCCTCGTTGGAGAGATCAGAGGTGTTGAGGGTAATATTGCATTCCAAGCTATGCAGACAGGCCACCCAGTCATGTCAACATTCCATGCTGCAACGGTTGAGAAGCTCATTCAGAGATTGACTACAGAACCAATCAGTGTTCCAAAAACGTTTATTGACAATCTGAACTTTGTGGTTATTCAGAGTGCTGTGAGAAGACCGGATGGAAAGCTTGTCAGGAGGGTTCTTAGCGTTAGCGAGATTGTTGGCTACAACCCTCAGAAGGGTGGTGTATCGTTTATTGAGGTCTTCCAGTGGGACCCTGTAACTGATACTCACGTTTTTACAGGATACGGAAGCTCGTATATTTTAGAGCAAAAAATAGCCACAAGGCTTGGAATTCCACCAAATAAGAAAAAGCTGATTTATGAAGAAGTGGAAAAACGAGCTAAGATTCTGAAAAAGCTTGATGAAGAGGGTGTTAGAGACTTTTACGAGTTTTTCAAGGCAATTTCAAAGATATACAAGAGTGGACTACTTAGCATTAAAGTGTGAGGTGGGTTAAAATGGGCTTCGGCACGGTCAGAGTTTCAAAAACTTCTTTCAGCACAAAGTTCGGAAAACTGCCAGGGTTGAGCAGAATACTGGAAATTTTCAGAAGTTCGGGAAGAGACCTTCTGATGGATAATGACTTGCTCTTCACCCTAACCTACATGGCTTCCCTCTCGACAGCAAATCTGAGTAGAGACAAGATATTTGAGATGATTTCTGAGAAAGAGGAGTACTCTCCAAGCAGATACTTCAGGAAGGTCAAGGACTTGACGCAGAAATGGCATTATGATTATGCAACAGCGTGCGAACTTGTTGCTGAGAAAATAAAGCATGAGAGGCTGAGGAGACTATTTAACAGAATGGCAAATGCAATTGCTGCTGGGGAACCCGATAACGAGTTTCTGGAGAGAGAATGGAGAACCTTCAAGACTGTAAGAAAAGACGAGTATGAAAGAAACCTCGAGAGTCTGAGAAAGTGGAGTGATGCCTACGCATCTCTGCTCGTCTCAGCATCTCTGATTTCTGTTGTAATTCTGCTTTCAGTTGTCATATACAGTTCAGGTGATCCATCATCAACATTGATCGTCTCGGCGATGGGGAATTTTGCAATTGCCATGTTCGGGGTTTTCATGCTTTTCAAAGCAGTGCCGAAAGATAGAAAAGTTCATGACAGCAAAATTAAATCGAAAGAACAGAAGGTAATTTCACGACTATCCCCCCTTCTTATTCCACTAGCACTGATCTCCATTGTCATTCTTACCCTTATACCAAGCTTTCTAAGCATGCAGACTAAAGGTGAGGGGTTAGGGATAATTCCTCCTGGGATTGATTTGAAAGGACTTGGGTTTTTGATTGCCGGGATTGTAATGTTACCTATTGGGATTATCGGCAGGATAGATGACAAAAAGATTAGTATGAGGGATGAGGCATTTACTTCATTCATCAGAAGTCTTGGAGCAATAAAAGCAGGAGCTGGTGTATCTATTTCCGATGCTCTAAGCAGAATTGACCAAAAAAATCTTGGAGAACTTAAGGACCTTGTTTTGCAACTATACCGGAGACTATCTATGGGTCTTGATCCTAAGATTTCATGGGAGAAATTCACGGGAGAGAGTGGGAGCTACCTTATAAACAAGCTAACTGCAATATTTGTAGATGCCATAGACCTCGGTGGGGATGCTGACGTTGTGGGGGAGATCGTGTCCTCATCAAATCTGGAAATGGTTCTACTAAGGCTTAAAAGAGACCTTATCTCTTCAGGATTTGTAAACTTAATAATTCCATTACACATAGCCATGGTCGCTTTAATCCTTTTCATAACTCAGATTCTTACAGTGTTCTCAGACTATATATCCAATCTGTTCGCGACACAACTTGGAGGTGTTAGCACAGGAGAGGTTTTTAGCAAAGTTCCGGGAGGTTTGCAGGGTTTGAACATAGGGATATTTTCAAAAATTCCCGTCGAGTTTCTTGATCAGTATTCTCTCTGGATTATTTTGTCCCTAACAATTGCCAACATGCTCGCAGCAAATGTGGTTAGGGGTGGGGGGAGATACATGTATCTTTTCTACGGTTCAATCTTCCTAATCCTGTCAGGAGTACTCATGCTTGTAGTTCCACCTGTTGTGAAGTGGGCGTTTACACTCCCATCATTTGTAGAAACATGAGGAGGTGATAGGATGATTGAGATGGTAATTGGTGTTGTCTTTGCGGCAATCGTCTTGGCCCTTCCCTACATCCATGAAAGGGTTGGAAAGATTGAGTTGGGTGTGTTTAAACTACCCAAGTTTTTGAAAAAGAAGGAGGTGGAGGAGAAGCTAAGAGAAATTGATGAGAAACTGGATGAAGTTGTCTCTGCTGGTGTAAGCAAAAAAGAGAGTGAGAAGGCAACTCCATTAGATGATGTGACAAAAACTGTTCAACTTGATGAGAATCTTCTCGAAGAGATGGAAACAGCCAGCAAAATAACAGCCAATTCAGAAATTTCTGAAGACACGCAGCTTCCTGATGTTCCAGACCTACCTGAGCTGAATTCAGACCTCGATATGGACTTTGAGGGTGAAATCAGCCTCACTGATGAGCACTTAGAGGAAAACGAGGATGTAGAGGAGGAGTATGAGGAAGAGGAGGAGATCGAGTTCGACGAAGAAGATGACCTGATTTCAAGCCTTGCAAAGGAAGTTGAGGTGAAGGAGGAGGAGGAAATTGACCTTTTGAGAGACCTCAAGGGGCAGAAGTTCTCTGCTGAGGAGCTTGAGAGAGAGCTACAGGAAGCAATTCAAAGGTTAAAAGCTTTGCCGAGCGTGAGATAGTGTGTTCTGAATTAGATTATCTGAAAAAACTGAATGAAATGTTATTCACCGCATTTACCTTTTCGAGCTACATATGGATATACAACAGTAGAGAAGAAATGATAAAGTTCTTTGCAGACATTGTTTTTGACAACGAACTCTGTACGGCTGTTGTAATCTCAGACAAAACTGGAGAATACTACCGCATGGATGAGGATGTCATGAGTTGCAAGTATCTCAACTATCAACCAAAGAGATTTGGTTTTGTAAATGTTAAAGAGTGCTCATGTAAAAATTTTAATCACAAATATCTTCTAACCATACCAATTTGTGAGAATTCTGCAGTATATTTATTTCTTACAGAAAACTATGAAGAGATCGTTCAAATTTTGAAGGATATGACCGTAGTGCTTTCAAGGGCAATTGAGCACTTTGAAAACAGAAAAGCAGTGGAGGGTATGGTAAAAAGACTTGAGGCGAATTTGGAGTACTTTCAATTTCTTGCAGATCGTCTGAGAAATCCCTTGGCAGTAATTCTTGGTGTTACAGAGCTTGAAAATGAAATTGGATTAGGTAAGGGGATTAAAATGATACGAGAGAGTGCTGAAAAAATGAAAAAAGTTCTTGATGACCTCGGAGATGCTGAAATTTCAACAAAAAGAGCTTATGAGAAGATACTTTCCTAATCGTTGGTGTAGACTCGTTAAACTTATAGCATAAATAAAATTTTTCAAGAAAACATTTTTCAAAATCTAATTTCACTTTTGAATTTTCTAATTAGGAATTTTACTTTATAGAGAAAATTTTATTTTTTATTTTCGACAAGCACTATCGGTGGTAATGAATGAATGAAGAGCTAAATCAACTTTTGTCGGTGTTAGGAAATGATGAGTCAGTAGTGAAGCTAAAGGCTCTCGTGGAAAAAGCAGCAAAGAGTGATTGCAAGGAAGAAAGAGAAAAAATTGAGATGTTGAAGGAACAGCTGACAGAGAAGGAAATGGAACTGGAAAGGATGAAGAAGTTCATAAATGAGCTTATAAGGCAGATTCCAAAACCAGCCTTTGTTCTGTTCTTAAACAGGCAGGGAGTTATAGAGCACATAAATGAGTATGCTGCCGAAGTCTACGGAGGAGACGTAGCGGATTTAGTGGGTAAAAGACCGTCTGAGATTGCAAAAAATCTTGCTGCAGGTGGAAAAACATTCGTAGAGCTGGCATTCGAGAACAAAATGAAAATTGAAGGAAAAGAGGGGTTCCTGGAAGTCAAAACCGGTAAATCAATGCCAATACTGACATCATGCGCACCGGTATACGTTGACGGAGAGTTCGCCGGGATGATAGACTTTTTCATAGACATAACGGAGCAGAAAAAGAAAGAAGAGGAGGTAAAGAGAGCATACGAGCTTGTAAAGGAAGTGTTCAAGAACTTGCCAACATACGTGCTGTTTGTTGATGAGAGTGGCGTCATAAAGTACGCGAACAACAACGCTGCAAAGCTGGCAGGTTTCGAGAGCGCCGATGAGCTTGTTGGATTCAAACCAGCAGACGTTGCGGTCGCTCATGAGGATTACGTCGAAAGGGCCAGAGAGCTTGTAAGAGCGATAAAGAACAGAGAGAAGGTCGAGAACATTGAGTTAAAGCTCATTCCAAAGAGTGGTGAAGCATTCATCGCTTCTGTGTCTGTTTATCCGGTGTATGTTAACGGGGAGTTTGCCGGATACATTGAAGTATTCTACGACATCAGCGATATGAAGAGAAAGGAGGATGAGCTCAAGAGTACTGTTGCGGAAATCGAGTCAATCATGAAGGGTATTCCAGATGCATTCTATGTTATTGACAGAGATCGTCGTATAATTAAATGGAGCAGACAGGCTGAAAAGCTGACGGGTTACACGGCAGATTATGCAGTTAGGAAGCGGGCTAAAGACCTGTTTGCACTTGACGATGACTGTCAGGTTTGCAGGGCAACCATTGAAGCCATGGAGGCTGGAGAGGCTGTGATGGATGTTGAAGCAACGATTAGAGTTGCAGATGGCAGTACTATTCCTGTTCTCGTTAATGTCTCTCCGAGATGGGTTGACGGTAAACTTGAAGGGGCTATCGTGTTCCTGAAGGATATAAGCGAGATCAAGAGGAAAGAAAGAGAGATGGCAGAGGTGATGGACAAAATACCAGTACCGACTTTTGTTGTGGATATTGAGCATAGAATAACGCACTGGAATAAGGCCGCTGAAGAGCTCACGGGTGTTAAAGCAGAAGAGCTTGTGGGGACTACAAATACTTGGTATCCCTTCTACGACTCTCAAAGACCAGTACTCGCAGATATAGTCCTCGACAATCCAGAAGATGCACACAGATACTACGACATTGTCAAAAAGCACCCGAGCCTCGAAGGAGCTTTTGTTGTTGAAACATGGATAGAACTGCCAAAAGTTGGAAAGAGGAGCTATGTAAGGGCTACAGCAGCACCAGTATATGATGAAAAGGGCAAAATCCTTGGAGTTGTTGAGACTATTGAAGACCTTACTGAGGTCAAGAAGAAAGAAAAAGAAGTTCAAGAGGTGTTAGATGGAGTTGGTGCACCTGTCATAAAAATAGACCCCGAGTTTACAATCCTTACTGCAAATCGTGCAGCAGAGGAAGTTCTTGGTATAGCAAAGGATCAAATTATCGGTAGAAAATGTTACGACCTCTTCAGAACTGAAAACTGCAGAACCGAAAAATGTGCTTGTGCAAGAGCGATGTCGGAGAAGGAGGCGATAAGTGCAGAGACTATCGCACGACCCGGAGGAAAAGAGATACCAATAATGTACGTTGGAACACCGCTTGTAGATGATAGCGGCAAAGTCACAGGTTGTGTTGAGTACGTAGTTGATTTGACGGAGATAAAAGAGAAAGAGAAAGAAATCGAAGAAATGCTTGCCTACACCGATAAATGCCTCAACATGCTCAGCAATGGGATTAGAGAACTGCAGGCTGGCAATCTAAGTGTCAGACTTGAGAAGATAAAGGATGACGAATTCGGGGAGACCTTCGACATCTTCAACGAATTCACAGAGAGGCTAAATGAAATTATAAGAAGTCTCGCTGAGGATATGAAGGAAACTGCCAACCAAGTGAGAGAGGCTCATGAAGCTGTAAATCAGATGAATGCAGGAATGCAGCAGATTAGCTCAGCCTCCCAGCAAATCGCCACGGGAAGTGAAAACCTTTCGAGGTTGGCTAACGCGTCAACTGCAGAGTTGAAGGCAGCTGAGCAAATTTTCAAAGAACTCAGTGTTAAATCCGAAGAATCTGCAAACTTCGCTTCTGAGGCAGCAGAAAACGCGACGATGGCAAGGAAAGAGGGGGCAAAGGCCCTTGAAATAATGAAAACTATTGTTGAAGAAGTAGAGAATGCTGCAAAGGTTGTGGAAACCTTAGAAGTCACGGTAAGGAACATAGGAAAAGTCACGGAAAGAATAAAGTCTATCGCAGACCAAACCAACCTCCTCGCTTTGAATGCGGCTATAGAGGCTGCAAGAGCAGGAGAGCACGGCAGAGGGTTTGCCGTTGTTGCCGATGAGGTGAGAAAGCTTGCAGAGGAGAGCAGGAAGAGCACTGAGGAGATAGATGAAATAGTCAGGAATGTCCAAGAGGAGACGAAGAAGGTTATAGAGGCTACGAGAAAAGTTAAGGAGAGTAGTCTGCAGGGAAGTGAGGGTATAGAGAATGCCTTAGCCAGGGCTGGGGAAATAGCCGAATCTGTTAACAGGATAAATGAGATGCTGAAACAGGTTGCAGAAAGCGTTGAGGTAGGATTCGGCAAGATAGAGCAACTGGCGAGAAACTTCGAAGAGGTCGCATCTACAGCAGAAGAGAACGCTGCAAGCAGCGAAGAAACTTCTGCTGCAATAGAGGAGCAGACGGCAGCGGTGCAGCAGGTCAGCATGGTAATGGAGAGGATGAACAAAATCGCAACAGAAACACTTCAGATAATCTTGGAGAACTTTAAGGTGTTTGACTCTGAAGGGGTGGATGTGTCGGAGAGCTATGCAGAGACAATGGCGAATGGTGGAGATAGAGTTGATGGAAAATAATTTTCCCCTTTTTATGAGGTGATACACCATGCAGGGCGAGTCCGTTCAGATAAGGGGAGGTGATACGGTTCAGGTAATAGTGTTCAATCTTGGAGATGAGAGATACGGTGTGGATATATCTCAGGTGAGGGAGATCATTCGTCCCTCTCAGATAACCAGAATCCCCAACGCTCCAGATTATGTTGAAGGTGTGATCAATCTCAGAGGGCAAATCACAACAATCATCAACCTCCGAAAGCGCTTCGGAATGGAGTCAAAGCCGATTGACAACAATACAAGAATTATCGTGGTAGAGTTCGATAATGCTGTAATTGGGATGATGGTGGATACAGTTAATGAAGTCAAGTATCTTTCTACAGCAGACATCGAGGATTTGCCGAGTATAATAACCGCCAGGGAGGAGGCAAAGTTCCTCAAAGGAGTGGGGAAGCTTCCTGATGGGCTGCTGATAATGATAGATCTGAATAAGGTTTTGAGTGAGGACGAGGTGGAGAGATTCAGGGGATAGTGGTAGGTTATGAGCAACAAAGTCCTGAAACTGCCAGTAGAGTACTTTGATGGCGGGTGGAGAGGGGGCGAGGCGGTAATAACTGAGAATGCAATATCCTTTGCAGGCTTGACGGTTCCCTTCAAAGAGATACAGGACTTAGAGAAACTTACTTACGAGGGGAAAACAGTTGTCAGAATAAAGAAAGATAACCAAAATTATTACATCAACTTCGGGAAAAAACAGGATCAGATTTTCAGATATCTGGCTTTCAACCTAAAATCGGATAGGTTTGCAGTATACTTTCTTTCCCCAGCCACCCGTGGTGGTGTAGTTGTCAAGGATACCAAGTGGGATAAGGGATATCTGAGCATCACTGACGAGGCTCTGTGGTTTCTCTCACCTTCAAAGCAGATCAGAATCGCTATCCAGAATCTGGGCTCTGTCGGGAAGGACGTAAGGACTGTAGGAAAAAAGCAGAGGGTCGTGCTGGTTCTAACGCATGTTGAGAACGGAGAGGTCATAACGAGCTTTGTTCTTTGTCCAGAAACAACCCTTGAGATGCTGGAGAACTACATCCAGAACATTATTGAGAGCCAGAAGCCCAAGGATAAGTTGTCAGAACTCGAAGAGCAAATTCTGACAATGGTCTACACAGGAGTTGACTCTGTTGGAGTCGAGTCTATCTTGGGTATCACTACTGAGGAGCTGAACGAGTTGTATGACAAGCTCGTCAATATGGGTTTGGCGAGAGTTGTGAAAATAAGGAAGGAGATTGAGCTCACACCAAGGGGTGTGGCTCTTGTGAATGACATTATGAAAAAGGCCGCGGGGTGATGGGTATGCCGAAGGTTTTGATTGTGGATGATACGGCATTTATGAGGAAGCTTTTGAGGAACATCTTGTTTTCGGGAGGTTTTGATATAGTGGGTGAGGCTGAGAATGGAAAGCAGGCAGTTGAGCTTTACAAACAGCTTAAGCCGGACATAGTAACCATGGACATTGTGATGCCAGAAATGAACGGCATTGAGGCACTAAAGGAGATAAAGAAGATGGATCCTAATGCGAAGGTTGTGATGTGCACCGCTGTAGGACAAGAACAGATGGTGAAGGCGGCAATCAAACTTGGGGCGAGAGGATACATAGTAAAGCCATTTCAGGCTCCGAAGGTGATTGAGGAACTCAAGAAGGTTGCTGGATTGAACTAACCATGAGGGTTCTTGTAGTTGATGACTCGGCTTTGGTCAGGATGGCAGTCAGCGATATATTGACCAAAGCAGGGATAGAGGTAGTTGGTACCGCAAAGAACGGAAAGGAAGCTGTTGAGAAAACTTTGAAGCTGAATCCTGATGTTATAACCTTAGACATAATGATGCCAGTGATGGATGGACTTACAGCCTTGAAAATGATAATGGAAAGGAAACCCACACCAGTCATAATGCTCAGCACTCTTACAACTGAGGGAGCAAGAGAGACGCTCGAAGCGTTGAAACTCGGTGCCGTTGATTTCATTACAAAGCCAAGTGGTTCACTCGTCGACCTTTCGTCTATTGAAAAAGAACTCGTGACCAAAGTCAAGATAGTTGCAGGGACATCTCCAAACCTCATGCGGATTCAAAATCTCAAGAAGCTGAAGCTTGATGTCGTGAGAGGTAGTTGGGGGGCAAAGACAAAGGATGTCTGCGTTTTAATAGGCTCGTCCACTGGCGGACCTTCAGCCTTGGAAATGATAATCCCCAGGCTGCCTGCAGACATTCCAGCACCGGTCTTCGTCATTCAACACATGCCTCCTGGGTTCACTCAGCAACTTGCGGAGAGACTTAACTCCATTTCTGAGGTCGAGGTTAAGGAGGCCGAAAACAATGAGAGAGTGAAGGATGGCATAGTTTACATAGCTCCCGGTGGATATCACATGAAAGTTAGAAGAGCAGCAGATGTTGTTAGAATCAAAATTGTCGATGGCATGCCTGTCAACGCTGTAAAGCCATCCGTAGATGTTACAGCCGAGTCGGTTGTTGAATCCTATGGTGGTAATGTCGTAGGAGCAATTCTAACAGGAATGGGAGAGGATGGAGCATATGGAATGAAGAGGATCAAAGACTTTGGTGGACTTACGATAGCGAGCAGCGAAGACACATGCGTCGTTTTCGGTATGCCAAAGGCGGCAATTGAGCTTGGTGGAGTAACATCAGTTAAGCCCGTTTTTGAGATAGCTGAGGAAATTGTGAGATTTCTGGAGGTGAAGCTGAATGAACGGTGATATGGAGGAGTACAAGCAGGAGTTCATTCAAGAAGCGAGGGAGTATCTTGATGTAATGAATCAGAACTTCATTAAACTTGAGAGAGGCGACAATGAAGCAATAAACGAAATTTTCAGAGTAGCACATACAATCAAAGGCATGGCAGGATTTATGGGCTACAAGAACCTCGAAAATCTCTGCCATAAGCTTGAGAGTGCGATGGGGAAGGTGAGGGAGGGAGAGCTTGAGGTTACCAGCGAACTGGTTGATGTAATGCTCAAAGCTGTTGATGCCGTTGAAGAGATGATTGACAAGATCGAGGATGAGGACAGCGATGATGTTGACATTTTTGACATTATTTCCTCTCTAAGCGATTTTGTTCAAGCTAAGGATGAGGAGAGTATAGTTGAAATTAAGAATGAAGATGTGAAGGATGCGAATGTCAGAGTTGACGTTTATCTCACTCAGGATTGCGTGATGAAAGGCGTAAGAGCAGCCTTAGTTATCGAAACTTTAAGTGAAATTTCAGAGGTTGTTGGAGTAATCCCGCATGAAGATGACATGGAAAGTGAGGATTTTGACGGACATTTTGCTGTGTACCTCAAAACTTCTGATGTAAAGAGCATTGAAGAAACTATGAGCCGAATAGCCGAAATTGATAGATTCGAAGTCTCTACGATTGAAGATAGAAAGGATGAAACTAAGATCAGGATAAGTGAGGTCGAGAATGTTGAAGAAAGAAGGGAGGAAGAGAGCGAAGAAGGGAGTAAAAAAGAGGATAACAGAATTAGAAAGAAGAAAGATAGGAAGTTGGAGAGCATAAGAGTGAACATAGCTCAGCTTGATACCATAATGAACCTCGTTGGTGAGCTTGTCATAAGCAAGGGAAGACTTTTGCAAATCGCAAGTGAATACGACATTCCTGAACTAAAAGAGGCCGTATCTATTATGGATAAATCCATCACGAGCCTTCAGGACGAGATAATGCAGATAAGAATGGTGAAGGTTGAGAGAGTTTTCAACAAATTCCCGAGGATGGTTAGAGACTTGGCAAGGAAGCTCGGCAAGAAGGTTGAGTTTGTGATGGAAGGTCTTGACACAGAGCTTGACAGAACAGTTCTCGATGAAATCAGTGACCCACTCGTTCATCTTGTGAGAAATGCAGTTGATCATGGCATAGAAACTCCTGAAGAAAGAGTTGCAGCAGGAAAGAGCGAAACTGGAAGAATAAGGCTTGCTGCTTGGAGAGAGAAGAACAATATTATAATTGAGCTTGAAGATGACGGAAAGGGCTTGGATGTGGAGAAGATCAAGCAGAAAGCAATAGAAAGAGGTATAGTAACTCAAACTGAGGCAGATTCGATGAGCGAGGATGAACTCAAGATGCTGATATTCGCTCCAGGATTCTCGACAAAGGATGAGGCTACGGAAATTTCGGGAAGAGGGGTTGGGATGGATGTAGTCAAAACAACAGTTGAAAGACTGGGAGGAAGTGTGAGGATAAGCTCAAAGAAGGGAGTAGGAACGAGAATAAGGATACACCTGCCACCAACGGTTGCTATAATTAAATCGTTGCTCGTTAAGGTCGGATACGAGACGTATGCCATACCAATTTCAAGTGTCGTTGAAGCTCTTTATGTTACAGAGGACAACTGGAAGGTAATCCATGGAAATCCATTTTTAATCGTTCGTGGAAAGCTCGTTCCGGCATTCAAGCTAAGAGAACTTTTCAATATTATGAACGGGAAGCCAGAGAGAGAAGTTGGAATAATTGTTGAGAAGGAGGGGGAGAAGTATGCCTTAATAGCAGATACAATTGCTGAACAGCAGGAGATAGTAATTAAGCCTCTAACAGGGCATTTAGCCAAGGTTAGAGGGTTTAGTGGTGTGACAATTCTTGGAGATGGGAAGGTTGTGCCCATTATTGATATTTCGAGTTTGTTAGGAGGTGATAGGCTTGCATAGTATTGAGAATTTGAGCGAAATAGAACTTGACGCCCTTAGGGAGCTGGGAAATATAGGTGTTGGGAAAGCTGCAACGTCCCTCTCACAAATGCTCGGCAGAATCATTGAAATGTCTGTGCCAGTGGTCAAAGTGGTTAAAGTTCAGGAACTTCACAACGTGATTGATGTGGACAAGATAGTTGCAGGGGTTGTTACAGCCCTTGATGATGTCGAAGATGGGCAGGCGGGATTTCTATACATCAACTTTCCAGAGCAATCTTCGCTCAAGCTTGCGGAGGCTCTTCTTGGAGATACGAGCGATGAGGAGATGGTTGACTCAACACTGATGGAGATAGGAAATATTCTTTCATCAGCTTTCTGCGATGCTACGGCTGAGATGCTGGAAAAAATTCTGATTCCAACTCCACCGAGTTTCGCAAAAGATATCGCAATTGCTGTCATAGATGCAATAGTTTCCCAGCTTGCTGAGAAAAGTGACTATGTCGTGGTTTTTGAAACGAAGCTTGAAGACAGCGAGAATGAGATTGAAATTCTCGTGATGCTATTTCCAAATGAGAAATTCGTGGAATACATCTTTCAACTCCTCGGAATGGTGGAATGATGCGAAATGAGATGTTAGTGGGCATCGGTGAATTCAGGGTGGCTAAGGGGGCGGTGCTGAAAACTGTAGGGCTTGGTTCTTGTATAGGTATTGCCCTCTATGATCCAGCAGTGAAGGTAGGGGGGCTTGCCCATGTAATGCTCCCTCAATCCAATGGAACCAAAAGAAGTGCAAAGTATGCTGATCATGCTGTTGAGATGATGATTGAAGCTATGGAGAGGCTTGGAGGAAAAAGAGACAGAGTGATTGCGAAGATGGCCGGAGGAGCGCAGCTATTCAAACACATGACAATGGACATGTTGAGGATTGGCGACAGAAATGTGGAGGCTATCAGTTCGATACTGGATGACTTTGGGATACGGCTGGTTTCAAAAGATATAGGAGGGGATCAGGGCAGAACCGTCTATTTTTTTACGAGCGATGGGAGGATGCTGGTTAGATATAGCAGAGGTGGTGAACTGTGGATTTAGCTTTCAAAAGTCTGATTGATCTTGTGAGCAGAGAATCAGGGATAGACCTAACAAAATACAGAGAGGGATACCTCAGAAGACGAATCGAGTTAAGGATGAGGATGCTCGGCTTAAGAGATTATGGAGAGTATCTCAAGATACTTAGGAACGATGGAGATGGAGAGATTCAAAAGCTTGTGAATACAATAACGATAAACGTCACGGAGTTTATGAGGGACAAAACACCCTTTGAGTTCTTAATGAAGAATATACTGCCAGAGATAGCAAGCAGAAAAAAGAGGGTTAAGAGCAACATAGTTCGTTTCTGGAGTGCTGGATGTTCGTGTGGTGAAGAACCATATAGTATAGCTATATGTGCTCTTGAAGTTCTGGGGGAGAAGTGGCTTATCTCCATCTACGCCACAGACATTGATGATACTTGTCTTGAGATGGCGAGGGGTGGGTTTTACAGACCTGTTCAGCTTAAAAATCTGAGCAAGATGCTTATCAACAAGTACTTTGATAAAGAAGGAGATGGATATCGGGTAAAGAATTTTCTGAAGAAGCATATCAGATTCAAAAAACACGATTTAACAACAGAAGGTCCGGTGTCAAAGTATCTGGATGTAGTTTTCTGTCGAAACGTGATGATCTATTTCAGTGAGCAGCAAAAGGCAAAGGTTGTCAATGACTTTTACAACGCCCTTGTTGAAGGAGGATACTTGATAATAGGTAAAAGTGAAACTCTTCCCGCTGGATTTAAGGATAAATTCGAGTGCGTGAATTTAAGAGAGAAAATTTATAAAAAAATTTGAATTGATATTTTTTGTTATACTACCATATAATGCAAAACTTGCCATATCTCTCAATTTCCAAAAATTATGCAGACGTCCAGAGTAAAAAAAGCTAAACTAAAAAATTAATTCATCAAGGTGCAAAACTGGATACCCCTCTTTTTTCAGTTTGTTTGATATAGACCTGTCGGCCGTTACGTAAACATCTCCCAATGAGAGAGCAAGAATAACGCAAGTCGCAGATGAAAAATTTAAGTTCAGTGCTTTGGAAAGTTCGACAGCTTTTGAAAGCTGATCAGAATTCATTTTTGTCGTTATGTGATCCAGAAATCTGAGGGTGAGTGGCAACAATTCTTGAAGAATTTCAGAGCCCATGTCCTCTTTTTTGATGAGACTATCACATACTTCGAATTTGACAGCTTCAGATGTTCTGAGTCTAATTTCTCCGCTTGTCACTTTTTCCATGATATTCTGATAAATATCACTACCAAACAAAATTTCAACGACAGCGGATGCATCAACTATCATGTTTTACCTCCAGGACGAATTTTTAAAGCCTCGATTTCTGACAAAATAGCCCTCATTTCTTCAAGCCTAAGCTTTTCCTCTATTTTTTTCCTCAGATACTCACTCCAATTAATGTTTATCTTGTCCATTTCTGATTTAAGGTATTCAGGAATCCTGAAGGAGATTATCACATCCTTTCTTTCCTTGTTCATGTCAATTTATTCTCCGGATTTTTTAAATGTTTTTGTTTATACATAACGAATTACTTTTCGAAATGCATCAAAGTAAAATTTATGACCTTTGTAGTAAATACAAATTAGTACGACAAGCAGAGATGATCGAAATGATGGGGGTGAGTGAACTCAATGGAAAGATGGATGTGTATAAAACGGTAACCCATCCCGGTTCGCTTAAGATTCTTGTAATCTTACGTAAAACTCCGGCTGGTTTCAGTGAGCTGATGTTCGAGTCGAGGCTCAGTCCGAGCGTCCTTAGCAAATTGCTGAAATCTTTGGCCAGCTACAATATCATCGAAAAAGAAAATAATAACTATGCTCTGACACCGAAGGGTGATCGGATACTGCGTATTCTATTGGAAGTATTAAATGAACTTCAGGATGTGGAGGAGGGCTGAAGCTCTGAGTATACAGGAACAGTATCTCAAAAAAGAATTTCAAATGAGAGGAAAAGGGTTTTATGTGATTTGGGATGCCAACCCCAACAATGTTGCTGGTTGATCCAAAAGAGGTGATAGAGAAAATTCCTGCACTCGTGTCCGTAGTAAATTCGAAGGGTGAGATCGTCTACTCTAACAAAACATCTGAAGAGGGTAAAAAAGAAAATTTTTTTGAGTATATTCACCCTGAAGACAGAAACAAAGCCTATAACTGGATTCACAGAATTTTCAGAGAAAAGATGAACAATACATTGCTTGTAAGAGCTATAACGGAGGATGAACAGTTCGTGTGGATGGAAATGAGGGGCATATATGTTGAAATAAATAGTGAACCTTACTGTATTATCCTCTGCATTGACGTGAGTGACAGAATTGAAGTTCAAAGAAAAAGCGACTCTCTTGTTGAATACCTGAAGTTCCTGAACAGCACATTGAGACACGATATTTCGAACACTTTGACAAGGATTCATCTTTTTGCGGAACTTCTTGAGGAAGAATACAATCCAAAAATAGTTGAGAAGATAAAAGAAAGCGTTCATAGCGGAATCTCACTTATCAGAAAAATGAAAGAGCTTGAGTCGTCCGCAAACGAGGCTAAAAAGTCTTACAGCATAAAAAAGGTTGTTGAAGAGGTTGCTAAAAGCTTCAATCTGTCTGTGAAAGTTGAAGGGGACGCAAGGATTCTGGCGAATGAAGGTATTTACAGTGTTTTCGAAAATCTTTTCGGAAATGCTTTAAAGCATGGAAATGCCAGTGAGATTAGAGTTTGCATTTCAGAGGATGGCAAAAACGTTGTGGTAAGGTTGGAAGACAATGGAAGGGGTATTTCAGAAGAAATTATCGGCAAGATTTTCGATAAAGGATTTACAACAGGAGCGGGCAGTGGACTTGGACTTTACATCGTGAGGAAGATAGTTGAGAGCTACAATGGAGAGATATGGACTGAAAAGAGTGAGAACGGAGCAGTATTTGTTTTAAAATTCCCTGCTATTGATTCGTGGAAACTACAGAGTAACGGTAGAGTACTTTTCAAAGACATGCAGTTGTGAAATTATCCTTTTCGAATTTTTCCCCGATATTTTTCATAAGAATTATATTATTAAACGAAAAAGATATACTGATGGCTCAATGACAGTTATCTATGAGCAGCGTGGTTGAGCCATCGGAGGTAGGGATTGAAGAAGGGGTGTTTAGGGAGCTGGCTGGAGCGATTTCAAGACTTAAGAGAGGAGATTTCAGTGTAAAACTTCCAGCAGAGAAGTATAGCGGAGACATTGCAGCGACGTTCGAGGAATTTAACTCCTTCATTGATGACATGAGGTCACTGTTTGCGGAGATTCTGAGGGTTAGTGGTGAGGCTGCAAAAGGGAATCTGAATGTCAAGGCAAGCGTTGCTGCCTATGGAGAGTATGCAAAGCTCGTGGAAAACATAAACAGCCTGACGGATGCGATTGTGCTACCCATAAGAGAGGGGATAGAGGTCGTGAAGAGCTACGCTAAAGGTGACTTCACGAGAGAAGTCAGAAAAGACGTGAAGATGGAAGGAGAGTTTGCAGCTTTCAGAGACGCACTCGTCGAACTGAGAGAGAGCATGCGAAACTTCATCATTGAAATGAGACGCATTGGAGAGGAGAACTCAACTGGAATGAAACAGATCAAGGAAGCGGTAGACCAGATAAACGCAGGAATGGAGCAGATAAGTGCAGCATCGCAGCAGATGGCTCAAGGGGCTGCAAATCTTTCAAGAATAGCGAATGATACTGCTGCTGAAGCGAAGAACGTGGTGGAGAATATCAAGAAGCTTACGGATGAGGCAAAGATATCTGCAGAGTTTGCGAAAAAAGCTGTTGAAAATGCGGAACTTGCTGAGGAGGAAGGGAGGCGTGCACAGAATAGTATGGAAGAGATAATCAGGGAGATGAATGCCGTGGCTGAGATTGTGAAAGAGCTGGATGCTGCAGTAAAGAATATAGACAAAGTTTCGGAGAAGATAAAGACCATCGCAGACCAAACCAACCTCCTCGCTTTGAATGCGGCTATAGAGGCTGCAAGAGCAGGAGAGCACGGCAGAGGGTTTGCCGTTGTTGCCGATGAGGTGAGAAAGCTTGCAGAGGAGAGCAGGAAGAGCACTGAGGAGATAAACGAGATCGTGAAGATGGTTCTCTCCGAAACTCAAAAGGTTACTGACGCTACACAGCGTGCCTACGAACAGTCTGAGACTGGCTCTAAGGAAGTGCTCTCAGCTCTGGAGAGAAGTGCCGAAATTGGAAAGATGGTCAGGGAAATTGGGGACAGGTTGGCAGTAATCGTCAAGCAGGCTGATGAGGGATATGCGAGGGTTGAACAGATAGCAAGGAACATTGATGAGGTAGCTTCAACTGCCGAAGAGTCTGCAGCATCAGCAGAGGAAACCTCTGCAGCAATTGAAGAGCAGACCGCAGCAGTCCAAGAAATCACTGCAAGTGTGGAGCAGACCGCGAGTTCAGCGGAGCAGACACTTAAGATAATTGAGGACAGCTTTAAAATATGAGTGAGAGAGTTATGAATGTGGAAGCAAACTCGACACTCCAGTTAGTAATCTTCAACCTCGGCAACGAGAGATACGGAGTTGAAACATCTCAGGTCAAGGAGATAATCAGGGTTGAGGAGATAACAGCCATACCAAACGCTCCAGACTTCATAGAGGGGGTCATAAACCTGAGAGGGCAGATAACGACCATAATCAACCTGAGAAAGCGCTTCGGAATGGAGCCAAAGCCCATAGACAACGACACGCGAATAATAGTGTTTGAGCACAGCGGGAGCACAATAGGCATGATGGTTGATACTGTGACGGAGGTGAAATATCTTTCGAAGGAAAACATAGATGGACTTCCAGAGATTATCACATCAAGAACGGAATCGAAATTCCTCAGAGGTGTTGGGAAACTACCAGATGGACTGCTAATCCTGATTGATTTGGGTAAGGTGCTGAGTGAGGAAGAGCTACCAGTGACTGGTTAGTATTTTTTATTACGGATTTCAGATCAGTGTATAAACTGCTTTTGAATATCATCAGATCGAAATTCACCAATTTTTATTTTATAAAAATGATATTTTGAATCGAGCATGTCAAAAGTAACATGGGGTTGCAGGTGACTACGAAAGTTTATGGAGTATAGAGAACTAATATTGCAAAAGTTCCACTAATTTTTGGAGAGTATAGAGGAGTTCTTCACCTTTCTCAGTGAGGACATACTTATTATCGTCTTTTAAGATGAAGTTCCATTTTAATAGGGGATTCAAAATCTTGCTGAGAACGCTTGGACTGCACTTTGAGTTGAACATAAGCTCTGTAAAATTCATGTGGCCATTCTTTAAGACGTATAAGATGTTCAAAGCTTTCGGATGTGTTACAGCCTTGTATATCTCCAGCTTGTCGTTGATTTTACTTTTCGCGAGACTCACCGAGACTCAAAATCAGATAAGTTTTATTAGGATTGTGCTTCAAACAAAAGACCTCTCTCTCCTCTGTAACATTCTCACCGCTCCAATTTTGACGAGCTCTACAGCATTTGCAATCTCAAACAAGTCATCTTTGTTTTTACTCCTTATTCTGAGCTTTCTACCAAAATCTGTGAACATCTCGAGTAAATACGATCTTGTGATAAACCACCAGTAGATCAGTAAAAGAGATACCAGAAGAAATAAAGTGGGGAGTATGAAGTATAATAAAGCAGATAAAAACGTTTGAATTCCAAACTCGATTCCCAGGACATACATCAGAAGAGATGCAATGAAAAATATACTTCCTGCAGACAAATACCCCCATCGGTTCTCCTTCTTTATTTCAAGCATCTGGATTGATGGAATGTCAACAAGCTTGAAATTCCCAGTGCCAAGAAACATAACTTTACTCTCTGTTATCTTGACGTTCCCCTTTTTCACTCTCAAATCGTCATCAATCTCATATACCTCGCTCTCGAATAAAATTTTCTCTGGCATTGCTATTTCCATAGAGAGTGTAGGATAGAGAAAATAAAAGAATTTTCTCACAAAATTGTAATTTTCAAAATAGGATTCAAAATGTTTAAAATATTGCAGGAGTAATTTGTTGTGGAGGTGTTAAGATGAAAATAACTTGGTTGGGACATGCGGCCTTTCTGCTGGAGGGTAGCATGAAGGTTTTGATTGACCCGTTCCTCACAGGAAACCCAAACGCTCCGGTAAAGCCAGAAGATGTGAAGGTGGATTACATCGTGGTGACGCATGGCCACGGAGACCATCTTGGAGATGCGGTAGAGATAGCAAAGAAGAATGAGGCTCCAGTGATGTGTATTCATGAGCTCTCGAGGATTCTCGCAAAAAAGGATATAGAAACTTTTGGTATGAATATTGGTGGTACTTTGAGGACGGGGAGTGTAGCTGTCACACTGGTTCCTGCATGGCACTCTGCAGACGTTGAGGATGAGCACGGGAATATAATCAGTGCTGGCATGTCCGCTGGTGTTGTTGTTTCAATGGATGGTGTTAGAGTTTACCACACGGGCGACACTGACGTATTTCTGGACATGCAGTTAATCGGTGAGCTTCACAAGCCCGATGTGATGCTCGTACCAATAGGCGATTACTATACAATGGGTATAGCTGGGGCGGTGAAGGCTCTGGAACTTGTCAGGCCTAAGGTGGCAATCCCAATGCACTACAACACGTTCCCGCTAATTGAGAAAGACCCGGAGGATTTCAGGAAGGCTGTTAAGGCTAAAGGACTCAATGTGGAGGTAGTAATACTCAATCCGGGAGAGAGCTATGAGATAAACCCTTAAATTTTTTGTCTTGTTTTTAAAGTCCTTGAGTAAAGATTAATTATGTTTTTTTACATTAGGTTCATGGAGTTGAGGGAGAAGGTTGCGATTGTTACAGGCTCTTCAAGGGGATTGGGAAGGGCGATAGCCCTGAGTTTTGCAGAGAAGGGTGTGAAGGTGGTCGTGAATTACAATTCTAACGAGAAGGCTGCTGAGGAAACTGTTAGGAAAATAGAGGGGATGGGAGGTAATGCCATAAAAGTGAAGGCAGATGTGAGGAGAAGGAATGAAGTGAGGAAGATGGTAGAGCTTGCTGTGGAGGAATTCGGTAGCATTGACATTCTCGTCAACAACGCGGGAGTGTCAGGTAAATTTAGAAGTATTAGAGATATCACCGACGACGACTGGAAAAATGTGATTGACATAAATCTCACTGGTGCTTTCATCGTTACGCAGGAAGTGCTCCGTTACATGGAAAAAGGAAAGATCATAAACATCTCTTCGGTTGCCGGGAGAATGGGGGGCGTCATTGGAGCTCATTACGCAGCTTCAAAGGCTGGATTGATAGGTTTCACGTTCTCACTGGCAAGGGAGCTTGCCCCTGATATTCTTGTGAACGCAATTGCTCCTGGCCCAATAGATACTGAAATCATTGATCAGCAGACCAAAGACACGCTTGCAAGGATAATTCCGCTCGGAAGGATAGCAACTCCAGAAGAGATTGCCCATGCAGTGATATTTGTAGCCGAAAACGATTATCTGACGGGGAGCGTGATTGACATAAATGGTGGTAGACACATGTTATAATTTTTATACGATTTTTATACGAACAAGCTAACCTCGACCTCCCTGAACTTCCTGTAATGCTTCACTATCGTCCTGCCATCTATGAACGGAATTCCCTTCTCCTCCGCATACTCTATTGCCTTCTCCTTCGTCAACGCTCTTCCAGTCTCAGCATCCAGCATTTCGCATATCGCAACTGCAGGTGCTATGCCCGCCATCTCTGCCAGAGCAACGCTGAGCTCAGTCTGACCAACTCTCTCGTAAGTTAAGCCGTCTGCTGCTCTCAGCAAAGCCACGTGCCCCGGACTCCTGAATTCACTGCCGAAGTCAACTTTTTTACCCATCATGACTTCATCAACCACTTCTCCCACTCTTCTGATTGTCAGCGCCCTGTCAACGTCGGTGATGCCTGTAAAGGTATCCCTGTGGTTGACCCAGAGAGAGAAGGAACTTCTTGAATCGTATTTTATGTCGTCAGCATCAGCTATCCTCCTTATCTGGGGCATTTTCTCACTCGCCACTCTGAGAACATCGTGCATGAAAGGCAGACCGAGCCTTTCAGCTGCTGCCGGATGGATGGCGACACATATCAGCCCACCACCGTCAATCCTCATCATGGCAACCTCATCTTTTCCCACATGGATTGCAGGAATTGCTATATCCGTCTCCCCTTCCCTGTCATCGAAGTCGTAAATGAGCACAGGGGAGCCACCTCTAAAAGCCTTAAGCGACTCATCAAAATCCAGTATCATACCAGCACCTCCACTTCAACAGTATCTCCGTCTTTCAAGCCGAGTTTTTCCCTCAGTTTTACGGGAGCGATTATCTCAAGGATTTCGGATGGGTAGTGTGTCCTCTTAGGTATAACAACCGCCCCCTCCACACCATCAACCCTACATTTGAATGCCTTAACCTCTCCAAAAGTTCTGTCCTCGGTTGAAAAGCCCTCAATTAAGATGCCCGGCTCCTCGTCAAGTCTTCTCCGGAAATACATCTCTTCCTTGGGGATTTTTAGGTTTAAGGTTCCCGGATAGGGGTCGAAGCCGAGTTTTTCTTTAAACTGTCTCTTGTATCCATTTAGGGAGACGTAGTATCTGCCCTCTCCAACACCGCTGAAAACCTCTCCCCTAATCTTTATGCTCTCTTCACCCTCGAAAATTTTTTTGTAGTCCATGTATTCCCTATAGAGCGTCTGTTTCCCCTTCTCCGTAATAACGACGAACTGTCCGTCCTTGGTCAAGGTTCGGTCTATCAGACCTTCCTCCTCCAGTTCCTTGAGTCTTCTTGCAGCAGTCTGCAAACTCTGACCGATTTTCTCAGCCAGCTCCTTTGAGCTTATCTTCACAACCTTTCTTGAGGCATTCATCAGGGCAAGAGACTTCAGAACCTCCAGCATTTCTCTCAAATTTGAGAAGCATCTCAGAAAATATAAAGTTTTTTATGCTTGGTTAATTGTGTTGAATTATTTCACTTAGGTGATAGATGATGGGTTGAAGTGTTTTTATGCTAAAGCAAGAAATGTATAACATCTGATATCAAACCACAAGATTTTTATGTTTTGACATAACATAGAAAATACGTAGAAAAATGGAGGTGGAGGTATGTGGAAGTGTGCAATTCTGCTGTTGGTAGTAGCCATACTTCCATCGGCGGCATATAGCTATTCCATAACAAATATTGAGGACTACACGTCGTTAGACGATCTAACGCCTTTTGGAACGCAGATTGCAGAGAAAGTTCAATACTGGCTGGGGACTAAAGATGGGTGGATGCAGAAATTCTACCATAAGGATTCGTCAGTTGATAGAGAAGATTTTGGAACTCTTGACTCCGGTTGGCAGGGACTGGATGAGTCCGACTTCCACTGGCATGTAGGCCATGGGCTGCATGGATCACTGAATGATGGAGACATTGCTCTCTACGACTACTCTACCTGGAACCCTGGTAGAAAAGTTGATTCATGGATGGTAGAAAGAAAGTGGGATCTAAATAACGAATGGGTTGTTTTTCAGAGTTGTTATGTACTGGATGGACCCTAACTGGGCGGCAGCCTTGAAATATTCTCATATGCTCTTGGGTTTCGAAACGGTGACATACATCGATCCGGATCTCCCAGAGAAGTTTTTCGAGTATGCGATAAACAAAAACTGGAAGATCTTCGATGCTTACAAAAAGGCAACAATTGAGACATTTGGAAGTGACGTTGAAGCTGCCGTATATATTGACGCAAGAGAACAGATAAACGACCACCTGTGGGGTCATGGATACGTGGCGCCGGACGAGTACCCAGATGACAATTACGTTTACCACTACCATTGGGGGTGTGAGTGAGGGGGAGGTTGTATGAAAAGAGGAATTATTCTTCTGTTAATTCTGCTGGTTGGACTGACGGCAGTCATTCTGAGAGTGCCAAATGCCGCTTTTGGAAACTCTGTCATTCTTGGTCCAATTGGTGAAATAGAGCTCAAAACAACACTACCGGACTCTCCAACAGAGGTAAATCTTTACAGAGTGGTCGGTGATGAAAGCATTGAGGGAATTGGAAACACTTATCCAGACTACGGCAAAGTCAGGTACAACCTGCCATCAGAGGCGGATGCCGTGAAGTTTGCAATAAAGGCGCTGGAGCGATATGGAGGTTTGCCGGAAGATGCTGTGTTATCAAAAGTTCAAACTGAGTATGCTGAAGTCATTGACACGGATACTGGAAAGGTCGTCGATAGGGAACCGACTCTCATAAGAGTCACTTTTAAGAGATGCATAAATGGGATGCCGGTCATCGGACCGGGCGGAAAGATAGTCATTTATATCGGTGATAACGGTGAAGTCGTCGATCTCACTAAAATTTGGAGAAAATTAGAGTATGCTGGAAAAGTGAAGATAATTCCGGCTAAGGAAGCTTTCGAGAAGTTGGTAAAAGGAGAAGTTATGATGAAACCGATGGGAAGGCTGAAACTGAAAGTCACGGATGTTGAAATGGGTTATTATGCTGCTGGTTTCGGGAAAAAGCAGGAGTACTATACTCCCGTCTGGATCTTCCACTGCAAGGATCACCTTGGGAACAATGTGACCCTTGCTGTTAAGGCTGCTGGTGGAGAAGACTTTTAACGCTCAAAAATCAAATTTTTTTGTGAAAGCAAGGATTGAGCTATACGCAACCCTCAGAGAAAAATATGGAAAGTCGGTCGAGGTTGAGTGTGACGGCACCCTGAAGGGGGCCTTTCTTGCTGCATCGAAAAAATTGGGTGAGGATTTTTTGAAAGAGGTTTTTGACGAAGAAGGCAACTTTAGAGATGACAGAATCATTACCGTAAATGGCAGAAATATTAAGGACGAGATTATTGAAAAATTACCGGAGAATGCGAGAATAGCAGTTTTCCCACCAGTAGCGGGTGGATTATGAAATTTGAGAAAATTCAGATTGAGCCAACAACTTATTGCAACCTCAACTGCGAGTACTGTCACCGCAAATCTGTGCCGGAAGTGGATATGCAGGATGACATTTTTGAGAAACTGGCTGGAGCTGCGGAAGAGTACGTGATATACGGTTATGGGGAACCTCTGCTTTTTCCGGAAGTTGAGAGAAAAATTGAGGAATTGGGTGGAAGGATTGTAATAAGCACGAATGGTATGCTTGAACTTGATGGAAATGTTATAGAGCTTGCAGACAGGGTTGGGGTTTCCATAGACGTTGACGACAGCTTTAGAAAGGGATTGAAGGTTGAAAGTGCTTTAAAGAATCTGGAAAAACTTGGAGATAAAGGATTTGCAGATGTGGTCGTTACTGCGGGGAATTTACACAGCATGCCCGATTTCTTCGAAAAAATTGCTCAGTACGGCTCAGGATTGATAGCTACGAACGTAATAGCGCCAAATCCTGAAATTTACAAGGAGAGAGTTTACTTTGAGGGAAGCAGGAGGAACGTTGAGCTCGTGATGAACATTGACGAGAAAATTCTTGTAGAAGCTATCAGAGACTGTTCGAGGGGAGGTGGACAGGCCTTAGCCGTTTACCGAAACATTCTGGAGCAGGTTTATTCGGAAGGGTACTCAATAAACCTGCTTGGAATTTTTGAGTCAAAGGAGAGAATAAGGAAGGCGATGGAGGCAGAAAAAGTCTTTGAGAGGATGGAGGATATAGCGAAAGATTATGGCGTTGATTTAATTTCTCCAGAATTTTTTGGTGACTCTAAGGCGAGAGAATGTCCCTATCGAGATTCCGTCTTCGTGAGGGCAGATGGTGTTGTTTCAAGCTGTATGAGCTTCGCTTACAGCCGTAGGGAATACGTTAACGCTCACTACAAGGACGTTGAGGCGTTTGTTGTCGGTGATCTGAGAGTAGAGGATTTGGACAATATTTTCGAGAATTTAGGGCAGTTTGAAAAGCTTAGAGAAGACATGGAGAACTTTCCCTGGTGTGCAGATTGTCCTTACGTTAGGGGGTGCTGGTTTGCAGAGAGAAATCTGGACTGCTACACCAACCAACCGTCATGCAGCGAATGTCTTTACAGCAGCGGAATTGCGAAATGCCTTCTGGGATAATTGCAGAGCCGTAATTTCTTTTTTTGAAGATAACTTTAAATTTGTTCATTATTGATGGTTAGTATGCTCTCTGAAATGCAGTATGTCAGAGTGCCGAGCCTCTGCGTGGATGCGATAAGAGAGCTCACTCTCTCCTGTGTTGACAGATCATATTACGATCATGTTGTAGACCTCAAGATTCTGCTAACTGCCGTGCTCTCGCCGGAACAAGACCTTCTTGACGAGCTGTACGAAATAATCTTCTGTAACAGGAGTTTTGAGGATAGAAGGCTGATTCTTCTTGAAGAACTCTGGAATTCAGCAATGGATCGCATGAAGAAGTTACCGAGATTTGAGAAGTTCGCACCACTTTTTAAGCACGATGTCAGAGTTGCCCTAACCTCAGCACACTATCTCAAACTTGCAAACACATTGCCAGAAGCTGTAAACCTCGAAGAGTGGAAGCTCTACACGGTGAGCATAGCATACCTTGTGGATGTAGATTTGATGGCGTCTCCATCTTTCAACATCAACGAGTTGCCATATTTGAGAGAGATATTGCTGCATGCGCAGCAGATGATCGGGATAAGTAGCTGGCTGTCATCATGGAGCGACAGCGTTACACCTCTCGCCTATCTGCTTTCCAACGCTTTAACAACACCTGCTGAGATTGCTGAACTTAATGACGGGGAAGTGATTGAGCTGGCCGAGATGTTTGGTTTTCGGGAGCACATGCTGAAGCTCTGGAGGGAAAATTACGAGAGAATCAGAGCTGTTGGTTCCAACGTAAACTCGTTTAATGTTGACTCCATCCTCGCCGGACTTGAGAAGCTTTTGAGGATATAATTTTCAGGATTTTTTATTAAGTATGATTTCAAAAAATATTTATCTCACCTGTTAACATTTTTTAGAGAAAAAATATTACAAGATATTCAGAGAATACGTAAACTTAACAAGGTGTTGAGATTATGGATGTTAAGGAGAAGATAAAAGAGTATTGGGATTCGAGATGCATGAGCTACGACAGGTCTCCGGGACATGTAGCCTTCCCTGAGCTATGGAAGGATTTTTTGGCCGGATTACTTGAGAGGAAGATGAGAATTCTTGATGTCGGGACAGGGACTGGTTTCATAGCCCTACTTCTTGCAGAGCTGGGCTACGAGGTTGTGGGACTGGATATCTCAGAGGGAATGCTGAGAGTGGCGAGGGACAAAGCCAGAAAGGCTGGAGTTGATGTTGATTTCCAAGTGGGAGATGCTGAAAACCTACCCTTCGACAATGAGTCCTTTGATGCCGTTATTTCCAGACACCTTCTCTGGACTCTGCCTAACCCGAAAAAGGCCGTTGAAGAGTGGGTAAGAGTGGTAAGGAAAGGTGGGAGGGTAATTGCGATAGATGGCAAATGGCTCACTACATCAACAAAAGCCAAATTAAGAAGATTCATCGGCCGTATCGGAATTGCAATCTACGAGAGAAGAATCCCATGGAGGGGACACTACAGCAGGGAGATAAACAGCATGCTCCCGTTTTACGGGGGTTCTGAACCGGAAAAAATCGTGGAGCTTTTCGGGAGTGTAGGACTGGTTGACATTTCTGTGGTGGATCTAAGGTGGATGAAGGAAAGGATGCTGGAAAACCAGCCCCTCGTTTACCGTTTTGCGTGGAGCAAGGAGTATTTTGCTGTTACAGGTTTTAAGGAGGTGATTTTGTGAAGCTGTCGAGAAGGAATTTTATGAAATATGCCAGCGCAACAACGGCCACTCTGCTTGGCATCAACTTGCTTGGCTGTTCCAGTAGGCAAAGCACGGGAGGAGTAGAGATCGGTAAGTTGAGCACAGTAGTTATGGGATACGGCAAGGACCACAAACTGAAGGGTGGGAAGTGGGGTATCGGCTTCTTCCCGAAGGTCAACACGCTCGAAAAGCTGGTGGAGTACGACTTGGAGAAGGACGAATACAAACCATTTTTGGCTGAGAAGTGGGAAGTTGAAAACGGTGGCAAAAGCATAACTTTCGTTTTGAAGAAGGGGGTAAAGTTCTCAGATGGAGATGAGCTTACAGCCGATGCTGTGAAATTTACAGTTCTCTGGCTCACAGCCAACCACCCCCTCGGCCAAGAAACTTTCGAGTCTGCTGACGTTGTTGATGACTACACCGTCACAATTCACTACAAGAAGGCTGAGTTCTTAAACCTCGCCAAAATGGCGGAGTTTCATATGAGCATAATGTCTCCCAGCTCCGTCAGTCCAAAGGGAGATGTGAAGGGAGAATGGGTTCTTCCAATCGGTACCGGCCCGCTGAAGGTTGCTGACTACAGGGAGGGGGAGTACGCTGTCTACGAACCGAACGTTTACTGGTATGAGAGGTTCGGATTGGAGCCGAATTTCGAAAAACTGGTTGTGAAGTTCATAAAGGATGAAGACACGAGAGTTATGGCTCTCAGAAGTGGGGAAGTTGACTGCCTATCCGACTACTGCCATGGCGGGAGTGATTACACTCCAAGAAACCAGCTTGCACCTCTCAGGCAAGATGGTTACAAGGTCTTCAAGAGGGGAGAACCCCTAACATGGGTCATCGCCTTTAACTACACCAAAGAACCTTTCAACAACGTCAACGCGAGAAAGGCTGTTGATCTTGCGGTAGATAGAAATGAGGTTGTGAAAATCTTCAACAGTGAAGTCTATCCTGCTGAAACACTGTTCATTGAGAAGGCACCCGGTATTAAGGAGGCGAAGGCTCAGGGAATTGTTTACAAGCCCAATCCGGATGAGGCGAGGAGGATTATTAAGGAGAAGGGTTACAGCAACCTCAACGTTAAGTTAATCGTTGACAAAGCTCAGGGAGACCAGATACTGGTAAGCCAACTCGTACAGGAGAAGTTGAACGATGTCGGTTTCAATGTAGAGCTGGAAGTTCTTGAGAGCGGTGCCTACAAGGAGAAGAGGGATAGTGGAGAATATGACATGAGGCTATACTACATTGGCGGAACTGACAGGAGATTCTACATGAGGCTGTACTGGAGGTTCCATCCTGAAACAAAGTGGAAGGTGTACGAGAGCGAGAGAACTGGAAACCTCTGCAAGAAAATACTCGGAGAGTTTGATGAGAGCAAAAGAAGACAGTTGCTGGTGGAGTTCTACAAAGCTGTTTACGAGGAGAGAGGAGTTGTGCCACTGTACTTTGACATAATGACTGTCGTAACATCACCGAAAATGGACATGACGTGGGATGAGACCTTCAAGTGGCCAAATGGCTACGAAGTGGGCGAACCGCTGTTCTACGATGTGTAATGTACGTTGTAAGAAGGGCGGTTCAGGCTGTGATAACACTTCTCGGAGTTTCACTTATTTCATTTTCTCTTCTCTACATTTTTCCCGGTGATCCTGCGGAGTTCATTCTGAGTATCAGATACGGCTATGAACCAAGTGCTGAGGATGTAGCGAGGCTTAGAGAGGAGCTGGGACTTAACAGACCACTGGTAACCCAGTACCTCGACTGGCTTTCGAGAGCTTTGAGAGGAGACTTTGGCATGTCGTGGACCGAGCCTAAAGCAGTTATGCCCCTCATACTCGAAAGGGCACAGGCGTCGGCAGAGCTGTTTCTCGCAACCTTCTTAATTTCCATTTTTTTCGCTTTCGTTCTTGGAATACTCTCCTCTATTTACAGAGACAGGTGGATTGACCATCTGACAAGGATGTTCTCAATGCTCGGCATAAGCATACCGAGTTTCTGGCTTGGACTGGTTTTAATATGGATATTTTCAGTAAATTTCCACCTGCTACCAGCATTTGGTTGTTGCGGCATCAAACACCTCGTTCTGCCTGTTTTAACATGGAGCTTTTCCTTCATGGCAATAAAAACAAGGTTTATCAGAGCATCAGTCATTGAAGAGCTTTCTAAGGAGTATATCGTAACCGCAAGGTCCAAGGGTCTGGCTGAAAGTGCAGTTGTTTTGAGGCACGCTTTGAGAAATGCTCTGATCCCAATAGTAACTTATCTTTCAATGTCCGTCAGCCATCTCATAGTGGGTTCGATCATGGTTGAAGTTGTGTTCTCGTGGGAGGGGTTGGGAACTTTGCTCGTAAAATCTGTGTTTGAGAGGGATTTCCCCGTCGTTCAGGCTCTCGTCTTCCTGTCAGGAGTTGTGATGATATCTGTGAACCTCGTAGTGGATCTGCTTTACACGGTAATAGATCCGAGAGTGAAGTATGGTGAGTGAACTGCGGCAAGGGCAAGGACGGAGAGTGAGTGGGTTTGGTGGTTTTAGTGGGTTTAGTCGCTTTAGTGCGAACCACAAAATGGTATTTACTGGTGGAGGCATAATCTTGTGCATACTCATCCTTAGCTGTCTCGCCCCGATAGCTGGAGATCCATGCAGTGTGAACATGGATGAGAGGTTATCTCCACCATCGTTCAAGCATCCCTTTGGAACCGACCAGCTTGGGAGGGATATGCTGTCGAGGGTTCTGCATGGGGGAAGGGTTTCGCTGATAGTTGCGATAACGATCTCCCTGCTCTCAATGGTAGTGGGATGTTTTGTTGGCGCTGTTAGTGGGTACTTTGGAGGGGTTGTGGATGATGTCATCGGCAGAATCGTGGATGTGTTCATGTCAATACCGGAGATAGTATTGAACATAGCCATGGTTGGAGTATTCTGCGCTGTGTATGGTGTATCCACCTTCATCGTTATATTTGCGGTGGTCTTCACCAACTGGGTCGGGTATGCAAGGCTGATGAGAGGAATGGTTCTGTCCCTGAAGGAGAGGGAGTTCGTTTTATGTGCCAAAGCGATTGGTGCTGGAGAGTGGTACATACTTTTCAGACACATAATCCCAAATGCAGCGGGCCCGTTGATAGTTCTCGCAACTCTGAACATCGGGAACGTGATAATGACAATTGCAAGCCTTGGTTTCCTCGGCCTGGGCATTCAACCGCCAATTCCGGAATGGGGGCAGATACTCAACTCGGGAAAGAACTACATAACCACCGCTCCCTGGATCTCCTTCTTTCCGGGACTTTTTATCGCCCTTTCTGTTCTGGGTTTCAACATTCTTGGGGAGGGTTTGAATGCTGAAAGTTGAAAACCTTGTCGTTCGCTTCAAAAGCAGAGTTGGTGTCGTGAGGGCTGTTGATGGTGTGAACTTTGATGTTGTGAGCGGTGAAAGGTTCGTGTTTGTTGGAGAGAGTGGGAGCGGGAAGACTGTTCTCGCGATGGCTCTCGTCAGATTGCTGCCCAACAACGCTACCGTGACTGGGAGAGTAATTTTTGACGGTGTTGACTTGCTGAAGCTGAGTGAAAAAGAGATGAGAAAGGTCAGAAATTGCAAAATCGCCTACATTCCCCAGAATCAGGCATCTCTAAATCCCCTGATGAAGGTTGGATATCAGTGCGCAGAGCCGCTCGTGGAGCAGGGACTGGAAAGAGGAAGGATAATGAGGAAAGTTTCAGAGCTTTTGGAGTTCTTCGGCATAGGCCACAGGTTTAAGGACTACCCACACAAGCTCAGCGGGGGGATGAGGCAGAGGGCGCTCCTCGTCATGGGTCTGTCGAGGGAGCCGGAGATGATAATTGCAGACGAGCCAACGAAGGGGCTTGATGCTGTGAAAAGGGAGCAGGTGGTAGAAGCTTTTCAGAAGCTCGGACGAAGAACGCTGATGGTTATAACGCACGATTTGCCCTTTGCTGAAAAAGTTGCCGACAGGATAGCGGTTATGTATTGCGGGAAGATAGTCGAGATTTCTCCAGCGAGAGAGTTCTTTGATTGTCCCCTCCACCCCTACTCCAAGGGATTGCTTGAATCTCTCCCTGAGAGGGGGATGAATCCAATTAAAGGGTTTCAACCAAGTCTGGTGAATCTGCCAGAAGGCTGTAGGTTCAGAGAGAGGTGTGACCTCTCAACTGCGAGATGTGCAGAGGAACCACCTTTGCTGGAGGTTGACGGTAGTTTGGTGAGGTGTTGGCTGTATGCTGATGAGATGTGTTAATGTTTCAAAATCTTTCAAGGTTGGGAGGAGAAGGATAGAAGTTCTTAAAGGATGCTCCATAGCCGTGGATGAAGGGGAAACCGTCGTACTTTTTGGTGAAAGCGGATGTGGCAAGACTACCCTCGGAAGAGTGCTTCTGATGCTTGTAAAACCCGATGCGGGAAGGGTGTTCTTCAAAGATACCGAGATAACGGCTCCAACAAGAGAATTCAGAAAAAGTGTGCAGCTCATACCTCAGAACCCCGATGAGGCTCTCAATCCAAGGTGGAGAATTTACGATAGCATAGCTGAGCCCCTGAGAGTTCACGGTCTTGCCGAGACGATGAATGAGGAGTTCGATGCTGTTGCGGCTATTGCAGAAAAGGCGGGGCTGAAGGAAGAGCACCTCCATCGCAAACCCTCTGAGCTGAGCGGTGGGGAGTTGCAGAGAGCGGTTATTGCAAGAGCACTGATTTTGGAGCCGGAATTTGTGGTGTGCGATGAACCAACATCAATGCTTGACGTGTCGGTGCAGGCAGCTATAGTAAGGATGTTGATGGACATTCAGAAGAGGACAGGAGTCTCTTACCTCTTCATCACGCACGATCTTGAACTTGCAAGGGCCATAGCTGATAGAATGTACGTTATGAGCGGTGGGAGAGTTACAGGAGAACTGAGAAAAGAAGAGCTGCGAGAGCTATCGAGAGAGAGTTTGATACGATGTGAACTGCCAAGAGTTTCAGCCCGGTTCTAACTCCAAAAAAGGATGTGAATATTGGCAGTGAGAATCTGAAAGACTCGACAAAAACATGGATGATCCGGGAGATGTACACGAGAAAAACTGCGATTCTCCAGTCCATCATCCCGGAATGTATCATCGTACCGGCAACACTTAAACCTGCAGTTGTGCTCATCGCTCCCGAGAACAGGATCAGAAGTCCAGCATTTTCAGAAGAGCCAAATTGGAAGATGAGGAAAGTGAAAAAGGTGGACACGGAGAGGACTGCAACCGTTCTGAGAAACACCTTGAGGACTTCTTTGAGGTTGAAGCTGTAATCGGACTTAGTGACATCATCATCTCCTCCATCCCCCAGCGTAACTCTCGCAAGGAGAATCAAGATGATGAATATTACAACTCTCGAAAGCAGATCGAGCAAAACAAAGTAAAGACCAACAACTCCGAGTATGGAAACCGCTACAGGGGCTAAAAATAGAACGGCAACCCTAAAACCCCTCGGGAGCAAAGAGAGGGCAGTTGAGTATGCAGTCTCCTCAAAGGTCAACTTTCCAGACTTGTACATTGCAGAAAGCGTGGCAACTCCAACTACCGGATGAATTAGAAAGGATGCAACTGCAAATCCGCTTTTCAGGTTGGATAAGCCTACAACCTTGTTCATAAAATCAGAAACTCTGCCAAACTGGGGCAAAGAAAAGAGAGCATTGGATAGGATCAGGCTTGCAAACATTATTGGAACGACTTTTGACAACAGATTCAGGGTTTTTATTGCTGCAGTGTAGGGATCCACTGTGAGACTAAGCCGTAGGTTTTTAAATGTTGAAGGTAAAAAACCAGACTGCCGAAATCATTATGTTTGCATCGCTCAACTCACATCCTTTTCCTTCAATCTTGCCCAGATCGTGGCCGAGATTTCAAAATCCGGAGCACCACTGAAGTGTCAAATATCAAAGTTCCTCACCCTGAACTTCTTTCTCTCCTATAACAATTTTTCCAACTCATCGTCTGCAAGTTTCCCTGCATACCTTTTCGAAGATTTTCGTAAACTTCATCCCTCGCCATTATGTTTTTCATGTATGTGTATTATGTATAAAATATTTAAAAACTATTGCAGTGTAGTCGTGAGACCAAGCCGTTAAGAAAAAAATTTAAAATTTGATTCCAAGAGGGGGCATGCTCGATTTACTCCTCAAAACGATCTGGCTCCTCCTTCCTGCCTACACCCCAAACAATTTTGCAGTTGTTACTGGAGGGGGGATGCCGATTGATTTCGGCAAAAAATTTGTTGATGGCAGGAGGATTCTTGGTGATGGAAAGACGTGGAGAGGATTTGCTGGTGGCGTTGCAGGAGGGATACTGACAGCAAATGTCCAATACGGTGTTGAAAAGCTCTTAGGCGTTGAAATATTCTCTTCTCTGCCATATTTTGAGTTCTTCACCCTCACGTTCCTTCTCTCCTTCGGGGCAATGTTTGGAGACTGTGTTGGTAGCTTCATAAAGAGGAGAGCAGGATATGAAAGGGGAGCGAAGTTTCTTGTAGTTGATCAGTTAACTTTCCTCCTTGTCGCCTTAGCAATTGCAGGCTTATACAACTCATTTTGGGAGCTTTTCTCGGCAGAAATAATTTTTATTGCAATCGTTATCACTCCGCTTTTGCATCTTGGGATAAATTATATTGCATACAAGTTAAGACTCAAAGAGGTTCCGTGGTGAGACTATGGGTAGGGAGATGGACAGGCTCGTTGGAAGGATGATAGAGGTTGGAGCCCTGAAGTTTGGAGATTTCATCCTTTCGTCAGGGAAGAGGAGCAAGGTTTACGTTGACGTGAAGCTCGCCTCAACGTATCCCGATATCCTCGAAATGATTGCATCTCACATTGCCGAAATTGCTGGGAGGATGGATTTTGACAGAATCGCATGTGTCGAGCTTGGTGGGGTACCAATTGCAGTTGCAGTATCACTGAAGCTCAGAAAACCCCTCATCATCTTCAGAAAGGAAAGGAAGGACTACGGACTTGGTGGGGACAGAATAGGTGAGCTGAAGGAGAGAGAAAAGGTTTTGATTGTTGAGGATGTCATCACCACGGGTAAATCTGCTTTGTCTGCTGCAAGAAGGGTTGAGGAGAGTGGTGGTGTTGTTAAGGCGATAGTGGCAGTTGTTGACAGGGAAGAATCGGACATTGAGGTTCTCAGCATTCTGAAGCTGGGTGATCTACTCAAGGCTTATGATGGTCTCCACTCCTCCGAATCTTAGGTCCTCAAGCTCTTTTTCTGTGAAAACTTGCTCAAGATCGAATATGTAGTTTTCAAAGGATTTTTCGACAATTTCAGCTGGGAAACCGATCAGTTTAGATAGTTTTGCAGCCTCCCTCCTGCCAGCCTTTGCCCTGTCGAACTCGGCGAGAAATTTATCCACAATGTCAGGATTGAGTTCAGCAAAGGTGTTGTTTAATGCGAGAGAACAGCAAACAAAATCGCCGATAACCTCGCTGAAAGGCTCTTTCTTACCTTCCAACATTGTAAAGTACGGCTCCCAGATGGCGATTGCTTTAACCTCCTGCAGTGAGTTTATCATGCTCTCAGGCGACCTGAAGTATCTTATTTTCCCTCTCAAACCCTTCAGCTCAAGATATTTTCTGAGATTTCTCTCCATTGTCGAGAATTCCGAGCAGCCCCACCATTCTGAATCCATATTCGAAAAAACAAGCCCGCTTCCGTTCATCGCCACTTTCCTTACTATTTTGATGCTCTTCATCAACACTCCAAAGATTGCTTGAGTAATGAAGGGGGAGGCGGCAATATCAACATGCCCATGGACAAGGTCTTTGGTAAGTTCAATACCGCTATCATATACCCGAATGATGGCGTTAACCTTCTCTGCTGCTTGAACAACCTTTGGATACTCGCTTGCCCTTAGAACCCCAACCCTCACAACACCTTTTAAGGGTTCGGGAGAGTATTTTGACAACCACACTCTATAAGATTTTCCAGAAATTCTCTTCCTGAAAACCTCTTTACTTTCCTCGAGAAATGAAAGGATTTCAGATACTGTTGATTTTGATAGTTCAAGCTTTTCATGAATCTCGCTCTGCAAGATTCCCTCATCACGAACCGATTCCAGTAGGGTTTTTATTTTCCGCTCCGCGTCCACTCTTTTTCTTATTATCTGCCAGTATATAAAGATTCGACTGAAGCTTAGCGAGAGAGATTTTTGGTTGAGCTAATGAGTCAATCATAAATATCTGACCCCCGTCAGCTCCTCTGAAACCTCCCAGAGCCTCTTTGCCAGCTTTTCATCCTTCGAAAGTCTGCTGGAGTCAACCCTGACCGGCCATCCTCTCTGTTCCATAAACCCTCCGGGTCCGAAGTATTCTCCGCCCTTAACATTCGGATCGGTTGCGGCCCTTATCAATGGTAAAGCACCCATTTTCGGGCTTTGAATGAACACAAATCTTGCAAATGGTCTGACGAGCCTATACCACAACCTTCCACGGATATACCTGTCAAGATTCGTTCTTGATCCTCCCGGATGCGCGGCGAGAGATTTGCTGTCTGCTCCAATCCTCTCAAACCTTCTTTGAAGTTCGTATGCGAAGAGCAGATTCGCAAGCTTTGACCTCGCATAGGCTCTGAAGGAACCATACCCGCCTTTCTCATACATCAAATTGTCGAAGTCAATCTTCCCGCGTTTGTGACCAAGGCTGGAAACCGTAACAACTCTCGATTGATGGGTAGAGAGGATGCGGTTGATTAGAAGTCCGGTCAGGGCGAAGTGGCCGAGGTGGTTTATGCCGAACTGAAGCTCGAAGCCATCCTCGGTTTTCCCGTAGGGAACCATCATAACCCCGGCGTTGTTGAGGAGTATATCTAATCTGTCATATTTGCTCTTAAACTCTTTTGAAAACTTCCTCACAGACCTGAGACTTGCAAGATCAAGTTGTATCGGTTCAACATCAGCATTTGGATTCTCAGCCTTTATTTTCTTAATAGCCTCCTCCATTCTTTCCACACTTCTCGATGCCATAACGACACTTGCATTCTTGGAGGCAAAAAACCTGACACACTCAAAACCGAGACCGCTGTTACCTCCTGTAACCACCACAACCTTACCGCTCATATCTGGCACATTTTCTGGGCTCCAATCGTAACTCATGGTATCAAAAAAATGATTTTAGGTGTCGGCAAGCTTCCCTGCGAGGTAATCGTCGTATGCCTGAAGATCGAGCATTCCATGTCCGCTGAATCCGAGGACTATTACCTTCTCCTCGTTGTTCTCCCTTGCCTTTACTGCCTCATCTATTGCCACCCTAACAGCATGGTTCGTTTCTGGAGCGGGAATTATGCCCTCTGTTCTTGCAAAAAGCACTCCCGCCTCGAATGTTGGTAGCTGTTTGACTGCCCTTGCCTTGATTATACCATGCTTTACCAGCATGCATAACGTTGGAGCATCGCCGTGATATCTCAACCCACCAGCGTGGATTGGTGGTGGAATGAAGTCGTGGCCGAGAGTATACATCTTAAGTAGAGGTGTCAAGCCAGCGACATCCCCAAAGTCGTATCTGTATTCACCACTTGTCAATGTGGGACAGGCTGCAGGTTCAACTGCGATAATCTCAAGTTTTCCGTTCTTTGCGTCATTCACAAAAGGATAAGCGAGACCCGCAAAATTGCTGCCTCCACCAACACAACCTATAATCACATCAGGACTTTCACCAGCAATTTCAAGCTGCTTTTTCGTCTCCAGTCCAATGACAGTCTGATGGAGCAATACATGGTTCAGAACGCTTCCGAGACTGTATTTCGTATTTTCATTCTTTGCGGCATCCTCTATTGCTTCGCTGATTGCAATACCCAAGCTACCCGGTGTGTCTGGGTTCTCTGCCAGTATCTTTTTCCCAACTTCCGTCCTGTTGCTCGGTGAGGGGTAAACCTCCCCACCCCATGTCTCCATCATGACTCTCCTATAGGGCTTCTGCATGTAGCTAACTTTAACCATGTAAACTGTGCAGGCGAGATCAAACAGCTTTGTTGCAAAGCAAAGTGCAGACCCCCACTGTCCTGCACCTGTTTCAGTAGTTAATCTTTCAACTCCCTCCTTTGCGTTGTAGTAGGCCTGAGCTACCGCTGTGTTCGGCTTGTGACTTCCCGGTGGGCTGCTGCCCTCATATTTGAAGTAAATCCTTGCAGGCGTCTTTAACGCCTTTTCCAGCCTCTCAGCTCTCACGAGCGGTGTGGGTCTCCAGATTTTGTAAATTTCCCTTACCTCCTCAGGAATCCTTATCCACCTTTCTCCACTCATCTCCTGTTCAATCAGTCCCTTCGGAAAAATAGGCTCCAAGTCCTCCGGCTTAACTGGCTCCTTAGTGGCTGGATGCAATGGTGGAGGTAAAGGCTCAGGAAGGTCGGGTAGAATGTTGTACCATTGCTTTGGAATTTCATCCTCATCAAGCAATATTTTCTTCATGCCGATTAAGTTCGTTCGCATTATATAAGTTTTATCCTTTATTTTGGGTTTAAGCTTTTTACATGCGAATGTAAAAATACCAGTGGGACAAAAATAGATTTAAGGCGATATGCAAACACACCCTATGGAACTCAAAAACTCAAAGAGGCTTTACGAAGAGGCTGTAAAGCTCTTTCCCGGCGGTGTTAGTAGTCCGGTTAGAGCATTCAAGCCACATCCGTTTTACACAGTGAAGGCTAAGGGGTCAAAAATTTATGATGCTGACGGTAACGTATATATAGATTATTGCATGGCCTACGGGCCTTTAATTCTCGGTCACGCGAATGAGACTGTAAGGAGGGCGATGGAGGAGCAGCTTGAGAGGGGGTGGATTTACGGCACCCCAATTGAGCTGGAAATAAAGTATGCCAAGCTGATAAGAAGGCATTTTCCGTCAATGGAGATGTTGAGGTTTGTGAATACAGGAAGTGAAGCAACAATGGCAGCTCTGAGAGTTGCAAGAGGTTTTACAGGAAAGAACAAAATCGTAAAGGTTGAGGGAAGTTTCCACGGAGCGCATGAAGCCGTGCTCGTCAAGGCGGGAAGCGGGGCGACAACCCACGGAATCCCGAACTCAGCAGGAGTTCCTCAGGAGTTCGTTAAGAACACGCTGCAAGTCCCGTTTAATGACGCTGAGTCTCTTGCCGAGGTTCTTGAGAAGAACGAGGATGTTGCTGCCCTCATCCTTGAGCCTGTTATGGGCAACTCTGCACTGATACTGCCGGAAAGAGACTACTTGAAAGAGGTCAGGAAGATCACTGCAGAAAATGATGTGCTTCTAATTTTCGATGAGGTTATCACGGGCTTCAGAGTCTCTTTGGGTGGGGCACAGGGTTACTATGGGGTGAAGCCTGATTTAACCACACTTGGTAAAATCGCAGGTGGGGGTTTACCAATCGGAATTTTTGGTGGTAGAAAGGAGATAATGGAGATGGTTGCCCCATCAGGAGGTGTTTATCAAGCTGGAACCTTCAGCGGAAACCCACTGTCTCTGACAGCCGGTTATACTACGGTCAGGTTTATCGAAGAAGAAAAGGTTCTTGAAAGGGTAACTGAGCTTACCAAGTTTCTCGTTGCGGGAATCAGAGACATTATTGAGGACAAGAATGCAGAGTGTGATGTAGGGAGCATGGCTTCGATGTTCTGCATATACTTCGGAAAAAAGCCATCAAACTACGCTGAAGCTTTGCAGCTAAACAAAGAAGCATATATGAACTTCTTCTGGAACATGCTGAAAAATGGCATCTTCTTACCCCCGTCCCAGTATGAAACTTGTTTTATGAGCTTCGCACACAGCGAGGAGGATATTGAAAAAACCTTGGAGGCGGTGAGTAATTCGATATGAAACTCGTTGTTGGAACGAGGGGCAGTAAGTTGGCGTTGGCTCAAACTCAAAGGGTTGTTGAGGGGTTGAAGGATCGTTATGAGGTTGAGGTAAAGGTCATAAAAACCACAGGCGATGTGATGAAGGACAAGCCGCTTTACGAATTCAAGGGCATAGGGGCTTTTGTGAGAACCTTAGATACCAAGCTTGCTGAAGGAGAAATTGATGTTGCTGTGCACAGCTACAAGGATGTTCCGAGCCAGAGGGTAGAAGGGACGGTTATAGCTGCTGTTCTTGAGAGAGATAGTCCTTGTGATGCCCTTATCTCAAAGAAAGGAGAGAGCATAGATGAGCTTCCAAAAGGGGCTGTGATTGGAACTTCCAGTCTCAGAAGGAGGGCACAGCTCAAAAGGTTGCGTGGGGATTTGGAATTTGAAAATCTGAGGGGAAATCTGGACACAAGGTTAAGAAAGCTTAATGAGGGAATTTACGATGCGATTGTGGTTGCTGAGGCTGGTTTACAGAGACTGGGTCTTGATAGAGAAGTTGAGTATCAGAGATTTGACCCATGTACAGTAGTTCCACCCGCAAATCAGGGAATTATAGCTGTTGCAACCCGAAAAGGTGAAGAAGACCTTGTTTCGTTTCTGAATGATGAAAAGACTTGGCTTGAGGCGAGAGTTGAAAGAGCTGTGGTGAGAGAGCTTGGTGTCGGATGTGCTGTTCCTGTCGGCGTTTACGCTGAAGCAGGGGCTAAGTTGAAGCTAATATGCGAAATTCTTAATGAAAAATACATCAGGGTAGAAGAAGAGTTTTCAAAGGAGAGAGCGGTTGAAGAGGCTGTAGAGATCGGAAGAATGCTGAGGAAAGAGATTTATGGTAGGTAAAGTTTATATCGTCGGAGCGGGACCGGGAAAAAAGGATTTGCTTACTCTCAGAGCCTATGAGCTGATAAAAAAAGCAGACGTAATTCTCCACGATGAACTCATTGGTGAGGTTGCAGATTTGCTGGAAGAGAGTAAAGCAGAAGTTATAAACGTCGGAAAAAGGGGTGGAAAGCACAGAAAGAGTCAGGAAGAGATAAACGAAATGCTTGTTCAATATGCGAGAAAGGGCAAGGTTGTTGTAAGACTTAAGGGTGGAGATCCATGCATTTTTGGTAGAGGTGGTGAGGAGGCAGAGTGTCTCGCCAAACACGGAATCCCGTTTGAATTCGTTTCCGGTGTGACCTCTGCAATTTCTGTGCCGGCGAATGTTGGCATCCCAATCACCCATCGCCGCTACGATCCAGCTGTTGTTTTCATAACTGGTAGAGAGAGTAGAGAGAGGTTGAACTGGGAGGCTTTAGCCCAACTCAACGCCACTATCGTGGTTTTGATGGGTGTTGGGAGGATCGAAGAAATATCGAGACTACTTATTGAACACGGAAAGAGTCCCGAAACGCCAGTGGCGGTAATTGAGAAAGGCTTCTCTGAGGAGCAAAGAGTCATAATTACAAAACTTGCTGAGATTTCCGAGAGAGTGAGAAGGGAGAAAATAGAGGCACCTGCTGTAATCGTTATAGGAGAGGTTGTGGAGCTTTTCAACGTCTTGTCGGAAGTATTGGAAAAATAGAGGTCAAGATTTAAATTCAGCTGGTTTAATTAGTCTAATGGGGGTTGAACTTCCGGGTGTCGGGACGAAGTATGAGATAGATACTGCTGGTGGAAGAATAGCTGTTGTCTTTCTTGAGGGTGGAGAGATACAGCTTTATATCCTTGAAAGAGGTTGCGAAAAGCCTTGTGTAGTCAATCTGACAAATGTTGAGGCAAGAAGACTTGGGAGCATTTTATCAGGAGCGATATTCGAAAGGGAGGAGGAGGGTGTTGAGGTAGCATTTCCACAAATATCGGAACTCAGGATTACGGTTCATACATACACAGTGTCAAAAAGTATCGCGGGGAAGACGATAGAAGAACTAAAAATAAGAAAAAATACAGGAGTTACGATTATAGCGATCTCGAAAGAGGATAGAAACATTATCAGCCCGTCTCCCTCAACAAGGCTTGAAGAGGGAGACATAATAGTGGTAATCGGTGAGCACGATCAGATAAGGAGATTCGAAGAACTCATTCTTGGAAGGTAGAATAATGTCAGACGCGCTTGTTGTAATCCCAGTGGCAACCTTAGCGGCAATTCTGTGCAGAAAACTCAACTTCACACCCATCCCACTTTATATACTCGTGGGCATGCTAATGGGTCAGACGGGGATTATTGAGGGGGACGAAACCGGAAAATTCCTTGGTAGTTTGGGAATAGTCTTTCTGCTGTTCTACATAGGTTTGAAGATAAACCCAAAAACTTTGAGAACGAATATAGGTGGAATAGCTTTAGCCGGTTTAATTGACTTTGTTTTCAATTTCACGCCTGCTTTTATTCTCTTATCTCTATTGGGCTTTGACCTTCTTAAGGGTTTCATACTGGCGTCAGCAATTTACATAAGTAGCTCCGCAGTCAATCTAAAGTTACTCATAGATGGGAGGAAGCTAATCTATCCTTTTGCAGAAACTGTAGTGTGGCTCATGGTTTTTGAAGATGTAGTTCTCATAGCAATTCTTTCAATCCTCTCGGCGAGGGAAATTTTGTCTTTTCTGCTAATAATTCCTCTTCTCGCCTTAGTTTATGTAATCTACCGCTCAAACCTTTTGTCAGGTCTCTTCAAAAGGGATGACGAGATTCCTGTTCTTCTAACCTTCACGATCCCATCCTTAGCCCTGCTCGTTGCTGAGAAGCTTAAATTATCAGAAGCACTTGTTGCTATTAGCCTCGGCATATCATTCAGTAGGCACGGAATTGACAGCATCACCCGTCCCTTTAAGGACATATTTCTTGCAATCTTCTTCGTTTTCTTTGGAACACTGATAACATTCAAAATTTCTGATTTTTCAATTGTCCTTTTGCTTGCAGCAGTTGCTGTTACCGGAAAATTCGTAAGTGGTTATGTGATAGGAAAATTCATACATGATTCAACTAAGGATGGTGTTGAGATATTCAAGCACACTGTTGCGAGGGGAGAGTTCTCAGTCATTTTATCATCACTCTTCGCTTTAGAAAATGCGGGGATAATTGCCGGAATCGTGCTGTTTACTTCGGTTCTCGGTCCGATATTAACAAAGATTAGATGAATCACACAAACCTTATGGTTTCAAGGTTCAGTGGAGCCCTCGTTTCGATTCTGTATGTCTTGTAAATGCTCGAAGCGAGTTCGATGCACTTCGACTCGTCTCCGTGCACGGTAGCAACCTTTTCAGGTTTTGAGTTGAGATATTTGATGTAATTCATCAGTTGCCTTCTGTCAGAGTGTCCAGAGAAGCCATCCACAGTCTCGACCTCCATTTTTACCTCAACAACCTCTCTTCTTCCGTTGACCGGGAAAGGCACCTCCTTCCATCCCTTTTGAATCTTTCTACCCAGCGTTCCTTCAGCCTGATAACCGACAAAAACTATCGTATTTCTTTCATCCTCTGCTAAGTGTCTGAAGTACTCCATAACAGGCCCGCCGTTGAGCATACCGGATGTGGCGATGATGACGCAGGGCGATGGGTCGCTGATTACTTCTTCTCTCTTGGAGGATGAGTCCACTCTGACGAAGTTCTCGCTGATGAATGGATTAATCCCGTGGTAGAAAATCAGGTCTCTGAGATGGGCGTTGAGGTATTCGGGATACGCAGTGTGAATGGCTGTTGCTTCGTAGATCATTCCGTCAAGATAGATGTATGTTTCCCTGAGCCTTCCTTCCCTCATCGCTTCTTCAAGCACTATCATAACCTCCTGACTTCTTCCAACGGCAAAGGTAGGAATTAGGACTTTTCCACCTCTGTCGAGTGTTCTGTTGATAACTTCAACCAGCTTTTCCTCTGCCTCCTTCCTTGAAGGTTGCAAGTCATTTGCTCCACCGTATGTTGCCTCCATTACTAACGCCTCAAGCCTCGGGAAGTTCGTTGCTGCCCTGTCGAAAAGTCTTGTCTTCTCAAACTTGAAATCTCCTGTGAAAGCGACGTTGTAGTGCCCTTCTCCAATGTGAAAGTGTGCTATGGCTGAGCCGAGGATATGTCCTGCGTTGTAAAAGGTAAGTCTGACATCGGGGCTGATATCGGTCACAACACCATAGTCAAGAGTGATGGTATGCTTCAAAGTCTCTCTTATCAGGTTGGAGTTGTAGGGGACAGCACTCCCCTCCCTTCCCGCAACCTCCAGAAAGTCGAGCTGCAAAAGAACCATCAAATCTCTCGTGGGCGGAGTGAGATATACCGGACCTCTGTAGCCGTATTTGTAAAGCAAAGGCACGAGACCGCAGTGATCTAAGTGAGCGTGGGTTATAACAACCGCATCAAGTGCATCGAGCGGCTGAACTTCAGGAATGTAGAGGTAGGGGGTGCTGGATAAATTGCTAACATTTACACCACAGTCAATCAGAATCCTGCTCTCAGGTGTCTGAAGCAGATAGCAACTCCTTCCAACCTCTCTGCTGCCACCTAAGAAGGTCACCCTGACCCATTTTTCCTCCATCAGAACTCCGCGATGTATCCTTTCTCCAATTCTCTTGAGAATTTCTGATCTGTCTTCCCTAATGCTCAGCAGATAGTTTCTGATGTTTTCTATTATCTTCGACTTGATTGGTGGAGTCCTCACAACTCTCGGACTCCAGCCAACGGACTTCATTATCTCTCTGAAGGTTGCTCCCTGCTTTCCTATTACAACACCCGGTTTTTCAGCCTCTATTATTACTTCTCCGTTCTCTTCGTCAAAAAAGATGTTTGAGATTTTTGCATCTTCAGGCACAATCTGCTTTATAATCTCCTTCGCCTCTTCTGGCGGCTTAAGCGATTTTGGATCGGGTCGAATAATTATCCTCTTCCTCAGATCCTTCGCGAGCCTCTTCACAATGTCAATTTCAGCTAATTCCTGAGGGTTCTCAACATATATAACAAGCTGAGGCCCCTCGAATTCTATACTCTTAACCCTTACATTTTCCGGAATATACTCTTTGACCTTCTCGCGGATTTCGTCCAAATACTTCGTCATCTCACTTCCTAAACTTTGCCAGTATCTCCTCAACTTCTTCTGGTTTGAACTGGTAATATTCCGTGTCTGTAATCTTCACCACATCAATCCCATCTCCTGAAGCAGAATCTCTCCTCATTGCTGAATATATTGCTCTCACAGCCAGCTCCACAGCTTCATCAACGGTTGTATCTGGCGTAAATCTGTCTTCAAGCACTCCGTAGGCTGTGAGACTTCCACTTCCCGTAGCCACTACCTCCTTTTCCTCAATAGCTCCTCCTATGGGATCAATAGAGTATATGCTCGCTCCTTTAGTATCAAGACCACCTATGAGGAGCTGGACGAGATACGGGAAGTAGCGGTATGAGTTGAGTAGGTTGGAAGTTAGAGTTGCAACTGCTTTGACCGTGGGTTTCCTTTCCCGTCTTATTTCGTACAAGTTCGCCTCAATCTTGATAATTCGAGCGAGAAACTGGGCATCTCCCACACTTCCTGCTGTAGTCATTGCCATCCTGTCGGCAATCTGGTAAATTTTCTTGGCCTGTCTGCTGGCAATGAAGTTTCCCATTGTGGCTCTTTTCTCGGTAGCCATCACTACTCCGTCCTTACAAACGAGACCTACGGTCGTGGTTCCTTTATATATTTTCTCTTCCATCATGGTCATCACTTTCTTTTTTGAGTTTTTAAAATAGCCCTAAGGCAAGATATATTGAGAAAAAAAGATTTTTAAATGTTTCGTTCCCTTGAATTTATGTTCGAAGAAGCGATAAAGGTGGGAAAGCTTCTTGCAGCAGCCAAGCTAATTGATGGGGCAAGTGGAAACATGAGTTTCAAGGTTGGGAGTGCCATTTACATCACGAAAAGCGGTGTTAACCTCGATGACATGTCAGAAAACTCTTTTGTAAAGTTGAAAATTGGAGAGTTCATCAGAGAGGCTTCTGTTGATCAGGTTATTCATCAGAAAATTTACGAAAAGACAGAATATTCTGCAGTTCTGCACTGCCATGGGGTATTCAACGTGGTTTTAGGGGCGAGAATGGACAGTATAGAGCCGATGGATCTGGAGGGAAAGCTCTACTTTGGTAAAGTCAGAGTTGTCGAGGGTCAATTTGGTTCTCCAGAACTTGCAGAATTGATTTCAGACGTTGTAAAGGAAAAGGGTGTGGCTGTGGTCAGAAATCACGGAATGTATGCGGGAGGAAAGAACTTAAGGGATGCATACAACAAATTGAGCTATTTGGAGCACTCATGCGAGATAATATACAGATCAATCCTTCTGGACAAGCTTTAACATTGCGAAGGCTGGGAAAAGCTTCGAGTATTCGCCATACAAACTGGAAAGGCTGATAAACTCAACATCAATCTCATTGCAAATCTCTTCAATCAAAAACTCTCCGATTCCACAGGCAAAAATTCTTTCAATCCCATAATCTTCTGTCTTTTTCCTCAGACCATCCTTCAGCAAGCCTTTCATAGCTTTTTTAGCTTCAAAGGCAAGTTGCTTGGCTTTATTGATTCCAATCTCTTCGAGATCGCAGCAAATTGTTCTTGCAACCCGTTTCAGACACGATATTTCATCTCTGTCTTTCCCGTCAGGGGTTTCGCATGTGTAATCATCTTCAGTAATATCTCCCGTTGCGATAAACACGTCTGCAGTTATGGCGAAGAATTCAGGGCAGAGAGGAGTAGAATCAAATTCTTTTAATACATAGAACACAGGAGTTCTGAGAATGCCAATGTAAACCATTTCTCCCCTCTTCAACCTCTCAAAGTCCGTTTTAGCAGCCTCAATTCTGTCAGTGACTGGAATTATGTCTGTTGTTGTGGAGCCAATATCAACAAAAAGGAAGTTTCTATACCCCTCTCTGAGCAAAAATGTTGCTGAAGCGACCCAGTTGCTTGCAGCAAACTCTGTGGGTTCATCCAAGGTTTGGGAAAGCTTACCACTGACATCGAGGAAAAACACTTCCTCAAAGACCTTCTTGCAGATTCCTCCAATGAACTTCACACCCTCTTCCTTGCTCCTAAAAACATCTGAGAGTTCTGCCGTCATTACCACGCCAGCTCTCTTTGCGGAATGCCTCTCTGCAATATCCCTTAGGATATCTTCCAACTCTTCAGCCTTTTTCCACATTGGAAAGTAGATGATTTCCCATCCATCTTCTGAAGCAACCTTCAAATTTGCTCCTCCAATGTCAATCCCCAAAGAACCCATTCAACCTCCCCTCTCCGAAGGAGAAAGTCTGATAATCCTCGCCAACTGGATAGTTTTTGATTGCAATGTGGTGGGGTGGGTAAAAGTGGCCGAGATGGGTAAGAACCGCCTTTCTTGCATTAAGTTTTTTTGCCAGATTCAACGCCTCCCTTGCGTTCATGTGCTTCCTGAATCTGCCTGTAGGAGCGAGAGCCTCAACAACAAAAAGGTCAGGATTGCGCATTTCTCTTATGCTTTCTTCGGGGATTCTTATGTTTGTATCTCCACTGATGACCACTTTGTATCCCTTCCACTCTACCTTAACCCCCACAGAATCCACGCTGGGATGATTGACTTTGAAGAGAGTAAAATCCATACCTCCTATGCTGAAGGGGTTGTAAACTTCAACCTCGATTGCTTTATAGGAAAGGAATTTCATGAATCTGCCTATGTCCTCATGTATCTGTGACGTTGTGTAAACCTTAACGTTGTTCTGAACTCTGTAGAACTCTCCAAACCCTCCGAAATGGTCAAAGTGGCAGTGAGTCCAGATGACGGCATCAACCTTCTCAACCTTATTGTCGAGTAGCTGCCTCCTTAAATCTGGAGAGGTGTCAATCAGGACAGTCTTTCCCTCATTCTGCACCATTACAGAAAAACGCTTCCTCTCCCAACCTCTCCTCCTCGCATCCTCGCAGGTTTTGCAGTGACAGTTTATAATCGGCGTACCGGGAGAGTCTCCGGTTCCAAGGAGGGTCACTATCATATCAGTAGGATGTTTTGAGCTTAAGTCTCTCTCTCACATCCCTAATTGCCTCAATAAGGTCGGTCTGGGTTAGTGTCCTCCTTCTCTCAAGCAGCGCCTTCAGGACAGCTTCCCTGACCACCAGCTTGATGTCTGCCCCCGTAAACCCATCGGTTTCCTTCACCAACTCGTCAATGTTGAAGTCCCCCTCAATTTTTGCCAGAAATATCTCAAAAATCCTTCGCCTTATCACCTCTGCCGGTTCGGGAAATTCAATAACCTTATCAAATCTTCTCCATACTGCTGGATCGAGGAGGCTCGGATGATTTGTTGCGGCGATGAGAAGAACACCATCCTCAACAAGGTTGATCTCATCAATGGACTTCAACAAGGTGTTTACCGCTCTTTTTATTGCAGCATGCTCATCGCTCGTTCTCATCTTTGCAACATAATCGAATTCGTCAATGAAGAGTATGCACGGATTCATTTTCCTCGCAATCTCGAAAACCTTTTCTATGTTCTTTGACGTTTCACCCAAATACTGGCTCGTTATCATTGACAGTTTGACTTCAAGAAGTGGGAGGTAGAGTTTTTTGCTCAAAGCTCTTGCCGTCGTCGTTTTACCAGTTCCGGGAGGACCTATGAAGAGAAGTTTGCCAATATCAGACAACCCGATTTTCCTCAAAAACTTTCTTTCCTCAATTGCAACTTCAATCTTCCTAACTTCTTCAAGCTGCTCCTCGCTAAGTGCAACATCCTTGAAATCAATGGGTATTTCTTCTGGTGAAAGCACCCTTACAAGACTTAGCATCTCTTTTGTCTCTTCCTTCTTTTCAAGCTCCTCGATAACACTTTTAAGCCACTCTTTGTCCCCATGTTTTGGCAGATTTGCTTTCCTCGCTTCCTCATAAGAGACATCAAGAGAATCGTAGTTCTGGTAATAATAGGCGAGAGCTGGATTTCTCTTTATCAGTTCAATTCCCCTCGATGCAAGCCATTTAACAGCCAGATCGAAGGATGTTAGGATATACTGCTTTGAGAATGCATTTAAATCTACAAAAGGTGGCTTCTGATCAACTTCTCCTGCATATTTCGCAGCTATGTCTGCTCTTATTACAAGGGGACGCCTTATACCTCCTTTACTGTAGAGGAGCTTCCTTATTTCCTTAGGTATGTCATCCTCAGTCAGCTCCTCATATCTGTTGAATACTTCTGCTGTCAGCAGCAGTTCTACAAGTTTAACAGCACTCATTTGGGACACTTCCTATGAATCGTGTGGGAGGAATTTAAATTTTTTGCAACCCTCTCTTTCTTAACTTTTCGTATAGTAATGAAAAACACTAAGCAACCGAGAATGTTATATTTTGTGCTAAAATTTTGGGTTAAAGGAGGGCAGGTGTTGTGGATGAAGGCGGTAATCATAATGGGCTCAAAATCCGATCTGGATTATTGCAGAAAAATAGCTGAAAATCTTTCTGAATTCGGAATTAGTAGCATTTTGAGAGTTGCTTCAGCTCACAAAACTCCACAAAAGGTTCTTGAGATAATAAAAGAATACGAGAAAGACGATGTTGTATTTGTTACAGTTGCGGGGAGGAGCAACGCGTTGAGTGGTTTTGTTGATGCAAATACAGTAAGGCCTGTCATTGCTTCCCCCCCATACAGCGACAGATTTGCCGGTATGGACATTCTTTCAAGCATAAGGATGCCATCAGGCGTTGCCCCTCTTTTGGTGATGGAAGCCGAGAATACCGCTCTGGCTGTTGCAAAAATCGCAGCATTAACGGATGAAAAGGTCAGGGAGAGGGTGAAGAACTATCAGGATAGGAAAAAAGGAGAGATTTATAAAGCCGACGAGGAACTGGGGTGATTAGATGGGGAGCGTAAAGGATTTGGTTGTTATAAAAGAACCTAAGGATACTCCCGGAGTCGGAAGATTCCTTTTCTCTGACCGCTACTCTGTCTTCGATTACGGGGAGATGCCAGACAAAATAGATGATAAGGGAAAAGCACTCTGCACGGTTTCAGCTTACTTCTTCGAAAGGTTGGAGGAGGAAGGAATAAAGACCCACTATATTGGCCTTGTTGAAGATGATAAGGTCAAGAAGTTCGACGAGATTGAATCACCCATAAATGTGATGGAAATAAAGCTTGTAAGGGTTGTTAAGCCTGCAAATGGTGACTATTCAATTTTCAAAAGTCTCACCGGAAACTTCCTGATACCTCTTGAGATTATCTACAGAAACAGCATTCCGGAGGGCTCATCGCTGCTCAGAAGGATTGAGAGGGGAGAGGTGAAGCCCCAAGACTTCGGGCTTGACAGAGTAGAGCCGAATATGAAGCTCAAAAAACCGATTGTTGATTTCAGCACGAAGCTTGAAGATGTTGATCGCTATCTGAGCTACAATGAAGCTAAGGAAATGGCTGGACTTGCAGATGAGGAGTTTGATAGGCTAAAGGAGCTTGTTATTGAGGTTGATGGACTTATAACAAAGGAAGTTGGCAAGGCAGGACTTGAAAACGAGGATGGAAAGATTGAGGTTGCCTTCGATGAGAGCAGGAATTTCATGGTCGTTGACGCTGTGGGCACTCCTGATGAGTGCAGGTTCAGCATGAACGGCTTTGAAGTTAGCAAGGAACTACTCAGAAAGTATTACAGAAAGACAGAATGGTATGAAAGGGTAAAGGCCTATAAGGGCAAGGAGGGATGGAGGGAGGCTGTGGGAGTTCCGCCGAAGCTTCCGGATAATGTCAGAGAGGGAGTTTCGAACCTTTACAGGGCCTTCTGCAATGAGGTTACTGGAAAACAACTCTTCGACGCTCCTAAGCTTAAGGATGTAGTAGGAGAGCTCAAAGAGGTGCTTGGATGAGGGCGGCTCTTGCTCTTGAAGATGGTACTTATGTTGAGGGGAGAGCCTTTGGTGCCGAGAAGGATGCACTGGGCGAAATAGTATTCTGCACGAGCATGACGGGCTACGTTGAAGCCTTGACAGACCCGAGCTACAAAGGACAGATTTTGATGATGACCTATCCCCTCATAGGGAACTACGGCGTTACGAGGGAGGATTTCGAGAGCGATGGGGTAAAGGTTGAGGGATTTGTTGTTAGGGAGCTCTGCAAACATCCGAGCAACTGGAGAAGTGAGATGAGTGTTGACGAGCTGCTTAAAGAGTACAATGTTCCCGGAATTGAGGGTGTTGACACGAGAATGCTGACGAGGAAAATCAGGATTTACGGTTCCATGAAAGCTGCAATCGGAGTAGGGGACGTTGAGAGAGAAGATTTAGTAAAAAAGGCTGTTGAACAGCCCTTTATAAGCGATATAGACCTCGTTGACAAGGTGTGCGTTCAGGAGCCGAAGAGACTGGATGCAAAGGGCAACCTGGAAGTGGTGCTGATTGACTGTGGTGTGAAGATGAGCATTGTAAGGCAGCTTATGAAGAGGGGAGTAAATGTCACCCTCGTGCCCTACGACTATCCTGCTGATAAGATTATGGAAATGAATCCTGATGGGGTGTTCATATCCAACGGTCCGGGCGATCCTGCAAGAGTAAAACCAGCAATTGAAACGATAAAGAGTCTCGCAGGTAAGCTCCCTATGGCTGGGATATGTTTGGGTCATCAGCTCACAAGCATTGCACTGGGAGCAAAAACATTCAAACTGAAGTTTGGACATCATGGTAGCAATCAGCCCGTGAAGGACTTCGAAACAGGGAGAGTTTTCATCTCAAGTCAGAATCACAACTTTGCAGTTGATGAAAAAACACTCCCCAAAAACATTGAGGTTACGCAGATAAATCTTAACGATAACACTGTTGAGGGGCTGGTTCATAAAGACATTCCCCTCATAACCGTCCAGTACCATCCTGAAGCTGGACCGGGACCGCACGACACCTACTTTTTCTTTGACAGGTTTGTGGAGATGGTGAAGGAGTACAGGTGATTGAATGCCGAAGAGGGAAGATCTGAAGAAGATCATGGTAATAGGCAGCGGGCCGATAGTTATAGGTCAGGCAGCGGAGTTCGATTATTCGGGCAGTCAGGCATGCAAGGCTCTGAGAGAGGAGGGCTATGAGGTTGTGCTGGTCAACTCCAATCCGGCAACGATAATGACAGACCCAGAGATGGCGGACAGGATTTACATCGAACCCCTCGATGCAGAGATAGTCGCCAAGATAATTGAAAGGGAGACTCCGGATGCTCTGCTACCGACTCTCGGAGGTCAGACGGCGTTAAATCTCGCCGTTAAGCTAACGGAGATGGGCGTGCTTGAGAGATACGGCGTTGAGCTTATCGGTGCGAAGTTTGAGGCAATCAAAAAGGCGGAGGACAGAGACCTTTTCAAGGAGTCAATGAGAAGAATCGGCCTTGAGGTACCAAAGAGTGATGTTGCCAGTGACATCAGTGAGGCCTTGGCCATAGCAGATGAGATTGGCTATCCTGTGGTTGTAAGACCTGCTTTCACTCTCGGCGGAACAGGTGGTGGGATTGCCTACAACAGGGAGGAGTTAAGGGAGATTGCAGAGAAGGGTTTAAAGCTCTCAATGATCAACCAGGTTCTGATTGAAGAGGGGGTTCTTGGCTGGAAGGAATTTGAGCTCGAAGTGATGAGGGATTTAGCAGATAACGTTGTGATCATCTGTTCAATCGAGAATTTCGACCCTATGGGGGTGCATACAGGAGACAGCATAACCGTTGCTCCGGCTCAGACTTTGACTGATGATGAATACCAGTATCTTAGGGATGCAGCGATAAAGATCATAAGGGAGATTGGAGTTGAGACGGGTGGAAGCAATATTCAGTTCGCTGTACACCCTGAAAATGGCAGGGTTGTGGCGATAGAGATGAACCCGCGTGTAAGCAGATCATCTGCATTAGCTTCCAAAGCTACAGGCTTTCCAATTGCCAAAATCGCCGCAAAGCTTGCTGTTGGCTATACTCTCGATGAGATACCCAATGATATAACCAAAGAAACACCAGCGAGTTTTGAGCCTACAATTGACTATGTAGTTGTAAAAATACCCAGATTTGCCTTTGACAAGTTCCCCACTGCGGACTGGGTTCTTGGGAGCCAGATGAAGAGTGTCGGAGAGGTTATGGCTATCGGAAGAACTTTTGAGGAAGCTCTTCAGAAAGCATTGAGGAGCTTGGAAATCGGGAGATACGGACTCGGATGTGATGGCAAGGATAAGGAATTAACGATGGAGGAAATAAAAGAGAAGCTCAGATTTCCCAACGCGAGCAGAGTTTACTACATTCGCTACGCCTTGCAGCGTGGAGTGAGTGTTGAGGAGATTTACAAACTGACAAAAATTGATCCTTGGTTTATCGAGAAGATAAAGAACTTGGTTGAGTTTGAAGAGGATTTGAAGGCATGGGCAGAAAGATGTAGCATTGAAGAGGTGCCTGAGGAAGTGCTTAGAAGGGCGAAGAGGCTCGGCTATTCCGACAGGCAGCTTGCCCACATTTTCAACACGACAGAGAGAGAAGTGAGGACGGTGAGAAAGGGCAAAGGGGTTGGTGCAGTCTACAAGATGGTTGATACCTGCGCTGCAGAGTTTGAGGCAAAAACGCCCTACTACTACTCCACATACGAGGACGAGAACGAAGCCCTGAAGACTGAGAGGAGGAAGGTTATGATTCTTGGCGCGGGACCCAACAGAATAGGGCAGGGAATCGAATTTGATTACTGCTGCGTTCATGCTGTTTTCAGCCTCAAGGAGGAGGGTTACGAGACGATAATGGTCAACTGCAATCCTGAAACTGTTTCGACAGACTACGACACGTCTGACAGGCTCTACTTCGAGCCGATAACACACGAAGATGTTATGAATATCTACGAGAATGAGCAGCCTGAGGGCGTGATAGTTCAGTTCGGTGGTCAGACGCCTTTGAACATCGCGAAGGAACTTGAGACGAGCGGGGCGAGAATACTTGGTACTTCAGTTGACTCAATAGACATTGCAGAGGATAGAGAGAGGTTCTCAGAAATGCTGAATAAGCTTGGAATTCCGCAGCCTGAGAATGGTATAGCCCACAGCCTTGAGGAGGCTAAGGAAATTGCCAGAAAAATAGGTTACCCAGTTCTTGTAAGGCCGAGCTACGTGCTTGGCGGGAGAGCGATGGAGATAGTTTATGATGAGGATACTTTGGAGAGATACATTAACGAGGCGCTTGAAGTCAGTCCGGAAAAGCCAATACTTATTGACAAGTTTCTGGAGGATGCCATCGAAGTTGAGGTTGATGCGCTGTGTGACGGAGAAGAGGTTGTAATAGGGGGGATAATGGAGCACATTGAGGAGGCTGGAGTTCACAGCGGCGATTCTGCATGCGTCTTACCCCCTGTATCTCTCGACGATGCTACAATTCAGACCATTGTGGATTACACGAGAAAAATGGCTCTGAGCCTGAACGTTATTGGACTCATAAACATTCAGTATGCGGTGAAGGATGATGTTGTTTACGTTCTTGAAGCGAATCCAAGAGCCAGCAGAACAGTTCCCTTTGTGAGTAAGGCAACAGGCATTCCGCTGGCGAAGATTGCGGCAAAGCTCATGACGGGGAGAAAGCTGAGAGAACTTGGAATTAAAGAGAGGCTCAAGCTCAGGCATGTAGCAGTGAAAGAGGCAGTGTTTCCGTTCATCAAGCTCCCCGGTGTTGATCCTGTTTTAAGTCCTGAGATGAAGTCAACAGGAGAAGTTATGGGCTTGGATTACGATTTTGGTCTTGCTTATTATAAGGCAGAACTTGCAGCTGGCATGAAGCTACCCGTTGAAGGGACGGTTTTCATCAGTGTTAGGGAAAGGGACAAGAACGAGAAGACCGTGAAACTCGCAAAGAAGTTCATTGAACTTGGCTTCAGAATAATCGCCACTGAGGGAACAAGGAATTTCCTGAGAGAGCATGGAGTGGAAGCTGACCTTGTTCTAAAGGTTAGTCAAGGGAGGCCGAACATTCTTGATGCTATTGTCAACAGGCAGGTTGACCTGATAATCAACACACCCAGTGGAAAGAGGGGTAGGACTGAGGGATATATGATAAGGAGGGCAGCTGTGGATTACGGTGTTGCTCACATTACAACTCTTGCAGGTGCTTATGCTGCTGTAAAGGCTATAGAGGCGGTAAAGAATAAAAGCATGACTGTAAAATCAATTCAGGAGTATCATGAGGAGAATAGATGAAATAGCCAATCTCGACCTTGAAAGGTACGAGAGAGCAGGTAAGCCTGAGGCGATTTTTGCAGAGAGAAAGAATGTAGAAGACCTTATCGCAATCATAAAGGAGATTCAGAAGGAAGGAAAGTCAACACTCGTGACGAGGTTGAATGATGAACAGATTGAAGCTCTCAAAGGTATTGAGGGGGTTGAGGTAAACAAACGTGGCAGAATTGCTGTTGTGGGGAAGAAAAGGTCAGAAGTTATCGGGAGAGTGGCAGTGCTGACTGCCGGAACGTCTGACATCCCAGTTGCTGAAGAGGCTGCGGTTACAGCAGAATTCCTTGGTCTTGACGTTCTCAGGTTCTACGATGTTGGCGTTGCGGGGTTGCACAGAATTGTTGAGCCAGTTAAAAGGATAAGGGATGAGAAAGTTGATAGCGTGATAGTTGTAGCAGGAATGGAAGGTGCTTTGCCCTCAGTGATTGCCGGACTTGTTGATGTTCCGGTGATTGCTGTTCCAACGTCTGTGGGGTATGGTGTTAACCTTGGAGGGATATCAACCCTTTTCGCCATGCTTCAGAGCTGCTCATCTGGCGTTGCGGTTGTGAATATAGACAACGGATTTGGTGCAGCGATATTTGCCTCCTTAATATCACGTGTTAAGTGGAAAAGTTCCGGAAAAGACTAATTGGTTTTTAGAATAGACTTTTACCGTTATCTCGCTACAGTTGATGCTTATATCCACAATATCTCCCGTAAAATTCTCACTCTGCCCGCAACCTGTGACATGAACAACCGGAGTTTCAAACCCTGACAGTATCAGCTTTCTCCCCTCGATGCGGACATTCTGATATTTTAGCTGTGTGTGAGATATTGCCAACTGATATGCTGCGAAGGTGAGAAAGATGAGAACCAGCGCTGCCATCGCTATGCGCATAAAAAATTTTGTTTAGAGAGAAAGATAAGCTTTACTTTCAAAAATCTAATTTCAAATCCAACAAATGAACAAAAAATTAAATATTTTAAAAACAAATTGAAATCATGAACTTTCTGGTTCTTTTTGTCGTTACTGGTGGGCTTGCAATGGCAACCATGTTCAACGCTCCTGCGATATTTGTGGGCTACGGGTTCGCCTTCATCGTCATGCTCCTTGCTGCATGGATGTTTAAACCCAGAACAGCATTTGTTGCTATACTTGCAAGCACGCTTATCGCACTGCCGATCATGATTCTTACGAAGGCAACCTTTACTGAAGTGGCGATCTTGAACGTTCTTGTCAGGGCTCCGGTTGCGTATTTGGCATCCGAAATCAGGTGGAGAAAGGGCTTGCTTTCATCAACCTTTGCTCTTTCAGTTTTCGAGTCTCTTATAGCGTTGTTAATAGCGATATTGTATTTTGGTGATGACGGAATCCACACTTCCCTCTCCATATTTGGAATCTTGCTTGCACCTTTTGGATACCTGATCTACCTTTCTGTTGTGAATGGGGAGAGACTAAGAGCTTTGGCGGGTATTGTATGTGCAGCAATCTTCTATTTTTCCACCGTTACCTTTCCTGTTTTGCTTGTTGCATTTGTCTCTGTTTTGTCTCTGGCTGCGTTGTTGAAATATCCTAAATATCCTAATTTGAAGTCCCTGGTTTTGTTAGTTCTGATAGCAACAGCGGTTTTTGGGTTGGTGTATGACAACAGCTTCAGGAACAACGTTAAAGTCACTCTTTACCCATTCTTTCCTCATAACTGGGGTGATGAGAGGTGGATGCAGACTGATCCGGCATGTCCTCCCATGGACAACGTTTTTGTTCACACCCACACACCCTCAAGGCTCAGAATTGTTGAAACCTGTGTTGAAGTTGTTGGGAAAGTTGAAAAGCCACCTTTTATTGCTGGAGATGGTGATTACTGCTTTGACGTTATCCCCAATGATAAGAGTTATCTTGGGATTGGAAATTACATCCTCAGGAAGGGTGGGCTGCACATAGAGGTCGTACCAGCTGACCAGTTAAAGGTTCTTTCTGGAATTCAGGGAATATGTCCCGGCGATGTTGTGAGAGTGAGAGGTGTATGGGTCGTTGACACCGATCACGGCATGTGGACTGAAGTCCATCCTGCTTCCGTAATCGAAGTTATCGAATCCAAGTCAAAGGTGCGCTGGCCTGAGTGTGTGCTGGGCAGGGAGTTTGAAGAGTGAAGTTTTTAAAGTTTTAGAACAATAAATCATTATGAAGTGTCCAAGATGTGGTGAGGACTCTGTTGATTATGGGGTAATAAGCTTTCAGTTGGGGAAGACAAGGGCGATAAACGTTGACGTTCGAGTTTGTTCCAAGTGTAATTTGGTCTTTTTCGAGAGGACAGAAAAGAAACCAGGATTCAGGTAAAATTTTTGAACCTTCGACTGAGGAGTTGAAAAAACGAAAAGAAAGCTTTAGACTATCCCAGCAAGTTTGTCTTGAATACTGTTTCTCTCTTAACGAGTGATAACGTTACCTCCTCTCCGAAAATTTCTACTGCAGATTGTAGAGAAACTTCGACTTTGGTCTTCTCTCCATTTCTTACATGGCTGACCCACCATTCATCAAGCATTTTGTTATCGAGTTTAGTAGTGATTCTGAGTGTAGTATCAGATTTTGGTTGGATGACTGCATCAACGTCACTCGAATACTGGGCGAATGCAATGTCGTTCAGGAGAACAGAGTGACGTATTCTCGATACTGAAATCGTATCCGAATTTTCGTTGCGTATTTTGACCTCAGTGATTATTTCGGTGTAATCCTCGTTAACTTCGCCCCAGTATGATTTAACTGATTCGATCTCCAGAGAAATTGTTCCTGATTTCACCTTTTTTGGTACAGCTGATGTTAATCCAGCGAGTATATCGGTTTCTATCAATTTTGTCATGTCAATAGGATACTTGAATTCTGTAATTAAGAGATCAAAAACCAGATACCCTTTTATATGCATGTTTGATTTTTCTCCATTTTTTATATGCAAAATCCACCATTTTGGAATCTTGCTGTTTTCTAACTTCGTATGTATAAGGATTGTTGATTTTGAGTTTGCTTTGATTTCAGCCTTCAAAGCACTACCCTCACCAATTTTAACTCCATTAATGTAGACTTCTGTCAAAACATCCTTTAATGGTAGAGGTAATGGGTTTGGATTATATACTTTAATTTTAGTCACGATCTCAGTTGTGGAAGCTGTTACTTCACCCCATTGATTGCTAATCTCCTTAATTTCAGGCTTCCCCAAAGTTTGATGTTCTGCTGAACATCCAATAAGGAATGTAGCGAGAATCACCACCGAAATAACTCGCGCAATCATAAGTCTATTTTCTCTTTGTTGAATAAATTTATTTTGATTTAATCAATACTCCTCATCAAAAAATCCATTTAAGTGGCAAAACCGCAGATTCATCTCACAGAAAGTATAAACGCGGGCCGGGAGGGATTTGAACCCCCGACTGCGGGATTTCTCTGCCTTGGATGGCTTAAGAGTCCCGCGCTCTGCCTGGCTAAGCTACCGGCCCTTTTTGGTTGGATCCGTCAGTTGGGTTTATAGACTTAACGCCCTCAACTGCTCAAAAACCTTCGCAGCTATGCCTTTCCCTATCAGTCTCTCAACCCTCTCCTTGTTTTTGATGATGTCCTCCAAGTTTGTTATCCCTGCATCGTAAAGCTTCCTTGCCCTCACCCTGCCCACGTATTTTACCCTCACCAGATCAAGAAGCTCACCCCTCACACCATACTTTATCCTCTCAGTCAGACCAGCGATGCTGTTGTTCCCGACCTCTTCAGCTATTCTGCTCATTGCGTTGCTGAGCCATTCTGCAGTCTCAATTATCCTCCTCAGATCGCCTGGGGCTATCGAATATCTCTCGCATATTCTGTCCTCATCCATCTCCTCAATCCAGTCTTTAAGACAGAGAGCAGTCTTCACCTCCGAAAGGAACCAGTCATATTCAGCCGAAAAGTCAGATGGATAGTATGTGAGCTCATTCCTCAGCCTGAAAGCCTCATCCTCAACCCAAGAATCTGATTTTCTCACACTCAATCTCTCCATGTCTGGAGTTCTGCATATCAGGTGCAGTGCTCCAATATCGCTAACTTCCCCTCTACTCAGAACGTCATGGAATATGAAACCAGTCAGTGGGTCAATGTAGAGCTTTGAGACGAGCATTCCAAGTTTTGTCGGCACCAGAACATCTTCCTCCTTGATCATTTTCCAGTTTTCGAGCTGCCTGACAACTCTCTCAAGTTCGTAGCTGAGTGAAATTTCGTTCTGCTTGAAAAAGAAGGTGTCAGCAAAGAAGTCCTCAAGCTCTTCAATTGTCTTGGCGTAGCCGTCACAGATGATGGAAAGGCTGTGAAACCTGAGATGGGTTTCAACTCCTAACTTTGATGTAATGTTCTCAGGTTCGCCGAAAATGTATCTCTGTACTGCCATCTCCCTGTCTCTGGCACTCACACAGAGAATTGCCTCTCCATATTCATCCATCCCCGGCCTTCCAGCTCTGCCAGCCATCTGCTTGTATTCTGCAACCTTTATTCTCCTCGAAAAACCGTCAAATCTGTAGATGCTCCTGATTACTACCCTTCTGGCAGGCAGATTAACCCCTGCTGCAAGCGTTGGTGTGGCAACCACCACCTTTATGTCTCCATTCCTGAAAGCGTCCTCTACTATCTTCCTCTGCCCGTTCAGCAGGCCAGCATGGTGAAAGGCTGAACCTTTTTTCGCACACTCAGCCAGCTTTCTGCTCATCTCTCCTTCGTTTTCTTCAAGTAAAACTCTCTCTATCCACTCGTTCTTCACATACTTCCCTGTTATTTCCGAGAGCTTTACTGCAGTCCTCTCAGCCCCTTTCCGCGTTGATTCAAAAACGAGTACGCCACCTCCCTCAGCCACGATCTCCTCAACAAGTTCTTCGAACTTTTTTCTCGCTGAGTTACTGAAGCCATAATCTGAAAAAATCTCAAGACTGTTTCCACACAAAATACCCTCATAAAGCGGGACTGGTCGCCAGTCGCTTGCGTAGTATTCAGCATCAAGCCAGTCTGCTATCTCATCAACGTTTGGAGCGGTTGCTGAAAGGCCGATAATCCTCAGAGTATTGTTCATCTTTCTCGTTTTTGTCACGAGAATCTCAAGCGTAGCTCCCCTCTTTTCCGAGTCCAGCAGATGTATTTCATCTATAACAAGACAGGTAATACTTCTAATCCATCCGGCTCTGTTTCTTATCAGGGAATCCGCCTTTTCACTCGTCGTTACAATTATATCGCAGTCAGCGAGATGTTCATCCCTCGCCTCATAATCTCCTGTTGAAATACCAATTCTAAGCCCTATCTTCCTCCATTTCTTGAAGCTCTCGTACTTCTCACTGGCTAATGCCCTTAGTGGAACCACATAAAGGCTTTTACCACCTTTAATAGCCTCTCTTACCATTGCAAGCTCCGCGAGAAGAGTTTTGCCAGCTGCAGTCGGCATTGCAAGCAGCAGGTTTTTGGACGAAAAGATTTTCCCGACTACCTCTGCTTGAGGTGGAAAAAGCTCCTCAATCCCCTCATCCTTCAGTACCCTAACACCGTAACTCGAAATGTATTCTGAAAGCTCCTCAACCTTCACTGAAACCTAATCAACGGCTGGGAAATAAAAGTTGTCCTGAGAAATGTTAAATATCCATGGCTTTAAATTTGAACATGGAATTCAGTTTTGGTGATAAAAAATTCAGTGCTGAGGTGAGAAGAGCTTCAGATTTAAAGCCTGTCCTTGCCTTTCCGGATAAACTCAAGGAGGACTTCGATGCTTACTATATGTTTAGAGACTCCTACAAGAACGAGAGTGACAGGAAGAAAATAGAAGAAGCAGGGCTGAGATACGATTACACAGTTATCCCTCCAAACAATATCGGAGGAGAGAGCATAAAGACCTACGGGCACTACCACCCGGAGGTCGTGGATGGAATTACGTATCCAGAGGTTTATCAGGTTCTTGAGGGTGAGGCACTTTTTCTAATTCAGAAAAAAGAAGAAAATGGGATTGCCGAAGTCTTGGCTGTAGTGGCGAAAGAGGGCGATGTGGTTATAGTACCACCAAACTGTGGCCATGTAACAATAAATCCAACAGAAAAGAATTTAATCACTGCAAACTGGGTATGCAGGGACTTCAAATCAATATACGAACCTTACACTGAAAAGAGAGGTGCTTGCTACTACTACATCAACGGGAAGTGGGTCAAAAATGAGAACTATGGAGAAGTGCCTGAATTGAAAATTGTAAGGCCCCTGAACGTCTTGGGTGTTCAGGGAGACATGTATTCGCTTGTTAGCGACATCAAGAAGCTCGAGTTTCTCACAAAGCCACAGAAATACATGGAATTGTTCAAAAGGTGTTTTCAATAAAAAATATAATAGATGTTAAAATTGTTTACATCGAGAGAGCAAGCTTAATGTCATCCGCTGTAACGGTCTTTCTGCCAGAGTGCTTTGCAATTTCAACAGCTTTCTTTGCAACCTGCAATGCGTAGTCCTCAAGCACTTCAACCATCTTCTCCACTGCATCTGCACTTACTCTCTCGGCCCCAGCCTTCCTAATCAATCTGTCAACCGGTGCCATCGGCAACTCAGCCATCCAACACACCTCCTATCTCTTTTCGTTACAAAATTTAGTATTAGGTATATATATACTTTTCTATCGAACTTCCATCAGAACATTATTTTCTGCATCTCATGTTGTCTGGAAGGTCAGAAGTTGAAACAAAGTTAACCCCACAAGTCAAGAAGCGGTCAGGGGAAAAATGAAAATGACAAAAAGAAAGCATATTTAAAAATTTAAAATTTATATTTAACCGAAGAGAGCGCCAAGACCTTCGATTGCTTCCTCTTCCTTGGCCTCCTCCTCTTCTTCCTCTTCCTCTTTTGCCTCTTCTTTTGCCTCCTCCGCTGGAGCAGCCGCTGCAGTGGCAGCTACCGGAGCAGCAGCCATTGGCACGGCAGCCTTCTGGATTGCTTCGTCAATGTTCACACCCTCAAGGGCGGCAACAAGAGCCTTAACTCTTGCCTCATCCACTTCAACGCCTGCTGCCTCAAGAACAGCCTTTACACTGTCCTCTGTTATTTCTTTACCAGCGGAGTGTAGCAGGAGAGCCGCATACACATATTCCATACCTCAACACCTCCTTTTAACCAAATAATGCTCCTAAACCTTCAATTGCCTCTTCTTCCTTAGCCTCCTCTTCTTCCTCTTCCTCCTCTACCTCTTTCTCCTCTTCCCTCTTCTCCTCCTCAACCGGAGCATGAACCACAGTCTGAGCTAAGCCAGAGAGCATGGATTTTAGCTCTTCATCGAGAGCTTCATCACCAAGATTTGAGGCGAGGGCAAGCATTTCAGCATGAGCCTTCGCCAGCAAGTCCTCCATCACATCCTTGGCGAAGATACCAGCATTTAGTGCGAGATTCCTTGCATCGTTGAAGGCCTTGATTATCAGTATCTCAGCCGTCTCTTCAGTTACATAGGCAGCATTCACTGCAAGATTTAAAGCCTTCTGATACGCATTCTGGAAGTCCTCAAACACTTTTTCGGTGTCTATCGCAAGCACATCCGGCGTTAGAATTACGCCAGAATCAAGGACGGCCTTTACGTCAAGACCGATCTTAATCGGCTTTATGTCGAGTCTTTCAAGAGCTCTTGCCACTTCTGGCTTCACAACCTCTCCGGCTTTTACAACAGTGGTCGTTGCCTTAACAACAACCTTGCCCTTCTCAATCGCAACTGGCAATCCCGCCATCTGAAGCTCAGCCATCATTGGGCCGGGAGGAATTGGTGTCGGTCCCTGTTCAATAACGACGTCAACCGGTGAAATCTGGTTGGGTTTTAAAGGTGAAGGAATCTTTGTGTCCTCCACCATCCTGTAAAGTTTGAAGGGATTTTCATCAGCAGCAATTATCGCAATCTGATCGCCCAAAAACTCTTTGAGTTTTAAATAATCCCCACCCAAACCGTCAAGGGCTCTTTCAAGAAGGGTATTTTTCACAACCTTCATCTCTACTTTTCCTTTGAAGTCTCTCCTTATCTTCTGCATTTGCCCAGCAGGAACGTTTCTGAATCCGACTATAGCGACAACAGGATGTGATGATATCAGCTTCTTAAGTTCTTCAACAGTCTGAATCTTCCATTTTGGCGGTGAACCTCTAATTGCTGCCATTTACACCACCCTCACTGCAGGACCCATTGTTGTTTTAACATACACCGACTTTACCACCTGAGCCGGATTATCATACTTGTTCTCCACGACTTTTAAAACTTCAAGTGCATTGTCCGCGATTTTCTCAGGCTCCATGTCCTTCCTCCCTATCGGTGCATGGAACGTCAGCCTGTCTCTCGTCCTTATCTTCACAGAATTCCTTAGCCTGTCTATGAAGGGCTTGGGATCGGCCAGAGGAGGTATGGGCTGCGGTATTTTTCCTCTCGGACCGAGTATCGGACCGAGTTTTCTACCAATTTCTGGCATAAGAGGGGCCTCAGCTATGAAGAAGTCTATTGAGTTTGCAAGTTTTTTCCCCTGCCTCCTATTTTTTGCAAGCTCATCAATCTCCTCAGGAGTAATGACGACGTCTGCTCCAGCCTCTTTTGCTTTTAAGGCAGTCTCACCCTTGGCAAAAACGCCAATTTTTCTCGGTTTTCCGAGTCCATGTGGTAGAGTTACGACAGCATCAATTCTGTTTTCAGGCTTTTTCATGTCCACGTTTCTAAGATTCACTGCCATTTCTACCGTTTCAACGAATTTTCTCTCCTTAGCATTGTTTACTGCTTCCTTTATTGACTTTACGAGTTTATCTTTATCCACTATCATCTTGTCACCTCCGTAGTCCCAACGGCCGCAGCCTCCTACGGACTCCTATGAGGGCATGAGAGAGATATTTTAAGTTATCGGTTAGGATTGTGGTTGAGCGAGATGTTAAAGCTTCTTGCATTTTAAGTTTTACATAATATGTCATGTCTCCTGCAACGAATGCTTGCAGTAGTACTAAGGGCTGTTTAGTAAAAGGTAAAATGGTAAATATTGTTAGTGATTAAACTTCACTATGTATCTGACAAAGGAAGAAGAAAAAATGCTGGAAGGTGAATACGGAGAAGCTACGAGCTACGTCATGCGCATCCTCGTCAAACTTGGTGAAGCACACAATGCCGAAAGGCTTGTAGATGCCAAGAGTGCGCATGTTGCCGGAGGACTTTTCATTGAGGAGATTGAATGGTACCAGAAACTCGTGAAGGGTGGGGCAAGGTTCAGGTGCTTCACAACCCTTCATCCTTGGGGTGTGGATTAGGATCACTGGGATGAGGTTGGAACAATTATCGGCAAGGCGGAGGGGATAAAGCAGATACTGGACGAACTGATGAAGCTGAGGGTTAGAATGGGCGCAATACCCCTCGGCACGTGTATTCAGTATCTGCTTGGTGATTTTCTGATGCCCGGCGATCACTTTCTCGTGGACGGGATCGGCTGGTGTCGTCTTTGCAAACAGCGTTCTGGGAGCAATGGGAAACATGGACGGAATTGTTACGAATTATGCAGTGGCAATAACGGGAAAGGTGCCTGAGTATGGTCTGCATCTACCTGAAAACAGGAAGGGGGATGTTATTGTGAAACTTGAGATGGATTTCAAGAAGATGAGCGATGCAGATATTGGGGCTCTTGCATACTACCTTGGAAGGGTTCTGGAAGATCGTATCCCTGTTTTTGTCAATCTTCCAGAAAAAATTGAGCTTGAGAGGCTTAGGGCGCTGGCATCACCCCTTCACGTCAGCGGAGCGGTGCCGATGTTCCACGCTGTGGGCATAACGCCGGAGGCGAGGAGCGTTGAAGATGCCCTGCAGGGTGACAAGGCGGAGGACAAGATTACAGTTGGATGGGATGAGGTGAGGGAAGTTTACGGAGAATTTCAATACGAGAATGTTGATTTGGTTGCGATTGGCTGTCCACACTGCACCTACAATGAGGTAAAGAAAATTGCAGAAATGGTTGATGGGAAGAAATTGAAGGTAAAGCTCTGGGTCAACACTTCCCCACAGGTGAAGCTTGTTGCCAACAGAGCAGGCTGGACAGAGAAAATCGAAAAAGCGGGAGGACTTTTGACGAGTAACCTGTGCATAGGTCCAGGAGCGCCATTTGCTGCCTGCGGTTACGGCTGCGTGCTGACAAACTCGCCGAGATGTGCCTATTATGCGCCTGATGTAAAAGCGAGGCTTGCAAGCCTTGAAGACTGCGTCAAATTTGCTGTTGAAGGAAACGAGGAGGTGTTGAGATGATACTTAAAGGCAGGGGTCTTGTGGAGGGTGTTGTAGAGGGTGAGGCAATCGTTACCAAACAACCAATCTCCTTCGTCGGAGGAGTTGATGTGAACACGGGTGTTATTGTGGAAAAAGGACATGAGCTTGAGGGAGAGAGTATAAAGGGAAAGGTTCTTGTATTTCCGCTGGGAAAGGGAACCACATACAACCCCTTCGCAATCTACGCGATGAAGAAGAGGGGTATAGCGCCCCTTGCAATCGTAAACGAGAAAGTGGAAGATATAGTTCTTACGGGGTGCATAATAGCCGAGATACCGTTCGTGGAGTGCAAGGAAGCTATGAAGATCAGAAGTGGAGATTTTGTGAGGGTAGACGGAGAAAAAGGGGTTATCGAAGTTCTTCGCAGGTAATTGGCAGAACCGCTCAAAGAGGTTTTGAAAAAGCTAAACTGGCAGTGTGGTGTAGTCCTCCAAAGGCAAATGTTTTAATCTCTTTAACAATTTCTCACCATGCTCAGTGATGTGGTCAGAGATGCAGAGGGAGAAAAAGTCTTTCTTCTTGGCAATGAGGCTATAGCAAGGGGGGCGATTGAGGCAGGAATTGATGTTTTCGCAGCCTATCCCGGCACACCCTCATCTGAAATTGCTGACACTCTCAGCAATGCTTGCAGGCTTTTGAGAGGGAAGATGGATTTTTATATGGAATATTCATCCAATGAAAAAGTAGCCTTTGAGGTTGCAATTGGTGCATCTCTTGCTGGAAAAAGGGCAATGGCAACGATGAAGCATGTCGGTGTGAATGTTGCTGCAGATGCTCTTTTTAGCTTTGCTTACGTTGGAGCAAGAGGTGGTTTTGTTCTTGTCACAGCCGATGACCCAACCATGCACAGCAGCCAGAACGAGCAGGACAATAGATGGTATGGAAAAGCAGCAAAGCTTCCAGTTGTGGAGCCATCAAGCGTTCAGGAGGCAAAGGATTACTCGAAGCTCGGGTTTGATTTGTCCGAAAAATACGGTTTGCCGGTGATTCTGAGAACCTACACCAGGCTTAGCCATGCGAGTGGAATTGTTGAGCTTGGCAAAATCCCTGAGAAAGAATTTGAAAGAGTCGGATGGGAAAAGCACCCTGAAACCGACGTCGTTCTGCCAGCCCATGCAAGAAAACTGAAGCCGATACTACTCGAAAAGTTGAACAAAATTGAGGATTACTTTAACAAATCCGAAATGAATTGGATTGAGGATGGAGATGGAGACGTTGGTGTAATTGCCTGCGGTCTCAGCTATGCTTACACGAAAGAGGCTATGGAAAATCTGGGTGTCAGTCTTCCCCTTCTAAAGCTTTCCTCAATGCATCCTCTGCCAGAAAAACTGATTGAAGATTTTGTCTCTCAAATGAAGAGAGTTATAGTTGTTGAGGAAGTTGACCCCTTCGTTGAGCTTCATGTAAGGGCATTGGGGATTGCAGAAGTTTACGGCAAGATGAACGGCTACATGCCCATGAATTACGAGTACAACATTCCAAGGGTCGAAATGGGGATTGCAAAGGCTCTTGGGATAGAACCAAGCAGGGACTATGAGAAAATTGTGGCTGTAACTTCAAAAATAGCCGCAAAAGCGCCTCCAAGACCTCCGGTTCTCTGCCCGGGCTGCCCCCATTCTGCCTCATTCTATGCGATAAGAAGGGTTGTTGATGAACTTGGAAACGCTGCACTGCCGAGCGACATAGGCTGCTACACTCTCGGAATAAACAAGCCACTTGAGGGTGTGGACATCACAATCTGCATGGGTGCGAGCGTTGGAACTTCCAATGGGCTTGCTCACGTTTTGGAGAACGAAATTATCACCACGATAGGTGACTCGACGTTCATACATGCAGGAATACCAGCATTGGTTAACGCAGTCTACAACGATGCCAAGTTTGTCCTCGTCGTCCTCGATAACTCTACTACTGGTATGACAGGACATCAGCCCCATCCGGGAACTGGTGTCAGAGGATGCGGAGAAAAAGGGAAGGCTGTGAAAATTGAGGAGATCGTAAGGGGATGTGGAGTTGAATTTGTTGAAGTTGTAAATCCATACAACGTTAAGAAGATGATTGACACTCTCAGGAGGGCTGTGGAGCACGAAAGTGTCGCCGTTGTTATTGCAAGGCAGCCTTGCGCAATCCTGTGGACAAGAGCGAAAAGGAGAGAAGGCAAGAAAATAGTCCCATATACGGTAACCGAGGACTGTACGCTGTGCATGGAATGTGTTAACACCTTCGCCTGTCCGGCGCTGATTTACGATGGAGAGAAAGTAGCAATTGACTCGGCACTCTGCGTTGGTTGTGCAGTTTGTGCAAAAATATGTCCGAACAAAGCGATAAAACCCAAGAAAAAGTAATTAATTTGCAATACTTATTTAATTTATGTCTGAGCTTACAAGGGCACTGATATTCGGAAGGTTCCAGCCTTTCCATTTTGGTCATCTCAATGTTGTTAAATGGGCGTTGGATGATTTTGATGAACTCGTTCTGCTGGTTGGGATGGCAGATGAGAGTCATACCTTGCTCAACCCCTTTACTGCTGGGGAGAGAATATGGATGATTAGGGAGGCTTTAAAGGCAGAGGGTGTAAATTTAAGCAGGATCATTACAGCCACAGTGCCAACCATGAGCGTTTATGTTGGACATGCATTTTACATCATCAACCTTGTCCCTAAGGTAAAGGCAATAATAACAAGGAATCCCGTTATAGCTCAGGTTTTCAGCGATGCAGGACTTGAAGTTATATCCCCTCCAGAGTTCGACAGAAGCAAGTACAGAGGAAGTTACATAAGGAAGTTGATGCTGGAGGATGAAGAATGGGAAAGTCTCGTTCCCAAGACTGTTGCTGAGATAATACACAGGCTTGATGGTGTTGACAGGCTGAGAAGGGCTGCGAGTAGGGATTAGCAAAATTTTTATGACTCAGTGAGAATTGCTACACGAGCCGCCGTGGCTTAGCTGGCAGAGCGGGTGATTCGTAATCACCAGGTCGCGGGTTCAAATCCCGCCGGCGGCTTGCCTTTTCTGGGGTTTGAAGGGTTGTAGCAGGTTCAAATCCGTGTTTTACCACCTCAACAAGCCTATCAACGAAATCGGAGATGTTAGAGACGTTTTCCTTCAGCCACTGGTAGTTCTCCTCAGAAATGGTAATATGCAATCTCGGACGTCGTCGCTGGAATTGGCTTTTCGCAGCTTTTGATTCTTTTTCTACTGTCCGGACAGTGTCCGGACAATGTCCAGACACATCCTCCATGTGGCATGTTTGTGGTTAGGAGTATATAAAGGGGTAGTGATGAAATCAAACCACCTCAACACCTGGTGGCGTCAGCGGTTCTGGCTGAGGTGCTGGCCCTTCAACTTCATCTTCCGGATCCTCGAGGAAGTAGTCCCCGTCAAGCCAGTGGATGATTCTGACAAAACCGCACCGCATGCAGATGAGGATGAGGCTGTCTGGCTGCTGCGGTGGGAACGCCAGGGCTGCAAATCTGTGGCCGAGGATGCGGCAAATCAGGCTCATCAGACCACCTTTGATTTCAGATTACTTATAAAAGCTCCAATCAGAATCCCTACCACGTAGCTGCCGAGATCTTTGGTTATCAGCATTCCTGCTGCAAGTATTAAGGATACAAAAAGCCAGTAGGTCCAGAACTTCATTTCCGCATCTCCTCCTCTCCGAGTTTAATTATCCATTCTTCCTTTCCACACCTACGACATGCGGCAAGAATCCCGATAAGCCTACTTCCTGCATGTACTCTGTAATACTCCCAGTCGTGAAGTCTCAACCAGCAAAGAATCCGGAACGCAACCATAAATCCAACTGCCAGACCAAGGAGGAAGGATTCAAGGTTCATAATCGACCCTCCAACTTCTCTTTGAGCTGAGGAAAAGCCTTAAAGAACAGGTTGACGGCTTCAGGGTAGCTCAGTTGTTTTTCAGAAGCCCAATTGGATAACAACACCTTTACAGACCTCCTTAAGTCATTATCTCGACCTTCAAAACGTTTAAAAAACTCTTCCGGCGTTTTCGCAAGGTCGTCGGTGAATACCGTCAACTGTAACTCCCTTATCAGCGGTAACTCATCTTTGATTTTTTCCTGTTCTTGTTTCTTTTCAAGTCGTTGTTTTAACTCCTGAATCTCCGGAGTTATCTTTTCTGCCCATTCGTAGAACTCGTTAAGTCTTTTTTCGATTTCAAGGAGTTTTAGCATTTCTTTTGTGATTATCTCTTTGTTGTTTCCTCCAAAGAAGTAGTGTTCAAGTAGATTACAGATAAGTTTGCTGAGATTACCCCCATTATCTTTGAAGGCGTTAATAGCCTCAACTAATTTAGGATCATTAACTCCAAAACTGTAAACAGCCCTCATCAAGAACCCCCCATAAAACGCAGACATCTCCCCGTGAAAACGCCTTGATACTTGTATTAAATTTAATACAGAACTGTATTACAAACATCTCTTTGTCGCGAAAGTATATCCACACCTTAGTTGTATTACATAATACAGCTGTAGGAAAAATAATAATACAGTTGTAAGATGTAGCACAGTAACAGTAGGGATACTCTTTCTCGTAAACATTCCCAGAACTGTATAAAAATGTCATCCCTGACCCCTTACAGGTTCAAGTTCATCTTCCTTGAGCATCTGCAACTGTATGGAATCCATCACTGCAGAGACTTTGAAATGCAGTTTACGGGCTATAACGTAGGCCTGTTTCCAGTTCTCCTGTACTACCTGTCTATCCAGGGCGATTAAGAGGCCAAACAGCTCATCCATGTAGTTCAGGGGATAGTCCATTCTATCACCTTCCGTTTATCCCCTTGGCAATCCACCTGATTGTATTCTGTGGCTTGATCTCCTCCCATTCTGGAGTTCCAAAAAGTGGACATTCCATCGGCTCCATGTCATCAATCGTAACGAAAAAGCAGGGCCTGACGAGGCAGGCAGAGCACTTCCAGAATCTGTATGTGTGCTGCATCCAATCACCTCAAACCGAGGCAACCTTTATCAACTTCCAGACCAACATCCTGTATGCAAGAAACGATCTCCCTTTCTGACATCCTCGAAGAACTCAGAGACATCAAGCGGAAACTCGAGCACATCGAGGAACTCATTGAAGACATTGTTGACTCGACTCTGACACCCGAAGAGGAGAAGCTACTGAAGGAGGTCAAGGAGAAGATCGAGAAAGGCGATTTTTCCGATTTCGTTCCACTTGAGAAACTGGATGAAGTGCTAAGATGAGCTACAGCGTTTTCCTGCATCCACAGGTAATCAGGTTCCTTGAGAGGATACCGGAGGAAGACGTCAAGAGGATTAAAGCCAAGCTCTCTGAACTCGTCAATCCCTACTCTGTCAAAGCCTCTAAGCTCAGAGGTCACAAGGACGCTTTCAAGATCAGAGTCGGCGACTACAGGATCCTTTACACTGTGAACGATCGAAAGAGGGTTGTTGTAGTTTTCAAGGTGGATAGGAGGGGTAGGGTTTACAAGCGGATTTAGCATCGCATCACCTCAAAATATCCGCCAGAACCTCGACGAACCTCGCCTGGCCCATTTTCAGCATCTCTGAGAGTTTAAGCCTCTTCTCCCAGTATCGCCCGTTCTTGGCAAAACTGTAAACATCTCTGAGAGGTTTCAGGTACCAGCAGCCTTCATGCTTCACAACAAAATAAACTGGCACGTCAAAGGCATTCTGGATCTCCTTCAAAGTCCTGTAATGGTTGTACTTGATAAGAACATCCTTCCCATTGGTGGTATGCTTGATCTCGAAGATCGCTTTAATCTCATCGTCTATCCTGACGATCCTGTCAATGTCTGTGATGAAAGGACTGCCAAGCTTGTACTCATCCACTGCCCGATCGATAAGATAACTGAGTTCCATGCTCCTTCCGATCTCCCCTATAACTCCCGTGTAAAAGCTTTCCACGTCGTTCAGCCGCTTTATCTCCTCATGGCTCTTTCCTATCTTTTGTATTGCTATGTGGGCCTTGATAAGGTTGTTAATTACTTCGCCAAACCTTTGAAAAAATTGGTAATCATTGCGGAAGTGCTTGGCCCTGGTGTCCATTTAGATCACCCTAAGATGTACTGGCCTTCTGTAGCGTTGAATTCCTCCGCAATCTTCAGGAACTCCTTAGCTTTCTCTTCGAGCACCTTTGTCATCGCTTCAGTGGTCCTCATCCCTGGGTTTTTCTCCATCAGCCTTATCACGGCCTTATCCTGCCATGAGACACTGAACATTGTGGTGTACTCGACGATGTGGATAGCTGGCTCATCATCGATGTAGTAAACTTTTGAAAATCCCTGGAGTTTGAAAAGGACAGCCATCTTTCCGTTCGGGTCTAAGCTGCTGAGAAACTCGATCATGTAGTGGATCCTGTACCTTGGATTTACAATCATCCTGAATTCGTCAAGGCTGCGGACCTGTTCAATCAGCATCCCAATCACCAAACTGGGTTAGTTTGGCATCATTCGGATGACACGAAGGGCGTTTCAGGTTCTCATGAGGTCTTTTGTGGACTCTGAAAGGGTTCTGCCACTTTTCCCATGGCTTCATTCGACATCAGCCTCCTCGTCCTCCTCAAACACTTCCTTGACTTCCTTGAGAATCGAGTCCATGATCTGAGCAGCTCGGAGCATGTTCGTTGCTGAAACCTGGATGAAAGCTCTGCTCCAGCAGCTTCCGATCCTGGTAACCTTTACCTCTATGCCATCCTCCATCAGAATCCTGATCTGGTGGTTATCTGCCTGAACACCTTTGAAGACTGATTCCGCTGCCAGGACATTGAAAATGGCGGCGTAGATCTTTGCGTAGGCTGGTGGCTCTTCTGGCTCTCTTGCGAATATCGACTTTTCCAGGCCAAAAAGCTTGAAGAAGTTCTCTGCATCCCTGTAAACCTGGTAGAACTGCCTGAGCTCAGCCATCAGGCATCAGCCTCCTCGAACCTCGCATGCTCACAGGCACAACCGCCCCAAATGCAGCTGTTGACGCTGCGATCACAGTCGGGCTTTGTGCAGTAGATTCGCATGACAAGCTTCATGCTTCACCTCCTTCAACAAGCAAATCCGCCCTTACAAAATCCCCCAACCTCGCATTCTCGCCAAGCTCAGGATAATACTGTCTCAGAAGCAGGTCTATTGCAGCCTCTATGGCTTTGCTTCGGTTCTTGAATTCTCCCTGCTCAACCAGCTCGTCGAGGAGATACAGGCGATCCATAGTCGTCTTGAAGGACACCACCATCTTCTGCTTCCGCAGCCACTTCAGAACGGAGCCGTTCAAGCCGAATCACCTCCTTCAAAAACCTCCACATCTCCATCTGCGTCTACAAAACTGCTGCCGTTGTTATTACTGAGGAACTTTGAAAGTCTCTTTTTGGCTTCTTCTTTCTCGATTTCGTCAATAAAACGCCTGACAAAATACCTTATCGCATCACTCATGCTATAGTATTTGCCAGATTTCTCAAGAGCCTCTTTGAAGGCTTTGTACTCCCTTTCCGTCAGGTATACTTGCACTTTCACTCTTCGCCCCTCAATTTTAACGCTTTCTGTTACATCACTCATAACGTTACTTACAACTAAATACATTTAAGTGTTTTGGTTAGATATAACGTTATGAGATACGTCATAGGTGGTGGTAAGATATGAAGCAAAAATTCGTGATCAAAGGTGATCGAGCTCAGCTCTGGTTGGATGGATACACTAAGAGGATTCTGGAGGAGCTGATGTCTACAGGAGATTTCAAATCTATATCTCAGCTTTTGCAAATTGCTGTAATTAACCTATACAAGGATTACGAAGCCAAAGGTAGACTAAAATCTAAACAGAAACCTGCAGAAGAAATCGCCGCCGAATTCGAATCATGGAGCGAAGAGGAGAAGAAGAAACGCCTACTCAAGGAAATAGATGCAGGTGAAGAGGACCTGATATGACCGAGGTTAAGTTCACCGATCATGCCAGAAAAAGACTCCAGGAAAGAGAAATACCCGAACAGGATGTTATTAATGCCGTAAAAGATCCGGATGATGTTTTGTTTGATGCTGATAAGGGAAACCTCGTTGCGGTGAAAAAGGTTGGTGATGTACATCTTATCGTGGTGTACGCCCCTTCCAGACCTCTCAGAATCATTTCCGTTATCCAGACCTCAAAGTTAAATATTGTTGAAAATAGAATAAGAAAGGGCAGGTGGGTAAGATTATGAAAGTTAGATACGACCCCGAAGCGGACATCCTCTACATCCTCATAAAGGATGGGAAGGTTAAGGACACCGAAGAAGTAGATGACGACATCTTCATCGAGTTTGGGGAAAACGGAGAAATTATGGGGATCGAGATCTGGCAGGCTGGAAAGCACATCGTTTCCGAGATCCTCAAGGTTGTGGAGATCGCCAAGAGATAAGCTGCTGGACTACGCTGAGTGGTATCTGTTCAGTGGATAAGCTTAATAAACGTAAATGTAAACATAAACTTGTATGCCAACCAAAACTATCACTATCACCCTTGAAGCTTATGAGAGACTTAAAAAGGAGAAAAGAAAAGGGGAAAGCTTCAGTGACGTCATAATCAGGCTGACTAAAAAGAAGAAAGACCTACTTGAATTTGCAGGGAAATGGAAGGATTCTGGAGATGAGATCGAGAAGGTAATACTTGAAGGCAGAAAGGAGTTTGACAGGCATGTTTTGTCTTGAAACAACCTTTTTAGTGGACTTGCTGAAAGGGAAGAAGAGGGCAATTGAAACCTACAAGAAAATTCGGGATTCAAAACTGTTCACGACGTCTATCTCTGCATGGGAGCTGATCCGAGGGCCCAAATTGGTAGGTAGGAAAAAGGAATTTGAAGATGCTCTTGAAATGCTCGAAAACATCGATATACTGCCCTTCTCTTTTAACTCGGCAAAAATTGCTGTCGAGGTGGAGAGACATTTAAGGGAGAAGGGCATGGAAATCAACTTGGTCGATGTGCTGATAGCATCCGTTGCAATTGAACACGGTCTGAAGCTCGTAACCAGAGATGAACACTTCAGCAGAATCAAGGGGCTTGAAGTCGTGAATTACTGAGACCTACTTCAGCAAATCGTGAAAGATAAAACCGCCCTTGCTTAATGATGAATCCTCACTACCCCTTTATATACTGACGAACTACTTCCTAATTTATGCCAGGAGAAGAGAATGGAAAAACGGAAAACGATTCTGGCGTCTTCGCCATTTGTTTAAAATGCGGTAACCGCTGGAAGGTAAGAAAGCTCGATGCGAAGAAGAGGAAATGCCCAGTATGTGGCAGCTATCGAACAGCTCTTGAATCCGATGCCTATTCCGGCTATTCCACGGTAGAAGAACAGGAGAATACTAAGAACAGCCATAGAATAAGCGAAGACGAGGAAGCAGCTGATTCAGATACGTCTATTCCAGCCTATTCCGGCTATTCTACCGAGGAGAATAACGGTTTTTCTGCAGAAAAACAGGAGAATAGCGTAGAAAAAGAGAAGAAGAGAATAGAAAAACGGGAGGAGAAAAAGAGAAAAAAGCAGGAGAAAAAGCCGAGGAGAAAAACCGACGATGAGATCATCGAGCTCGACGATGAAGCCATTGACGAGCTGATCAGCGAAGACGAGGACAAGAAGCTCAAAAAGAAAAGCAAGAAGGAAGAGAAATCCAGAAGCTGGCTCCTCTGGATAGCAGCAGCAATTTTCATCTTCGGCCTGCTATACTGGTTTCTTAGCAGCCTGGGGAGCAAAAAGTGCCGAGAAGCTTCTGAAAGGCAGCCAGAACAGGAACAGGAGCCAGATTTCGGAGGAGCAATACCGGGCCTTGTTTGAATGGCTTTTCGGTGATAGCTATGCTGAAGGAGCTGAAGGCTGCTGCAGCGGTTCTCGACTCGATAAAGCAGCTCTTAGAGAACACGGAGCTGAAGGAGAAGTGGCAGAAGGAGAAGAAGATCAAGGGCAGGCTGCTGATTGAGGGTTACGAGATCCAGTTTCTGATTAAGGAGGTGGAGTATGAAGATCGTGATTGAGTTTGATGAGAATGAGATCAAGAAGCTTCTGGAACTTTTAGCTCATCGAGATGATGAAATAAAGGAAAAATCGTCGGACCTGATTGATAACTTAAAACCGGAGAACTTGCCGAGGAAAATAGCGGAGAAGTTGGAGAGGCTGGAGAGCATTGCAAGGCTGGAAAGTAACGAGGCAATTGGCAAAGCCCCAAGATGGGACGAGGCGATTAGATGAGTGACGAGCTCGAATTCGAAAGCAAGGATATAACAGATGACATCATCCTGAAAGTCACAACCGACGAAGAGAAAGAGGATGCAGAAGCTGAAGAGGCCGGAGAAGAGAAGCCAGAAAAGATTCCAGAAGAGGACCATCCAGCCATAGCTCTTCTCGACCTGGCAGTCAAACAGTCGGTTGAGTTCTGCAAATCGCAAGGTTTGCCGGAGCCGAACATGGCAATATATGAGAACTTCAGCCGACCTTTTCTCAACAAAGCCTTCTGGCATTATCTGCCCGAAGGAGACCTGCCCGACGACCCGAAACTTGCTTTACTGCTCGGCATCGCAGGCCTGGGCTTCGCCTACATCCCGACGATTATGGCTTTCTGGAAGAAGCAGAAAGAGGAGGCTGAGGTTAAAGCTGAGAAGCAGGACCGTAAACCAAAACCGAAGCCAGTCCAGGAGAAAGAAGAACTCAGAGAAAAAGCCAGAGAGGCGGAGAAGGAGAAGCAGGAGCAGATGAAGCAGAACGAAGAGCTGCCGCCGATAGCCAAAAGGCTCCAATATGAGAGCTTCGCCGGAATTTAATCAGCTACAATTTATTTATCCTTGGGGATTCCTTGGGGTGGCCGGATGGACACAGCGGTAACATTCCCAGAGCAGTTCCGCTGGCTGGTAGCTGGCATCACGGGCAGTGGCAAAAGCTACTTCGTCGGCTGGCTTGCGGAGCAGTTGTATGAGCAAGATCGCAAGTGGATCATCCTTGACACCGATCCGAAGAACCACATAGGTCTCATAGCTTTACGCAGGGTTAAACTGCTCAAGATAAAGCCAGGATTGACCTACGACTGGTGGAAGGTTGCGGAGATGGAGAATCCCCTTCTCGTCATCCCTACCGAGGGTTTCCTTCGCAGGAATGGAGTAAGCAGCCTTATCGAGCACTACAAGACCCTGTTAGATGTCCTGTTTGCAGCAAGAAATCCGGTTGTGGTGTTCATCGAGGAGGCCCATTACTACCAGAAACATCCCTACGTTCCTGACAAAACCCTCGAACTGCTTGCCAGAGTAGGCAGAAAATACAGGATTAACCCTGTCTATATCACCCAGCGAATTCAGGACTTTCCGAAAATCATCTGGTCCAATTGCAGCAGAACCTACATCTTCAAGTGGACAATTCCACAGGATGTCAAGTACATTCGCAGTATGATTCCTGATTTTGAACATCTCAACAGGGAGCTGCAACGCTATGATGTTTTGGAGTTTGAGCATGCAAGCGGAGAGATCAGGATCATCCCGAGCTGGGCGATAAGGAGGAGGACGAGGCATTATGGGTAGGAGAAAACCGAGGATTTACAGAGTAAAAGTTGAAGAACTGGAGATTTGGTATACTGACAGAATCATCAACCACATAGCGAAGCATAATGTAAGGATTGACGAAGTTATAACAGCCCTTGCTGAGGGGAAGAAGATCTATCTTAGGCTTAAAAAAGGAAAAGACTGGGTAGCGATAGTTAAACATCCATACAGCGGAAGATATCTTACCGTCTTCCTCGAAAAAACGGGAAAGCATGAATTCAGGCTTAAGACGGCAAGAGATTCCACCAAGGTTGAGAGAAGACTTTTTAAGAGACGGTACTCATAAACCTATTAATGGATATTGAAATAGAAGAAAAAAGACTGGAAAAGTTGCTGAAAGAGGCTTTGGAGACTGGAGATTACGACATATATCTTATCGAGCCTGAGAAAGTTAGATTTGTCAAGGTTCCAGAGAAGGCAACCTTCGTCAGAGGTCACTACCGAACAGTAAACGGCAAGAGAGTTTACGTCAGGCCGCATTACAGGAATAAGCCCAATCCATCCAGAAGGAAGAAGTAACTCTTATAAATTTTCAAACCGAATTTTATTGTGCCTGTTAAAGGCTGGAGCCAGATTTCCGTCCGCAACCTGACCAGGAAGAAACTTGATCAAATCGCTGAAGACATCAAAGGTCCTGCAGACGAGAGGCTCAGCTACGATAAGGTGATCCGATTTCTAATTGAGTTCTACTTTCGCAATAAGAATTGATATTACCGATTTTACCAATCGTAAGATTTGAAGCAGCGATAAAAATTCTTCTCGGCTTTTGATTCCAGGACCTATGAGGAATCCTGCAGGAGTCAGTAACACCGAAACATCAAAAAACCGGCTTGCCTCATAATGAATCCTCACTACCCATTTATAAACTCCTGACCTATTTTCTCTTTTGGGTGGTAGTATGGACTGGGCAGTAGTTGTCGGGCTGATAGGATGCAGCCCCTTCTGGGCTGCGGCTGCAGTTGCAGCGTTCAGAACTCTTGGAGCACTATGGAACCCTGAGAAGAATTGAGGAGGGATGAAGGATGATAGACGTGGAGAAGGGGATTAAGAAAGCGATCAGCGTTGTCGTGCCCGTCGCTATAGGCGTCTTCATCGAAGGGGCATTTGACATCACTGGCAAGGTGAAGAAACTGCTTAAGCTGTGAGGTGATGGCCATGTACTCCAAAAAGAGAACTCTTGCCGAGAAAATAACCCTGAACAGCAAGAAGGTGAACCTGCCGAGAGATGCAGTTATAGACAAGATAATTCTTAAGGTGGCAATGACTTTGACAAATGGAGGAGCATCTTCGGTAAATGTTCCATACCAAGACATTCTTAAGGCTATTAGCGAAATAAGGGTTGTCAGTGATGGAAATACAGTTCACTATGCGCTTAACGGCCTTGACGTTGGAATTATGAATTACTACGACTACATGGGGATGCTTTACGAAATGGAGAACTTCCAGAACATGCTTTACCCAGGGATGAGCAAGACAATTGCTACAGGAGCTTCAGAAAATGTTACCTTCGTGCTCGTTCTTGATCAAGGCGATATTTTGGCGGTTGCAAAGAACAGCCTCGAACTTTCGATGGATTTCGAGACCTCGGTTTACACAGACGTTACCCTTGACTCTGTTGAAGTCACAATTACGCTGGAAGAGAACGTGATGACTCCACAGGAGTTTGTCAACAACTATGGAGCTAACCTCGAATATGCTGCTGAACCTAAGGTTGTGGCCATAACCAAGTCTTTCGATGCATCGGAGGAACTAAGAGAATTCTTGGATTTGCCAACTGGAACTTTGCTGAGAAGGGCAGTCATTCAGGTGTATGATAACAGCGATACTCTTGGAGGGGTTACGCCGGACAAAATCGGCATAGTGGTTACTACACCTGACAGAAGGGAGCTTTACACCTGCGACTTCGAAACGCTTGCTGACCTGAACATGAAAACCTACCGACCAATCTCTACAGTAAGCGGCGTTGTGATAATAGACTATGGGGCAGAGATAACCAACGACGTTTACGGGATCAGAGCCTGGAAGTTCAACAAAGGTGACTATCAGCTTGCAATAAAGAGTTCCAGCGGAGGAAAAGTCCGCTACATCAGCGTCGAGTATGTCGTGAACACCAAGACGTTCGACGCTGTGGAAAGGGCATTGGTAGAGGCCACCTAATTTTTATTTTTCAGAGCTATGTTCGACTGGCTCAGCTCTGTAGGCTCAGCAGTTAGCTCAGCTTTTTCCAGCGTAGCCGGTTCTATCAGTTCAGGAGTTTCAGCAATAGCAGAAACTGTAAGTCCGCAGAAATGGAGTCAGATCGGAAGACAAGTAATGGAAGATATTCAGAAGGCTGCTGGATATCCGAGAGGTAGAGCAGACAAATCTGAGGTGAGAAAACCTCCGCAAGCCGCACCGACAAGAAAACACATTCCCACAAGAATCCGAAGATTGTCAAAAGTCCACAAAAGCGATGCAGCAAAAAGAGCATACTACAGGAAGCATGGAACCTCCACTTTGAGAAAGGCAGGGGTTGATCTGAACAAAAGGGCAAGGAGGAGTTACGAATCTCCTGAGGTAAGAAAACCAGTCCCAAAAACAAAACCGTTTAAGCTGCCGGAGATCAAGCTTCCTGTTAGTTTAGTGCAGGCTGCAAAGAAGGTTAAGATTCCGGAAGTCAAGCTGCCAGTGGAGACCAAGGAAAAGCCTTTCACAGTCCAGAACCCGATTGATGTCGTCATCGAAGCAAGGAACAAAGCTTACGAGATTGGAGCTTCCGAAGCCGTTAAGGGGTTCCAGAAGGGAGATGTTGTTAGGGCAGGGGCTGGAGCAGGAGTTTTTGCAGGAACCGCAGCTGCAGACGTTGCTCTGCCGCTCGATCTTGCAAACGTTACCAACAAGGTTCTGACCGGCAGGATGAACGAGCTTGACTTGGAGGACTGGTTGTGGGCAGGGGTTGATGCTCTTGCTATTGGTGCAGGTGTTCTTACCGCTGGACTGGGTTATGCAGGGGTCAAGGGGTTGAAAGCTGCACTTAAGGGAACAAAGGTCGTCGGGGAAGCCGGAAAGATGGCCAAAGAGATCGGAAAAGCTGGAAAGATTGTTTCCGAAGCTGGAGAAGTTGGTAAGGTTCTGAAAGGTGGTGAGGAGATGGGAAAGTTTTCTGGTTTGTTTAAGGGTTTTGAAGCCCTGAAATTTGAGAAGGGATTGAAGCTACCGGAGATGCCGCATTTCAAAGTTCCAGACATAAAACCCAAAGTTCCAATTGAGCTTGAAGCTTACTACGGTAAGTTCCTGAGGAAACCAGAACTACCGCATTTCAAGCCAAGATTCAAGCCCGAATTCAAGCTGTCAGAGTTCAAGCCCAGATTCAAGCCAGAGCCGAAGTTTCTGAAGTTCAAGAAAGCTCCTGAACTTCCAAAACTGACGAAGACTGAAGAAGCTTTCAAATCGGTTAAAGGCGTCGAGGCCTTCGAGGAGGCAAAAGTGGCGAGGTTCACCGAGCCGCTTAAAGGAGAGATCAAGACAGCCGGAACCATTCTTGAAGAAGCTGGAAAATCAGCGAAGCTGAGCAGGGAGATCGAGGCTGTGAGCAAGGGTGGAAAGCTTAGCAAGCTGAGAGGTGCATTGAAAGGGGCAACTACGTATGCGGCGGTTGGACTTGGTGGAGCTGCTTTGATGTACTCTGCAGTAAAAGGTCAGCTCCAAGAGGCCGAGGAAAGGGAGAAAGAGTTACTCGAGTACATCAAGCAGCTTGAGGAGAAGCTGAAGAAGTACGAGAACATGGTCAACAACGGTCAAATGCCTGTTGACGAATACCTCAGCTACTACCTTGCCTACCTACAGCAGATGCTGGATCAACTCTACAATGCCTACGTTCAAGGAATGATGAGCTATGATGAATACATCAGCCAGCTTTACGACTACGTCAACGGCTACCTTGAGGAGCTGAACAGGCAGTACGAGAAGGGAATGCTCAGCCTGCAGGACTACATTGCTTATCTGGAGGACTATCTGAACTACCTGAATCAGCTTTACAGCCAGGGTTACATCGATGATAACGATTACCAGGAACTCTATGACCAGATAATGAAGGAGTTGCAGGATGCCCTTAACGAGTACTACAGCCAGTACGGAGAATATCCTGCAGGCTACGAGCAGTATGCAGGAGAAGGAAGGTACTTCGAGCCTGCTTATGGTGAGTTCTTTGCTCCTGTCGAGTATGCGGCCCAAGACCTTACGAGGATCCTTGACGACATTCCAGTTGTAGGTGGAGTTTTCAAGGAGGCGAGAAAGCACGGCCTGGCTTTCCCTGCCGTTCTCGGATTCGCCGGTCTGACAATTGCAGGAGGCTACTATCTGTTTGCGAAGAAGAAGCTGCACAAGAAGGTGGGAATATGAGCCTCTACAGCGGTCTTGTCGAGGCTGTTAAATCGATAAAGGAGGCTAAGGCCGTTGAAGGCGTCAAGGACGTCAAAGGGATGCTTAGGAAGCTCGGTCATGCCGGCGGAGAGGTCCGCAGAATCACGATAGAGATGGGCAGCAAGGTTGCAAGATCAAAGCTTGCCAAGTACGCAGCCTATCCCGTCGCTATTGGTGGTGGGATAGGGGCTGGCACATACCTGGCAACGAGGGGAATTGCAGAAGGTACGAAAGAGGTAGGGGAAGGAATAAGGAAAGGATTTGGCTTTAGCGACGTTAAGAAGGCTACTCAGACCCTTAGCGGCGTTGCCATGCTGCTCATCCTGCTGCTCGGCGGTCTGTTTGTCTATGAAAGGTTAAGGGGGAAGAGGAGATGATGGACGGAGCCGTAATAACCGGGCTTCTGGGGGCCATAACCGGGCAGTACCTGCTCCTGATCAAGATCTACACGAAGCTGACGCAGATCAAGGCGGAGTTCAAAGCCTGTCCGCAGCATCGCCTTATTTTCAACAACAACGGTGGTTGAAATGGCCCAAGTCAAGAAGGCCAAGATTTGCCAGCGGAAGGGAAAACGTTTGGTCTGCAGGGAGATAAAGATCAAGTCCGATGTATGGCCGGATGGAGCTTTCGATAGCTATGAGAAGCTGCTGAAGGCTGCGAAGAGGATGGTGAAGAAAGACGGTTATGCTACCGTCATCCGCCGCCTGAATATCGTCAGAATCTGGAACAAGAACAGGAATCCGAGGCTGGCCAAACGGGTGGAGAAGGTCATGGCGAAGCTTCGCAGGTTGCATGCAAGAGATGAGATATGATAGCCGTGAAAGCCGGTTTGGGATTGCTTGGGGAGGAATATCCGCATCTTGAAGAGGAGGCTGAACAGTGTCCACATCTTGCGGAGGAGCTTGAAAAATGCAGGTGGCTTAACCTGTTGCTTTTACTCCTGCTCATTCTGCTCCTGCTTTACCTGATTTACGAAAAAAGAAAAGGTGGTAATAATGGTGGACGAAGAGCTGATTGAAAGATTGTTTCAGGAGATTTACGAAGAAAAACAGCTGCTGAAAGAAATAAGCTACAAGCTGCAGGGAGACGAAGACCTGTTTCTGGAGTTTCCAGATAAGCTTGAGGAATACCTGCTCGGAACAGAGCCTTCCGAGGGAAAAGAATGGGATTACGAGAAAGAGATCGTGGTTAACAAGAAATTAATGTTTCTTGAATATAGGGTAGGAAGTGGTTATGCAGTGATCTACAGAAATGGAGAACCATTTGCCTTCTTCGGCAGCGAAGGAGAACAGGACACAGGATTTATCCAGTTCAAGGACGGGGTTTATTTTGAGACATTGAAAGTTTGCTATAAAACAACAATCCCAACAGAAGGAGGTGCTCGCTGGTCTATCAAGATGGTTTTTAGCTGATTTTTCTTTTTTACTGTGTGAACTACCCTTGCTTACGCAAGGGGACTTAGCAGCAACAACAAGTTAAAATCTTAGCTATTTTTTCAAAATCGAGCCATTCTGGGATTGGGTTAAAATTTCTGCCAACCGTTTCCATGTAATGACCTATGAGTTCATCAGGAGTGTACTTTCTATATATTTCCGAGACATTCAAAGCCTTCTTTCTGCCAGCTTTTACTTCGATTCCAAGACTTTCGAGAACCTCTTTTAATCTCCTTGATTCTTCAATCGCCTTTTTAAGCTCAGCTTCGTCATGGCCCATTATTGCAATTCTCCTCAGGTCATCAATGCCGTAATCCGTCCAGTATTTGGTCGCAAAGTTCCTCAACTGATTCATCCTTACCTTTGCGTTAATTTCAGTTTTTATTTTCCTGTAACTGGTTTCACTGAAGGGTTTTTCAGGATAAAGCTCAATCAAAAGTTCGAGAAATGGTTTAATCTTGGGATGGATCGGTATGGGTCTCTCTGCCTTTGTTTTTGTGGCTTTAGCTGGAATGATATAATACCCCACTTCCATTCCCTTCTCGATCCATGCGGATTTCGTTCTGTCTATTTCCCTTGGCCTTTTACCAGTCGTTATACCGTACAGTATCGTCACGAGGTTTCTGAAATATTTCTTAGCAGTGTTTTTGCTATTGACATTCAGAATTGCATCATAATATATCTTCAAGTCTTCTTCGATGTCTTTCCAGCTTATTGCAGCTTTCTCTCCTTCTTCTGCAAAGGTCCTCTTTATCTTAGGACTTCTATAGCTTAAACTATCGGCCCATCCCTTCAAAATCGGGTCAGTCCACTTGTTGGCCCAGTAGTTTAGGAAATCTTTTACATATCTCAGCGGCGTTGAGGATGTAAGGGTGTTTACGTACTGGTTGAACTGTATTATTGAATCGTAGTCGATTTCAGCATATATACTCTCAATAGTTTTTCTTTTCCCGACCTTCACTTTTACGTTGTGTCCAAAATCCCTCAAGAACTGTGCAACCTTGTTTTTTATCCCCCTGACTGTTTCCTCAGCTGTGTGACTCTTGGCATTCTTGATGAATTCATAAATTTCTTTCTCTGTAAATATATATTTATGTCCATCTTTTTTGTAATCGCTTTGATTTTCGATTACAGCTCTTAATGATTCGTAATCACCAGGTCGCGGGTTCAAATCCCGCCGGCGGCTTGCCTTTTCTGGGGTTTGGAAGATTTTAGTTGCAGAACCTGTTGTTTCTGATTTTTTGCACAGATCAAAAGAGCTGCTGGATATAGCAATCGAGAACGATGCGATTCTGGTAACGAGGGACAGATATTTCGGCAGAATTGAAGGGTTTTGAGGTAATCGAATATTGAACTCCAAACCAACTTTGCTTCATAATGAATCCTCACTATCCATTTATATTCTCCTACCCTACTAATTTATGCCAGGAGAAGAGAATGAAAAACGGATGATGTCAGATTTTGGATAGCAGATTACTGCATGACAGCAACGTCAATTAGTTCCTCCTTTTCAAGCTCTTCAAATGATTTCAGCATAGATTCGAAGTTTTTGAACCACTCGTCAATGGATTTTCTGGCTATCCTCTTGAATTCTTCAAACTCAACTGGATAGTATAGATATTTATACCCCCCACTCTTCAGAATTCTGTATTCTCTCTTGACAAGCCCTTTGTCCATTAAATTTCGAAGCGACTTGTAAACTGTGCTTTCATCTTTTTTGAGTGATTCAGCAACAAATTCAACATCATTCCCGGGATTTTTAAGCAAAAGTAGATAAATGTCCATGTCGAGGCACGAAATGTCGAGGGCACACTTTAATACACATTTGAGATGGGGTTCACACGACTGGCTCATTCTATCACCATGGTGTTTTTAGACTGTAAGGAATTTATTAATTTTCCAATTTAGCTTTTAAAGTGGCTTTTAAAGTCCTCAAAAATAAATAGTAAGACAATATTATGCCAACTGTCATCAGCCCTAACCCTGGCTCGACGAAGTATTGAAGCCAGAAGTTGTTGTAGGGATTTGGAGTATATGGCTGAGCGGGATTTGCGAGCATGTAGAGGTTTATAGTGGAGGTTGCAAGTAGCAAGCCAGCAATGGTAATCCAGCCAGCAAGTGCAGCAATCTTCGATTTTGTCATCGTAAGATAGGCGAGTAGCAGAACTGTTCCCCAGAACACGAGTAGGATGTGCCAGTGCCCGATGTTGTATGCCAGCTCAGCCCAATCCCACACCTCCGCCCTGAACTCTGGGTTGAAGAACCTTGGTTTTCTGAGACTGATGGCAACTATAGCTCCGGGAATTGCAACAAACGCCCAGATCCAAATGTTTCCAAGTTTCAAACACCAGTTCAGCACACCATTCGGGCTTTTGATATCGTAGCTGGCGGTTTTGAAGGATAGCATGAGGGTGCCGAAGATTAGGGTGAGTGCTGCAGGTGTAATTATGAGATGTGCTGTCTTTCCAAAGAACCACACAGCATAGGATGCGAGGGCCATTACTGTTTCGCCAAAGATGACAGCATATGTCGAAATCTCTGTCCACCTCCCAGGCTTTACGTCCAGCATTTTCACTGAGATCAGAAATATGAGAGCGAGCGAGAGGGCTATCATCGCGTGAAGATGACCTGTCATTGCTCTCCAGACTACGTTCTCTTCTGCAAAATCGGGATTAAATCTGCTCTGAATTTTGGATTCAAGAAAGCTCTCCGCAGTACTGTGGTCTATGAAGCTGCTCCCCACCCATCCGCCTATGAGTGCTCCACCCAGCAGCAAAATACCGGCAACTATTATCGCCCAGTCTAACAAACTTTTTCCTTGGAGCCTCAAAAGTGCGAAAAGTATGAGGAGGCTTGCAGAAAAAGCAACGGCTAATCCTGCGACAAAAAGGCCGTGCCAGAAAAAGGTATGTTCGATGTAAGAGTAGGTAATGGCTCCTATGACGACCATCAAAGTCCCGAGAAGCATGAGGTTGAGTGCGTCAACATTTAAGCCGTATTGCCTGACAATCAGTGCTATTGTGCCGTAGATCAATATGACAAAGATGGCATGGTAGTAGTGTGTAACTCTCGTAAGAAACAGCTCTGCCATTTCAGGATTAGAGTTGATTATCTCAGCAGCTCCGTTTGAGTATCTGGCACCCGGCAACTCCTCAGGCATCCCTACCAACTTCCTGAAATCCTTAAAGGGTGGCGAGAGCAGAACACCAAACCCTATGATTACTACAGCTACTGTGAAAGCGATCAGCATGTGATGTTCCGCCCGCATTCTGTCACCTCACTCGCAGCAACCCAGTCCCTTACTCACATAGAGCCCAGCAGCCATCACGAAGGCTGAGAGGAAGAGTAGAGGATGAAGCAAGAACACGACAGTTTCGAAGGGTAGTAAAGGCTTCCCTGCCATTAGCGTTGCCAAAGCCAAGCCGCCAAGCGATATCAGCAAACCGCCAACACTGACTATTATCGCCGCAGCGGAAACTTGCCTTGTTGCTGCAAAGATCAGAGGCAAAAGCACGATAACGATTCCAGAAACGGAGTGGACCAACACTCTTGGAATTTTTGTCAATCCCTCGCCGCCAACGGCTATAAGAGTTAGCATTAGAATTACAAATGCAAAGTAGTGCTTCCAATACTCGCTCCTACTCGCAATTATTCCGGTAGCAAGCAGTCCTGGATACAGAGAACCAAGATAGGGGGTCACTGAAAGCTGCAAAGCATTCAAACCCATCGTTGCAAGGGCTATCGTTATTATCAAGAAGCAAAACGCTGAGATTGTCCAGAGAATTGCTGCCACATGTCTCGTCCTCGAATAGAGTATAGCCGATACACCCAAAAGTGCTAAAGCTGAAATAACCGTCACCCAATCCTCGCCGGGAAACATGCCTATCACCATTTTAGATCGGTTGTGGGTCGCACATTACCTTTTTCCCGAAAATATTTGGAGTCGTGTATTGAATACAAAATAATTTAACATAGCAAAATTTAAGAAATAGTTGAGCACATTGTAAAGGGGGATGGAGAATGAAGAAACGTCGAGTATTATCAGTCATCTTTTTGGTTTTCCTTCTACTTGTGGTTTACGGTTTATACGACAATATCCACCCGAGAATTGACGCTAAACCGAACCATCCGGATAAAGACTGGGATCACGGACCACTTATTCACCTTATTCCAACAGCATCCCATAACAGGATAATAATAAAAGCATCCTTTTACAAACCTTTCTCGGAGCCTCCCAGAATAGCAATTGGAGATAGAACAGTTGATGGTGTAATGACTGACACCAAGGGCTATTTCTGGCTCTTTGACATCCAAAATCTGGAACCGAACACAACTTACACACTCGTGATTCAGGATGCCACTGGCAAAGACCTCACAGACCCGTGGACCATTAAGACACTCCCACATCCTAACTCCACACCCAAGCACCTCAGAATATTGATATTTACCGGTTCTGGAGGACATGACGTCTACCAGACGTGGCTGTTTAAACAACACTTACCAATAGATGTCAGACAGAGGTTGCTCAACCGGGCTCTATCCTTCAAACCAGACATAGTCATTTCGAGCGGGGATCAGATATACTATGATCTGGTTTACGGGATAAGCGCAAAGGGACAGGGCCAGCTCATGAGATCAATTTCCTACGCAAGAAAATTTGACTTCAACAAACCTGTTCTGGGAACTGAAAACGAGGAGGTTTTGAAGAAGGCTGTTGGACCTCAGGTTGCCTATCTTTTCGGCACGGCACTGAAGTCTACGCCTGCCTACTTCTTGCTGGATGATCACGACTACTTTGAGAACGATGAGGCGATAAAGGAGGACAAGTTCTGTAAAATCTGCCTTTTGCTCCAGATTCTAACTTTAAACGCTCCAAATCCATATATAAAGGCAGGAATTTCATTCCCACCAGACAGGTTCCATCTTGAACTTGCAAGAGCTGCACAGTATCTCTTCCTCCCAGAACTCATTCCGATGGTTGAACCCCCTGCCAGCCTTCCCAGCTACGACTCTCCGGACAGGCCTAAGAAAACTTCGGAGTGCACTTATGGAGTAATAAGGTGGGGTAAACTTTTTGAGGGATTGCTTTACGAGAGTAGGCGTTACGTCACGCTGAACGGAAGTGAAGCCTACATGATCCATCCAGTGGCAGAAGAGTGGATTGAAGATAGGATGAAGAAAGAAGAGGCAATATGGGTTGTTAACATCCCAGCCACAGTCTTTGGCTGGAGTGCTGGGAAGTGGATGGAATGGTATCCAGATGTGTGCTGCGAGGATGGGAAGCTGACGACCAAGGAAGAAAAATACATGTGGCAGAGCGGATGGTTTGAGCAGCATAACAGAATACTGAAAGCCGCAAGCTCCATGAAGCAGACACCGGTATTTCTATGTGGTGACTTACACGCCCAGGCATATGGGATTATATCGCGAACCGGTGAACTCGACCTGAGCAAAAATCCTGTCCATGTTGTTGTCACAGGTCCTCTTGGAACTGACGAGTGGGGATTCCCATCAAAATTCAGAAATGTTCCACCTCAAGTACCAGAAGCCGTCGAAATGGTCGAGAAACTTAAGCCGGTAGAGAAGGACGGTTTTGCCTTGGTAGACATAACTCCAGAAAAAATGACAATAAGGCTCTTTGCATGGAGTTCGAAGGAACCTGTGGAGAAAATAGATAGCCTTCAACCCTACTATACAATTGAAATTCCGTCAAATAAACATCTCTCTAATTAGTTGCTCCGCACCCTCACTGTCACCAAAGTATAGAACCTCCCCACCAACGAGAATACAGGTTTTATCCGACATAAGAAAAATCTCGTCAAGTTCGTCGTGGGTAACAACCACAACTCCACACTTCTTGGAGAGGCTGTAAATCAGGTTTATCACCCTCACCCTCAAGTCTTTGTGAAGACCTTGAAAAGGTTCGTCGAGGAGCAGATACTTCGGTTTTGATATAAAAGCCCTTGCCAAAACCACCATCTGCCTCTCTCCACCACTCAACTTTCCTGCTTTTTTCTTGGCCAGTGGTCTAAGCTCGGGGAAGATTTCTAAAGCCTCCTGAAAGTCCCCTGAAATAGACACGTTCTCCTCCACAGTCAAATTCTTTGCAACTCTCAACCTCTCCGGTGCCAGAGTTATACCCATTTTAAACCTCTCAGAGGGTTTCAGGTTTGTAATTTCCACATCATCGAGGAAAACTCTTCCCTTAAACTCCATCAAGCCCATAATGCATTTCAGCAAACTCGACTTTCCGCTGCCGTTCGGACCGGCAACAAGCATTATCTCTCCCCTCTCCAAATAGCAGGTAATATCTCTCAAAATCTTCCTCCCGTTAAGCTCCACTTTAACTCTATCGGCCCTCAGCAATTCTTCCACCCCTCATCTCGTAGCTAATATCAACAACGTCCCTCAGCAGCTTCATTCTGTGGGCGGTAACAATGGCATCCACACCTTCTCGCTTTATTTTTCTCAAAATCCTTCTCACCCTTTTTGCATTCTCCACGTCAAGTCCTGAGAATGGTTCATCGAGAAGCATGAGTTTCGGCTGCGTTGCCAAGGCTCTTCCGATTTCCAACAATCTAAGCTCACCTTGGGACAGCATACCGGCCTTTAAATTCACTTTATTCCTGAGACCAACAAACTCACAGATTTCCATTGCCGACTCTATCGCCTCCCTGTAGCTCTTCCTCAAAAGGAATGGAGTAGCCACGTTTTCAAGCACAGTCATATTCTTGAAGGGTCTTGGAATTTGGTAAACGATTGAAATGCCCATCTTTGCTATCTCTTCAGGAGCTTTTCCTGCTATATCCTTCCCCTCAAACACAACTCTACCACAATCTGGTCTCTCGATTCCTGCAATTATCTTGAGCATCGTTGACTTTCCGCTGCCGTTCGGACCGTATATTCCGGCAAATCCACTCTCAAGCTTGAAGTTGATGCTCCTCAGCACCACATTTCCGTTGTAAACCTTTGATACGTCAATCAACTGAAGCACTCCACCACCCCTTTAGCTTGGGAGAAAGTATCAGCACAGCAGCGTAGAGAAGAAGGTGTGCCTCGGGCAAAATTCCTGAAAAAGCTCTGGAGACAATTACAACCGTGTAGCTACCGACGACTGGGGAAAGCCACCTATTACCCGCGATGAGACTGGCAACGAAGGGTAAAAGAGCTACCTCAACGGAAAAAATTTCGGGTGAGACATGACCAAAATAGAGAAGGTAGCACAGACCAGCAACTGTTGCAGTAATAACGGATATCGTAAAGCTTACGATTCTAATTTTGAAGGCGTCAATACCAATGCTTCTCGCCGCAATCTCATCATCCCTAACAGCCTCAATTTTCAGTCCGAGTCCCGATTTTCTGATGAGGGCAAAGGAGGCAAAGAAGAGCAACAACATCGAAGAGGATAGCAAGTAGCTTTCCCATATTCCGATGGACTGGAAGGAGAATCCTTCCTCACCACCGACAATTTCCCCATTTACACTGAGAGTTATGTAATGGGAGAGATACCAGAATACAACTGCGGTGATGAAGGACGTGAAGACAAATTTCTCCCTCCCGGAGAGGGATAGAGCTGCGAACAGGAGAAGCGACAGTAAAAAAGCCAGAATGAGAAGGGTCGGATTAATCGCTAAAGCATATGCAGCGATGCCGAAGGGTATTGAGTGTGCAAGACTCGCCCATCCAGCCTCCTTTTCCATGAAAAACCAAGATAGTGACAGGATAGAGTAAATGACGGCTATTGTGGCAACTGAAACGACAAAACTGCTTCTAAGAAGTAGAGGGAGCAGGAGTATGGTTAGGATAAGTATAAAGTCCTTCTTCAGGGCAACCACCTCAGTATCGCGGTGTAGGCTAAGGCGATCGGAAGGGTAAGGACATACTTCCTCAACCCTACATTACCCGCTGACGCAGCAATTGCAGCGATTATCACCGCCGTGACCATACTGTTCCATCCCATCGAAGGGGATAGGGATTGAGTTGGCGCCAAAACTGCTCCGGAAAGGCAGATAAAGCTGGAGGAAATTGAAATGGTGAGATATCTAATTTTCGATGTATCAATTCCATACATCTCCGCCAGCTCCCAATCATCCTCCACAAACTTTAATTCAAACCCCCTTCTCGAAAGGAGGATGGCTGCAAAAGTTAAAAATAACATGGCAAGCATAGCCCCGTTCAGCACTTCATGGATACTTACTGCCTCACCGAGCAATTCCACGTAACTGGTTTCCATTACCTGATAGTAGGAGGTTCTGTAGAAAAGTCTCAGAAACTCCTCAATGGCTATGGCAAAACCGAGTGATACAATAGTTGCTTCAGCAACTGATAGCTTTCTCGTTGCAGCTGACACTATCGCCCCCATGATTCCTCCAGAAATGAGGGCAAGCAGCAGTGCAGAGAGTGGGCTAAAGCTGAAATAGAGATAGGCTCCGAGGGTGAAAATGGAGGCAAAAGAGAGGTTCAGCACTCTGCCAATTTTGTAGTTCAGAATTACGACAGAGGCAAAAAAAGATAAAAAAATTGCTGTTAAAAGTGCCGAGATCATTTCATCCACAGAACTTCCGAAGTTGCGAATTCAGGTGGATAAAGAACCTTCACTTCTCCTCCGACAAACTCACCAATGGTGCCCTTGAGCTCCTCACTACCCCACACTGCTTGGTGTAAGTCATTGAACCTGTAAATTCCTGCTGCACCTTTGAATTCTTCCGACAAAAGAGTTTCCATGAGTTTATCTTTGCCTCCTTTCACGAAGGCTTGGGATAGAATCATAATCGAGTCGTAGGTCAGCAGACCAGCGTAGTTGTTCGCATCCTCTCCATACTCTTTTCTGTAGTCCTCAAAGTATCTCTTGGTCATATCCGTCTTATCAGTCTCCTCTAACGCAGCAGCCTGAAATACCGTGTATTCTGCGTTCAGTTTTTTCAGGGTTGGGGGCAGGGCAAGGGCACCACCGACTGAATATATCAGCCCTCTACCACCGTTTGCCCTATACTCCTTTAGGAAATTTATCGAAATTCCACTTGGATCGCCGAGAATGATAACATCCCTATCGCCCGCCATCTCCGCAATTTGTCTTGCAACATTCCTGTAATCTTCAGGAGCAACACTGGGTGATTTGTAGTAAACCTCCACCTCCGGATCACCGTAGAGGGATTTGATTGATTTGAGCATCCCCTGATTGAAGGTCTTTAAGGGGTCGTATCCTACAAAGTAGTACCTCTCGGGCTGGGAGAGTCTTAGAAATTCCGCTGCCAGCACTCCCCAGTAGGTGGTGTTGTATGCAACTCTGAATACGTATCTATTACCCTCAGCAACCTTTTTCTCTATCGCTCCGGTGGAGGCAACGCTGACGAGGTAAACAACCTTACTATCTCCTGCAGCGTCCGCAACAACCATGGCCTGTGGGCTTGAGTATGCGCCAACGACAGCATCCACATTCTGAGAGACAAGGTAATCGAAGGCCGTTTTGGCCTTTTCTGGTGTGTCACCACAATCTGCGAAAACGAGTTCGATGTTGCCAGCATGCTTTGCCGCGAGTTCTGCAGCGTTTTTCATCGCAACTCCAGATGTCGAGTATATCCCCGTCTCAGGGATAAGCACGCCTATTTTTATTTTCTTTTCAGTCTGCTCAGCAGGTTGAGTGCAGCCCAGCAGCAAAAATACTAAAAAAATCGCCAAAAGCCTCCACTTCACTCTCTGTCCCTCCTGAATTCAGCTTTCCTTTTCTCCACAAAGGCTTTTATCCCCTCCTCAGCATCTGGAGAAGAGAAGGAAAGGGCGAATAAATCCCTCTCATACATTATTCCATCTCTCAACCCCATTTTGAAGCCCCTGTTGACTGCCTGCTTAACCAAAGCGATCGCATATGGAGACCTACTCTTAATGACTTCTGCCATCTTTCTTGCCTCATCCATCAGCTTCTCATGTTCAACCACTCTGTTAACCAATCCGAGCCTGTAGGCTTCCTCAGCTGAAATTCTCTCTCCCGTCAGGCACATTTCCATTGCCTTCTTCCACCCTACAATCCTCGCCAATCTTTGCGTCCCTCCTGCGCCGGGGATAATGCCGAGATTTATCTCAGGCTGCCCAAAACTGGCTTTTTCGCTTGCTATTATGATATCACAAGCCATCGCTATCTCACACCCGCCTCCAAGGGCGAAACCGTTTATTGCGGCAATCACTGGAACCTCAAGGTCCTCCATCTCCTCGAGAACCTTTCCGAGTTCCTCTATCGTGCTTCTCGCCACAAAATGGGATGATTCGGAAAACATCTTTATGTCCGCCCCTGCACAGAAAGCCTTGCCCTCTCCAGTCAGCACCACAACCCTTACACTTTTGTTCCTCTTTGCGTATTCTACAACCTCTTTTAACCCTTCTACAAAATCTCTGTTGATTGCGTTCAGAGCTTCGGGCCGATTGAATTTCACCCAAAGAATCTCGTCCTCTTCTCTATACTCCACCGCCGCCATTCTTTCACGTCCTGTAGCTCTTAGGCATTCCGAGGATGTGCTCGGCTATGAAGTTTAGAGCCATCTGCTGCGTTACTGGAGCTAATCGGATGAGGTTGATCTCTCTCCACCACCTCTCAACATCATACTCCTTCGCATAACCGTATCCACCGAAGGTTTGCATTGCCCAATAGACTGCTTTTATTCCAGCCTCAACTGCAACTGCCTTCGCCATATTCGCAGCAGCTCCAACTTCCCTGTAATGTGCCCCCTGATCAAACAGCGTTGCAGCCTTGAAGTTCATAAGCTTCGCACATTCCAGCGTTGCATAGGCTTCAGCTAAGGGGAACTGCAAGCCCTGGTAGCTCCCAATTGGGTCAGCAAAGACCTTCCTCTGCTTTGAATACTCAACCGCCTTGCTTATCGCAAGTCTGCTTATTCCTATCGCAGCTGTCGTGAAGCTCATTCTCTCAGGATTGAGGGTGTCGAGCAGATGATACCATCCACCATCCAGTGGAGGTATTAAGGCATTTTCAGGCAGCCTCAAATTGTTGAAACTAACTTCACACGTCTTGGAGTAATTTATTCCATGCTTGGGGATTGGATTCACCTTTACAGCATCATTCGGTAGATCGGCGAGGAACAGGCTTATGCCGTGCGTCTTCTTCTCCACCTTTTCTCTCGGGGTCGTTCTGGCGATTATCAGCATACCCTTCGCCCTATCAG
>DAVR01000047.1 GCA_002507545.1 Archaeoglobus sp. UBA230 | reverse complement strand
AAGCATCCTCTGATGTGAATATTTTTTATTTTTCCCAAAAAAGTAAAAAGACTGAAAATTCAGTCCTTGGGTATCTCTTCAGTTATCCCTACCAAGAACTTGGCTATATCCTTTTTCTTTTCGAAATCATAAGTTCTCCAGATTGCTATATCCTCCATAACCGGTGATCCGCCACCGTGCACCCCTGCAACAGCCTGCACTCCTCCAAGTGATGAACAAAGAATGTTCGAAATTCCGTATAGGCATCGGTAGACATCCTCAGCCGGGACATCACTTCTGCGCTTTATATACTTCTTGATGAGCGGTCCAATCTCAGAGTTCAGGAAGTCCTCCGCAAAGGGTAGCGCTGCTGGCAAACCGCCTGCAAGTTCTGCAAGTATCTCAAGTTCCTTGTAAAAGTTCAAACCTGCATGTCGCCTCCCCACGTTGGCATAAACCTCATTCGGCATGAAGGTTCCGGCGGGGGTTTTTGTGCCGTGGACTGCAGAAGCTATTCCGGCAGCATAAACAAGTTCTGCAGTAGCTGCAAGTTCAACGAGTTTCTCCCTTATATTGTGTTTTCCGTAAACACCATTGTATTCGGCTATCAGGGCACCGAAGCCCATAATTACATCCGTGGTTGCCGGTTTGCATCCGGTGTAGCTGTGTCTGTGGAAGAGAGCAAAGAGGTAGGCAGCGAGCGTCGCGTGTCTGTTCTCACCGCAAATGAATACTCTGTCCCATGGCACGAAAACATCATCAAAGATGACCATATTCTCGTCATCACCCAACTCACCCTGAGGCATGTTGAGACGTTCAGGTGCCCTGAGTCTTGACGTTCTTGCCACTATCTTGACTCCATCTGCATCTGCCGGAACAGCAAAGGCTACGCAGTAATCCTTGTCTTCAGGCATCATAGCTCTTGTTGGGACAACAATTATCTCATCCGCTACTGCAGCCATTGTTATACAGTTCTTTGCACCTCTCACGACTATACCATCACTTCTTTTCTCCACTACCCTGACATACATATCTGGGTCATCCTGCTGGTGTGGTCTCTTACTTCTGTCACCCTTAACATCCGTCTGAGCACATGCCGCCACTAAGTCTCTCTCCTGAAACTCTTTTACGTATTCCATGAACCGCTTGTGGTAGTCGGTGCCATGCTCCATGTCAGCGGCAAAGGTTGCGATTGAAAGACCGTTTATAGCATCACATCCCATACAGCGTTGAATACATCCTCCAACCAACCTGCAAATCTTTCTTGTCATCTCCTGTTTCTTCATCAGATCGTCTGCCGATTGATGTAGATGCGTAAACCTGTTGATTCTCTTGCCACTGATGTGGGATTTTGCGGTTAACAGGTCTTTGAAATATGGCTCGTCTACCAAATCAAAAGTTTTTGAGATTATGTTTATACCGCCGCTGAGTTCAGGACTCTCTCTACCAACTTTCTTTCCCCGAAGGTATACATTTGGTTTTAACCTATATAAATCCTGCTTATATTCTTCAGAAGTTCTCATTTTTCCACCTCAAAAAATAGTTATGAATTAAGTTATATTTAACAATTTCAGACTCTCTCTATCACAACAGCAGCACCCTGTCCCCCGCCAACGCAAGCTGTAGCGACTCCGTAATCTCCACCCTTCTCTTGAAGGATTCTGGCCAGAGTTCCGATCAGTCTTGCACCACTTGCTGCAAGCGGGTGTCCGATAGCAATTGCTCCTCCCTTAATATTTACCCTTTCAGGCTCAATTCCAAGCTCGTGGATGGCGTAGAGTGTGACAACCGCAAATGCCTCATTTATTTCCCAGTAGTCAATGTCGCTGACCTTCAGCCCAGCCTTTTCCAGAGCCTTTCTGCTTGCAGGCACTGGCCCCTTGCCCATCACATAGGGCGGAACTCCTGCTGTACCGTAGGCAACAATTTTTGCAAGTGGTTCCAGTCCAAGTTCTTGAACCTTCTTCTTTGAGGCAAGCAACAATCCTGTCGCCCCCGCATTGAGCGGTGAGGAGTTGCCAGCGGTGATAACCCCACCCGGCTTGAAAGCTGGTGGGAGAGAGGCAATCTGTTCAAGATTTGTATCCATTCTTATAGACTGGTCAGAATCAACAGTAATCACGCTACCATCTGCCTGTGGTGCTTCGACGGGCATTATCTCTCCCTTGAAGTATCCTTCCTTCAGAGCCTTTGCGGCAAGCTGGTGACTTCTTAATCCCCATTTGTCGAGATCCTCTTTTGTGAGGTATTCTGCTTCCTCAAAAAGCCTCTCTGCTGTCAGACCCATTATAAAGCCAGTTTGCATGTCATACTCTTTGTATTCTTCCTGTGCCAGCTTGAAATTCGGGGTGATGTGAGGGTTATCTGCACCCATAGGAACTCTTGTCATGTGCTCGTAGCCTCCCGCGATAGCAACATCAACATTGCCAGTAGCAATTTCGAGATACGCGTAGGCAGTCGTTACTAATGAAGAGGCACATTGCATGTCTATGTGGGTCGTGGAGGTTTCTGCAGGATATTTCGCCAGAAGTGCTGGCCCCTTACCTCCATACGCCCAGTTCTCTGAAACAGGGAAGGCACATCCGACAAGAATTCTCTCTACATCTCTCTTCTCTATTCCTGCCCTTTCGGGTAGCTTGTCAAGAACCATTGCCATAAGGTCGTCTCCCCTTATCTGGTGGAAGACGTCTCTCTCAGGCTTCTTAGGCCTGCTTCTCGAAAACGGAGTCCTCAAAAACTCCACAATATACACTTCCTCCACTCAATCACCTCCTCTCTTTCTTAACTCCTCGTCTCTCAAAACCCTACGCAGATACTTTCCTGCGGCTGATTTGGGTAGTTCATCCCTAAATTCCACCATTCTTGGGTATTTGTAGGCGGCCATTCTTTCCTTACACCACTCAATGATGTCCTGTTCTGTAATTTTGCCCTTATACCTCTCATCGAGAACCACAAAAGCCTTAATAGTCTCACCTGCAACCTCGTCCGGAATTCCGACCACACAAACCTCCTTGATGGCTGGATGCTCATACATCACATCCTCAATTTCTCTTGGATAGACACTGTGTCCCTTGTACTTGATTATGTCTTTCAGCCTGTCAACAATGTAGAAGTAACCGTCTTCATCCATCTTACCTATATCTCCAGTTCTTAGCCATCTCATTCCACCTGCTTCGAAAAACACCTTTTCGGTTTCCTCCTTGCGATTCCAGTAGCCCTTCATGACCTGTGGGCCGGAGATAACGATCTCTCCCTCTTCACCTATACCAAGGAAGTCCATTGTCTCTGGATCAATGACAGCAGCATAGGTGTTGGGAATCGGCGGCCCCACTGATCCGATCTTCCTCTTTCTGAAAGGTGGGCCGAAGGTTGTATGTGTGACGGGAGAAGTCTCGCTCAGTCCGTAACCCTCTACGAGAATACCTCTACCTGCATCCTTCGTAAGTTCGTCCCACTTCTCCACAATCTCTGGTGGGATAGGTCCGGCTCCATTGTTCACGTAGAGCAGTGAGGTGAGGTCATACTTCTTCATCAACTCTGGATTGTTGACGTAGTAAACGAATATCGCCGGAGCCCCCATGAAGGTGGTTATTCTGTATCTCTCAATAGCTTCAAGGATTTTTTCTGGCTCAAACCGTGCAAAAACTACCAAGATATCTCCTGTGGCAAGTCCGCTGTTCAAATCAACTGTCTGCCCGTAAATGTGGTACCATGGCAGAATTGCGCATCTCGGGCTGTAGTCTTTCTCGTAGTAGTCTTTAAATGTTCTGTATTCCTTCCCGTCGAAGTCTATGACCAAGTACTCTCCCTCTTCCCTGATTACCCTGTGTGACTTGAGCCACCTCCTTATTATCTCTGTAAGCGGCATGATTTGATAGAGGTTCGCCACCACATTGTAGTGTGTGAGCATTGCAGCCTTCGGCAGTCCTGTTGTACCGCCTGTATACTGGAGAACTGCAACGTCCTCTCTGACGTTCCATTTAACCTCAGGAGGATCGGGTTCGGATACAAGCATTTCGCGGAAGTCCACGAACTTCCCGTCAACCCTTGCCTCTCCTCCAGCAATGTTTGCAACTATAACTTCTCTGACATCTGTATTTTCACATACTTTGGCGAAGTTTGGATATAGTTGCTCCACAGTTATGAGAATTTTGCTTCCACTGTCATTTAACTGATACTCAACTTCTCTTGGAGCAAATAGTGGAGAAAGGGCTGTAACTGTCGCACCTGCCTTCATTGCCGCATAGTAGGCTACGGCGAATTGCGGGCAATTGGGGGCATAGATGGCAACAACATCCCCCTTTTTCACACCCATATTCGACAGTGAGGTGGCAAACCTGTCTATGTATTCCTTAAGCTGGCCATACTTTATTTCAAATCCGTAGAAGATTATTGCCGTCCTTTCTGCGTATTTTTGGCATGCTTCATCTATAACTTCATAAATGGGCTTTTCTGGAATTTCTACATCTGCTGGCAAGCCCTCGACCCAAGACTTCTCAAGCCAGTATCTATTTTTGATAAACTCAGGAACCTCCATATGCCCACCATCTTAAACTATTTTTTTCTTTATTTTAAACTTTTCGCCCTCTACGAAACAAAATTTAAATTTAATTGCAACAGTAGATACAAATACTCAAAACGCAAGTCCTTTTTGGATTGAGGGATTTGGAATTTTTTTCACATGTCTTAGAGCAAAAGTTACTTATCTCTGATATTGCTATTCATTCCATGATTCTGAATGAGAGGGATTTCAAAAATGAGGGTATAAAGATTGCAGCTTATCTTATGGCTGAGTCAGCGAGAACAGCACCAAAATCAAAGGGGGAAGACGTCATAGAGATTGTTTACGTTGATGGCGAAGAAATGAGTAAGATAGCTGCAAAAATGGAGGAGATGGCGGAAGAGGGTGATAAGGATTTTATAAGAGATGCCGAGAGTGTGAGAAAATCTCAGGCCGTTTTGCTGCTTGGAGCGAAGGGTGAAAAAAGCGTAGGGGTTAACTGCGGGGCATGTGGATTCGAGAGCTGTGCTGAATTCAAGAAGGCTGGAAGGAAAGGGAAGAAGTTTACCGGTCCCAACTGTGCTTTCAGAATGATAGATCTCGGAATCGCCCTTGGTTCGGCGGTGAAGCTTTCCGGGATAATTGGGGTGGATACGAGAATAATGTACAGGATTGGAATCGCGGCAAAGATTCTTGGAATTATTGATGCAGATGTGGTGATGGGAATTCCGATTTCGGCTCTTGGTAAGAGCCCTTATTTTGACAGAGTGCCTAAGAAGTAGTGATGTTTGACTTGTTTTTTCCGAGTTTAACTTTTTTGGAGATTAAAATCTTCGCAAGCAAATAACGAAGAGTGATGAACTTTTCATGGTCTCTATCCTTGTATGTTCAAAATTGATGAAGTGCTTATAAGATCACTTGCTGCAAAAATCCTTGTAATTTACTTAATTTATAAAAAAGAAGAATTTGATAAGATTATAGAATACTCTGAACCATAACACGTTTTTGTGTAAAACTCTTTCTATTCTGACTTTAAAAATAACCGATATTTTTTCTACCTGACAGGAATCCTCCTCTCAAAGCCACAGTTCAGGCAGGTGACTATAACCCTGCCCTTTCTTACCCTTACCCTGAATCTGTCAGATTTGTAGGGATACAGACACTTTTTACAATAAATTGTTTTCAAACCTCTCGGAACCCTTACCCTGTATCTCATCGCTATTTTCTTTGCAAGTTCAACATACCTCCTTGCAAGCTCGTAGTCTTTGTTTTTCCATTCTTCAGCCCTTTTTATCAGGTAAACAACTCTCTCCTTGGCGATTCTGCTTTCCCTCTTTTTATCTCTTTTTATCACATCAATGGGTAGACAACAAAGATAAATAGCCTTTTGTTTGTTCAGCCAGTATGAGATTCGACCCCCAGAAATACAGGGAACTATCGCGGAGAGACTTTGAGGAGGCATGGAAAACAGGAAAGGAGATATTGGGAACAAGAGACCCAAATAAGGTTTATCCCAGAATTGGTTTTGAATTTGGTGCCGAACATCCCGTTTTTAGAACAATAGAAAGATTAAGAAGGGCTTACCTTTCAATTGGCTTTTCCGAAGTCGTTAACCCTGTCATCGTCGAGGATGTTCATGTCAGGAAGCAGTTCGGTAAGGAAGCTCTTGCAGTCCTCGACCGCTGTTTTTACCTCGCGTCACTTCCAAAACCTAATGTAGGAATGTCTGCTGGCAAAATCAGCTTAATTGAGAAGATAACTGGGAAGAATGTTGGAGAAGCAGCAGAGGACATTAAGAAAATCTTCCATCGTTACAAAAAGGGAGAAATTGATGGTGACGATTTGAGCTATTTGATCGCCGAAGCCCTCGATGTTGATGATATAACTGCGGTTAGAATTCTTGATGAGGTTTTTCCGGAATTTAAAGAACTCAAACCATTGCCAAGCAATTTGACTTTGAGAAGCCACATGACTACAGGTTGGTTCATAACTCTTAGCCACATAGCCGACAAGCTCCCCCTCCCAATAAAGCTGTTCAGCATAGACAGGTGCTTCAGGAAGGAGCAGGGAGAGGACGCGACAAGGCTTTACAGCTACTTCTCTGCAAGCTGTGTTCTCGTTGACGAAGATGTAGATGTTGATGACGGCAAAGCTGTTGCCGAAGCCCTGTTGAGACAGTTCGGGTTTGAAAAGTTCAAATTCAGAAAGGATGAGAAGAGGAGCAAATATTACATCCCCGACACTCAAACAGAGGTTTATGCTTTCCACCCAAAACTCGTCGGTTCAAGCACGAAGTATAGTGATGGCTGGATAGAGATTGCTACTTTCGGTATTTACTCTCCAACCGCTCTTGCTGAGTATGATATCCAGTATCCCGTCATGAACCTTGGTCTTGGCGTTGAAAGATTGGCGATGATACTTCACGGATATGATGATGTGAGAAAAATGGTATATCCGCAGATTTATGGGGAGGTCAGGCTGAGTGATACGGACATAGCGAGGGGAATAAAGCTTAAGAGTGTCCCCCAGACGGTGACTGGTCTGAAAATCGCCAAAAGTATTGCTGAAACGGCGGAGAAAAATGCTTCAGCTCCAAGTCCATGCAAGTTCCTTGCATATGAAGGAGATTTGTTTGACAAAACTGTCAGAGTTTTTGTCGTTGAAGAGGAGGAAAACACAAAGCTGTGCGGTCCTGCCTATGCCAACGAAGTTGTTGTTTACAATGGGGATATATACGGGATACCGAGAACGAGAAGGTGGAGGAGTTACTTTGAGGAAGGCGTAACGACTGGAATAAGATATATTGATGCCATCTCTTACCTCTCAGCGAGGAAAATTGAGGAGGCTGCATTTGCGGGTGATAAGGAGGTTATGGTAAAGGTTAGAGTTGTAGAGAACCTCTCAGACATAAACCTCTACATTCAGGACAACCTGAGGAGATACATACTCTGGAAAAGAGGAAAAATTGACGTTCGCGGTCCGGTTTTTGTTACCGTTAAAGCGGAGGTAGACTAAATGGGAATCAGCAAGCGGATGTAGCCGATGAGAGGGATTCTGAACTTTGCAACCCCTATTATCCATTCCTCCTTTACAGGCTTAATTCTCTCTCCAATTGGTGAAAACGCTGCTGGAACTGCCTGATCGGGGAGTTTGTTCGTATTAACATTGTCTCCCTGAGTTATGTATCCGTCATTCTCCGCTATCTGGTTTGTGTAAACCAGCTGGCCATTAACAATGGCTGGTATATGCTCCCCTTTGTGCACATAGGCTATCGCTCTGTGAATAATCGGCTTTCCATAGCCATTCGGTTTATAGACTATGACATCACCATAATTCCCAAAGCTCTGGTATCCTTCCTTTACTCCTTCCTCCCAAGTAACCACTCCACCCGTCCTTGCAATGCTTACAAGAAACACGACATCGCCCGGATATAAATGTGGCTCCATGCTACCAGACTCAACCGCAACCATAAAGGGCCATGTGCCTGTAATGGCAATTCCTCCACCGACTATGACCGCAACGATAATTAATGTTGAGACCACATCTTTTATGAACTGAACAGACTTCGATTCACTATCCATGCTAAGAGGAGGAGAGGGAATGGTAATTAAAAATATCGATGTGGCGACAGTGGCGAAGAAATTTCTCGTTCGTGGTTACAACATAAACCCAAAAGCTGCTGAGCTTATATGCAGCTTCGGGGAATTCTACGAGGAGATAATATCTGAAGTTTGTAAAATGGCAGATGGCAAGTTTATAATTGGAGAGGAAGATGTTAAGGCTGTGGTAGAGAAAATTAAAGCAAGAAAAAGTGTAAAACCAGAAGTTCGTGAGGTAAAAAAAGAAAAATCAGAGAAAAAAGAAAATAATGGGTTAAGGGTTATCAGGGACATAACTGGCATTTCCGTCTGTGAGGGGAAGGTCGAGGACTTCGTCTGCTACTTCAATTCTCGACTCGAAAAGCTTTCGAGGATATTGCGAACCCGGATGCATCCCGTTCCAATCGCATACGTCGGAAAAAGGAAAATGGAGAAGGTTAGCGTTGTTGGAATGGTGACGAACGTTTGGGAGAGGGGAGACAGATACGTTGTCCAGCTTGAAGATTCAACGGGCAGTTTAAACTGTGTTGCAAGTGGAAAGACAGCTGAAATAGCCTCAGAACTTCTTGGTGATGAGGTTGTAGGCGTTACAGGTACTTTAAGGGGTAATACGCTGATTGCCGACAGAATAGTTTTTCCTGATGTCCCGGTTAACGGGAACGGGGAGAAGACGAAAAGGGATTTCTCCATAATTTTCATTTCAGACACACATTTTGGAAGCAAGGAGTTTCTCGAGAAGGAATGGAAGCTGTTCGTCAAATGGCTGAATGGAGAAGTTGGTGGTGAGAAAGGACAAAAATTGGCTGAGAGTGTGAAATATATTGTTATTGCCGGAGATATAGTTGATGGAATAGGTGTCTATCCGGAGCAGGAGAAAGACCTTGCAATTATGGACATTTACGGGCAGTATGAGAGTGCAGCGGCACATATTGATGACATACCGAAAAGAATTCGGGTTGTAATCTCACCCGGAAACCACGATGCTGTGAGACAGGCTGAACCTCAGCCGGCACTGCCAAGCGAAATCAGAAAGCTTTTCTCCAATAATGTTTACCACGTCGGCAATCCAGCATACATCGAGATAGAGGGAATTAAGGTGCTGATATACCACGGTAGGAGTATTGACGACATGGTTGCCAAAATACCAAGGCTGAGTTATGAGGAGCCGCAAAAGGTGATGGAGGAACTGCTGAAGAGAAGACATCTAAGCCCAATGTATGGTGGCAGAAGCCCTGTTGCCCCTGAAAAGGAGGATTATCTGGTCATTGATGAAGTCCCCGACATTCTGCACTGTGGGCACATACACACCTACGGCACTGGTTTTTACAGAGGTGTATTCATGGTGAACTCATCAACTTGGCAGGCTCAGACTGAATTTCAGAAAAAGGTGAACCTTAACCCTATGCCGGGGAATGTTGCCGTTTACAGACCCGGTGGAGAGGTCGTGAGGCTTAGGTTCTACGGTGAGTGAGATGGGGGAATACGTTATACTCAGCTGGACTTATGTGGACAGCCTCTGCAGACGGGTTGCCTTTGATATCCTTAGAGACAATTACAAACCAACTTCAGTTGTTGCACTTGCTAAGGGCGGTCTTTTTGTCGGAAGCATTCTCAGCGATTACCTTGCAGTGGAAGAGCTTTATACTGTTGACGTTAGCAAAGATGAGAAAATTATTGAGGGTAAGAGGGTTCTGCTTGTGGACGATTTCGTCAACACCGGAGCAACGATGAAAAAAGCTCTCAGGGTCATCAATGCGGATGAGGTCAGAACGGCATCACTTCTGATGCTCGAAAAGTCTGAATTCATCCCGGATTATCTTGGAGACTATTTGAGCGACTACAAATGGATAATTTTTCCGTGGAATTTTGTTGAGGACGTCTCCAAACTCCTGATTGATATTCTCAGGGAGGAGAGAGAGGTAAGTCAGTCGAAACTGAAGAGGCAGCTCGCAGAGAAAGGTCTTAACCCACTGAATCTTGAGGTAACGTTTCCGGGGAGATTTGAGGAAATCCTGAAGGTTCTTGAACTGAAAGGAGTTGTGGAAAAAACACTTGAAGGAGGGAGAACTTACTGGAGGCTGCGTGAATGATCGGAATTATAGGTGGAACCCACATTCTCGAAATAGATGTGCTCTCCGAAGTTGAGGAGAGGAAGATTGAAACGCCTTTTGGAGTTGCAGAGGTTGAAATTGGCAGGATTGACGGAATTGACGTGGCGATAATTCAGAGACATGGAAAGAGGAAGAACAAGCCTCCACATAGAATCAATCATGCTGCAAACTTCTACGCCCTCAGATCTCTCGGTGTCAGCCATGTTATAGGCATGGGTTCGGTGGGATGCCTTAAGGAAAATTACAGCCTGCCTTCTCTAATAGTACCCGACGATTACATTGATTTATTCAGCGGTGTTACAGTCTACAACGAATCTCTTGTCCACATCACTCCTGGATTCGATGAATACCTCCGAAAGGTGCTGGTGGAGACGGCGAGAGAAATTTCAAGCTTCCCGGTTATTGACGGTGGGGTTTACTTTCAGACAAGGGGACCGAGACTGGAAACAAAAGCTGAAATCGCTATGATAAAAAACTTCGCCGATTGTGTGGGCATGACAGCAGGTAGCGAGGCGACAATAGCTAAGGAGCTTGGATTAAGTTATGCAGTAATCTGCACGATGGACAATTACGCCCACGGGATTAAGAATGAGGTTGTGGATTACAGAGAAATTGTAAAGAAAGCAAAAGAAAATGCAGATGAATGTCTCAGGGTTGTGGGGCAGGCAGTAAAGAGGGTGTGGATGGAGAGGTTTTGATGGAGAGGTTTTAAAGACATAAGCCTTATATAGTAATCCATATACACTAATAAAAATGCACGCAGCGCTGCTTGAATCAGTTGTAAAAATTCTGCTAAAGGCGGATTTCAATGTTGCAGACTTAGCTGAAACTAAGCCAAGATGTTTTGATATAGTTGCAAGAAAGGACGATCTTATTCTTATTCTCAAAGTTCTTTACAATGTTGACTCCATGAAGTCTGAAGCAGCAGAAGAGATGAAAAAATTGACGAAGATACTTGATGCGAGCCCGATGGTAATAGGAGAGAGGTTCAAGTTCGACTTCCTTGAAAGGGGGGTAGTATACACCCGTTATGGCTTGCCTGTCATAAATCTCGCCACCTTTTACGATTTCATTATTGAGGGCATTCCGCCCTATGTTTACTCTGCTCCCGGGGGATATTACGTGAAGCTGGACAGTGAGAAGATAAGGGAGGTTAGAGAAAAGCTTGGAATAAGTATCGGGGAGATGGCAAAGCTTCTGGGAGTTTCGAGAAGAACAATAAAGAAGTATGAGGAGGGCACTGATACTTCACTCCCGATAGCTGCGAAGATTGAAGAAATACTGGGAACTTTTGCGATAAAACAGATTGATCTGCTCAACTTCGTGGATCATGAGATTGAGGAGGAGGATATAAGTTTTGAGGGGAAAGAAGGAGAGATTCTCGACCAGCTCAGGCTCATTGGCCTCTCGGTTTATCCCGTTAAGCAAGCTCCCTTTGATGCGGTTTCAAGAGTTGAAGAAAGGCAGATTCTAACGGGTATAAAGCAGGTCAGAGAGATAGAGAAGAGAGCGAGATTACTCGGAAAAATTTCGGAGGCTCTTGAAACGAAAGCAGCCTATATTACAGATAGGGACTGCAAGAGGAGGGTAGACTCTGTTATTTTCGTTCTGAGGGAGGAACTTTACTCGGTAAGCAGTCCAAAAGATTTCATATCCCTTCTCCGGGAGAAGAGTTCGGAAAACTGAGGAGGTGGGAGTGTGTTGGAGTATCTGTATCCTTTGAGAACGTATTTGATAGTGTCAGGAGTAGAAAAGCCGAATGTTATGACCGCGGATTGGGTTGTTCCCGTTTCCTTTGAACCGCAAATGCTCGGAGTGGCTATTGGTCACACAAGATACACCCACAGTCTCATCAAGGACTGTGGTGAGTTCGTCGTTGCAGTTCCAACCATAGAACTGCTCAAGGACGTCTGGACTGCTGGAACGTTGAGTGGAGCCAAGGAGGACAAGATTAAAAAGCTCAGCTTGTCCCTGATTAAGTCCAAAAAAGTCAGAGTTCCATCAATCAGGGAATGTCAGGCTAACATCGAGTGCAGAGTTGTTGAGGAAGTCGAGACGGGGGATCATACTTTCTTCGTGGGGGAGATCGTTGCCGTCACACATGGTGACGCATTTGTTGAAGGAAAGCCTGATCTTAACTACAAATTCGTCATGCACGCAAGCTTCGGAAAGAACTTCACAGCAAATTCAAGTGAAAAATATAAGCCGTAATCTATTCTTTTTTGGACATGTATAGCAAGGCGGCATAGGAGCCAACGAAGAGCGACAGAATGAAGAAAGTCACCAGTCTATATATCTGGCTTTGTCTGCTCAGAGATTGTAATTGGCTCTGGAGGATACTTAAAGTCCCCTTCTTCTCTTTCAACTCCTTCTGACTCTTGTTCAGTTCATCGAGGAGTGATTTTATCTGGTTTTGAAGCAGTTCGTTATCAATTTTAAGCAAAGCTTTCTGCCTTTCACTCTCCTCGTACTTTGTCTTCATCTCATTCAGATTCTCTTCAAGTTTTTCGATCTTTTTCTGTAAGGCGAGGTTTTTTCTTTCCATCTGAGCAGCGTAGGTTGAAACGTACGTTTTGTTAGCTTCCGAAACGTTAATCAACATCAGAGTCTCTCCACTGGCTTTTATCTCTTTGATACCTGGAGAGCAATTTATCCCCACCTTAACCTCGTGACTTCCTGCATCAGCGTCTAAGGTATTCGTCATGCTCTCAATGAAATAAACGCAACTATCATTCACACTCAGAACTGCAGACTCGTTTACGGTTACATCTAAAACATCTCCGGGGTTGGCCTGCATGGTCGTGAGGGTCAGGAGAATTAAAAAAGCGTGTATCATAACAACCCCTCCATCACCATGTTTACCTCATCTCGAATTCTGTCCATTTCTCTCTTGGATATATCTCTCGCAATTTTTGCGTGGAGTATTATATCAGGGTTTGCTTGCATGACGAGTATTCTGCTATCTTCACCGGAGAGAACTATTCTGTCTGAGTTGAGAAGTCTTCTGGCAACTCTCATAATTTCAGGAGCCACTGCCGCATCCTCCTCATAAGTTGAGCTATTTGATACAATTGGCAAACCTTCAGGAGTCAGAATGGTTATCTCTCCGAGTATATATTTATCACTGAGGTAATCTACAAATTCGCTCAGGTCTGATGGTGGCTTTGTCATTTTACTCTCAGAAACTCTCTTTTCAACGGCTGTTGAAATTGACGATATCTTTGCTCTTCTAATCTCCTCTTCCTTCTTTTTTTCCTCTTTAATGCTTGTTGAGACAAATTTCCACGTTGCTGCAAACCCCAAAAATCCTCCGCAAACGATTGCAAGAACTTCGTACAGCATCGTCTCACCTTAGAAACTTTGCAATACCATTCAGGTTCATTCTCTCAAGTTCTTCAGCAAATTCAAAAATTTCCTCAAGTGAGCTGAGGTCTACCTTCTTGGATTTGCTCATTATCTTCTTCGAAAATATCTTTGCAGCACCGATGTTCTCTCTACTCACACAAACGATTACCGAGACACCACTTTTTTCAAAATAAAGTGCATCTTTTTGAAGAAGAATTACGGCTCTCTTTAAACCCATTTCGTCAAATTTTAGAAGAATACCTTTGTATTTTTCTGCTCCCTCTCCATGCTCTTGGATTTCGTCACCCATTTTGAGAAGATAAAACTTGATCATACAATTTCACCTCGATTTCTTTGATCAGCTCCATCACGTTCTCCTTTTGCGTGGGGAGACCTACAAAACCTTCAGAATACTTCAAAATCACAACTCTTCCATCTTCATCTTCAAATATACCAAATTTAAAGTCTTCGGGGAGGGATAAGGTTAGCGGAGCGAATTTTGAAATTAGTTCCACTTCATCATCACTTAAAAGATAAACTTCTGAAACTTGGCCATCTTTTATTATACATGCGCCATGTCCCATAATTGAATAGATTTTTTTCAACATTGCGAAAAAGTTTTGGGATTACATATATTAAATTTTCTTCATACTCAGTATAACTCTCACGTGCTTCTGGAGCTATTTATCATGTTAGAAATTCTGACGTCAAGTCCTTCTGTGAGCATGAGGAATGCTGGAACAACGGTTAATGCTGCAATTAGGCTGAATATAATCGCTATCAATGCTATAAACCCGAAATTCTGCATTATCGGGAAGGTGGAGAACATTAGCGAGCCGAAACCACCTGCCATCGTAAGTGCGGAGGTTGTTATTGCCTTTCCAGTTCTCTCGATTGTTCTCCTCACTGCCGCAACAGGTGAGAAATTCTGCCTTTCTTCAAAATATCTTTCGAGCACATGAATTGAAAAGTCAATTCCAAGGCCAAGGGTTATGGAGTTCAAGGCGATGGACATCATTGTCTGTTTGGTGCCCGTGAGAAACATTATCGTGTTCATAACTCCTATAACGGACGTTATCGCTATTAAAGGTACAACTGCTTTCCTCAAAGACCTGTAAACTCCGAGCAGAAGTAGGATAATGAAGATGTATGCAACCACAGTCATCGTTGTCTGACCGGAGGTCATCAGCCTGCCCATCTCACCGTAAATCACGGGACTTCCAGTCACGTAGAATCCTCCATGCCAGCCGTAAAATTCAACATCTTTCTCCAGTGATTTGTGGAGAGATATGAACTCGTCCTGAGTATCTGCATTGGAAGAAAAATGTATCGCGACCAGATTTCCGGAAATGTATCTATCAACCTCTGATTTTGGCAATGAGCTTAAGATATAGGTAAGTTCTGCATCACTCTCTGGCAGTCCATGTAGACCGTAGGCCTTTCTTACCCCCTCTATTAGCTTGGTTATGGAACTGTAGTCGTATACAAGCTCCTCTTTTGATACAATGTATTTTGTCATCTCATCAATCTTTCTTAGGGTTTCAGCATTGATCTCGTCGGTTGCCAGAACCAGTGTGTAAGTTGACTGCCCACCCACAACCCTCTCGATTTCGTTAAATCTCTGGATTGCTGGCATGTTCTGCGGAACATATTTGTTGTAGTTCGTTTCAAGCTCAATTTGCGGAGCGGCATATAGCCCAAAAAGGACTATAAGAGATGCAAAAACGAGAATTCCAAGTGGTCTGGAGGCTGTTAGTCCGGAGACTGTAGAAAGAACCCTTTCGAGCATTCCTACCTTCCCAACCACCCCTCCAACCTCTTTTTTGTATACAATGCTATCCTGCCTCTGCTTTCTATCATTCCAGCGGTCTATCGTCTTCAATATGGCTGGCAGTAAAGTAAGTGTGAGGAAGTAGGCAACAATGAGACCAAGAGAAGAGACGATGCCGAACTGAGCCATCGCTGGTATCCCAGGTGCAAGCATGGACATAAAACCGATAACGGTTGTAACGAGAGCCATCACAATGGCCAATCCAGTTCTTGTAACGGATATGACTATGGACTGGTCTACTCCTCTTCCTTCTCTCCTCTCTTCCTCGTATCTGTTCTGCAACTGTGCTCCGTACTCTATGCCCAGTCCTATAAGCATAGGCAAAGCACCGTTTGTGTGCTCTGAGAGAGAGATTCCAAGAACTGGCATTAGGCCGTAAACTACCTGAACGGAGAGCACAGAGATTAGAAGAGGCATAAACGCGGTGTATTTCTTTCTAACAGCGCCACTGAATGTCAGAAAAAGGATAAGGATCATCAATATTATTGATGCCATCATTGTTATGCCCAAGCTTTTTCCGATTTCCCTCTCAATCTGGTAACTGAGCGCAGGGCTACCGGTAAGCTGCAAAGTCAGCCCTGTTGGTGGCTCTGAGAACTTGATAACCTTTTCAACTTCAATCGCTACCTCTTCCTGCTCGGTTTTGTCTGACGTTCCGAGGTGCACTATCATGAGGGCTAATGTGGGCTTAGGAACAAGATCGGAGGCGTAAAGCCCAGTTGCTTGCTTAACTTTTGCCTCATCTGGGGGTAGATAGCCGTAAATCTTAGCTACAATTGATGCAGGAGAAACTGTGCCGCTGACACCATCCACGCTTTCAATTCTTTTCTGCAGATCGAGGAGATATTGATACACTTCAAGACTTACAACATCGTCTCCCTTAATGAGAATAAACAAGTCTTCAGCTCCAACTCCAAAATCCTTCTGGTAAAGCTTGTATTGCTTGTATATCACATTTTTTTCACTGAACATAGACTCTGTTCCTGAAGTCAAAGTGATGTTTTGTGCGGAGATCGCGGAGAGTATGATAACAATGGAAATTAGGGAAATGACAAGTCCGGGTCTCTTTGCTACAAAATGTGCAATTTTTTCGAGCAGTTCAGCGAACGTCATTGTCTCCGTCTGAGGTAAGCGACTATCGCTGCAATCAGTATCAGCCCTACAATACCATATAACATATATGGTGGCTTTGCTGGTGCAACACTAATCACAGCCTTCGCAGGCTCGCTAATGGCCCACTCCCCTTCTGGGTCTTTGTATTTAACCTCAAGGTTCAGAGCGTAAAGCTTGGGTGTGGCGTCACTGTCAACGCTTATCTTAAAGCTCGCATTCGCAGATTCTCCGGGTTTGAGGTCACCGATGAATGCTGAGTCGTCAGAAGATGAGAATGGGTCTACAATGGTTATCCTCGCCGTTGCGTCCTTAACTTCGAACTCTCCGATATTTTTGATTCTGAAGGTTAAAATCTTCTCTTCTCCAGCGGCAATGCTTGGCTGTCCCTGAACTTCAAATTCCATCTTTGGATTGACTTTTACACCGATTCTAACTGGGTCGAGTTCCACGTATTCGTCCATGGTTCTGAATGCGACCGTAAGTTCTGCGGGATACGTAACAGCCTCAGCTTCACTCGATGCCTTGAGCTTGAAAATAGCTGTAAACTCCTTTCCAGACTTGATGTCGCCAATGTAGTATTTGGAACTCAGAACGGAAAGCGGAGAATATGCAGAAATTCTAACACTCGCGTCACTCAAATCTGTATCGCTGACAAGCGTCACTCTCACTTCTCCTTTTGCGTTCACGTAAACTCTGCTTTCGACGTTTTTCACCGTGATATGTGGAGCATCTTTGACGACTATGCCAAAGGTCGTGCTCTCACTCTCCGTCAGCCTTCCATATTCGTCCAGATATACAGCCTTTATATGTAATGGGTAAGACCCACCGTCTTCCGTCTCTATTTTCAGGTAAAAGGTCGCGACAGCAGTTTCTCCGGGTTTGATATCCCCGACATAGTAAGCAGCCTTTGCAGTTGAGAGTGCTGTTGTCGTTCCCGTACTTGGCATTCCAGTCATACCTGAAGGTATTGAAGTCATTCCCGGCATGCCTGACATCGCTCCGCTTACTGGCATACTCGGCACATTCTGCGACTGAAGGCTTAGCCCCTGAGCCTCTATACCTGACGGCGTATCGAGAACGAGGTATGCGCTTTTTGCGGTTTTGTCTCCATTATTTTTTACCTCGACAATTATCTTGCCCTTTCCTTTCCCTATCAAATCTTCGGATTTTACCTCCACGACCTCAAGGGTTACAGGCTTTTCATCTATGTAGAGCTTTATCGGAATCGTTTTTGTCTTCTTGGTGTATTCCAACTCGTAGTATTGCGTCTGATACTCGTATACATAGACTATCGTCCCGTTTCCAGTCTGAACTCCTCCTTTGATCTCTAACTGCTCTTGCTCAGGAATTGTAGTGGAAGGAAATGGCGTCAAACTTTTGAGATCGTTAGTAATGTAATACTCTACTTTCAAATTCAGCTCATATTCTCCCGGCCTTGCATCGTCGCTGATTTTCACGACAAAATTCAGGGTTACAGGTTGCATTGGGGGCAGAGCGGGAATTTTCTGTTCAGGGGTCTTGACTTCAATGTAATCGTTACCATAAAGTTTCACATCGAGGTTGTAGGCTGTGAACAGCATATCCTCTCTGCCTGCAAAGAATCCTGCCTCCAGCTGGTCATCATACTGTATTTTTTCATTCTTTGCATCGTTGTAAATCGTCAGAATCAGATTTTTCTCATCTCCTCGCTGGAAGTAGTTCGAGCCGTAAAAAGAAACAGCTATATCCGGCTTCTCTTCGTAATCCAGCGCAGATGCAATTCCCGTCAGCAGCAATAAGGCAGCAAGAGTTAGGGCAAGTTTTCGCATTTTTATCACCTGTCGTAGTAGCGGAAACGAAACATTATTTATACCTTACGATTCAGAAGGTTTCGATGGGGTTAGTTGATGTGCTAAAAAGCTTTGGACTCAGCGATTACGAGGCGAAAGCCCTTGTAGCTTTGCTATCAAAAGGAACTTTAACTGCCAAGGAGGTTTCGGAGCTTAGCGGGATACCAAGAACGTCTGTTTACGATGTAATGGATTCTCTGCTATCAAAGGGTCTTGTAGAGTCTTTTGGAAAGCCGAGAAAATTCAAGGCTTTGAGTGCCAGAGATGTCATCTTTGCCCTTTCTCGCAGAGTTAATGAAAACATTGAGTATTTAAAGAGGGAACTACCGAAAATAGAGGCCGAAGAAGTTGATATTATCAGGGTTTACAGAGGAGAAATGGTTCTTGAGAAGATCAGGGAATTTGTTGAGGATGCAAGGAAGGAAATAGTCGGTGTGTTGTCTTACATCCCTGACTCTGTGGCTGAAATCCTAAGGAAGGCAAAATGTAAACTCATCCTGATTTCATCAAACGCAAGCATCATAGAAACTGCAGAATCATACGAGTTCAGGAAAAAAGAGGAGGTAGCAAAGAGCTTTAAAAACTTCTGTCATGGTCTTTTCATCTTTGACAACGAGAAGACGATGTCAATCTTTCTTGACGGAACGCAGATAGCAATAGTAAGCGAAAGCTCGGCGGTTATTGAGTTCTCCAAGATGGTGATAATTCCGGTAATCAACTTTATGAAATCTGAGTAAATCTGAGTAGTGGTGTGAAAATGCTGGATATGCATGTTCACTCCACCTATTCGGATGGTAGCGCGACGATTGATGATATTGCGAGAAAGGCGAAGGAACTTGGACTGAAAGCTGTAGCTGTTGTAGATCACTCGGTAGAGTTATACTTCGGTCTTACAGAGGCTAAAGCCAAACAAAGGCAGATTGAAATTGACAATGCATCCTCACTTTACGGTGTAAAAATATACAGTGGAATTGAGTGCAGTATTGACGGTGCTGGGGAGATAATACTTCCAGATTTTGACTTTGAATTCGTTATCGCTTCCATCCATGAGTTCGTTTACGGGAGAAATTACTATGAGAGGATTCTGAGATGCATAGAAAAGAACGAGATTGATGTCATTGGTCATCCCTTCTCAAAACTTTTTGGCTTCGATGATAACATCCCGGAAATGGACAGGAAACTCGTTGACATGGCTGAACAGCTTGGAATTGCAATTGAGCTTAATTCATCTCACAGGTCCCCATCGGACTCTTTTCTTGAACTTTGCAGAGATAGAAAGCTGATATACTCCATAGGAAGTGATGCTCACGATCTCTCGAAGATTGGAGATGTGGGTTGGAGTGTCGAGAAGGCCAAAAGATATATGACGAGAGCGAAACTTTTCTCTCCATGAAGTGTATCACTCTTACAGTTGACGCGATAGTTCCCTATGAAGGGAAGATAGTTTTGATCAGGAGAATGAATGAACCCTTCAAAGACCATTATGCCCTTCCCGGTGGGATTGTGGAGTACGGAGAGAGGGTGGAAGATGCAGTGCTCAGGGAAGTTGAGGAGGAGACCGGGTTGAAGGGAAAAATACACGGACTTGTTGGAGTCTACTCCGACCCCGATAGAGACCCAAGGGGGCATTTTGTGTCTGTTTGTTTTGTCGTTCTACCTGCAGGTGGAGAACTTAAAGCGGGGAGCGATGCAAAGGAGGTGGCGTTGTTCAGCCTCGATAAGCTCCCCAAGCTCGCTTTTGACCATGAGAAAATGATAAAGGATGCGGAGGGGATGCTGCGTGGAGTTCTGTCCTGAGTGCAAAAGCCTGATGATTTATCAGGGCGACAAGCTTGTATGCAGAAAGTGTGGCTATGAGAAGGATGCAGATAGCGGTGAGGAGATTGTTATAAGGGTTGAGAGGAACAAGGAAGAAGTGCCAGTTATCGAGGGGGAGGATCTCAAAACACTGCCTACAACAAAAGCCATCTGCCCTGCATGCGGTAACAACGAGGCCTTCTGGTGGTTGAGACAGTTGAGAGCAGCAGATGAGAGCGAGGTGAGGTTCTTCCGCTGCACAAAGTGCGGAAAAACTTGGAGAGAATACGACTGACCGAAGACATTATAAATCAGGGTAGATTATAGCGGTCATGAGCTCACGCATTCCCGGATTTTACAAGCTCAGCATTGAGGAGAGGCTTAAGAAGGTCGCAGAGTTTTCCGGATTGAGTGATGATGAGATTAGAGCTGTGCTCAATCAGGGTTTACCCTTGGATGTAGCAGATAGGATGATCGAGAACGTTATAGGAACTTTCGAGATGCCCCTTGGAATTGCAACAAACTTCCTCATTGACGGGAAGGATTACCTCATTCCCATGGTCATTGAAGAGCCGAGTGTTGTGGCTGCTGCAAGCAATGCAGCGAGGATGGCGAGGGAGAGCGGGGGGTTTACAACGGACTACACCGGCTCTGTGATGATCGGACAGATACAGGTTACAAAGCTTGCAGATCCAGTTTCAGCGAAATTTGAGGTTTTAAGGCACAGAGATGAGATAATCGAGAAGGCGAATGAGTGCGACCCAATGCTCGTGAACCTTGGGGGAGGCTGTAAGGATGTCGAAGTGAGGGTTGTAGATACCATCATGGGTAAGATGCTCATCGTGCATCTTGTGGTGGACGTGAAGGATGCTATGGGAGCGAATGCTGTCAACACCATGTGTGAAAAGGTTGCCCCCTTCGTCGAGAGAATTACGGGTGGCAGAGTTTACCTGAGGATAATTTCCAATCTCGCATCATATAGACTTGCAAGGGCGAAGGCTGTTTTTGATAAGGATGTTATTGGTGGAGAAGAGGTTGTGGAAGGGATAATGCTCGCCTATGCCTTTGCCGCTGCCGATCCATACAGATGTGCCACTCACAACAAAGGCATCATGAACGGAATCTCTGCTTTGATGATTGCTACAGGCAACGACTTCAGGGCTGTTGAGGCTGGTGCGCACAGCTACGCATCCCTTGGAGGATATAAACCACTCACAACCTATGAGGTGGACAGAAAGGGTAACCTCGTTGGCACCATAGAGGTTCCGATGGCAGTCGGCGTCATCGGCGGTGCGACTAAGGTAAATCCGCTGGCAAAGATTTCTCTCAAGATTTTGGGGGTAAAGACCGCCGAAGAACTGGCAAGGGTGGCTGCCGCTCTTGGCTTAGCCCAGAACTTTGCCGCACTACGAGCCTTGGCAACTGAGGGAATTCAGAGGGGTCACATGGAACTGCATGCGAGAAATCTTGCGATAATGGCAGGTGCAAGCGGAGAAGAGGTTGACAAGGTTGTTGAGGTAATGGTGAGGGAGGGGAAGATAAGGCTCGACTACGCGAAGGAGGTGCTTGAGGGATTAAGGTCCTAAAATGAATAAGGACGAGATAAGAAAGAGAATCTGGGATGAAATGCTCAAAAGAGGGGTAGCGAGGTTTCCACTACCACCCCACAACCGCATTCCAAATTTTATCGGTGCAGAAAGTGCCTCATCCCTTTTAACTCGGCTGAGGGAATGGAGGAATGCTGAAATAGTCAAGATTAACCCAGACAGCCCGCAGAAGCCAGTGAGGCTAAAGGCGTTGAAGTCAGGTAAGCTATTGATAATGCCAACTCCCAGGATCAAAGAAGGATTTCTACTCCTAAATCCAAAAAAGATTTCGGATTTTAGCAGAGCTTCGACGATAAAGGGTGCCTTTGAGCTTGGTGAGAGACTGACCCTTGAAGAAATCAAAGAAATGGTAATTGATCTCATCGTTGAGGGTAGCGTTGCCGTAAACAGCTTTGGGGAGAGAATTGGAAAGGGTATGGGTTACGGAGAACTTGAATTTGGAATTCTTCTTGAGTTAGGGGTTATAGACAGAGACGTGCCCATAGCAACAACTGTCCACGAAATTCAGGTTCTTGACGAGAGTTTACCTCAAGAGCCATATGATGTTCCTGTAGATTACATTATAACGCCAAAAAGGACAATCAGAGCCAGTAGAGGGGAGAGACCTGATGGTATCTACTGGAATTTGCTTGATCAACAAAAGCTTGAGGAGATTCCGGTTCTGAAAGAGTTGGCGGGCAACTTAAGAATAAGAGATTAATTTACTTAGACAGGTATCTGCCCTTCCCAGTTTCCAGCCTTCCCTTTATCTCCTCCCATCCCTTGCTGGTTATAAATGCTAAAATGTGGTCGTAAAACTCATTCCCCGTCCAGCCCATCTGGAACCACTCATTCCTACCCTCAAGCGAAACGTATATGCTGGTGTTGAGCTTTGGATAAGAGCTGTAAAACACCATAGTGCTGTAATCGTAGCATCTCACATACCTGTAGTGCTTTAGATACTCCTCAGAGCAGTTTACCCTCTTCAGATCATACTTGGGTTGGAGAACGTACTCCCCGCTGAGCGGATCAAGGGTGTTAATCTCCCTTTCAAGTTCAAGTCTCAGCTCAAATTCGTATTTAACTGCCCTTTTCACCATGGTGGGTGTTACTGTCGGAGTTTTACCTACTTCAACGGGGATTGGCATGGGTGACATTTTCCAAGTTTTAACTTTTTCACCGCTCAGCTTCAGCATTACTCCGTAGGGTGTTTCAACAACCTCTACCATCCAGCCTTCTGGGATCGTCATGTCCCTTAGCTCGACGGGTTTACCATCAATCGCAGGCAGGGGAACTAATAAAGTGACATTTTCCAGCTCGGCAATTTTTGACGATGGTCTAATCTCTTCACCCACAAGTTCTCCAAGGGTTAGAGAAATAGAGTAGTCTATGCTGTGTGTAAAGCTCTCCTCTTCAGGCGCGAGACATCCCGGTATGTGGAGAATTGCGAGCAATAAAGTTATTATAAGGTAGTTTTTCATTGACAACGAATGTTAAGGATGGAATATCAGTTTTTTGGTTTTCCTCTTAAGGCTAAACTACGATATTTAACCACAAACAAAAATAAAAAACTAAACTTCCAAATTCACGTCATCTAAGCTTTCGAGTTCCTTTAACAGCTGTTCAAGCTCCTGAAGCTCCTGATCAACGTTCTCCTGAACTATTTCGTTAACTGTACTTGTTGGCGTCGGTGTTGGTGAGGGAGCAATTTCCCTCTCCTCTGTCTTTTTACCCTGACATCCTGCGAAGATTATTGCAAGCCCAATTAACAGCATCAGAAGGTATCTTTTCTTCATAGTTCATCCCTCACCCGAAGGTTACAGTCTTTTCTCCTTCAAATTCAATCTCATCTGTCATTGGCCCTGTAGGCGTTTGCTTAACTCTGTAATAACCCTCTCCGCTAAGCACAAGCTCACCACTGCCATGTGCAAGGATTCTGAATTCTCCTTCTCCGCTCGCTGTGAAGTTACCCCTTGCAACTATCATCTTGACTCCGGAAGTGTTGACCTTAGTAACAATGGCATCTTCCGGAATCGTGACATTGCCCTCCCCTTTGATCTGCACTAAGCTGAAGTTTCCGTTCAGCTCAAAGGACCCCTCCACATGGGCATAGACGAAACCCGTGTATTGTTCAGCCCTCTCCTCTCTTGCCAGTTCCTTCACAATTCCAAATGCCTCCCTGAATAACCCGTTAATCTCTCTAACTTTCTCAGCAAATTCGGGCGTTCCCACACTGTCTTCAAGTTCTGCAACTGCCTGCTCTATCTCATCTATTATCTCATTCAGTTCACTGACATCGAGTCCGACAGCCTCAAGCCTGTCCCTGACCTGTTTCAGCCTTTCAAGAATTTCCTGGTACTTTTCTATAACATATCCATGAACTGCGTATCTCATCTCCTGCTTTAGCTCTCCCCACATCCCCCTTATCTCCTTTGCAATATCTCTGAGTTCCGTGTAGTTTTGAGCTGCCTCAATTTCGCTCTCAATCTCGGTGAGTCTATTTTCTATCTCTTGAAGCTTGTTCATCAACCTCTCCTTGCTCTCGTTTCCGAGATTAAGGTTCTCAACTCTCAACTCAACTCTTTCGACCCACCTTTTGCCCATTTCCACCCACGCAAGAAGGTGTTTCTTCCACGCCTCGAATCTCTTCTCCTGAGCTTGCTGTTTCACTTCCTGAATCTTTTTCTTCGTCTCTTCAAACCATTCTCTGGCCTTTGAGTATTTCTCACCTACGTCAGCGGGCTTTTCTACTGCTGGTTTCCATGCACCGTGCTGACCCATTGTAACAGTAGCGGTGATGGTAGTAGTATCTGTAGCAACAGTTACTCCTGCCTCCTCTGGTTTCCCGTTGTGAGCCGCTGAAGCTGTCATCACCACCAGTGCCATTAGCACCAATACCACACCAATTAACCTCCCAATTAGCCTTTTCATTTTCACCACCTCATCCAATTCTTACCTCTCCGAATATATAACGAAACTTTTTGTTAAGTGAATCAGCCAGGAGTGAATAGAGCTTTTAATCCTTTACAAAACTTCAAGACTCTTTATTTCTGGTAATAGCCAAAGTTAAGGTCTCTGTCCTGAATATAGCTCTTTCTGAGAAGAGCTGCAATTTCCGCCTTCATCAACTCCCTGCCGAGGTAGGCAGCGTGATCCAACCTCGAGAGCAGGTTATGCCTTATTGCAGTATCAACAACCTCCTTCGCCTTTTTGCCAATGATGGTCATACTGTCGTGCCTGCAAACAATTTTTCCATCAACAACTTGAATGATGAAGTCTCCTAATGGGTCACGGATAAACTCTCTGCTCTCTTCAGCCTCAACAACGTTGTTCAGATTAATTCTTTCCTCCTCGTATCTAACTTTTTCTTTCAGGACAAGTAAACTCACTCCCGCATCTTTTGGGGGCGAATCTCTTATTTTAGCTGCTTTGGCTAAGTAGGAAGCTATTTTAAGTTCTCTAACACTCCCTGTGGTTTTAGGACTTGCTTCAGTGGTGAAGAGCAAATTACATCCTATTTCCTCAGCAATAAAGGCAAGAATGGCGTTTATACCAATGGAATCGGCATCACTAAGTTCTGTCACATTTCCCGCACCGAAGAGCACTGGGGTTTCAGGGTCAAGCTCCCTGAACTGCGTATATCTTACGATGGACTCTGCAACTCTCAGCGGCGGATCGAGGACTGGATCAGCAATCGCTTTCTCAGTTCTCTTTTTAACTGTGTTAAGAAGCTTAGTCAATCCTTCAACGTTCCTGTCAACCACGACAACCGCCTGATTTTCTATAACATCTAAAGCGTCTAAGTTCTCTCTCGAAATGCTCATTACCATGTCAACTCCGTGTTTAACCCCAATCTCGATGGCTTTCTTGCTGAACGTGTCCACGCTCAATGGTAAATCCGAAACCTCTACGGCAACCTTCAAAACCTTGGAGAGCCACTCGGAGTCGAATTCAAGTGGAACCCCAATGTCTATTATATCCGCCCCGCTTTCAGTGTAGTACTCAATTTTCCTTTCCAAGTCGTCAAAATCTTTAAAGCTGGCAATCTCTGCCACAACCTTCATTCTGCTTTCTCCACCAATCGCAACGTCTCCAATCTTGAAAAGGTGTTTCTCTTCAAAGGCATCAACTTCCCTGATAACCTCATCCGCCTTAACAGACTCGATAAGTCTGCAAGCAGGGATTTGATGAGAAAACTCCACTTTGTCAGCTACCCTAAGGACGTGCTGCAGGTCGTAGGCGTGGATTGGGCCAAGTCTAACTTTAACACCTCTCTTTTTCTCAAAACTCTCCCAGTCGTAGTTATAGGTAAGCCCCGGAACCAGAACGAGGTCGTAACTACTCAGATCAACATCTTCGAGAAGTGTTGGTGTGATGAAGGCAGCAATATCAATATCGCAAACCTTTACATCCGCTCCCTGTCCGTATTTTCTGACTATTTCCTCGGCGAGTTTGCCAGTAATAAGGAGAATTTTCATGTGGCAAGCCTCGCAACCTCTCTTGCGTGAGCTTTCATTATATCACTTCTCGTTATCATACCTAAAAGTTTCCCTTCATCTTGGCGGTCAACAACGGGTAGTCTTCCAACCCCCTTCTCGACAAGCTTGATCAGAGCATCCTCAAGGGTCTCATCGGGATAAGTTACGATCAAATCCCTCGTCATAATGTCTCTAACTCTCTTTGCCTCTCTCTCCTCGATGGGAACTCTCTCAACATCTTCGAAAGTTACAACCCCTACAAGTTTTCCCTTCCTGACGACTGGAAAGCCAATATGCCCGGTTTTTTCAATCAGCTCAAGCACTTCGCTTACTTTTTGATAAGGGCTGACTGCAACAATCCTTTCTGCCGGAACCATTGCATCCTTAACTTTCACGTTCTGGAGAACATCTATGGACATCTCCATTCTGTGTGCTGGACTCTCTGCTCTGTTTGTCACCTGCTCAGAATATATGGAGTAATCTCCACTGAGATAGTAGGAAAGGGTGGCAGCGATCATCAATGCGGGTAACAGTGAATACCCTCCACACATCTCAAGAACCATCAGAATGGCAGCAATTGGAGTTTTAGCCACTGCCGCAATGAATGCCGACATTCCCACGAGCACGAAGGCTTCTGGCTGAACAACGATTTGGGGGAAAATGTAGTTGAAAAGGTATCCCACAAACGCTCCAACCATGCTGCCAATGACGATTGAGGGGGCAAAGACTCCACCACTCCCACCAGAACTCACTGTAAAGGACGTTGCAAGTATCTTTCCTATAATCAGAAAAAGTACAGCCGTGAGGGCAAGTTTACCGTCAATTGCAAGCTGAACGTAACCGTAACCCATTCCAAGAACTCCCGGCATGAATAGGCCTATAACGCCCGTCAGAAATCCGCCGATTGCGGGTTTGAAGTAGGGTTGGAGTTTGAGTTTTTTGAAGAGGCCGTGAACCGAGTAAAATGTCTTGATGTAGATTATTCCGAAGAATGTGGCAAGTACCGAAACTATTGCGTAGATTGGAAATTCGAGTGGGGAATGGATTGTAACCTGCGGAATTTTGAAAATGGGGAGAACACCAAAGGGAGTGCCAGCGAAGTAACTCATAATAATGTCAAAAACTATGAAGGCTACAATTGAAGACACAAAGGCAGGAACTATTGCTTCTACCTCATTGTCTCTTCTGTAGAGAACTTCAATTCCGAACATCGCTCCGCCAAACGGACTCCTGAAAATGCTCCCTATCCCTCCTGCTACACCACAAATTACGAGCAACCTTCTGTCTTTGTCGGATAACTTAAGCGTTTCTGCAACAAAAGATCCAAAACCGGCACCAATCTGGGCTATAGGCCCCTCTCTACCCGCACTCCCACCGCTACCTATGGTTATTGCTGATGCAATCGTTTTTACGACTGGAACTCTTGCTCTTATAGCTCCTCTTGCCCTGTGAAAGGCACGAATTACCGCATCTGTTCCATGTCCCTCTGCCTCAGGTGCGAATGTGTAAACGATCATCCCGCTAAGCAAACCTCCAAGGGCGACGACGATGGGGAGAGGAATTAAACCAAAGTGGAAGTCAATTTTTACAACCTCTGCTTCCCCACCAGCCAAAGGCGGGTTGAAATTGTCAAGACCGACAAGAAAGAACTTCGTGGACAGATCGAGTAAAAAGTAGAAGATGAAGGCACCTAAGCCCGATATTGCACCAACAAGCGCGGCGAGAATTATGATATATCGTGAACTGAGGGGCGCCTTTCTTTCCACGGTTGCTAAGTTAGACGATCGGAGATGAAATAGTTTTCTAACTGTGCTCTTTTGGCATCAACAAGCATAAACTATTAATCATTATTCTCAGTTGCAGCGTTTTGGAATACTGTCCTGTTTTAATCCTCAATATTGAAAAACTTAAAATGCTAAAAAATCTATTTCAAAATCGGTCCAACATCCGGATACCCCTGCCTCTGACCAGTACCTGCAAGCTTCTGCAATCTCTTGGGATTAACAAGCAAATCAACAGCGTTCCTGACGTGCTCTCTCACCCTGTTTTCGGCAACCATCAAAAGCTCGTCCTCAGTCTCTGCCTCATCCTCATGGATTGTTACATCTATGACATGCTTGTTGGTCAGCAACTGCACCATGACGAGCCCCATACTCAGAACGATGTAACTGAACATGTCCTTCTGCGTTCTCCCAACCCATCCAAGTGTAATGACGATATCGCAGTTTTTCTCCTCAAGCAGCTTTTTTGCAGCAACTGGCAAATCCTTTATTCCCGGCACTGTATATCTCTCGTAGGGGATGCTACTTATCTTCTTCAGCTCATCAATGGCTATCTTTCCCATGTTTATCCTCGAAAAGGTTGTGTCAGCAATTCCAATTTTCATTGCAAATCCCTCAGCAAAATCTGGGCATATTGAAGTGCTGGCTTAACAGCATTCTTCCTCATCAACACATCCTCGATGGCGGCAAGAGTGGAGATGGTCTCAAACTTTCCAACGTTCCCCATTGTTCCAATTCTGAAAATCCTGCCCTTGAGCTCTCCCTGACCTCCGCTAATCAGAATTCCATACTCCCTTCTCAACGTCCCTCTCAGCTCGCTGTCGGTGACACCATCGGGCATCTTTATCGCGGTTACAGTATTCGAGTAACTGGAATACTTGTTCAGGTTGGGAAACAGCTCCAGTCCAGCTTCAACCGCCCATTTTCTGACTGCAGAGCTAAGAATGCGGTGCCTGTGTATCCTATTCTCCAGACCCTCTTCCTCTATTATTCTCAGAGCTTCAGCGAGGGCGAAGAACAGTGGGACGGCAGGAGTGTAGGGGGTCTGCATGTCTTTGAGCTTCTTCATGTATGCTGCGAGATCAAGATAGTAGGGACACTTCTCGTTGTAGTAATCCCATGCGTTCTCACCCACTGCAACCGCAGCCAAGCCGGGCGGAGCTCCGAGACACTTCTGACTGCCGACTATGGCAACATCCACGCCCCATTCGTCCATCTTAACATAGTCCCCACCGGCTGAAGTTATGGCGTCCATTATAACAAGTGCATCATACTCCTTTGCGATTCTGGCAATCTCCTTGGCTGGATTGAGAATCCCAGTTGAGGTTTCATTGTGGACAAAGGCTATTGCCTCACAGCCATTCTCAAAGGCTTCTCTGACATCATCCAGCTCAACTGATTCTCCCCAAGGAACCTGAATCCTCTCAACCTCTGTATAGCGTGAAGCAATTTCTCCAAGCCTTTCACCAAACTTCCCGTTCTCAAGCGTGACCATCTTCTTAACCTTGCTAAAGGAAGCTATTGCCGCCTCCATCCCTGCTGTTCCCGAGCCAGAGATTAGGAAGATATCTCCCTCGGTTCCAAACACATCCTTAAGCACATTTACGCAGAACTCCATTATTGCGCTGAAATCTGCCGTTCTGTGCCCTATCATCTGTCTCGCCATTGCCCTGATTATTCTCTCATGCAGCTGAACCGGGCCGGGTATCATCAACAGCATTATCTCCCTCCGTATTTTTCCAAAACCCTCTCAATAATTTTGTGAGAACTGCAATAAGGGCAGTCTTCCTTTACCTCTATCCTGACAACCTCACAGCTTAGGTTCCTCTTTTTCAACTCCTCCTTAAGCCAGTTCTCATCAAAATGCTGGTCGTGGCCCAAAACTATAACATCTGGCTTAAGCTCCATTATTGGCTTAAAAATATCTTTCTCATCGCCAAGAATTGCCCTATCAACGTATTTTATAGCTTCCACGACCTTCCTGCGCTGCTCTTCCGGCACAACGGGCTTTGGCTTATGTCTGACATTCTTCTCCCTTGCAACTATGACTATCAGCTCATCTCCCAACTTTCTTGCTTCCCTCAGGAAGGTTATGTGTCCCGGATGGATGAGGTCAAAGGTTCCTGTAGCCACGACCCTTCTTTTCATCTCCAATCCAAATTCAGGTAGGCATAAAAGTGTTTTCAGATATTGTCCGCAATAAGCTCTGCAACGCTAATCCTACTAAAGGCACATTCGATGGTGTCTGTGGCGAGAATGTCTTTTATCCCTGAATTGAACAGTTTGATCGCTGCATAATCAGCAAGAACGGCATGGACACATGCAGCAGAAACGCTCCTCGCTCCTAATTCGTAGAGCTTCTTTGTCGCCTCAACCATCGTGCCTCCAGTTGAGATTATATCATCAACTATGACAACGTCCCTGTTCTCGACGTCAAGGCTTTTTGGGGTTATTTCAACAGTTGTGGCGTCAATCCTCCTCTTCTCCATGTAGTCCCAATCACAGTTCGCGTGCTCAGCTGCAATCTTGACTCTCTCTCTCGATCCCTTATCTGGAGAGATCATAATAATCTCCCGATCGGCAAAGTGTTCTCCGATGCTGGGCATCGCATCCAAATCCCTCAGCTTTTTAAAGTGCGAAGCTGCCTGCTTACTATGTATATTCACTGTGATAACTTCTTCAGCCTTTCTTTCGAGGATTTCTGCCACCGCCCTTATACTAACAGCTTCTCCTTCGTTAAAAGCTCTGTCCTGTCTCGCATAACCCATGTACGGCACGACAACCTTTGCCCTTTCAACAGCATCAAGCAGCAGAGCTATCGCAATGATGTCGTCATTGGAGCGTATGCTTCCGACAATAATTCCCTCATCAAGGTCTTCAACCCTAACATATAGCTCTCCATCCGGGAATTTTTTAAAAGTCACATTGCCCATTTCAAGCCCAGCAGTCTCAGCAATTCTCCTCGCAAGTAGCGGAGAAGATGGGCATGGAATAATTTTCATGAATTAAAAAAATTGGGGCGATTTTTTAGCTTTTCTTTTCGACAAAGAACTTTAACAGTTCAACCGGAATTGGCATTACAATTGTGGTATTCTGTTCGGTAGAAATTTCGTTGAGCGTCTGGAGGTATCTCAGCAGAATTGCCCCTTCACTCTGAGCCAAAACATCAGCAGCTTCTTTAAGCTTCATTGCAGCCTGATATTCTCCTTCAGCCCTGATTATCTTTGATCTCCTTTCTCTCTCTGCCTCAGCCTGCATCGCCATTATTCTCCGCATCTCCTCTGGTAACTCAACGTCTTTAATCTCAACTGCTGTTACCTTTATGCCCCACGGGTTGGTTTCCTCATCTATGATCCGCTGCAGCTTTACATTAAGCTTATCTCTTTCAGAGAGCACTTCATCAAGTTCAGCCTGACCAATTATGCTCCTCAATGTCGTCTGAGCAAGCTGCGCTGTAGCATACTGATAGTCGAAAACCTCCGTTATGGCCTTTGTTGGGTCTACAACTCTATAGTACACAACTGCGTTGACCTTTACAGTCACATTATCCCTTGTGACGACTTCTTGAGACGGCACGTCGTAGGTTACGGTTCTCAGATCAACTACAGTTATGTTTTCAAGAATCGGAATTATGAAAAACAGCCCTGGCCCTCTCGCGCCTACGAGCCTTCCAAGTCTGAAAATAACACCTCTCTCGTATTCTTTAACTATTCTTATGGATGACAGCAGAAACAATATTATAACTATTGCCAGCCCTATCCAGTACCACTCCATAGACAAAATGTAACAAAGAGCTAATAAGCTTTTCCACAAAACTTACTGTTCTTTGTATCCAAGAACCTCTCCGATCTTTTTGAGCATCTCTCCAAAGGTTGCCCAGTCCCCCTCTTTCACAGCCTCTGTAAGCTTTGAATAGTAGTCCTTGAGCAATTCCAGCTTCTGCTCGGCAGTTCCAACTGGCTTCTCCGTGGTCGGCTTCTCTACTGGCTTTCCAGCGAAGAGCATTTCGAGAGCCTCATACAGATTTGAACCCATCTTCAGTTCATCGTTATGGACGGCGATAACACCCCTCAGTTCGGGTATTTTTGCCGACTCGCCCCTGAGATAGACAGGCTCAATGTAAAGAACAGAGTTGTTTATTGGGATAACAAGGAGATTACCCCTGATAACCCTTGAACCAGCCTGATCCCAGAGTGTGAAGAGCTTTGAAAGTTCAGAATCCTGGTCTATTCTTGCTTCAACCTGCATCGGTCCGTATATCAATTCGCCCTTTGGAAATTCGTAGATTATAAGCTCTCCGTAGTTCTCATCACATCTTGCAGCCATCCATGCAATCATGTTGTCTCTGTTCTTGGGTGTGAAAGGAATCATGAGCACAAACTCGGGCTCATCTTCGAGGGCTAAGGTCGCGTAATATGGTTCCATCTGTATGGTGTCTCCCTCGAACTTCTCCGACGGGATCGCCCAGACATCCTCACGGTTGTAGAATGCTGTTACATCCTTCATGTGGTAGGTGGAGTAGATGTAAGCCTGAACGTTAAAGTAGTCTCTCGGATACCTGATGTGCTTTCTGAATTCTTGGGGCATATCTCTTGTGAAAAGACCCGGAAGTGCATTTTCGAGCGTTCTAACATAGGCATCTTCCTGTACAATGTAAAACTTCACACTTCCATTGTAGGCATTGACGAAAACCTTAACTGGGTTTTGCATGTAGTTGTATCTTCCAATTTCTGCTGAGTACGGAAATCCGTCAAGCAGAGAGTAGGCATCTATTATCCAGTATATCTGACCGTCTATCACAGCAACGTAGGGATCATCGTCGTAAAGGAGGAATGGCATAATCGTGGTAACTCTCTCTACAATATCCCGGTGCATCATCAGCCTGCTCTCATCTGTGATGTAGTTGCTGAGAATAAGATTCACGTCTCCGAATCTGAATGCATAAAGTGCTCTGCGCATATAATCGAGCTTAACCCCACCATCTCCTGCATACTTCGTGAAAAAGTTGACGTCGCCCATCGGGTAGTCAAATTCTTCCTGTAGAGTGTTGACAACCACGTAATCGTCGGTCATTTCGCCATAGTAGATTTCAGGTCTTTTTATCTCGATCTCCCCCTTTGGCGGAATATCGTACACAACGAAGTCTGGTAACCCCTCTTTGGATACCGTGTTGACCGGCGATGCCACAACTCCGTAACCGTGGGTGTAGATCAGATGCTTGTTGAGCCATGTCTGTGCCCTCGAAGGTAGTAAATCGGTTGAAAGCTCTCTTGCAGCTATCAGGAGCTGCACGTAACTTCCGTTTATCCAGTATCTGTCCACATCAACGTCATTGATGAAATAGTACGTTCTAATCTGCTGTAGTTGTCTGAAAACATCTCTGATTGGTCTGTGATCCCACACTCTGACGTTATCTATCGTTGCCTTTGCCTCAGCCACATCCTTGTAGCTCAGAGTAGGGTTATACTCAAAGTATCGGTATTTCACATTCTGAAGCCCATATGCATGGAGGGTGTAGTTTATGCTGTATCCGAGGTATTTGCTCTCATAGCTAAGTTCTGATGGCTCAACCTGAAGTTTCTGGACTGCGAAGGGAACAATAACCGTCGCGAGAATTGATATGACGACCAAGATGACTATAGCGTAACCCAACATTTCGAAGTCCTTCTTTACTATGAGATAAGCGGAGACCAAGCCTGTAATCAGGGCGAGTGTGGAGATCAGAACGAGGGATGGAGAGAGAATATTCACTTCCACATACCCCGCACCGCTTAAAAGGCCGTGTTGAGAGTGGACGAGTTCGTATCTTGAGATGTAAATGAGTCCTGCAGTTAATGAGAGTATCAGGAAGGCCATGACGGAGAAGTGCACAAATCCGCTACCGGGAAAAATCTCCTTGAATTCATCAAAGCTCTTGACCCACCTGAAAGCGTATATATAAGAGAATATTGCGATTGCTGTTGATATGATCACCGCTGCGAGCATCGCTCCAAGCAGAACTTTCAAAAACGGGAGTTTGAAGGTGTAGAAGGATGCATCCATGCCGAAAATAGGGTCTTTTATGCCGAATTCAGAGGCGTTGAAGTAGAAGAGCATAGTTTTCCAGAGATTCTGGGTTGATAGAGCGGCGAAGAGGGAGATAATCAGGCTTAGGATATGGGGGACCTTGAAGGGCTCTCCGAGAAACTCCATTGTAACTTTTCTGACGGCAATGTTGGTTGCGGTCAGGAAAGCCATGAATATCGCAAAGATGAGGGCAAAGAATCCTATTGAGTACGTGATGTACGTTACAAAGACGTTTCCGTATCCAATCGCCTCAAACCAGATGTATTCTGTATAGTAATACACCGAAAGGGAAACGATGACTGCCAGAGCTATGATTCCGGCTATGAAGTAGAGAGCTTTTAGCTCAGGCGGACGATAAGACGGTGGTGGGGGTGGTGTGTAATCTTGCATTGGTAGATAAGATGGAAGATGTATAGTTAAATGTTACTCAGTAAAAATTCCACTGCAGCTTCAGCATGAATTCTTGTTGTATCATATAGACCATCTCCCTTCAGAAGCAAGGGGAGTTCTGTGCAACCGAGGATTATTCCTTTTGCACCTTTCTGCTTCAGTTCCTCTACTATCCCCTCCAATTTTTTCTTTGATTCATCTCTGAAAATGCCCAGGCAGAGTTCGTCAAAGATAATGCTGTGCACGGCATTCCTGTCATCTTCTCTCTCAGGGACAACTATCTCAATGCCGTGCTTTTTCATCCTCTCCTGGTAAAATCCATCCTCCATGGTGAATTTTGTGCCGAGAAGTCCTGCTTTTTTAACTCCATCTCTCTTCAGAACTTCGGCTGTTACATCTATTATGTTAATTAGCGGGATGCTTATTCTACTCTGAACATCATCAGCAATCTTGTGCATTGTGTTTGTGCAGATGAGCACAGCTTTTGCTCCGGCATTTTCAAGCTTCACAGCTATGCTACCCAGAATTTCACTCATCTTTTTCCAATCCCCAGCTTTCTGCAATCTGACAATCTCATCAAAATCCACAGAATAGAGAATTACCTCGGCAGAGTGCCAGCCTCCAAGTCTCTCTTTCACGAGCTCATTCATTATTCTGTAATATTCGACGGTTGATTCCCAGCTCATGCCACCAATCAACCCAATCATGGGTTTAGTGGGAATTAGTCACAAATAAAAATTTCCAGAATATTGGTATCAATAATCACGGGAATATTTCATCAAGGGATTTCTGAACAACCTTTTCGATCCCGAAATAGTTCATCGCTGCCTTACCCACTCTTTCAAGGTATTCTTTTGTGGTGTAAACTCCCAGCCTCCAGTTTTCGATTGATGCTGTTTTGAGAGCTTTGACGAGCGGCGAAACTTCATCGAGAGTTTTCAACCCTTCATCAGTTTCAACCATAACACCCGACTCTCTCATTTCCTCAACAGGTGGGATGTCCACTATGACATACTTCTCATCCACTCCAGCCTCCTCAGCGATCTCCGTTTCAGCCCTTTTTTCGTTCACTCTCATAACCTCTCTGAAATTCACAACCCTCTTTGACACGTAAACAGCCCTTTTGAACAGGTTCCTGTTGATGATTCTCCCATAAAACTCCCTTTCTCTTTCCTTTATAAGCATCATCGCATCTATGTCATCCATCTCAAGAAGATTCGAGGCATCAAACCCGGTCTGAATTATCCTTTCCATGGCTCTCTCATACATCTTTCTTGCAATTCTGCAAACGTGGTGGAAGTAGACGGTAGGATACATAAGGAATCGAGATATGAGAAGGCTTTCAGCAGCCTTAATCCCTCCCTGCTGGATAACAACAGCCTCTTCAAATTTTATTTTGTCAATAAGGCGGTAGATGTCGAAAACACCATAAGCAACACCGGTGTAGTGGGAATCCCTCACAAGGTAGTCCATTCTGTCCGCGTCTATTTCTCCATTTACAACGGATGTTCTCTTTCCGGTCACAATACCCTCAATTTCGGAAATGCTGAAGCCAAGCTCGTTCAGAACATCCTTCAACTCTCCCTTAATAACTCTTGAGATGTTTTCGTGTTTGAAACCAGCGTATTCCTCCAGCAATCTCTCACTGCTGTGGGAAAAGGGAGCATGACCGATGTCATGCAGCAATGCAGCAACGAGAACAACATCATCAAGTTCGAGCCTGTCTTTTAACACTCTGGCGATGTGCATCACGCCGAGGCTGTGCTCAAATCTCGTGTGGTTGGCTCCGGGATAGACGAGATCAGCAAAACCAAGCTGTTTCACTCTCCTTAATCTTTGAAACTGAGGGGTGTCAATGATCTTTACCATCCACCCATCAAGCTTTATCACGCCATGGATGGAGTCCTGAATGCTCTTTTCCATCGGTTACTTTTTGTTAAAAGAGTTTTTAATTTTTGCAGTTTGTATAGTCCTGAAATTTTT
>DAVR01000006.1 GCA_002507545.1 Archaeoglobus sp. UBA230 | reverse complement strand
ATAGACCAGCTTTGCAGTTATGTAATCCTGCAGGGGGACTTTATAGTGAAAGACTATCATGTTCGAGATTTTTTCGCTGAGGTTTGGCAACGAGAACCACATGATTAAAGCCTTAGTTGGGTTGCTGATGCTTTGGTATTTTGATCGGAGGATGAATGTCGAAGTTTGGAGGGCTATGGATGTTATGCGTCATCAATCCGGCCGGGGCTATATTCTCTAAAAAGCAAAGTATAGATTGTTTCTCACAACCTCTTAACCATATACCCTCCCTTAAGTCTGTACCCAAGCCTTCTGTAGTACTCCCTCACACCTACGCCACTTATAACCGCAATTTTGTCGTATTCTTCCTTCGCAATCTCCTCAGCTTCCCTAAGCAAACTCTCCCCAAAACCCCTATGCTGAAAGGCGTTGCTGCTCTTACCCACTGGAACTGCCCTGCCATAAACATGAAGCTCTCTAATCAGAGCAGCATCCTTTAAAATATCTATAAAAGGCTCTTTCGGAAATCTGAGCCTTACAAATCCAACCAAAGCATCGTAATCAGGAATCTCATAGGATATGAAGTATTCACTACCTCCAGAAGCCCCGTATTCCCTCACCACAAGCTCAGCCTTTGAATATTCCTCAGGCTTCACACCTCTATGTCCCACCTCCCTGCACCTTATGCATCTGCATCCATAACCAAGCTCTTTAAGCCTTCTGCGGACGAGCTGCCTGACGTTTCCCTTGTCCAAACCAATGGCAGCTCTAACAGGAATATCGCGCTGGATTCTCTGCACTCTTACCCATTCAGGGAAGTACCGCTTTGCTCTCGCTACAAGTTCCACAACCTCTTCGGTGGTATAAGGCTGATACTCTCCACGCTTCCACATCTCGAAAAGCTCAGTACCTTCAACAACCAGCGTTGGGTAAATTTTAAGATAGTCAGGTTTGAAATCTTCCTTCTCAAATAGCTCTCTGAACATCCTGAGGTCTCTACTGAAATCAGACCCAGGAAGTCCGGGCATTATGTGATAACCCACCTTAAAAGCAGAATCTTTCAGAAGTTTCGTTGCCTCAACTGTATCTTCAACCCCATGACCCCTCCTTATCTTCTCCAGAACGTTGTCGTATATACTCTGCACCCCGAGCTCAACCTTCGTCCCTCCGAATCTCAGCATCTCACGAATGTGCTGCTCTCTTGCATAATCGGGGCGCGTTTCGAAGGTTATTCCCACGCATCTAACCTTTGCCCTTTCATTTTTCCTCTTTGCCATTTCAAGATTGCTCTCAGTCCTTGCACGACTGTTGAAGGCGTTGAGGGCATTGAAGATGTCGAGCATAAACTTCTCTTTATATTCTGCATCTCTCGCAGGAAAGGTTCCACCCATGACTATAATTTCAACCTTACTCACATCATGACCAATACTCTCAAGCTCCCTCAATCTTGCCGTAACCTGTCTGAAGGCATCATAATCATGCTGTCTCCCTCTCATCGCTGCTGGTTCAAGTCCAACATAGCTCTGAGGGGTGTTCCTCTCCACTCCTCCGGGACAGGGTAAGCATTTTCCATGTGGACATGGCGCAGGAGAGGTCATAACGGCGACAACAGCAACACCGCTGATGGTTCTAACGGGTTTAACTCTAAGAACTTCTCTGAGCTTTGTGTAGTACTTAGTCCCCCTCACAACCTTCAGAATCTCTGCATCTGATGGTATCGTAGAGAGTCCATGTCTTTTGGCAAATAACCTCTTAATCCTCAAAACATCCTCCTTACTTCTGGCGTTCTCTGCAATCTCTACTGCAAGTTGTTCTAACACCCTTAGGATTGGATGAGTGGTTTTATATCATTTGCTGAGATATGGGTGATTAGTCCCTAATCCTGTTTGGTTCTGAAAATCTTACGTTTTGATTCCATAATCTTTCCGAATAAGCAAAATAAAAAATCAATAGGCGTAAATCTTCCCGTAAGGTCTCTTCGTAACGGGTTTCAGCTTAAGAAACTTGCCGCTGAGTATCTCATCTTTATCAAATCCAAATTCCTTGCAGAAATCCCCAACATGTTTTTCGAGGAATTTCCAGTCCTCGTCATCCATGTCAACAATGCCCACCTCTTTTCCAAGCTGCCACTGTTCCACCTTACCACGTATGTACATTATCCCTCCATGCATTCCTGTACCGATGTATCTCGCCCTGTGAGGCTTATCACCAAGGTTTAAGCCCAGCAACACAACTCTTCCGCCTGCCATATACTCTCCAAAGAAATCCTGCGCCGTCCCGCCGATAACCAGCACAGGAACCTTATCCTTGTATTCCTTCATATGTATAGCAGTTCTGTAACCGACATCGTCCCTTATCAGTATCCTTCCACCCCTCATGGACATCGCCACAACATCGCCTGCCCTGCCATATACTATGATCTCCCCATCGTCCATCGTATTACCTACACCATCCTGAGCGTTCCCATAAACAACTATTTTGTGGCCTCCGAGGAAAGCTCCAAGATCGTTGCCGGGAAAACCGTGAACCTCAATCTCAAGCTTTTCCATGTTCGGAGCCCAGAGCCTTGTCCCGATATACCTTTGCCCTGTAATGTTCAGCAATTTAAATTTCCTCGCTCCAAGTTCGAATACGGCATACCTCATCAGGTCGTTGAGCTCTTTGTGCGTCAAACCTTTTGCATCTATTATTGCAAGCTTCCCATCAAGCTTCAGCCTGTCCCTAAGCTCCTCGACTTCCTTACAGAAGTCAAGGAAAAGATCACAGAAACCACCAATCGAGTACTTCATTCTCCCGCCCCCTTAATTCCAAGAACCTCAAGCTCCCAGTCTTCAAGTCCAACACCCCTCAAATGATCCCTGTTCCCCCTCAGGCTCTCTATGGCGTTTATACCCATTCCTCCGAGCATCTCCTTAATTTCATGACTCCACGCCCTGAGCAGATTTACGAGCTTCTTTGATGCTATCTCAGGATTTAGCCTCCTCGAGAGATATGGGTCTTGAGTGCATATGCCCCAGTTGCATATTCCTGTGTGGCATTTCTGGCAGAGCGTGCAGCCCATCGCCACCAGCGCTGGAGTTCCAATGTAAACTGCATCTGCTCCAAGGGCTATCGCCTTAACAACATCGGCACTGCACCTGAAGCCACCTGCAACAAGTATCGAAGCTTTGTTCCTTATCCCCTCATCCCTCAACCTTTGGTCAACAGATGCAAGTGCCAGCTCGATGGGGATGCCGACGTTATCCCTGATCATCTTGGGTGCTGCTCCCGTTCCTCCTCTCAGCCCATCAAGAGCAATTATGTCTGCCCCTGCCCTTACCATACCACTCGCAATCGCTGCAGCATTGTGAACAGCGGCTATTTTAACGCTGACAGGCTTCTCATAGTTTGTAGCTTCCTTAAGAGCATAAATTAGCATGCTGAGGTCTTCAATTGAGTAGATATCATGTTGAGGCGCAGGTGATAGCGCATCGGTTCCTTCGGGAATCATCCTTGTTACGGAGATAGGCATCGTAACTTTTTCTCCGGGCAGATGACCTCCAATTCCCGGCTTTGCACCCTGTCCTATCTTGATCTCAACAACCGCAGCCACGTTAAGGTATTCAGGGTCAACACCAAATCTACCGCTGGCACATTGCACTATCGCATTCTTGCCATACTTTCTCAGTTCCTTAGGCAGTCCACCTTCTCCAGTGTTGAAAAGCGTCCCAAACTCACTTGCTGCCATCGCAAGGCTCTTAAAGGCCTGATAGCTTATGGCTCCATAGGACATGGCCGAGAAAACGATGGGCGTTTCGATTTGCACGTTCGGATATAGCTCCGTTGTGATCTCAACATCTTCAAAATCCTCACCAAACTTGAACTCAAGTCTGTCCTGCTTCCTACCAAGGAATGTTCTCAGCTCCATTGGCTCTCTCAGTGGGTCAATAGAGGGGTTGGTAACCTGAGAAGCGTTAAGCACGATGTGATCCCAGTAAATCCTGTATGGCTTGTCGTTTCCACTTCCGGTAAGCAAAACTCCACCAGTCTCAGACTGTTTCTTCAAATCCTGAAGCCTCTCCCTCGTCCAGTTTGCGTTTGGCTTATAACTCCCCGGATGTGGCTTGACGATTAACGCGTTGGTTGGACACATGACTGCACATCTCTGGCATCCAACGCACTTCATCTCATCTTCCCTCATCATGTCCATCTCTTCGTCATACCAGTGAACGTTGAACCCGCACTGTCTCTCACAGACTCTGCAGCGTATGCAGCGATCCTGCCTTCTTTCGATTATGAACTCGGGAAGCATGTATGTGTGGAACTCTCCCTCCAGCATTCATTCCACCTCTGAAAGTTGCTTTGCAATCTCCTTCTCCCTGCTCCTCAATCTACCAATAACTGGCTCTCCGCCCATGGGGGTGTAAACCCTGTCCAATTCAGGACAGACTGCTCTAATTGCTGACTCTTCGGAAGAAACAAAAAGCATATCCCCCTTTTCTCCCGATGTTATTGGTCTTAGTCTGATCCTGTCTGTAATGCCGAACATCTCGCCATGCCTTGCAACAATTATCGTCCAAGGCCCGTTTATCAGCAACGGACCGTAGTTCATTCTCAAGGTGGTGTAGAACCTCTTCTTCTTTTCATCCATTATATCTACGATGTCCCACATCGGTGGGGCAAATATCTTGGAGACAATTTCAATCGGTAATCCCTGCTTTCTCATCAGCAGATCAACTGCGTAGGCCATGACTTCTGTATCGGTTAGGAGAGTGCAGTAGTAACCGAACATTTCAAGGTAACGCTTGTTCGTGCCGTATGATGAAATCTCGCCATTGTGCACCACAGTCCAGTCAAGAATGCAGAAGGGGTGCGCCCCTCCCCACCATCCGGGTGTGTTTGTAGGGAATCGAGAGTGAGCAGTCCACATGTAGCCCTTATATTCTTCAGCAAGCATGAAGTACTCAGCTATGTCCTCTGGAAAGCCGACTCCTTTGAAAACTCCCATGTTCTTTCCAGATGAGACGACATAAGCATTTTCTATTCCTGTATTTATTTCCATGACCTTCTTGACCACATAATCATCATCGCTCAGCTTCTTATCCTCCCCCTTCTTGTTCGGTGAGACAAAGTAACGCCAGAATAGCGGTGGATTGTAGACGTTGGCGTCTGGATTTACGGGAATTTCCTCAGCATAAACTACATCAAAGTTGGCATCTATAAACTCGTCAACTCTGTGCTTTGCTTCCATATCCCAGTTCTGAAACATCACGTGAAGGGCGTAGTAGTCCTCGTACTCAGGGTAAATTCCGTATGCGGCAAAACCTCCACCCAGCCCGTTACCTCTAACCTTCATGCTGGTCATCGCCTCTATGGCCATCTCTCCGCTGAATCTTCTTCCGCTACGGTCTATAACCCCAAAAAGACCGCATGCCTGATGATCCTTATCTGGAAGGACTACTCTCCTGCTTCTCCTCATATTTCTCTCACCACACCAAGCTTTACTTTCTCCTCCAGCAACTCCCACCTGATAGGTTCAGGAATGTCAATATAGCCAAAATCGTCTTTGAGCAGTTTATCTTTGAAGGGTGAAACGTCAATCTCTTCCTCCATAAGCCTTAGGAATATTCCAGCTCTTTCCATCTTCCCTGCGATAATGAAACCCGCAATCCTGCCATCCTTCAATGCAAACTTTCTGTAGCTATCGCCCTCTTGCTTGTAGATGACCTCAAACTCCTCGCTGTCATTCGGAACATTTAGACCGGCGTTTATTATGTAATAATCAAAAAAGTGCATCGCATTCATTGAAGTCGCAAGTGTGTATTCCCTTTCCTCTCCAAGCATGTTGAATCCAGCTATTCTACCACCAGTATAGGCTGTTGGCCACAGCGGCAGAACTCTGTTTGCTCCAAAAATGAAATCGTAAATCTCAGCACAGTCACCGCAGGCGTAGACGTCCTTTACAGACGTTTCCATTTTTCTGTTAACAACAATCCCCCTGTTAACCTTTATCGGCGTGTCCTTTACGATTTCGACATTTGGCACGACACCAACAGCTACAATCAGCATATCAGTTTCAAGCTCCCTGCCATCTCTCAGAACCACCTTCTCAACCCTCTCATCACCGACAACCTTAGCAATCGTGTTGTTAAGGATGATCTCAACTCCATGCTCCTCAAATTTCTTCTCCACCCTTCTTGAAGTTATCTCATCAACAACTGGAGCAAGAACCCTATCCGCGAGTTCTACTACCTTCACTTCAAGCCCCTTCTTCGCAAGAACTTCTGATGCCATAAGACCGATGATGCCTCCTCCAAGCACCACAACCCTTTTCGCATCCTTTATCGCCTTTTCAACTGCGAGAACATCATCCATCTTCAGGAAAGTAAAGACGTTGCTCTGCTCCGCTAATCCTTCCATCGGAGGGATGAAGGGCTTTCCCCCGGTTGCAATCAGCAGCTTGTCGTATTCAACACTCTCACCACTCTCGAGCAATACCTTTTTTGCCTCAACATCAATTCCAACGGCCTTCACTCCAAGCTTTGTGTCAACATTCATCTTTTCGTAGAAGTCTGGAGGGCGGTAGTACATCCTCTCAAAGTCTATCTTGCCATCCAAGTAGTAGGGAATCAGAGCTCTGGAATAGGCGTGATACTTCTCTGCCGAAATTACAAGCACGCTCGATTCCCTGTCCTTCTCCCTTATTGCCTCAACGCATCCTATTCCTCCTGCAGAGTTTCCGATAACCACAAAATCGTACCTCATACGAATTCCTCCGCCTCCACCACCACTTCAAGGGCGTTGTTGGGACACTTCATCACACAGTAGGGATAATCAAGTCCCTTGCACAGATCACATTTAAGCGGTTTCTTCGTCTCAAGGTTTATTCTAATCGCCCCATATGGACACGCCATAATACAGCTGTAGCAGGCAACACATTTGCTCTCATCGTGAAGCACTACTCCATCTTCATCCTTGTACATCGCTCCAGCAATGCAAGCTGCCACGCACTTCGGCTCTTCGCAATGCCTGCACTGCAAAGCAAAGGTTTCTGGCAAATCTTCCTCAACCAGTATCCTCGGCTGGGCTCTTGGTTGCTCATACATAAAAGCCTTGATAATATCCTTTGACCTTGAATGGGCGACAGTACACCATACCTCACACAAATGACAGCCCATACACACTTCCGGTTTTGTAATAACCCTTATCTTCGCCATTTTTTCCGCCTCCGGGTCTGCCTTTCGACCCCAAGTGTATTTAAATCTTACCTTTAAGATACATGAAGGTTTGTGTTATTTGTATGTGCTTGTATAAGAACGTATTACCACTGTCTACTACAATTACTGAAGATTCCTCAGATTATATGTGTTTATTTGAAGATTCTTAACCAAAATAGTGATAATGCAAAAAGATATATATCGGTCGTAAAATCCAGTGAAGAGGTGATTGAATGGAAGATGTCGAAAAGGCAAAGGCATTATTGAAGGAAAATGGGGTAAGACAGGTGCTCTGTGCCTTTACAGATGTACGTGGTTACCTTCAGATGTTCTCAATTCCGGCAAGAGAGTTTGTCGAAGGGGGCGCGTTTGAAACTGGCATCGGTTTTGACGGTTCATCTGTCAGAGGGTTCAGAACCATAGAAAGGAGTGACATGGTCTGGATGCCAGATGCATCAACAGCAAAGATCGTTCCATGGATTGACGACCCCATCCAGAAGTCAGCAATAATTTTTGGTGATGTCTACGAGGCGTGGGGATCGGAACAGGCCGATTGTGACCCCAGAGGTTACGTAGCAAAGAAAGTGGAAAATAAGCTCAAGGAAGACGGGATGAGTGCCGTTTTTGGTCCTGAAATTGAGTTTTTCCTTTTCGAGGGTGTTGATTTTACAAGACTGAACTGGGATATGTGGGTTTCCCCAAATGGGGGTGCTGGAGATAGCTGGGGACCGCCAAGAATAATGCCGCTCAGCACCGAACTCGAGAGTGGCTACATGATCAGACCAAAGGAAGGCTATTTCAGGGCACCGCCTGAGGATACAACCGTAGAATACAGAAATGAACTCGTTTACTACCTTGAGCAGCTTGGAGTTGAAGTCGAATACCACCACCATGAAGTTGCTACTGCCGGACAGGTTGAGCTGGACTTCAAACCAAAGACGCTTGTTGACGTTGGCGATGCCTTCTACCTTTACAAGTTCGCTGCTAAGAACATTGCTACTATGCACGGCTTGTATGCCACCTTCATGCCCAAACCCCTCTATTTGGATAACGCGAGCGGGATGCACACACATCAGAGCCTGTGGAAGGGTGAGCCTTTTAGTGGCGAAGCTCTGTTCGCCGATCCAGATGATGAATACATGCTGAGCCAGAAAGCTCGCTATTACATCGGAGGCTTGCTTGAGCATGCAAAAGCATTAACAGCTCTCTGTGCTCCAACCGTTAACAGCTACAAGCGCCTCGTTCCGGGATTTGAAGCCCCTATTTACATCTGCTGGAGCCCAAGAAACAGATCAGCCCTCGTTAGGGTGCCAATGTATGTTAAAAAGCCCTCCGCAATTAGAGTTGAGTATAGAGGAGTTGACCCAAGCTGCAACCCCTATCTTGCAATCACCGCCCAGCTTGCTGCGGGACTTGATGGTATAAAGAAGAAAATTGATCCCGGTGATCCGCTGCTTGAGGATGTATACGAGCTGACACCAGCTCAGAAGAGGGAACTTGGAGTTGGAGAGCTTCCAACTACCTTGAGGGACGCGATAGATCATCTGGCAAGTGATGAACTCATGCAGGAAGTTCTTGGCTCACACATCTTTGATGCCTTCATGGAGCTCAAAATTGACGAGTGGAACCAGTATTGTTTGTATATAACGCCATGGGAGTTCATGAAATATTTTGACATCTAAAATTTTTTCTCCGTATTTTTCTTTAGCTTAATATTGGAAAGTTAGGTATTTAAAACAGAATTTTGATGAAAAGCTGATGCTCGTAAAGTTCATCAAGTTTGCGAGGTCTGTTACCGGATTTGGCGTAAAGATCGCAGCAGCTGAGATGATATACCTGCTTTTACCTAAGAGGAATTGCAGAAAGTGCGGTTATAGAGGGTGCGCAGAGCTTGCCGTGGCTGTAGCGAGTGGGAGAGAAACTATTGGAGCTTGCAAGATGAGGAGATATGAGCATTTTCGAAAGTAACGCTGAAAGATACGACAGATGGTATGAGAAGAATAGGGAACTTTACGAGAAGGAACTTTCTGTAATTCCAAAGCCAGAAAGCCCATCACTCGAAATTGGAGTTGGAACTGGGAGATTTGCAGTTATAGGAATTGATGTTGGAGTTGACATCTCCTTGGCGATGCTGAGGATTGCAAAGGGGAGAGGTGTAGAATGTATCTGGGCTGATGCAGGGCATTTGCCCTTCAGAGATCATGTTTTCAAATCAGTTTATTTGATCTTCACACTCTGTTTCCTCAACGAGCCTGTCAAGGCTCTTTCTGAGGTGAAAAGGGTGCTGAGAGATGACGGATTTTTTGTTGCATGTGTAATCCCAAGAAACTCAGGATTAGGGGAGGAATATGCGGGCAAGGATAGCCCCTTCTACAGGGTGGCGAGGTTCTACACCGAGAATGAGGTTGCTGAGATGCTGAGGAACACCGGATTTGATATCACTGATGTAAGAAAAACCAGACTTAAGCACTCGGAAAATGACTTCGTTTGCTTCACTGCGAAACACAGAAATAACAGAGTCTGAGAGATACTTACATGAAATACAGATTCATAGACCACACCGCTGATATAGCCTTTGAAGTTTACGGTAGCAGCCTGGCAGAACTCCTTAAGAATGCTGGTCTTGCTTTTTATGATTCTTTTGTTGATTTGAGCAAAATTGATGGTTACAAAGAGGTTAAAATCGAGGTTGAGGGAGAAGACGAAGAGATTTTACTTTACAGATGGCTTAACGAGCTTCTTTATCTATTCGACACCCAGTTTTTCGCTGCAAAAGATGTTGAGGTCGAGGTTAGGGGAAATGACGTTAAAAAAGCCGCTGGAAAGCTGAAAGGAGGAAAGTTTACACCAGAAAACGTGAAGGTAGAGCCGAAGGCAATAACAATGCACAAGTTCAGAGTTGAGAAGACTCCTGAGGGTCTTAAGGCTTTTGTGGTCGTGGATATATGACTGGAGAAATCTATCTTCCGCTCCACCACGGAAAGGCTCCTTACTGGTTACTCACCAGAATGAAGAAGTTAGCATCCCCACTTGTTAAGCTCATCGTTCTGGAATACGGAGAGAAGGAGTTTTTGGAAAGAATCTCAAACCCGATATTCTTCCAGTCCATGTCAAATGTCCTCGGATTCGACTGGAATTCAAGCGGAGTTACCACGGTTCTCACGGGTGTGCTGAAATCGGTATTGAACAGCGACGAGTTCTCCATCAGGGTTGCTGGTGGGAAGGGGAGCAACGCTCTGAGAACCCCCGAAGAGATTAAAAAGTATTCAGAGGAAATTGGAGCGAAGGGTGAGAAGATAGTTCAGTTTAGCAGGTTTGCCGCAAAAGCAGACAATGCCGCACTGATTGATGGCTACAGCATTTACCACCACGCAGTGTTTTTCACACCAAAATACTTTACGGTAGTCCAGCAGGGCATGAATGAGAAGGATAGGATGGCGAGGAGGTATCACTGGGATGTCTATTCAACAACTCCTGAACTCGAAAATGTACATGAAGGGATTATAACCGAAAGAAGGGAAAAGGAGGTCGTGAACTTGGTCTCAGACTTGAGCAGAGAAGCAAGGAAGGTCTGTGTGGACATCGTGAGAGATGGGAGGTTCAAAAAAGATTACAGAAAGCTTATCTCAATCGTGAAGTGGAGAGGTGGCATAGGTGTGCCAAGAAGGATTGACTGGAAGGTTGTTGAGAAGGCCTACAATCTCCAGCCTGAAAGGTTTGAGGACATTCTTATGATAAAGGGATTTGGTAGAGAAACGATCAGAGCTCTCGCTTTGATTGCTGATGTAATCTACAACACAGAATACGACAAGATTGATCCGGCTAAATACTGCTTTGCCGTCGGTGGAAAAGATGGTGTCCCGTTTCCGGTGAAAAAAGACATCTACGACGAAGTTATCGAGTTCATGAGAGATGCTGTAAAACAGGCCGAACTGGGTGATTACGACAGGAAGAAGATGCTTGAGAGGCTGAGTAGGGTATGGATGTGATAGTTAGAAAGAGCGAAGTTGAGGGAGAGGCTGAGGTGCCACCTTCGAAGAGTTATACCCACCGAGCCCTTATTGCAGCCTCACTTTCCCCCTCCAGTAGAATATCCAATCCGTTGATCTCCGCCGATACCCTCGCAACGCTCAGTGGCTGTAGAAAAATTGGGGCTGAATTCGTGCGAAAAAATTCGACATGGTTTGTGAGGGGTGTTGACAGGATAACATCCTCTGGATACTTCAATTTTGAGAACTCTGGAACAACACTCAGGATTTTTGCTGGAATTCTTTCTCTGTCCACCTCTCCTGTATTCAGTGTGCTCGATGGCGATAGTTCACTGAGAAAGAGACCTAACAGAGAGCTTGCCCTTGCCCTCAAAAAACTCGGAGCAGAAGTTTATGGAGATGGGGAGTTCAGAGCACCGATCAGTGTGAGAGGTGTGTTGAAGGGTGGGGAAGTTGAGATGGAAGCTGCAAGTTCGCAGTTTGTTTCTTCTCTGCTCTTCTCTCTCCCAATGGCAAGATGGGACTCAACTCTGAGAGTTATAAGGGTAAAATCCCAACCCTACATCAACATAACCCTCGATGTTCTAAGGTCGAGTGGTATCAAGATTGAGAGAGAAGAAAGTGAATATCACATTTCGGGCGATCAGAAATTCAAGCTGAGAGAATACACAATTCCCGCAGACTTCTCGTCTGCAAGCTACCTCATTGCGGCGGGTTTGCTTGCCGGAAAGGTCAGACTCAAAAATGTGTTTGATTCAGAACAGGGAGATAAAAGAATAATAGACGTTTGCAGGGAAATGGGAGGAGATATCAAATGGGACAGAGAGAAGGGTACTGTTATAGCCAGAAAATCTGAGCTTGAGGGAATAGAGGTTGATGCTGCCGATATTCCTGATCTCGTGCCCACCATTTCTGTGCTGGCTGCGACAGCGAGGGGAGAGACGAGAATTTACAACGCTGAGCATCTCAGGATAAAGGAAATAGACAGGATTGACGGCATAGTCAAGAATCTAAAAGCCCTGAATGTTGAGGCTGAAGCAAAGGCTGATGGAATTACAGTGAAAGGTAGAGAAGGTGAGTTTAGGGGGATCGTGAACTCATTCGGAGATCACAGAATGGCCCTCGCCTTCTCACTACTCGGCCTTCTTGGAGAGGTTAGATGTTTAAAGGCAGAAGTGGTATCGGTCTCGTTCCCCGGATTCTTTGACACGCTAAAATCTCTTGGCGCAGACATTATTAAGCTCTGACGTAATATTCTCCCTCCCTCCTTACCCTTCCATCCCTAACAAGCTTCTCAAGATGTTTGAGAATCATGTTTTTCTCAAAGAAATCGAGTATTTCCCCAAAATAGGGCTTTTTACCGTAAATTGGAGAAATTTCAACGAGTTCGTCAATCGTTCTTGGCTCCCCAAGCAGTTCAAGTATACGTCCCTCCCTCTCATCGAATTTTTCCATGAATTTTACTATGCCCTCAACTGCCTCTTCCCTGCTAAAAACGGGTTTTGAATGGGCTGACACAAAAATCTCAAAATCCAGATCGAGCAGTTTTTCGATTTCCTTTTTGAAAACATACGGGTCAGATTCTGGATTTCCATACCACGGGCCGAAGGAAGTTAGATCAACATCAGAGCCGAAAAGCACCTTTTGCTCTACGAGAAAGACGTGATGATCGGCAGAATGGCCAAGAACTGGAATCGCTTCAATTTCAGGATTTTCATAAACAGTCCCTGCCTCATACCCCTCATACTCAAAAGATTTCATGCCAAATACCTTTACAAAATTTGTCCAGATTTCAGAAAGATGCTCACCCACAAACCTCTTTGCCAAGCTTTCAAGATCAGTTTTAAGCTTATCAGGACCAAAAACTTTCTTTTTCTGGAAGAGCCATGCTCCGCTCGCGTGGTCGGGATGGGTGTGGGAGAGTAGCAGCACATCTACCTTCTCCCTCACATTTTCCAAAATTTCTATCCCTGCCCCAGAATCTATCAACACATTGCCAACTTTAAGTACATTGCAGTAGGGGAACTTTCCTCTGTTCAGCCCCTCTATCAATTTGATGCCATTACATATTTCCATCAACTCTCGACGGCTTTCAACACTAAAATTTTTTTTCTAATGCTATTCCTCCAACTTTCAATTTGATCTCCGTTCTCATAACTCCTATTTACAACTAACAAACTAACATTATGAGCTGAGAAAAAATTCTCGAGGATAAATGAGAAAAATTAAACTGAAATCCGTCTTTTTTAATTAAAACGTTTAGTTTAAAAGTAAAGGAAAACATCTGAGTAGTAAGATGATAAATTATAACCATTACAATTATTAGGAATTTATAGCAAATTATAAATACAAATTGATGTCAAGGTGTAACATGCTACAGGTTGATCTTCTCTGGGTGTATGCGATTGGAGCGATGTTTGCAACTGCAGCAGGGAAACAATTGAAAAAACTCGACTCACCCTTTGGAAACATCTACTTCGCATCACTACTGTTCTATCTGTCTGCAATCTTCGTACCAGAAGCCATATGGCTTTTGTGGAGCTTCCCACACTGGGAGACCATGCATGTATGGTCGAGTTTGGATGAAATTCCCACTGCCTACGTAACTCTCTTCATGGCTGGAGATATTTTACTGGCAGTTCTTGGTTACTGGGTTGCCGCTAAACTTATCCTGAGTGAAAGAGAATATGCAGCACATTTGCAGTGGTTTGCAGGCTATTTTGCCTTCTTCTTCGTCCTGATATACGGCTGGGATGGGACGGGGTGGCAGAGGTTCACATGGGATCCAACAGTTACCGGCTCTCTGTGGGAGCCGGGTAAAACGATGGGCATAAGTTTTGCAACGAGTAACGTTGCTCTGACCCTCTACGCAATGGCAATACCGACAATTCTGCCAATGCTTGTGGGAAGTTACAGATGGCTCAGAGAAGGGAACTTAGTTGTCGGCATTGACGACAGGAGGGCATCTTCACTTGCTCTGAGGGGAACTGGAGTTTACGTCGTTGGAGTTCTTGTATCACTGATACTTGCAGGACTTGCATCCGCTGCAGCAATCTACACGTCAAATCTGATTGGCTCCATAGGGTCTATTTTGGGAATTGCCGTAGTCCTCCTTCTGGCATATCTCGTTGCGTTCAGAGAGGGAGGGGTCGTCCACAATATAATTCTGAGGACTTTCACTCCAAGACAAACATAACTCTTAAATAGTAATTTTTTATACACTTTTAGTGCTGGTGATATTATGTTCGAGAACGTCATAGCAGACATGCTGGGAGTTAATGGTGTCAAAGGAGTTTATATTATAGACAACGAGGGTGCACTGATCGAATCTGAATCAATGTCGTCTGACGAGGATGAGGTTTACGCTGCCCTCATTGCGGATGTGTATAACAAGGCATCAGAAGTTCTTAACAAATTATCGGCTGATGATGTTGAGCTTGTTATGATTGATGGTAAAAAGGACAGAATTATTGCTTCAAGAGCTGGTGAGCTCATCTTTGGGGTTGTTGCCGATCACAAAACAAACTATGGACTTTTGAAGATTGAACTCAGAAAAGCGGTGGAAAAAATATCCGCGATGGTGTAAGAGATGCTGATTCCAAAAGGTGATGCAATAGAACTCGGAAAGAGGGGGTCTTTCAGGGATGTCATAAGAGAACTATCAGATTCAAGATTTTCTGGATATGTTGAAGTATCATACAAGATAACCGAGCTTTCTAAAGGAAAGGTGCTGTTTAACAACGGCAAGGTTGTGGCAGCGGGAATTCAGAGGGTTATAAGCAAGAAGGAAGTCGTAGGAAGTGATGCCCTTAGAGAACTCCTGACCTTGGAAAGCTGTGTCGTTGACGTTTATGCCTTGACAGAAGAGAACGTTGCAAAGGCAATGGAATGGAATAAAAAAGCTGTCGTCGAGGAGCTTCCTGAAGAAGAGAGCAGGGTCAGTGGAGGTTTAACGGAGGAAGTAATAACCACACCCGATGAGAGAGAGGCTATTCTGAAAAAGTATGGTATTAGGGTGCCCACCCAAGAGGAGATTGACCAGCTTATAATAAACGCACTTGAGGGAGGCTATGAGATAATAGAGTCAACAGCAGAAACTCCCGTAGGTAGTTTTGAGTCGCTGAAACAAGCACTTGAAGAGACTGCAGAGCTTTACCTTGGGAAGCTTTCAAAGAAGGTTAACGAGGTTATCGAATCCTGTTCATCAACGGAAGAGCTCGTTGACAGATTTCCTGAAATAACGAGCAAGGCAAAGTCCCTGGTTGTGTTTGTGTCGCGTAAAAAAATAGATGATATGCTCGCAGAGATGGAAAGAATTATTAGCGAGTATATTTAATCTTCAGTCTCAAGTCTTTTTTCGACGATTTCGACGTACTCTCTCAGCTCTTTATTCATCTTGAGAATTTCAAGGACTTCCCTGTAATTACTGTCATCTATGTCGTCATAGCCAAGAGACTCCATCGCCTTATTCAAAAAAATTTTGGCAATAGGGCCTACTTCCCTCTTCAGCTCGTCGAGCAATTTTTTGTAAGTTATCATTTGAGTGCCTCCTCAAGGCTCTCCATGGCCACTTTAAGACTTCTTCTCAGCCTCTCAATACTGTTTGCGAGTATTCCAACCTCATCATCTCTCTCTCGGAAGGGCACTTCAGCGTCAAGATCACCTTCACTAATCCTGTCCGCAACTTTACTAATTTCAGTTATTGGTCCGGCTATTCTTGAGGTTGTGAATATAGCAAGAATGGCAACGAAGACTACAGCCACAGAGGCTGCTATACCGAGATTGTAGTAGACTTGTTGACTTGCAGCCTCAATGTTCTTGTCAATCTCACTCGCTATATTCTCAGATGGATTTGCAGGATTCTGAGTTAAATACTGGAAGTATCCGTCGAGGTATGCGGAAGTTCCGACCACAATCCACTGCTTACTTTTCAAGACAGGGTCGTAAATCTTTACTGTAGTCGGATAGTGGCAGAGATACTTCAAGACCAATTCGTCTGTTCCTGGCTCCTTCCAGTGATAGTAGCCACATACTGGCTGGGGTGATTCAGGATTTTCCGTAATCTTTATCAGGAGATTGTAAAGTTCTGGGAGTGTTTTGTTCCACTTAAGGTGATACGCAACGTCGAGACCCCAGTATTGCTTTGGCACAACTGGATGGGCAAGAAGAACGGCTCTGTGCTCACCTTCAACAACTCCTCCAACTCCAACCCATGTGTATTCCTTTGCACCCCACTGCTGCAGCGCTATTTTCAGAAATTCCGGATCATTGATAAGGTCTCTTGTTGTGAGTGTCCTGTTTTCTTTCTCGGCTTCTTTCATCTTAAGCTGAACATAGGTCTGCACTTGCAGTGCAAGGTCCTGAGCTTTCATCCTGACTGCCTCTTCGCCAGCCTTTGTTAGATACTCCTGACTGACATTAACAACACCACTCCTCGCCTCCTCCCCAAACTGCGTTATACCGATATACGTAAGCTGAGCGAGAATTCCCAGCGGAACTAAGCTGGCCAGTATAACTATCAACAGAATTTTCAGCGTAACTCTCATATTTTACTCACCTCCACTATATCATTAACCTTCGCTCCAATTTTCTCCCTTACCCAAGTTGGGACAACAATAAAGCCCTCTTTTGAGTAGGATTTTACCTTCAGGTTCACACTTCCGTCCTTTTTAACAGAGACGTAATCCCCTTCCTTTGCGCCAACTATCTTCATCAAATCTTCACTGAGAAATGCGATATCGCTGCCATCATAATCGTATTTCTGGGCAAAGTTCAGGTCAATCCCTACTTTTGCGGTTACCACTCCAGAAATCACTTCAATTGTTCTTTCTGCAGATGTTTCTGCTTCTTTGACCGTTTCAGTAATCTCTGAAATCTCCTTTTTCATCTTGGCTATTTTCTCGTTCCTATCTTTGACTGCTATCTGCATATCACCAGACTTCTTTCTAAGATACTTTCCGATCTCAATCACCATCTGCTCCGGACTCAATTTCATGAACTCCTCAAGAATCTCTTCGGGAATAATACCCCTGTAAACATCCCTTATTTCATAAGACCTCAATTTTCTCTCGAGTTCGTTGATTTCCTCCTGAAGCTTCTTGATGACCGCATCTTTCTCTTCGAGTAATTTTTGACATTCTTCGTCCATCTTAACACCCCTCTTTATTATCCTCATAGTAATTATAGCTCAAATCAGGCATACCCCTAAAAATAAGTTTTTAAAGTTTACTGGTTATAAAATACATGAAGATTAAATATAATAATTTATAGACAAATAGAGGTTGTAGAATCATCAATGACCCCCAGAGAGCTTGAAAAGTTATTATACAATTAGATATGCCAGAACTACTACAACCACAGTCCCCAAAATATCTGTTATTGTCGTAGTCAGAGGGATCCCACCGTTATCAGGATCAACACCCTTTTTATACAACCATACCGAAAGAACGGTTGAAAATACGAGGACTAATGCTGCAAGAGAAAGATATGCAATTAAGAAGTAAACAAAAGTTGATACGAGGGGTAGACTGGCGTTGGCAAGATGTGTGGAAGCCAGCAGAGAAAAGAGATAAATGATTGGAGCTATTACGAGGGTTGTGGGCAAAATGTAAAATATGTCCACCAAACTCTTTTTCGAACCAATATACTCCACTTCTCCGAGATGTAGTTTTGTTGAAGTTCTTGCAACCATTATGCTGCCATAATTACCAATGCTTCCGATTATCGCAGGATATGCGAAGCTCAACAACATTGCCTGATGAATTACACCGCTGAATTCCTGCAAAATATTTCCAGTAACGCTCTGAATGAGGGCGAGGAGGGAGATGATCACTACAGTCTCCTTGTAGGCTTTCCTATCATATCCACCTCTAACAGACAAATACACCGAGATGACGAGGAAAGAAACGAGTAGAATCGTGATTGCCCAGAAGCCCTTTATGCTTTCAAACAGGAAGATAAAGAGAACAATTGAAGGAATTGACACGAGGTCTGCAAATGTTGTAATCGCAGGCCCTACGATGTTATCAGGGTCAATACCCTTCCTAAAGCTATATATTACAATCAATGCCGTCATAAATCCGAGAATAGCTGAAATCATGACACTCGAATCAACAATAATCTGGGTGGTGGTCAAAAAGCTGCCCAAATCAAAAAATTTTACCCCGGCGATAACCAGCAATATCAGAGCAGGGATTGTTGCAGCCCAAACACTGAAGAAAATATTTTTTGAGATGTGTTCATCCTTCATGGAAGGCTGAGATGAACCCAGATAGAGAGAAGTGGAGATTCTCGAACCGAGAGACCCGAATACGTTTCCCCTCAACCCCATTAAGCCGGGAATAACAATTAAAATCATAGGATAACTCAGCATAAGTTTTTCAAAGCTCATTCCAAGGAATACACCAGCAATTAAGTCGAAAATTAGGCTTAGAACCATAGGTATAAGCACAATCCTGAATGCCAAGGTTAACGTTAGCTCTCTCTCAGGTTGCAAACAGGCACCCCAAAAATAAAAGAGATTTCAAGTATATTTCAGTTTTGTTAAATTATTTTTTCCTTGATCATTAATTCTGCATTCAGTATGCTTGCCCCTGCCGCTCCTCTGACGGTGTTGTGACCCATTACAATATATTTCACGCTGTTGTCTCCATCCTTCCTTATCCTGCCGACCGTGATACTCATGCCCCCTCCTGCATCTCTATCAAGCCTCGGCTGTGGTCTATCGGGCTCTTCTCGAACGATTATCACCTTCTCTGGAGATGTAGGCAGATCAAGTGGTTCAAAAGATTCAAATGCTCTCTTAACTTCATCAATATCCACGCTTCTGTTAAATTCGACCCAAACAGCCTCTGTATGACCATCAATAACTGGAACTCTATGACAGGATGCGGAGACTTTGATATTGGCAAATTTTACTCTTTCACCGTCAAATCTACCCAAAAGCTTCAGTGGCTCCTCCTCTACCTTCTCTTCCTCGCCCTTGATGAAGGGAATTACGTTGTCTGTGATGGCAAGCGATGGGACACCCGGGTAACCTGCACCGCTCAGGGCTTGCATTGACGCAACTCTAACATTCTGCAGACCCAAGTCCATGAGTGGTTTGAGTGAAAGGACGAGAACAATCGCGGTGCAGTTCGGATTCGTTACAATGAAGCCATCCCAGCCCCTCTTCCTCTTCTGCACCTCAATTAAACCGAGATGGTCGGGATTTACTTCCGGTATTACCAGAGGGACGTCTTCAGCCATCCTGTAGGCAGATGCATTGCTTGCAACCACAAACCCAGCTTCAGCAAACTTTGGCTCGACCTCCCTTGCAATGCCTGAGGGGAGGGCTGAGAAAACAATGTCCGCGTCAACATACTTAGGGTCCATGGGAACCATCTCAACATCTCTGGCGATCTCAGGGATGTCACGTGAGACAACCCAGTCAACCTCTTCTCCATACTTCTTTCCAATCCTTCTCTCTGATGCTGCCAAGCTGGTTAATTTAAACCAAGGATGTCCGTCGAGAAGCTGAATGAACTTCTGTCCAACCATTCCGGTAGCTCCGAGTACTCCGACACTGTATCGCATGCTTGAAGAACTGGCAACAATTTAAAAAATTTAGTGGTGCAACTCCCTTTCTTCAGCACCGTTCAGTGCAAGCAAAACATTCGCTCTCAGTGTCATCTCAAAATACATCTTGTCCGGCTCCAGAATTACAAATTTCTTGGGAATTGGGATCAGGAGCGTGTCGTCACATCGGTAGCAGTGTTTTCCGTTAGAATCAACGAATATCTTTACCGTCTCCGGTTTCCCGCGCTTCACACAGACATAAATCGCCTTATCCTTATTCTTCCTGACAAGATCCATGATTTCATCAATTGTATAGGAGTTTATGAGGTTTTTAACTATACTATCTGCAATTTTCGAATTGGTGTCGAGATCAACCTCTGCATCCATCTGGTAATTTCGTAGTCATCAGGTAAAAATAAATCTTCTGGTTGGTGATCATCGTTTCGAAATTCTAAGAAAGTTTTCGAGAATTTTTAATCCGGTTTTGCCACTTTTCTCTGGATGAAACTGAAATCCGATATAGTTACCTCTCTCAACTCCTGAAACAAAGTCAATCCCATAGTCTGTTTTCGTCAAAACAAACTCATCATCCGTTTCCATGTAGTAAGAGTGGACAAAGTAAACATAAGCGCCATCCTTGATACCATCGAGTATCTCGCTCTCTTTCTCGATTTTAAGAGTGTTCCAACCCATATGTGGGACTTTTCCAACCCAGTCAGGGAACTTCACAACTCTACCCGGAATGTAGTTCAGCCCTTTAAACAAACCACCTTCAGTGCTCTCAGTAGCAAACAACTGCATCCCAAGGCAAATTCCCAAAATCGGAACTGTCAGGTTATCAATTATGTCTCTAAGAGTGTTGAGTCTTTCGATTGCAGTTTTAAATGCTCCAACTCCCGGAAATATAACCGCTGATGCTTCCATGATGGTTTTGGGGTCTTCTGTAACAACGACTTCTCCACCGACATACTCAATTGCCTTTGCTATGCTCTTCAGGTTGCCCACGCCGTAGTTTACTATTGCAATCATCTTGCCTGCATGCTCAGAAAGGATTAATAAGATTATGGCTTGAATCAGAGAGCGATGAAGATCAACAACAGGATACATGTTATTGAAGGGCCAAAGAAGGGGAGATACCCTTACAGCAACAGTGTCCTCATTGGGAAATCCCTTATTATAGACACCGGAGCGGGAGACGTGCTAAAGGATTTGAAGGTCGAGTGGGTGATAAACTCCCACTGGCACGAAGATCACATAGCTCTGAATAAAATCGGAAAAAGAGTTGCAGCTCATGTGCTCGATGCAGAAGCCATTGAGAGCTACGAAGAATTCAGGGAGAGGTATGGAATTGGAGATTTGGTTAATCTCTTCATAAACTTCGAGTTCGGGAGAGTGAACAGGACCTTTGAAGATGGAGAAGAGTTCGAGATTGATGGTGTCACAATTGAGGTTCTGCACACACCTGGACATTCAGCCGGGCACTGCTGCTTTATAATAGATGAGAAGGCAATTTTTCTCGCCGATGTTGATCTAACCTCCTTTGGTCCATGGTATGGGTGCAGAGACTGTCATGTTGGTGATTTTGTGAGGTCTATTGAGAAAATAATGAAGGTCGTTCAGGAGCGAGATATTTCTATTGCTATCCCTTCACACGGCGATGTTGTTTTTAGTGAAGAGAATATAATCGGAAAGCTGGATGGATATCTCAAAGTGATTTACGAGAGAGACAAAAAAATCAGAGAGCTAATTTCAGCTGGAGAAGAGCCCGTGGGCAAAGGCGTGATATACAGGAGAATTCCAGAGCCAAAGGATATCTTTCTGAACTTTGAAAAAATTATGGTTGAAAAGCACCTCACCACTTTTCAATATGAATCCTCTCCTCCCTGAATCTGTCTGCAGCCTCGTAAAATTCCCTCTCGGATTTCGGGTAGCCCAGTGATACGACGCTAAAGACAACTATTTCATCGGGAATTTGCAGGATTTTCCTCAGCTGTGCCATTCTCTCTTCTCTCGGATAAACACCAAGCCACACAGAGCCTATTCCGAGACACCTTGCCGCTATCAGAATGTTCTCGGTTGCAGCACTACAATCCTGAACCCACATTTCGTAAGGATACTTCGATAGTTTCGGATCGGCACAAACAACAATTGCTGCACCGGCGTTTGGTAGCATCTGGCCAAAGGTAAAAGCTTCACTCATCTTCTTAAGCTTCTCTCTGTCCTTCACGACTATAAAGTGCCACGGCTGTTCATTACCAGCAGATGGTGCTTGCATTGCAGCTTTTAAAATCTTTTTTATCTCCTCTTCTCCAATTTCCCTGTCAGAATAAGTTCTAACACTCCTCCTCGTGTATACCACTTCAAGGCAGTCTTCCATGACCTAACTCCTCCTCAAATTTAAAATACTTTCACAAATAAATAGCCCTATGGCTTGGACAGGCCCGTATTCAAAATCGGGTAAATCCGCTCTTGTGGCTGAAGGGCCTTGGAGCTACGCAATGGATGCGATCGCAGCCCATGTAATCTGCGACAGAAATTTGCTCGAATCGGTAATGCCAGATGAATTTATACCGAGTGGAGACGCTTACATTTACTTCGCCGAGATAGTGTCGTCAAGTCCTCATTTCCCAGAACTGAACTACGAGGCTCCCGGACTGGTTCAGTACAAAGAGCTTGCCTTCTTCGTTAAGGTGGAGTTTAAAGGTAAGAACTACGCCTACTGCCCTTTCATGTATGTTGATAACGACGTGTCCCTTGTAAGGGGCTACGTTGCAGGGTTTCCGAAAAAGCTGGCGGTTATAAACATAACGAGGAAACATCCGATGCTGGAGATGGAGAGGCTGGGCGGGACAGCTATGAGAGGCGGCTACAAGCTGGCGAAGTTGATCGTTAAACCTGAGAGAGAGGCCAAATCCAATCCTCTCGATGGCTTTGGAAAATGGCTGCTTTACAGGATTTCAAAACCCATGGGTGTTGACGAGTTTGTTGAGATTGTGCCTGAGGTGAAATATAGCGTGTTGGAGGAGGGTATGGCAGAGATAGAAATCGGTGGAGGTATAAACGACGAGCTTGACGCATTCAGAGTCAAAGAAGTGGTGTCAGGAATTTACTTCTCCGCGTTGCTAAGGGTGGCTGAAATTCGAAAGCTGTGATTGGATACACACTGAATACACTTCTACCTTCGTCAATAAGGTCAAGCGATTGCAGTAGTGATCCTTCACAACTTCGGCAATGGTTCTACCCCTCGAAGAAAAAGCTAATTGTTTTACTTTTATTCTTTTCAGGACAGGTGAACTAAACTCAAAAGCTTTTTTAATTTTTTAAACTTTAGTATTTTACGATGTCTGCCAAAAGACACATCCACACGACAATCAAACACGAGCTTTACCAAAAAATAGTTGATCTCTCACAAAAAAGAGGAGAAAGACTGAACGAAGTAATTGAGAAGGCAATTGAACGGTATTTTCAGAATTCTGCCGAACTTAAGAAGTTGAATGAAATTGATAAATTGAGAATAGAAGTATTTGAGGTCATGGATGTTTGTATTATAAGTAAAGAGCAACTTCGGGCAATTTTTGAAAACGGTCCAGACTCGGCAATTAAAAACAATGCAAACGAGATTGCGGTTGAGTGGGTCGCTTCAAAACCCTTAGATAAACTAACTCTGAAGGAGGCTATTGAAGCCATTGAAAAAATATGGCTCGTTTGTGATAGGATAAGGAAACTGGAAACTATAGAACACGAAGATGGGAGTATTTCCCTGTTTTTCTTTTCGAAAATGGCGAGTTCCAAAATAGATGAGATATGGGGTAAACAACTCAAGTATTTTTTCGAAAAAAATTTTGATGTGAGTGTATCACTTGAGCTAAGGTCTCAGGGGTTTGTCCTGAGACTCACAAAGTAGCTTTGTTCATGATCTGTTCAAAATGTGTCATAAATAATTAATATTTGTTCATGATCAAATGAAGTTCATGACATATAAAAACATAGAAGTGGAGGCAGATGACAGAGTGTATATAATACGCATTAATCGTCCTGAGGTTCTCAACTGCATTGACCCCGAGACGAATGCCGAGCTTGCTGATGCTTGGATTAAATTCAGAGAAGACGACGATTTATGGGCTGCAATAATCACCGGCACTGGCAGAGCTTTCTGCACAGGAGCCGACCTAAAAGCCTGGCATAAGTATATACTGGAGCAGAAGGTGAGCTTCCCTCGGAAAAACGCATTCTACGGTCCGGGTTTTGGAGGGTTGACGAGAGGTATGGAGATTTTTAAGCCAATAATTGCAGCCATAAACGGTCTGTGCTATGCTGGTGGTCTCGAAATCGCTCTGGCAGCGGATATAAGAATATGCTCGGAAGATGCGAGGTTTGGAGTGCTTAACAGAAGATGGAACGTGGGACTGGGTGATGGTGGAACTCAGAGGTTGTGGAGAGTAGTTGGGCTTGGCAGAGCGATGGAATTAATTCTGACGGGAAAAGAGATTGATGCCGGAGAGGCCTACAGGATTGGACTTGTGAATGAGGTAGTTCCTGCTAATAGAGTCTTAGAGAGAGCAAAGGAAATTGCAAAGAAAATCTGTTCCTTCCCTCAGGGTTCTGTAAGGACGGACAAGGAGGCACTGATCAGAGGTATTGGGCGGCCGATCGAAGAGGGTGTGAGAATTGAAAATCTCCTCTTCTGGAATCTGCTGCTCAACAGAGACTTCTTTGAGGGGCCTGCAGCTTTTAGGGATAAAAGAAAGCCAGAGTTTACGAATGAGGGTGAAAGGCTGATGGATGTTTTGAGCCCGGATTTGGTGAGGAGGTGGTTGAATGAGTGAGAAAGTCGTGACACTCGAAGAAGCAATCAGAGAAGTTAAAAACGGGGATATAGTCGCATTTGGCGGTGTGCTTGACTCAAGGTTTCCAATGGCTGCAATTTACGAGATTATGAGACAACAGAAGAAGAACCTGATTACACTTGCAATACTTTCACTTCACGATCCGGCTGTTGGTGCTGGTTGCATACGGGGATTTATTGGATGTTACAACTACCTTGGGGCGTTTGGTAAAGCTCCGTGCATTGAAAGAGAGTGCAACAAGGGAAATTTGATTATCGAAGACCTCGGACACAACGATTCTCTGCTGATTTTCATGGCTGCCGCCTTTGGTCTGAATTTTGTTGCCTCAAATTACACAAAAGGTTCAGACATACTTAATCCCAAGTATTCCAAAATCGAAAAGATTAGGGAACTTGCAAGAAACAAAGAAAAAATCCCAAAGAAAAAATACATACTTATGAAAGACCCTTTTACGGAAAATGGTGAGGAAAGGGTGTTACTGCCAGCAATAAAACCAGATGTGGCAATTTTGCATGTTCAGCAAGTTGGGACAGAAGGGACATGCAGAATATTTGGTGTTGAAGGAGTTGATCAGTTTGCAGCTTTGGCTGCTGATAAAGTAATCGTAATAGCTGAGGAGATAGTTCCCGAAGAGTATCTCAGAGAGGACCCGAACAGAAATTTAATACCCAACATCCATGTGGATAAAATTGTAGAGTTGCCGTGGGGAGCTCACCCAACTGTTGTCTCCCATTACTACGATCTGGATATGGAGTTCATAATGAACTACGTTAAGGAGGCACAGACCGAGGATGGCTTTCAGAGGTGGGCTGAGGAGTGGGTTTATAGCATAGAAAATCACCATGAATACGTCAAAAAATTGGGTATTGAGAGGCTAATGAAACTCAGAGCAGTCAAGGGCTTAGGATTCAGACCCAGAACGTGGTTGAAGGGGTGGTGAAAATGGAGTACTCGCAACTTGAGGCTGCCGTGATATTTGCGGCTCGTGAGTTGTCAAAGCACGATGGTAAAAACCTCATCGCAGGCATAGGGTTACCAGTTCTGGTAACAAAACTCGCGAAGGAACTCTACGCACCCAACATTAAAATAAACATCGAGAGCGGTTCTTTTGACGTTTTAATTCCGGAAATACCCGTTTCCCTCTTCGGTCCCAGAATAAGCTACCGATGTTCTGCACAACTCAGCAACCTTCACTCCCTCGCCGGAACAGGGAGGGGGGATTACGAAATTGGTTTCATTGGCGGGGCACAGGTTGACAAGTATGGGAACGTAAATTCGACAGTAATTGGAAACTATCTGGGAAAGCACAAGAGGATCGCTGGAAGTGGAGGTGCGGTTGACATTGGATGCTTCACGAACACGATCATAATTGTTGCCCACCATCCTAAAAAGCTCGTTGAATTTGTGGATTACATCACAACACCGGGATGGAAGGTAAAAAAGCCGTTCTCCGACGAACTCGTTGACAGAGAAGAGCTGGGTCTTCCCGGCGGCCCAATGATGATTGTTACAAATCTGTGTATAATGAAATTCGACGATAAAACTAAGGAAGCGTATGTGGAAACGATTTATCCGGGAGTGAAAGAAGAGGAAATCGTAAAGATGACCGGATTTGACGTGGATGTCTCAAGAGCAAAAGTAGGCGAAGAGGTTACCAAAGAGGAACTTGAAACTCTTAGAAAGATAGATATCCTTAACATATATCGGACGAGGTGAGGTTTTTGGCCCACTGGAATCGAGAAGAGATGATTGAGAAGGAGTTCATCTTCGAGTTCCCATACAAAGAGGGGCTTAAAAAAGTGAGAAAATTGCTCAAGACTGACTACGACCCCACTGTGTTGTGGGTGTGGAGTACGATGCAAGCCAGGGCGGTTATTGAGATTCTCAAGTCCTGCGAGAGAGAATTTGGAGAGGAGGGTCAGAGGGTTGTTTATGAAGCACTGAAGAGAGTTGGAAGGGAGGTTGTCGAACAAATGATCTCGAAGACCAAGTTTGAAGGTCTGAATGAGATGGAAGCAGTGAGCTTCTTCGCGACGCTCGTAAACACGATCGCCTATGCATCCGTAGAGAAGCCATGGGTCGAAGGTGATGAAGTGATGGGATTTGACATCATTTGGTGCCCTCATCAAGACGTATACTCGGCTTTTGATTGCAGAGTACAGAGATACTTCGTCCAAGGAATGCTTGAGGCACTGAGAGAAAAATACGAAAAAGAGACTGGAAGAGAGCTGACATTTCAGGTAAAGTTTGAAAAGACGATTCCGGCAGGAGATGATGTTTGCAGATTCGTCATTTGGAAAGCAGAAAAGGAAGATATTGATGAGTGGGAGAGGTACACAGAATTACTGAACAGACGAGCCCTTGAACTTGCAAGAAAATAATTGCTATCTTTTTTCATACATTTTGATTAGCTCTGATTTCTGTATTTTGCCGATTGGTGTTAGAGGCAGGGTGTTTGTGAAAATGAACTCCTTGGGTATCTTGTAGTCAGCAATGTATTTCGAACAGTAGTCCCTTAGCTCCTCCTCTGTGACGTCCCCCTCCGGAATTACATATGCCACTCCCTTCTCACCATAGAACTCATCTTTGACACCTATAACTGCCACCATTGCCACCTTAGGGTGTGAGATTAGAATAGTCTCCACTTCAGCCGGATAGACATTGTAACCGGCTTGCACAAACATCTCCTTTTTCCTGCCCATAAAGTACACCAGATTGCCTTTTTTGTATCCTAAATCTCCTGTAAATAGCCATCCATCTCTAAAAGCTTCAGAAGTTTCCTTTTCAAGACCTACATATCCATCACAAACACAGTCACCTTTTACGGCAATTTCTCCAACCTCTCCTTCTGGCAGCTCATTTCCTCTGTCATCCACAATCTTAACTTGGTAGCCATCAATCGGAAGTCCGAGGACTGGCATTCCACGTGGGTCAAATAAACTTTCGACATCACCGACAAGAGGGGAAAGTAAACATGCACCTGAAGACTCGGTTAAGCCGTATAAGTGCATGATTTTTGCGTTCTTGAACTTTTCCCGTATCCTCACCACCAAATCTTTGAGCGGTGCAGAACCGCCGATAATAGCTACCCTCACTGACGAAACATCGTATTCGTCGAAATTGGTGTTAAAAAGCATGTGGTACATCGTAGGCACCCCGCCGAAAATTGTGACCTTGTGATTTTCGATAATGCTAAGCACTTTATTAGGATCGAAATACGGAACCAGAACGACAGAACCTTTGGCAGTTAAAACGGTTAGAAGTGTGCAGGTTACTCCACCTACGTGGTTAAGCGGGAGGTGGATGGAGCCGACATCTGACTCTGTAGCGTTAATGTGGTCTCTCTCTGCTACTGCAGATGATAACAAACTTTTGTGGGTCAATTTAGCTCCCTTCGGCCTTCCGGTTGTTCCTGACGTGTATATAATCACTGCAGTATCGTTTTCTGTCACTTCCTGACTCATTTTTTCTATTCCATCGCTTGTCTCCCCTTCAAGCTCGCTAAATGGAATGCCTCTTTCAGAATCCCCGATATAAATCTCATACTCAAGATTTGGAAAGTCGGCTTTGGCGAAAAAACTCTGGTAATCAAAGCCCGCAAATTCAGGCAAACAAACTACAGCCTTTGCTCTCGAATTGGTGAGCATATAATTTAATTCTGCCTCTCTGTACCTTACATTGAGAGCCACAACCTCTATTCCAATCTTGGTTGACCCAAAAAAGGTATACAACCACTCTGGCTGATTTAGTGCTATAATGGCGACCCTATCTCCTTTCCCTAACCCCAATTTTTTCAAGCCGTACGCAACCTCATCCACTTTTTTCACAAAATCCTTGTAGGAGAATCCCTCGTCATTGTAAAATATGGATGGTCGTTCGATGTCTGCCAGCTCATTTAATAGTTGCGGTATTGTCTTCATGATTAATCATCTAAATGAGCAAGTATTTTAAAATTATACTACTCAAATGCTCATTTTCGATTGATCTTTGAAGTTTAGTTACTCTTGCAGTTAGTCACAACTTACAGTCTTGTTTGTCGGCTTGTATATCTTTAAAACTAAAATGCTCCGGCCGGGATTTGAACCCGGGTCGCCGGCTTTCTTCGGAAGACCTCGAAAGGCCGGAATGATTGGCCGGGCTACACCACCGGAGCCTAACTCGCATTAAGCTTCAGTTGATATATATCACTTTCGAAGGTTAGCGGGAAGATTCCAAATCTTCCATGCTGTTAGAAGAATTGACCCGGAAACTGTTAGCATAACAATTCCTGATAAACCCGTCATTATCAACAATCTTCTCATTTCAGGTCTTGTGGCATCAAAAAATATCGCCACAAGAATTAGAACTGTGCCAGATAGAATGAGCCAGAAAAACCCGAAAAGGTAAAGAAAGGCAGCAACTTTTGTTCTTGCACCGAAAGGAACGTTTTCAGCCTTTCTCATTGCAAAAAATGTGAGGGCAGCTATAGCAGTAAGAATTGCCAACAGTGTAAAGCTTTTGGTAATCGAAATTTGAAATTGTAGAGAGGAATAAAGAGCTAAGAGCAAAACTGAAAGGTAAAAACCCACAAAAACCGGTGTTTCACCTCTCAACCGGCCTTACCTCGACGTCAACCACATCTCCAACCTTCAGCTCGTTCACACTGTAATACTCGTAGGTGACGGTTATGAAGGCATCGAACTGCATGATCTCTTCGATTCTCTTTGCCAAATCCATCCCCATCTGCATACCAAACTCGATAATTTTTGCCGGATCGCTGAAGTCTGCCCTTGCCATGAACCCCGGAGACTTGCCAACTTTTTTGAGGTAAAGCAAAACTTCATCCTCGTCCTTAAGTTCTATCCTTACAATTCTATATCTCATCGGTTAAACTCGGAATGTGAATTTAAATAGATGTTGGAACGAAAATTAATAAAACATTGAGAAAACTGTGACCATGCTCAGGGACAGCAGGATGGAAAAGAGTATGGACACAAAAGCTCTAAAGCTCTCATCCTCCATAGAGCACGACAGAAACATTTTTTATTACGATATTCTTGTTGATGTCGCTCATGTCCTCTCTCTCCACAAATCAGGCTATCTTTCTCATGAGGAGGCTGCAGAAATATTGAAGGCACTAAAAAAGATCAGGGAGAACGGATACAAACCAGAGTGGAAGTATGAAGACATTCACGAGGCAATAGAGGCAGAAGTTACGAAAATCACCGATAAAGGGGCTAAGATGCACACCGGAAGAAGCAGAAATGATGAGGTGGCGACATGTCTGAGACTTTTTGCCAGAGATCACCTTCTGAACCTTGCAGAAAATATTCTGGCAGTTATGGATGTTCTGATTAAGAAGGCTGAGAAGAGTGAAGCAATCATGCCCGGCTTCACACATCTGCAATACGCTCAACCCACAAAACTGTCTCATCACCTTGTAGCTTATCACGATATGCTTTCAAGGGATTTCGATAGGGCTATTGAAGCCTTCAAAAGGGCTAACAGATGTCCTCTTGGGTCTGCTGCCTTCGCCTCCACCGGCTTCTCTCTTGATAGACTCTACACAGCCAGACTTCTCGGCTTTGACGGTGTTGTTGAAAACAGCGAAGATGCCGTTTCTTCAAGAGATTTTTTAATTGATGCGATTTACGTCAGCACATCCTTAATGCTCTCGATAAGCAGAATTGCCGAAGAAATTGTGTTATTCTCCTCAGAGTTTGACTTTATCGAGCTTCCTGATGAATTCTCCTCTACATCATCAATAATGCCTCAGAAAAAGAATCCAGACATCGCGGAGCTTCTCAGGGCAAATGCAGGAAGGCTTGTGGGTAGCTTGACTGCAGCAATGAGCATCTACAAAGCTATGCCCTTCAGCTACAACAGGGATTTTCAGGAAATGAACCCGATTCTCTACGACTCCCTAAAGAGGGCTGAACTTGCAAGTGAGGTCTTGGCGGCGATGATTGACAAGATTGAATTCAAAGAAGAGGTTATGAAAGAAAAGGCTTCAAAGGGATTTGCAACAGCAACCGAACTTGCAGATATGCTTGTTATTAAATTTGGAATTCCCTTCAGGGCATCTCACCGCATTGTTGGAAGATTGGCAGCGAAGGAGATTGAAAAACCCACAGCAGAGGATATCAAAATTGTCGCCAAAGAATTCGGATACAGCATTAAAATTAGCGATGAGGATGTTGCTGAAGCTCTGGATGTTGAGAAGGTCATTGAGAAAAGGAGGAACATCGGTGGAACTGCATCTGACGAAATTCACAGAATGATGGAGGGAAGAAAGGAAGAGCTGAAAAACAAAAAAGCAAAAGTCAGGAATTTGCGGGGCAAAATAGCGCTAAATCTCAGAATGCTATATGATGAGGCTAAAAAGCTGGGGGTGGATTTTCATGCCTGAAAATCTGGATGGAAAAAGGGTCAGAATTAAGGCTAAAGGCAGGATTTTTGAGGGAATCGTCATGCCTTCATTTACTGGAAATCTTGTTCTTAAGCTCGATAGTGGATACAATATCGGTTTTAGAGAATACGAACTCGTGGAGGTTCTCGAGGAAGAAAAGTTTGGAGCAGAGTTAGTGAAGCTTGAGAAGAAAGAAGGGTTGCCTGAGGTCAAGATAATCTCAACTGGCGGCACAATTGCGAGCAAAGTTGATTACCGCACCGGGGCTGTTACAAGTCAGTTTACAGCTGAGGAAATTGCATCAGAGGTTCCAGAGCTGACCGAAATATGCAATGTGGACGCTGAGCTTCTATACAACATCCTTAGCGAGAACATGAAGCCGAAAAACTGGGTCGAGCTTGCAAGACACGTCTATGGAGCCTTGAAAAAATATGATGGTGTTATAATTACTCATGGAACTGATACAATGCATTACTCCTCCGCTGCCCTATCCTTCATGCTCTCAACACCCAAACCAGTCGTTTTCGTCGGTGCACAGAGGAGTTCCGATAGACCAAGCAGCGATGCTGCAATGAATTTGCTGTGCGCTGCTAAGGCTGCTATAGAGGATTTGGGAGAGGTTGTTGTTACGATGCACGGATCAACGAGCGATGATTTCTGCTATGTCCACAGAGGTGTGAAAGTCAGAAAGAACCACACATCAAGAAGAGATGCTTTTCAGTCAGTGAATGCAAAGCCAATTGCAAGAATTGATTACCCCTCGCTGAATGTTGAATGGCTCTCGTGGAGGTTCAGGAGAGATGAAAGGAAGCCAAAGCTTATGGACAGGCTCGAAGAGAGAGTAGCCCTCATAAAGTTTTTCCCCGGACTGGATAGCGAGATAATGGAATACTATCACTCAAAGGGCTATAGAGGATTCGTAATTGAGGGAACAGGGTTGGGACACGTCTCAACTGACTGGATCGAAACTCTGAAGAGGGTTTGCGAGGACTCTATCGTTGTGATGACCTCTCAGTGCCTGTGGGGAAGGATATGCGACAGAGTTTACGACACAGGCAGAGATTTGTTGAATGCCGGAGTTATAGAGGGGGAAGATATGCTCCCAGAAGTGGCACTCATAAAACTCATGTGGCTGCTCGGAAATTACAGTTTGGACGAGGCAAAAGAAATGGTAAGAAGAAATGTCGTCGGCGAAATCGAACCGACGACCCAGTACTAAACCACATGCCCCCTTACCTTGGCTATCACCCCCCACATGAATGTAACTAAAAAATCATTAATAAATTTTTCTTTCAAATTTGAAATTATCGGGAGATAAGAGAAAAGTAAATGTTTTCGAGTCTCGGGACTTCCTTCTCGATTTCAAGAATTCTACCCCCACTACTCTTTATTTTATCCACAATTTCCATGACTTCGTCTATCTCTGATACGCTCATGCTCTCTTTCCTTCCATTTAAAGTGTATTCAATTCTATAAGTCGTGTTCTCTCCTATCAGCCTTTCAAGGCTACCGTAGTAAAGGGCTTTTCCAGCCTTCATCACCACAACTTTGTCAGCGATCTTCTCAACGTAATACATATTGTGGGCTGAGAAAACGACGATTTTACCTCTCGCTGCCAGTTCTCTAAGCAGTTCTGCGATCCTTAGGGACGTGCTGGGATCGAGACCACCTGTAGGTTCGTCGTAGATCAGAATATCTGGATCGTGGAGGAGAGTTCTCGCGATTGACAGTTTCCTTCTCATCCCCTTGGAAAGTTCACCCACAAACTTATCCGGAAGATTTAGCTTGTCAAGCAACTCCTTGATTTTTGCCTTCGCGTCTTCAACTCCGTAGATATCTGCAAAGAACTTTAGATATTCAGAGACAGCCATGTTGTCATATAGAGCATCTATCTCCGGCAGATATCCAATCCTTTTCTTGATACTATCCTCAAAGGGATTGCCGAAATATCTAACCTCTCCACTATCGGGCTCTATCAGACCCGCGATTATTCTGAGAGTTGTTGACTTTCCTGCTCCGTTCTCTCCAATCAGTCCCAAAACTTCCCCCCTCTCAACCGTAAAACTCAGACCTTCTAAAGCAACAAAATCTCCGTAGCTCTTTGACAATTCTACTACCTCAAGCACCAACTAATGTTTCCCGAAGAGGATATAAAGTTTAATAGTTGGAAGCATGAAAATATAACTATGTGGAAAAAAGTTGCAGAGAAGTTCGAGAAGTATCCCTCTCAAATTGCAGTAGCGAGGGAATTCCTCAGGCTCGGGATTTCTGTGAGGAACGGAAAGGCATACTGTGATCAGATTGAACTCGTCCCAACAAAAATTGCCGAAGCAATAGGAGTTGACAGAAAGGTCGTTCTCGCGGCTATCCAGAACATCGAAAGTGATGAGGAGTTGAGAAGAGTTTTTTCTGCCCTCAAACCTGTAGCAAACATCGCCGAGGTTGCAAGAATCCTCGGTTTTGGGGTGGTTGAGGTTTACGCTGAGAGTCACAAAGTCGGGATTGTGGCAGGGGTTACCTCTGCTCTGGCAAATGCCGGAATCTCAATAAGGTATATCCTCGCAGAAGACCCTGAGCTGAGCGTGGAGTCAAAACTTACTGTTGTAACGGAAACAAAAATTCCGGGACGGGTTGTGGAAGAGATGCTGAAAGTTGATGGCGTGGAGAAGGTGCTGATAAGCTGATCATTGAAGACAGGTATACACGCTTAACTCTTAAAATTATTTGGAGGACTATTAAGCTCTGCGTCTTGGGGAGACCTACTTGAACTTGAGAAAGACAATAAGATGGCTAAAAATTCTAAATTAATCATTCTTAGCATTGCGAGAAAGAATATATACCAGACCGACAGTTACATCTTATGCGAAAATTCGGTTTAATCTTACTGGTACTATTTGTTGCTGCAATCCATCACGTAGCTGCTCAGGGCGTCTCGATAAGCTATCAACTCTCTCCTGAAATTCTTTTGCCAGGTGATTATGCAGACTGTATTCTCGTAATTTCAAATCCCTCAACCTCGGGCACCTCTATTAAAGTGAACTCCGTCATTCTAACAGGTTATGGTGTTGAAATCGCTCCAAGGGAAATATACAGTATAGGCATAATACCAGCAGGGGGGAGTGCAACCCTTCCTTTCTCAATAAAGGCTATTAAAGCTGGAAGGTTCAACGTTGAGGCTTCAATTTCCACTGAGAATGGCACAATTAGGCAGAACATCCAGATTGTTGTTGACGACAACTTCCCCTCTCTCACCGTAACCTCGCCAGTTTATAAGGGAGAGGTGAACGACCTGCAGTTCTATGTTTCCTCTCCGACTGAACTTAAAGACGTCAGGGTTGAGGCGCTGTTCAACGCTACCCCTCAGTCCGTTTATCTGGGTGAAGTAGGCAGCAATGGTGCTGAGGGAGTTTTCAAGTTCTTCCCATCATCTTCGACACTTGAATTCAGAATATCCTTTTACAATGGAAACAACTACCATGAGGTTATCAGAACCGTTAACGTGAGGATGCTTGAGTCCAAGGGTGTTGTCGTTAATGTAACTGTCCCCTACAAAACGCTTTACATCGGTGATTCCATACTAGTTCCAGTAGAGGTAGCAAATTTAAGAGGAGACGAGATTATAGGGGTCAGAATTACCGCCCAAAGCGACCTTGGAACTTTCAGCGATCCGGTTGAGGTTCCATCAATACCAAGCGGGGAGAGCAAGAGGGTCAACTTCAAGTTCAGTCCGGCGAGGGGTGGGGAGGGTGAGGTGTTTTTCACAATTGAATATTCTGACGAATTCGGAAATAAATACAGCATAGAAAAGAGTTTTTCGATAAAGGTCCTTGACAGCTTCGCAGTTAGCCTCACAAACGTCAACGTAGCGAGAGAAGGTATGCAGGTGACTGTGTCGGGAGATGTGAGCAACAACGGGAGAAGTGAAGTATACAACGCCTATGCGCTTGCCACATGTGATGGATACAAAGCAGACTACTTCATCGGAAACATTGATCCGTCTGATTTTCAGAGTTTTGACTTGCCTGTAAAGTGCAACAAAAGTGTTTTGGTTACAGTATCATGGTCCAACGATCTGGGCGAGAAGTTTGAAATACATAAGCAAGTCAATCTCGGGGGAGGGGTTCCTACCGAAGTCGAGAGTTCAAATCTGCCGATTGTAATATCCATCGTGGTTGCAGCAGTCGTCTTTGTGATAATTGGACTTATAATTTACAGGCAGATAAGGAAATGAGGGTTGTTGAGCTGGTTGATGTCTCAAAAATCTACAAAACTGAATTTTACGAAGTGAAGGCTCTCGAAAACGTTAACTTGGAGATAGAGGAGGGAGATTTTGCGGTTATTATGGGCCCGTCCGGGAGTGGAAAGTCCACCCTTCTAAACTTGATCGGCTGCCTTGACAAGCCCACGAGCGGGAAAGTGTTGATAAACGGCATTGAAACCATAAATCTAAGTGATAAAGAGCTTACTGAGCTCAGAAGAGACACCATAGGCTTTATATTCCAGACCTACAACCTAATCCCAACACTTTCTGCTTTGGAGAATGTAGAGCTTCCCATGATATTCAAGGGGATAAGCAAATATGAGAGGGAGAGAAGAGCAAAGAAGTTGCTGGGCATCGTTGGTTTGGAGAGAGAAATGGACAGAAAGCCGAATGAGCTAAGCGGCGGACAGCAGCAGAGGGTAGCAATTGCAAGGGCACTGGCAAACGACCCCAAAATACTGCTCTGTGATGAACCCACGGGCAATCTCGACACGAAGTCTGGGGAACAGGTGATGGACATTATAAAAGAGCAAAACGAAGAGAGGGGAGTGACAGTAATTCTCGTCACTCACGACCCAACCCTCGCCAAGTATGGGAATTTTATTATCCGGTTGAGGGACGGAAAAATCGAGGGGATAGAGGGAGGATAGAATGTATCTTGAACTTGCAAGAAGAAATCTTCAAAGGGCAAAAGTTAGGAGTCTGCTTGCTGTCATAGGAATTCTGATAGGGGTTATGGCTGTATCAGCCATAGGAATATTCGGGGAGAGCTTAAAGGCAACAGTGCTTGAGAACTTCGAGGATGTTGCAAATGAGTTGATAGTGGGACCCAACTACTACGCTGGATACAGATATGTTGATGAAAAGGATGTAAACCAAATAGAGAAACTACCATATGTGAAGAGCGCCATACCCGTAAAATCAGACACACTGCTTGTTGAATCGAAAAAGCTGAAAGCTTACCTGCAAATATACGGATTGAGCGAGAAGGATGCCGAAGAGTTGTTTGATGCTGAGAAGGGGGTTATAAGGCTTAAAGGTAGCTGTGTGGTTGGCAAAAACCTCGCTGATACCGGAGATATAAAGGTCAACTCTAAAATAACAATAAACGGCAGAGAATTTAGGGTTGCCGGGATACTTGAAGATACCGGTGCAAGATTTGATATAAATCCCAACACAGCCGTAATAATTTCACAAGATGACTTCAGTAAGATTTCGGATAAGGGATACACGATGGTTATAGTGAAGGCAGACAGACTCGATCATGTTGATAACGTTAAGAAGGCAATCGAGGAGAGGTTAAATAGCAGGGAAGATAAAGTGTATGTGTTTGAACTGAGTATCATCCTCGAAAGAATAAACGAAGCTTTTGCGCAGATCAACACGTTTCTGATGGCAATTGCATCCATCTCCCTTCTCGTTGCTGGTGTCAGCATCCTCAACATTATGCTTATGTCCACTATTGAAAGAACAAAGGAAATAGGTGTGATGAGAGCAATAGGAGCATACAGGGTCACAATTTTAAAAATCTTCCTGCTCGAAGCAGTAATACTCGGAATTATTGGAAGCTCAATTGGTAGCGTTCTGAGCCTTGCGGGTGGTTACGCAATAGATTACATCATCCTCCAGAACGTAAAATACGTGTTCCAGCCTGGCACCCTGTTCTATCTTATTCTCGGTTTCTCGGTTGGTTTGACAACTGCAGTTGTTAGCGGGCTGTATCCGGCTTGGAGGGCGAGCAGACTTGAACCTATTGAGGCTCTTAGGTTTGAGTAAATTCTGATTCCTCTTCATCAAACTCCAACTCATCAGACTCAAAACTTTCATCTGCTTTCTCAAGTTCTATTTTCATACCACCGATAAATCTAGCGACAATGTTGTAGAGAAAGGCAAGCACTGCTCCGAGAACGAATCCGACTACGGCATAGGTTAATGGGACTAAGACAAGCACAACAGGGTTAAACGAACCTCCCTTACTGATCGTCAGACCTACGATACTGATCAGACCGATTATTGCCATAAACACAGCCCCTATTTTCGCCATAGACAGCAGACCCAACCTCTTTATCTCGAACATGTTGGCTTCTAAGTCAGTGTAATTATTAAATTTTTTGTTAAAATGGCAGGGACATGTCCACTTAACATAAACACCACCTCAACCGATTATAGTAGAGCATAAACAGCTTGCAGAACAAATTCCAGTTTCTAACAGGATTTGAACAGCTAATCGAGCAAAAGAATATCTTGATTCTTTGCTTCAGTGAAGAAAACACCGATTCAATCAAGCTTCTTTCACCGAAAGGATTGATGCTCGAATTCTAAACCAAGGCTTTCCAGAGCATCAATCAGCTAGGGAAGCCTTATCAACAACGAATTTAGGCTTGTTCTCACAGTAATTCAGAACTTCCTTTACAAAGGACTTAGTAGTAAGGTAGTTTCTCGTGGTATAGACTCTCATCAGAATTAACTCGTTTCTTTCAACGTCTACGGCAGAGTAGAGGTAGTACTTCTTTTTGTTCGCTTTAACAACTGTTTCATCTATTGCTATTAGATTTCTATACTCTTTCTCCGCGGAAGTCGGCAATTTCTCCTCAAACTTCTTTACCCAGTTCCAGACTGAAGTTTTGGATACTGGATGAGGTTCGGAAAGAATTCTTGCAGTTCTTCTTACCGAGTATTTGATTTAAAGTGGTACTTTGTTCCTTTCGAATACTTTCAGCTCTTTCACAATATCCTTTACCCTTAGCATAATAATACTTGATTTTTGGTATTTATAGCTTGTGATAATGCAGACATGTTCATAGATAGGTTTTGGTAATGGGGACACATCTATTACCAAAGTTAAACGAGTAAATAACAAAAGTAATGATGTTGGAGCTTTAGAAGACCTCACGAGGATAAAGCTTGGAAGAATACATAGGACTACCTTCGTGTTTCAAGCTTTTAAAAGAGCTTGAAACGCTTAACCTCGTAAACGAGGAGGAGAAGAGACTCACCTCATGCCGAAAGGAGAGCTTTTTCTCGAAATTCAGAAAGTTATAGCAGGTTATGAGAGATTTCTTGAGAAATTTGGGAGTATATTAACGACTGCTGCCTCGATATCATTCCTCGCTGACTAATTCTGGGGTTTTACTAGCTTCAATCAGTAGAGGTTGTTGAGGTTTTAGGAAACTACCTCTAACCTCATAACGAGTTCTTATTAACTTTAAGCAAAGTTGAGGAGGTTAGAGGATGCGCTCCAGTGTTTATCAATTAAGATGATTGATAGCATATAGCGTAAAATTTATATGCTATAACAGCTCATATTGATTGGTGGTAGCATGTGGAAAAAGCTTAGTCTAATCTTGGTTTGTGTGATTTTAGGAAGTGTGACTGTAGCCTTTTCTGCAGGACTAAAGACAAAAATCGAACCATCGAAATTGGAGCTAAAAGATCCCAAAAAACTGACAGCAAAGGAATTAAAGACACTCTACGAAAAGTACAACATTTCAGACAATGACATCAAGTTTGCTAAGGGACAGTTGCCCTACTACCTTGAAGGTTATCTCCCAGATTCGTACGTGGTTATGGGCAGAACTGCAAACGGAACTGTTGAAGACTGGATCGACCCCAAAGCTGTTGAACATTTCAGAAAAATTGGCGTAGCCGTGTTGAATGCCTCAGAGTTTCTTGCTATAAGGGAGAAAGCCAGAAAGGCATTCATCGAAAAGTACGGCGTTGATCCTCACAATCCAAGAGTTGTGATGGTGGATGGCATTCCAGTCCCAAAAGAATATGCTAAGGAGCTGGCCGAGAAGTACGCTGGAGATTATTTAGACGGGGGATTATCGCAGGACTTTAAGCCTCAGCAATTCGAAATAATGAGTTCCAAAGCAGCATCTGGCCCTCAAATTAAAAACGGAGCTTTGTATTTGTGGATAGTCGAAGCCATAGGAGACGATCGACCAACGAATACGGATTATTTCGACGCTACTCTGGATGCCTACGATAGGTTCCAAGTATTTAACAGTGGAGCAACTCTAAACTGGTATTTCCTCGATTTTTGGGACGCAAGCGATGTGACTTCGGGAAAGCTTTCAGACTACCTTGAAGATCTGGCCGAAGATATGGAAGGTTGGAGGAGCTGGTATAATGATGGGGATCCGCAAAACGATATAATGATCGGCTGGATAAAGTCGGTGGACGACAAGTATTGCGGTTATGCCTATATAAATGGATTTTACAGCGTTGGAGTGACAGAAAGTGGACACTACACATGCTGGTTAATCCCGCTGGATATCGTTGCTCAGCACGAAATTTCCCACAACTTTAAAGCCGAGGATAGCACATACTGCTGGGAGCACGATCCATGTATTATGAACTACTGCTGGGTCACTCTTGGAACAAACACGTGGTGCGATTTGTGCTGGGATAGGATATACAACAATATTAACGGAATAAGCGATGAGTGAGAGCATGAAGAAGAAACATATTTTACTTTTAATTTTGATACTCGCACCTGTAGCCTTCTTCATCCTAACCTTGGCGACATTAGATATTTCTATGAGTTTCCAGGTTAAAAAACTCACCTCTCCGCCTGATGCTTACTTCGAGATTACCGAGGAGGACTTTCAGGAATATCCGATTCTAGAAGAAATACTGGAAGATGCAGAGAAGTTAGCGCCGGGAGAGAGTAAGAGCTATGAACTGGACTTAGAAACTGGAAAAAGAATCAGCAACTATCTGGCTAAGAGGCAATCTGAAATTGGAGTGTGCAGCTATAGCAGCTACACTTACTGCTTCAAATACGGTAATGAATTTTATGGCGCCAATATGGGGACGCCTTAAATGCCAATTCCGGAGTGTGTTTAATATCCCATTTCCTTTATTCTAACTCTTAACAAAACTCTCAGAGCGTAGTATGCAACTCTAACAAGCTTTGTTACGGCCGTTTTCAAAGAGCAAGGGATTTTATCTTCGAACCAGTTAGTTAAAGCTCCGAAGAACCCTTCGCAAACCCCTCTCCTCCTGTACTTATCCTTATCGAAGATCCTGTCCCTAAACTCTCGCTCCGTAGCCCTTTGTTTTATTCTTCCCTTTGTTTTATTCTTTCCTCGGTTTAACGATAGGAAGATAGCCCCTATCTACGACGGTATTTCAACTCCTGCTGTCGTAGGCTGCGTCAGCGTAGAAATATCCCTTACCTTCAGGCAGTCTTTCAATTGCTCTCGTAAGTTGTTATCGAAACGGCTACAGGATAAAGGGTCCCTATACCGTTATCGCGTGTATTTCTATCCTATCCCCTTTTTACTGAAAACAGCTAAATCTGCGAAGCTTTCTGAATTCGTTTGTGAAGCTCTCTTAAAATTGCATTGACGATCTCCTCCATGTAAGGAGCGAGTTTCTTCTCCCGGAAGTGTAGAACCGTGTGGTCAATCCTTACCCCAAGCTTAATCCTGACCTCCGCAGTCCTTAAAGACAGCTTTTCAAATTCCTTTATAATCAAAGCCTTTATTATCGTTTTTATGTCGTAAATTCTTTGGTTTTGGAATATTCTGATTCTATGTTTATGCTGATGGAGTCAAAGACTGCCAGGATGAGTTCTATGTCGTAGTTTCTCGTATCCCATCTTTTTAGCATTGTTTTGTCTGTAGCTGGTTTAAATAAGTTTTGATGTTGAATTATATTAGTGTAGTATTGAGATTAGAGGATGTTAAACACACTCCCAATTCCGCTAATTTTTTATAAGAATGAGCCAACTTTCAACTGGTGTCTAAATGCCAAGGGTACTGGACATTGATGAAAAGGATAGAATGATACTTGAGCTTCTTGAAAAAGACCCTGAGATGTCTCAGAGCGAGATTGCGAAAATTGTTGGCCTTTCTCAGCCGTCAGTGGGAAGTAGGATCAAGAAATTGAAGGAGCTTGGCGTCATAAGCCACGCTTATGGTCTAAACCTGAAAAAATCAGGATTGCACATACTAAAAGTTGATATAAAGTGCAAAAGACCGTCAGATATTATATCAAAGCTGTCAAGATGTCCTTTTTTTCTGAACGGATTTGTTGTTGCAGGCGACAAAAACTTAACTCTGTTTCTGGGTGGTGAAGACCTGACGACCCTCGAGGCCATAGTTGATAAGCATATACGATCGAAACCAGAGGTTTACAATGTTGAGGCCGGAATAATCGTTAGATCGGAGAAGGATGTCGTGATGCCAATTAAAATGTACATTGAAAAATCCAAAAAAGCTCCTTGCGGTGACGTTAGCTGTAATAACTGTCTTTACTGGAAAAAAGACCTTTGCTTGGGTTGTCCGATAACTGGTCACTACAGAGGCAAATTCTGGAAGTAAAATGCTGAGCCGGATTAAACCTTGGACGACCGAGTTAGCAAAGCCTTTTGCTAATATTCTCGGCAGAATGGGTATTCAACCTAACCATCTAACAATTCTTGGCCTTTTTTTTGGACTTCTGTCTGCATATTACATCATAAGCGGCAAAATTCTTATTGCTGCCCTCTTTGTTCTTCTAAGCAGCATCTGTGATTTCCTTGATGGAGCGCTGGCGAGGACTGCCAACCTTACAACAAATTTCGGGGGTTTTCTTGACTCTGTGGTGGACAGATACGTAGACGTTATCCTTTTCCTCTCTCTCGGAATATACGGCGTTGATTGGGTTATCGTTGGGTTGGCCATGAGCGGCTCACTTCTCGTCAGCTACACGAGAGCAAGAGCTGAGAATGTGATAGAGAGATGCGATGTTGGTATAGCAGAGAGGGGCGAGCGGTTGCTCATACTTCTGCTCGGTCTCATCACAGGATACGTTTACGAGGTGGTCTTGATCATTGCCGTTTTAAGCCACATCACCGTTCTGCAGAGGATTTGGCATACGTATTCCAGGACAAGATAATGGCAAAGCTTTAAAAGTTAAAAATTAAAGAAAAGTTGAATGCTGGAGAAGCTGGTAATTCCTGCAAACACGAGATTCGAGGAGAGAAACATAGTCGCAAGTGGGGATGTTATTATTGGCCCCAACTCCAAACTCAGTTACGGCATCATTGCGAAAAAGGTCATACTGGGAGAGAGGGTTACGGTAGACGGCGACGTTCTCGGAGAGGAGGTTAGACTTGACGCTTGGTGCAACGTCAGCGGGAATGTGACATCAAAACATGACGCCTACATCGGTGAATTCGCCTCCATTGGGGGAAAGCTAACAGTTTACGGAGACCTTGAAATTGGAAGAAATGTCAGAATAAAGAATGGGTTTGAGGCAAAGGGTCTTATAACCATCCAAGACCCCACTCCAGCCCTGTTCTTTATATTCCTTTATCTGTTAATTCTCTTGAGGCTTGGAAGACTGGAGGAGGCAGAAAAGCTCCTCGAAGAGGTGGAAGAATTTGATTCTCCCCTTATAATCCCGGACAGCACTCAGGTAAGCATAGACAGGATTGTGACAAGCAAGAATGCAGAGATCATAGGTAGCAGAATTCTGGGAAATATAAAAGCGAGAGATATTTACGTAAGTGAGAGTGAGATATTTGGCAGTTTGAGAGGCAGAGAGGTTATAGTTGAGAAGTGCAGAGTGCATGGGGCGATTGAAGGAAAAATAGTGTATCTCCTGAACTCTTCCGAGGTTTTTGGACATATAAGGGCTGATAAAGTTTACATGGAAGATGGATGCAGCGTTGAGGGTGGAATAGTCGGCAGAGAGGGAGTATGGATAAGAGAGAAGGTTGAGATACCCGGTAGAGAAGAGGAAAAAGAAATAGCTGAAGTTGTCGAAGAGGAGGAAGTAACAACGGAGCAAGAGTTAGAGGAGGTAACAAGCTACAACGAAGCTGAAGAGGAATCCAAATCCGAGTTGGAGAAAGTAGAGGAAGGGAAAGATGGAGTGGGAGAAGAAGAAGTTTCAAAGGATGTTCCCTAACCTTTTTCACGAACTTGAGGGCAAAAAGCTACCCACAGTTCTCGACCACCTTGAGGTGTGTAAAACTATTGAGGAGGCGTTGGAGGTTATCGAGTTCTTTGAGAGAAAGGGAGAAATTAGCGTCGAATACGCTAATTTTTTAAAGAGCAACTCCTCACTGCTCAAAAGCTTGATCGGGACAAGAGAAAGAGGAGAATATACGAGGAGGGGTTTGAGTGATTGAGATTGGTATAGCAGGAAAACCCAACGCAGGCAAATCAACGTTCTTCAAAGCCGCGACTCTTGCCGATGCCGAGATTGCCAGCTACCCCTTTACAACGATCAAGCCGAACATCGGTGTGGGATACGTGAGAGTTAAATGCGTCTGTCAGGAACTTGGTGTGGAGTGCAGAGAGTGTATTGACGGATGGAGGTTCATTCCCGTAAAGCTTATTGACGTTGCCGGACTTGTTCCAGATGCTCACAAGGGTAGAGGACTGGGCAACGAGTTTCTCGACAATCTGAGGCAGAGTGAGGCTGTAATACACGTCGTTGACGCTTCAGGTTCGACAGACGAGGAGGGAAATGAGATAGGTGTTGGCGAGCGTGATCCTATTGAGGACGTGAATTTTCTCTATCACGAGATAGACATGTGGCTTTACGGTATTCTCAAGAGAAACTGGGAGAAAATAATGAGGAGAATGAAAGCTGAAAAGAGAGATGCAGTAAAGTTTCTAACTGAGCAGCTTGCCGGGCTTGGCTTTGAGGAATGGATGATCAGAGAAGCAATAAAGGGCTTTGGAGACGTTTCAAAACTCGATGATGATGGACTGAAGCAATTTGCGGTTGAGCTGAGAAAGAGGAGGATGAGAATGGTGATCGCTGCAAATAAGGCAGATAAGGCTCCAAAGGAGCTTCTTGAGAGACTAATTAGTTTGCCGGAGATAACAGTTCCCACTTCGGCAGCCTACGAGCTTATACTGAGAACTGCAGCGAAGAATGGTTATATCAAATATCTGCCCGGTGATAGTGATTTCGAAATTGTGAAAGAGCTGAACGAAAAGCAGGTTAAGGCTCTCGAAAGAATAAGAAACTTTCTGAAGGAATTTGGGTCTACGGGTGTACAGAGTGCAATCAATAAGGTCGTTTTTGATGTTTTAGACTACATAGTTGTCTATCCGGTGGAGGACGAGAACAAGTTCACCGACACCAAAGGCAACGTCCTTCCCGACGCCATGCTCGTGAAGAGAGGTACCACTGCGAGAGAGCTTGCATATATGATCCATACCGATATTGGAAAGCACTTTATCTACGCTCTGGATGCCAGAACTAAGATGAGGATAGCTGAGGATCACGAATTGAAGAACAATGATGTAATAAAGATCGTTTCAAGTGCATAACAATCTTTTTAAGAATTAATGGTCAACATTTTTGGATGATCACCCTCCTCAACCCAAATGCAAATGTTGAGGTTGTGAAAAGACTTGACATATCTACTCCCCCCTTAGGTCTGGGTTATCTTGCTGCTGTGCTGAGAAGGGAGGGGTTTAAAGTTAGGATTATTGACGATATGGTGGAGAACCTCAACTTTGAGACACTCATAAAGAGAGTGAAAAACTCGATAATGGTGGGCATAACCTCTACAACTCCCACATTCAACTCTGCCCTGAAATACGCCAGAAAAATAAAGGAGGTCTTACCAGACATTTTCGTTGTTCTCGGTGGTGTTCACGTCACCTTCAGACCGCTTGATGCTGCTAAAAATGACTTTGTGGATGCAGTGTGTGTTAGCGAGGGCGAAGAGACAATCGTTGAAGTTGCGGAGAAAGTTGAAGCAGGAAAGACGCTGGAGGATGTAAAGGGTGTTGTTTACAGAAGTGAGAACGAGATAGTTGACAATGGGCCAAGAGGATTTATAAGAGACCTTGATTCTCTCCCCTTTCCCGCTTATGACCTAATGCCCCTCGAAAGATACTCTCTTTTTGGTGAGCGTCTGGAGCAATTTCCTATGATTACTTCCCGTGGGTGCCCTTTTGCATGCAGATATTGCAGCTCATCCCTTTTCATGGGGCACCGATTCAGAGTTAGGAGCGCTGAGAACGTTGTAGACGAGATCGAGTGGCTTGTAAGCGACTTTAACGCCAAACACATAGCCTTCAGTGATGACACCTTCACCCTGAGCAGACGAAGGGTTGAGGCAATCTGCGATGAGATTAGGAGGAGAGGAATAGATGTCGAATGGAGCTGTTCCTCGCGTGTTGACACGACTAATGAAGATATGCTGAAAAAAATGAAAGAAGCCGGCTGCAGTGCCATATACTTCGGAGTTGAGTCTGCAAGTCCGAGAATTCTGGATTTTTACAGAAAAAAGATAGATTCTGAGAAAGTCAGAAGAGCTGTTACGCTGGCAAGGAAATATGGTATAAGGGTGATCTGCTCCTTCATCATCGGTGCTCCGATGGAGAGAAAAGAGGAGATGAGGGCGACACTGAAGTTTGCTCTCGAGCTCGACCCCGATTATGCGCAATTTTCAGTTCTTACTCCCTACCCCGGAACCGAAATATTTGACGAGGCAGAGAGAAAGGGATGGATTTTGAGCAGGAATTTTGATGATTTTACAGCCGGAAAACCTGTGCTAAAGAACTTTTTTATGTCTCCACAGGAGATTTCGAGATTTCTGAAGTACTGCTATCTTAGATTTTATCTCAGACCAAAATTCATATTGAGAGAGGTGAAGAGGGGGAATTTCAAGGTCATTCTGGGAGTAATCAGAAAAGCTTTGAAATGGTAAAATTAAAATCGAAAAGATTATTTGCTTTCCAGTTTTGCTCATAGATGGTGATGTTATGAGATTTGGTATTGAGTTTGTGCCAGATATGAAATACTACGAGCTTGAGTACTATGTAAAACTGGCTGAGGACAGTGGTTTTGACTATACGTGGATTACAGACCACTACAACAACAGAA
>DAVR01000009.1 GCA_002507545.1 Archaeoglobus sp. UBA230 | reverse complement strand
AGACAATGAGGTTGGCGATGGTACAACCACCGCCGTGGTTCTTGCTGGAGAGTTGCTGAAGAGGGCTAAAGAGCTGCTGGATCAGGACATTCACCCAACAATAATTGCAAGAGGTTATAGACTGGCTGCATCGAAGGCTCTTGAAATCCTCGACAGCATCGCCATTGACATAGATGTTGAGGACGAAGAAATTCTGAAGAAGATTGCATCAACGGCTGTAACGGGCAAGCACTCCGAATATGCACTTGATCATCTTGCATCCATTGTTGTTGAAGCTGTTAGGAGGGTTGCAGAGAAGGTCAATGGCAAGTACAAGGTTGACGAGGACAACATCAAAATCGAGAAAAGGCAGGGAGGAAACGTTGCAGATACCAAGCTCGTTAATGGCATCGTAATTGATAAAGAGGTCGTGCACGCAGGAATGCCTAAGAGAGTTAAGAACGCAAAGATTGCAGTGCTGAAGGCAGCTCTTGAAGTAAAGGAGACTGAAACAGATGCCGAAATCAGAATAACCGACCCAGATCAGCTGATGAAGTTCATCGAGCAAGAGGAGAAGATGCTCAAAGAGATGGTTGACAAGCTGGCAGAGGCAGGGGCAAACGTTGTGTTCTGCCAGAAGGGTATTGACGACTTAGCCCAGTACTACTTGGCTAAGGCCGGAATTCTGGCAGTGAGGAGAGTTAAGCAGAGTGACATCGAGAAGATTGCCAAAGCATGTGGAGCGAAGATACTCACAGACCTCAGAGAAGTTAATAGTGCTGATCTCGGAGAAGCTGAGCTGGTTGAGGAAAGGAAAGTTGGAGACGAGAAGATGGTGTTCATCGAGGGCTGCAGAAATCCTAAGGCCGTCACACTGCTTGTCAGAGGTGGCAGCGAGCATGTGGTTGATGAGGTCGAGAGAAGTCTGACAGATGCAATAAAGGTCGTCAAGGCTGCCTTGGAGAGTGGAAAGGTCGTTGCTGGTGGTGGAGCTCCAGAGATTGAAGTGGCGCTGAGGCTGAGAGACTGGGCGCCATCACTTGGAGGAAGGGAGCAGCTTGCCGCAGAGGCCTTTGCATCAGCAATGGAGGTCATACCGAGGGCGCTGGCTGAGAATTCAGGTCTTGATCCAATTGACATCCTTGTTGAACTCAAGAGGGCTCATGAAGAGGGCAAGAAGACCTATGGTGTTGACGTTTTCAACGGTAAAGTCGTCTGCATGGAGGAGAGAGGTGTGCTTGAGCCCTTGAGGGTGAAGAAACAGGCAATAAGCAGTGCCACAGAGGTTGCAATAATGATCCTGAGAATTGACGATGTCATCGCTGCCAAAGGGCTTGAGAGCAAAGAGGGGCCTGAGGGCGAAGGAGGAGGAGAGGAGGAAGAATCTTCTGAAGACTGAATTTTTTAATCTTTTTCCTTTAACCACATAAAGAGCTTTTCAAAGGCTCTTCTTCTGTGCGAAACTCTGTTTTTCTCCTCCGTCTCCATTTCAGCAAATGTTCTCCCATTGTAGAGGAATATTGGGTCGTATCCAAAACCCCCTGCTCCTCTCGCCTCTCTTGCAATCTCTCCCGAAACCATACCTGTAAAAATGTGAACATCTTTTCCATCGAAATATGCCACCACTGCCTTGAAGTATGCCTTTCTGTTCTCCTCCCCTTTCATGAGCTTCAGTATTCCCTCATTGCCAATAGTCTTGAAAACGTAGCTTGAATAAGGTCCCGGAAAGCCCTTCAAAGCCTCAACAAAAAGCCCGCTATCTTCAATGACAAAGTCTCCGTCTACTTTCTCAGCCAGCATTTCCGCACTCAGCTTGGCTATTTCTTCAAGAGAGTTTCCCTGTGGCTCTATATATTCCATTTTCAGCCATTTAACCTCAACACTGTACTTTGCAGCAAGTTCCTTAGCCTCTCTGAACTTTCCCTCATTGGAGGTTATGAAGTACATGCCCTGAAGTGGAGAATGGATTAAAAAATGGTTTGGCAAAATGGTAAATATTAAATAATCCAGAAAAATTCGAATGATATGCCAACACAAGCAGCTCTTCAGGCTCTGTCAATTCTCAGAGATGCATCCCAGTTTCAGTGGTATGTCATTACCCTCTTTTTGGTTGTGATTTACATCTACGCCTCGGAAATTTCCGCTAAGAACTACAGGGCTGTGTTTGCTGCGTTAGCCTTCTGGGGGATGGACTGGTTTAACGAAATCTGGAATGCTCTCGTGTTTCACTTCACAAATTACGCTGCCGTATGGATGGCGCCCGGAAAGACTTCCTATCTAATCCTCATTGGGTTGAATATTGAAATATCAATGATGTTCGCAATAATGGGTATTGCAGCAACAAAGATTCTACCTGAGAACAAGAACGAAAAGGTATTTGGTGTAAACAACAGAATTTTCTATGCGGTTGTACTTTCCGCAGCCTGTGTATTTGTTGAAATTCTGCTGAACGCTGCCAATGCGCTTGTCTGGGAATATTGGTGGTGGAATACGAATATGCCCTTCCTGATCTTTCTCATTGGCTACCTGCCTTTCTTCCTCGTAGCCTACTGGGTGTACGATATGGACTCAACAGAGAAACAGGCTGCAGTGACCTTTGGTATTCTTGGATTTGATATGACACTATTGGCAATATTCTCAGGATTTCTTGGATGGATTTGAAGGGCTTGGTTATAAAATCAAACCTGAATAAACTCCAGAGTTATGCCGATGTCTTTCTCCGTGTCAAGGTACGCGTACCTTACACCAGCTATCTCGCCCTGCTCAACAACGTCAATACCCCTCTTCTTGGCAATTCGGAGTTTTTCATCCAAATCCTTCACAAAGAATCCAATGTGGTGCAATCCCCCTCCCTTACGCCTGAGAAAATCTGCATGGATTGTCTCGCCCTCGATGACCTGAATGAGTTCAAGTTGCACCTCGCCGAGATTGGTCAAACCAATTCTGATCTTTCCTCTCTCCTGCTCCGTTTCGAAGGTGACAAAGTCAATGCCAAACTTTTCCTTGAAATACTCAGCAATTCGATCGAGGTTGTCGGTAACAACCCCTATCTGATCTATTTTCAGGTCGCCAAATTCGGATGACATGTTAAAAATGGAACGATAAAAAATAAAAATGTATCTGTAACATCCCCAGACTCGTAAAATTTACCTTATCACCAGTATTATTTTCAGTATTATATAAGTCGTGGAGCAAGTTTTAGATTACGTGTTGAAATTAGGCAAGAGGGTTTAACAAAACATTAAAATCCAACTTCACCAAGTTTCTCTTTTTCTACAACCTCTCTTATTACAGGATCAAGGTCTAAATACTCTAATCTGTCTATGATAGCAATTGAAGCGTGAAGCGAATCGAAAAAAGTTAGTTCTCTGTATTTCTTCCTCAATTCCGCCGAAAGAGCTAAATGCTCCGCTCTCAAGCAAGCATACTGAACCTTAGTATACATTTTTATTGCATCCTCGATAGATAGGAAAGCGGTGCTAATGATATCTTCATCCAACCCCTTACTTCTAAGCAAAAGTGAAAGCTCGATAAGGGAAGGAGAAGATATGTAGAGTTTGATCTCGCCTTTTTTAGCTTTTTTCAATACATCCATTGCTCTTTTATGGTGAGAATCATCAGGATTCAGTGCAAGGAGAAAACCTGTTTCGACAAGTGCTCTCATTCATTCACCAGTTTTATAGCTTCACTTTCAGCGACCTTTCTAATTTCTCTGGAAAAGCTCAAACCAGAAAAAGCTTTCCTGAGGTTTTCAAACGGGTCTTCTGCTTTTCTTATAACCAATTTATCTCCCTCTACGGAGATTGCGACCTCGTTATTAATCCCAAGTTTCTCTCTGATTGCCTTCGGTATTGTTATTCTACCCCTTTTATCAATTTTGACCCTCATTAAATTAATTTACCCACAGAAGTTATAAAATCCTATCGTTTTGGTGTTAGGCCCAGTAAAAGAATAAATTATCTCCACAAAATGTTTCCGGCTGGGTTTGATGGCAGGAAATAATTTTAGAAAATGACAGAATTACCTATTAATCTTCCCAGCTAAACTCCTCGCAATTACAATCCTCTGAGCCTCGCTCGTCCCCTCGTAGATGGTTCCAACCCTTGCATCCCTGTAGTAGCGTTCAATGTCGTATTCCTTGCTGTATCCGTAGCCCCCAAATATCTGCAAAGCCTCGTATGTAACCCTAACAGCAGCCTCACTCGCAAAGAGCTTTGCTGCTGAGCTTAAAGCTGGCAAAGGTTTGCCCTGATCTATCAGCCACGCTGCCTTGTACACCATAAGTCTTGCAGCCTCAATGTCCTTCCACATATCCGCAAGCTTGAACTGGATTGCCTGATGCTCGATCAGAGGTTTTCCAAAGGCCGTTCTTTCCTTCGCATATTCCAAAGCCCTCTCGTAAGCTCCAACCGCCATTCCGAGATGTAATGCGGCAATTTTAACCCTGCTCTCGTTGAAAAACTCCATGAGCTGATAAAATCCTCTGTTCTCCTCCCCGAGCAGATTCTCTGCAGGAACCTTTACATTTTTCAGAGTGATCTCAGCAGTATCGTGGCAGTTGAGTCCCATCTTCTCTATCCTTCTCGCTTCATAGCCCTCAGTATTGGTCTCCACAATGAATGCCGTGATGCCCCTGTGAGGGGGTTCCACCTCAGCCGTCTTCGCCATCACAAGGGTGTGACCAGCGACGCTTCCGTTGGTTATGAAGGTCTTTGAGCCGTTGAGAATCCAGTATTCTCCCTCTCTAACAGCCTTAGTCCTCATCGCTGCCACATCCGTCCCGCAATCTGGCTCGGTAATGGCAATGGCTGATGGAGCTTTACCGCTCACAACTGGAGGGATGTATTTCTCCTTCTGCTCCTCTGTGCCATATCTCAGAATCATTGGAACGCCGAGGATAGCCAAGTCAATGGCAGTTCCGATACTGCTGTCCGCCCTCGTTAGCTCCTCGCTGATTATAGCTTCACCAAGATAGTCCATCCCCGCCCCACCATACTCCTCTGGAACACTCGCTCCCACATAACCAAGCTTTGCGGCCTTTCTGAATATCTCCATTGGATACTCCCTTTTCTCGTCATATTCCTTGCCGTAGGGCATTATTTCCTTCTCGGCAAACTCCCTCACTGCGTTCTGAAGCATTCTGTGCTCTTCATCAAGCTCAAAATTCATCCTTTCACCTCTCCAGTTTAAACATGGGAACTACCCTTCTCTTCTTGTCCGGGTAGAAAGGCTCTGTCGGAAACTCCTTGCCGTAAACGCTCACTCTCGCCCCTATCAGTTCTTGGCCAAGCTTCTCTACCTCCTCATTCGGCAAATCAATCCTTCCAACGATCCAAGGCCCCTCGTCAAGCTCGACCATTGCAACGGTGTATGGAGTTTCCTCAGTATAGCCTGACGGAGCTACATAGGTTGTGGTGAAAGTCCTTATCACACCTCTACCGCTCATCTCCACAGCTTCAAGGTTCCTGCTCCCACATTCATCACATGTCGCTTTCGGCGGACACGTGTAGCTACCACAGTCATTGCACTTTTGGCCGATAACCTTTCCCTCTAAGAGGGCGTTGAAGAAGTCAACAAACCTCACATTCTCACCTCCTGTGCACGCTGAAAATCATGTTAACCAGCGTTCCAAAATCTCCACCAAGCGTGTCGGTCATTGCTGTTTCTGCATTCTTTACTGGATTCTCCTTGAATTCCCCTCTCAGCTGCTTAACCACCGAATAAACTTGTGATACGCCAGTCGCTCCAACAGGATGCCCCTTACCAATCAGCCCTCCATCCGGGTTGACTGGCAGATCACCATCAATACTCGTAACACCATCCCTCACCGCATAGCAACCCTGCCCATACTCGAAGAAACCCATGGCTTCAGTGGCTATTATCTCCGCAATTGTAAAGCAGTCATGAATTTCCACAAAGTCTATGTCCTTGGGACTCATGTTGGCTTCCTTGAAGGCCATCTGCGATGCCGTCCTCCTCGGAACAGCTCTAATTATATCCTCCTTCTGCCTGAACAGCCCACCCGCTGAAGACTGTCCCGTCCCCCTCACGTAAATCGGCGTGTCAACCAAGTCTTCAGCTAAATCGGCAGCTGCGATTATCGCGGCACTCCCACCATCGGTCATGGGACAGCAGTCCAGAAGTGTTAGGGGTGAGCTTATCATTCTCGAATTCAACACATCCTCAACCTTCAAATCTCCCAGCTTGCCGTAGAACTGTGCCTTGGGATTGATGGCCCCATATTTATGGTTCTTAACAGAAACCATGGCCATCATCTCTCTCAGCTCCTCAAGTGGAATTTCGTATTTCTTGGCATAAAGCCTCGCCGCCAAGGCGAACACACCCGGAAATGTTAGACCGGCAGTGATTTCGTAAACCCCATCTACCGCTGTAGCCAATGCCCTCGTTCCAATTTCAGTTCCCGCTGTGTAAAGCCTTTCACTCCCGCCAACAGCCACAATATCATAATAACCGGCAGCAACAGCCCTCACAGCCTCCCTGAAGGCGACACTCGAAGAGGCACATGCCCCCTCGTATCTAATCGCAGGAATTCCCCTCAGCCCAATCTCGTCGGCCATAAAACCTGACAGATTACCAGAGCCGTCAGTCATCTCTCCCACAAAGTTTCCGTAGTAGAGAGCCTGAATGTCCTTCAGCTCAATGTTGGATCCTTCAAAAGCTTCATAAAACGCCTCAGCAAACAAATCAACAAGTGATTTATCCGGATGCTTTCCGAACTTTGTCATTCCAACTCCAAGAACAGCAACATCCCTCAAAAACAACACCCCCTAAATCTTTTCAAAATCCCTACCCTCTTTAAGGGTCATGAGGTAGAGAAGGTAGTTGAGCTTGTTCAACCACTCAACAACGTTCATACCAACCACACCTTCTCTGTAAAGCCTTACTGCTATCCTCTCTGCCCTCCTCACAACAGCCCTTGCAACGCTCAGGAATGCAGTTGGCTCGTCCTTTTCAAGTATGACGAAGCTATTAGGCTTCCTGACAGCATCTTCAAACTCCTTCACTTTACCCATAAGCCACTCATAATCACTCTCTGCGAGAGAGCTTTTCGCGTACTCTACACCAACAACAAACATCTTTCTCTGAACTTCCCCAAGCGTTCTCTTTACCTCTTCATCTCTCGCAAAAACCTTTGCAAGCCCTATGAAGGCATTAGCCTCATCCAGAGTCCCCACATACCACGCAATGTTGGAATCTTTACTGACGACTTTTCCGTTGGCAGTAACTGTTACGCTACTATCTTTCCTTTGCATTTTTTAACACCTCTTCCACTATCATATCTGCCGCTGTATATGGATCAATTTCATTCCTCGCAAGCTTTGCAATCACATCTCTGTAGTTCGTTTTTTCCTTAACAAGCTTAATCACGTCATTCATGACAATCTCAAAGAGTTCTCTCTTTACCCTCTCCTTCCTCCTCTTCTCTATCAATCCCGTCTCCTCCATATACTTGAAATGTCTCTCAATGGCATCAGCAAGCTCTGCAATCCCCTCTCCCTTATCTGCCACAGTCTTTATAACCGGAGGACACCATCCCTTCCTGCGCTCAAAAAACTCACCGCTCGCAACCCTCGCCTCGTCTGCATGAGTCATCTGGGACAGCATCTGAACGCTCTCCTCATCCAGAGAGAGCATGTATCTCAGCCACCTTTCAACCTTCTCCGCCCCTCCGAGATCAGCCTTGTTGACCACGTAAATATCTCCGATTTCGAGAATTCCTGCTTTGTTAACCTGAATCTCATCTCCAGTTTCAGGCATCATTACTACCACTGAAGTATCCGCAACCTCTATGATGTCAACCTCGCTCTGCCCCGCTCCGACAGTCTCAACGAGAATGATGTCGAAACCGAAGGCGTCGAGCAGCCTTACAACATCTCCTGTCTTCGCCGCTAAACCTCCAGCCCTACCGCGAGAGCTCATACTCCTGAAGAATACTCCTGGATCCGTCCACAGAGGTTTTCTTGAGTCCATTCCATCCAGCCTTAACCTGTCTCCAAGCAAGGCTCCTCCTGTAAAGGGTGAACCGGGATCAATGGCTATTATACCAACCTTCTTTCCTCTTTTTCTAAATTCCTCCGTCAGCTTACTAACCAAAGTGCTCTTACCAACTCCCGGAAAGCCAGTAAGTCCCACAATGTGAGCTTTGCCGGTATTGGTAAAAATCCTCTTCATTATCTCCTTCGACTCCGGATATTCGTTTTCCACGTAGGTTATGGCCCTCGCTAAAGCCCTTCTGTTGCCGGAAAGCAGCCCCTCAACAAGCTCTTCAACTTTCATTCTTCTTCCTCTTCTCAGGCAGTTTCGTTTTTATGAATTCAACAATCTCCGAAATGGGGGTTCCGGGGATGAAGACCTCATCTACCCCCATTTTCTTCAACTCAACAATATCATCGGTCGGAATTACACCCCCAACCAGAATCAGCATTTCATCAGGATTGCCTCCATACTCTCTGATGTAGTTTATCACTTTTGGCACCAAGGCAAGATGCGCACCGCTATGCAAGCTTATCCCGACAACATCAACATCCTCATCCACAGCAGCCATCGCAACTTCCTGGGGGGTTCTATGCAATCCAGTATAGATCACTTCGAAGCCTGAATCCCTCAGAAATCTCGCCAGAACCTTTGCTCCTCTATCATGCCCATCGAGGCCTACCTTCGCCACCAGAACTCTTATTTTCTTCTCCATTCAACCACCTCAGATGATGATTGGTTTCTTGTATGTGCCGTAAACCTCCTTCAGCACACCCATTATTTCTCCGATTGTGGCGTAGCTCCTGACAGCTTCCATTATCGGCGGCATCACGTTCTCATCATTTTCCGCAGCACTCCTCAACCACTCTAAAGCCTCCCTTACCGCTTCATTGTCCCTCTCGGCCTTAACCTTTTTGAGCCTCTCAATCTGTCTTCTCTGCACTTCTGGGTCAACCTTCAGTATGGGAATTCTGAGTTCCTCCTCGATGGTAAACTTGTTAACACCAACAACTATCCTTTTACCCTCCTCAATCTCCCTCTGGTATCTGGCTGCAGCATCAGAAATCTCCCTAACGAAGAAACCGTTCTCGATTCCCCTCAGCACACCCCTGAGCATGCTGCCGTCTCCCATCTTCCTGATATCCTCGATGTATTTCCACGCAAGCTTCTCCATCTTGTCTGTCAGCCACTCAACGTAGTAACTTCCCGCAAGCGGGTCAACAACGTTGGGTATTCCGCTCTCATAAGCAATTATCTGCTGCGTCCTCAATGCAACCCTCACAGCCTCCTCACTCGGCAGAGCCCAGGCTTCATCAAAGCTGTTTGTGTGCAAAGACTGAGTACCACCAAGCACGGCAGCCATTGCCTGAATTGTAGTTCTCACTACGTTGTTCAGAGGCTGCTGGGCTGTCAGAGAGCATCCTGCAGTTTGAGTGTGGAACTTCAGCCACCATGACCTCGGATCTTTTGCCCCATACTCATCCCTCATTATCTTTGCCCACATCCTCCTCGCTGCCCTGAACTTCGCAATTTCCTCGAAAAAGTCGTTGTGCGAGTTGAAGAAGAAGCTGAGCTGAGGAGCAAGGCGGTCTATGTCTATCCCTCTCTCTATAGCAGCCTCAACGTAAGCCATTCCGTCTGCGATTGTAAAGGCAAGCTCCTGAACAGCAGTAGAGCCAGCTTCTCTGATGTGGTAGCCAGAGATGCTAATTAGGTTGAACTTTGGTACATTCTCAACTCCCCATTCGAAGATGTCCACTATAATCTTAAGAGAGGGTTCAGGAGGCAAAACCAAGGTGTTTTGAGCATGGAATTCCTTAAGCATATCATTCTGAATCGTCCCTCTTATTTTCTCCTTGGGCACCCTCTGCTTTTCAGCAATGGCAACGTACATTGCAAGTATTATCCCCGCTGGTGGGTTTATTGTGAAGGAAGTGGAGACCTGATCGAGTGGAATGCCGTCGAAGAGTATTTCAAAGTCTTTCAAAGTGTCAATAGCCACACCTACCTTTCCTACCTCTCCGTCTGCAAGTGGGTCATCGCTGTCCACACCCATAAGAGTTGGAAAGTCAAATGCTGTGCTTAAGCCCGTCTCTCCTTCCTCAAGGAGCATTTTCCACCTTCTGTTCGTATCTTCAGCGGTTCCAAAGCCTGAGAACTGTCTCATCGTCCAGAGTCTTCCTCTGTACATATTCGGATAAACTCCTCTTGTGAAGGGATACTCTCCGGGGTAGCCAATGTCCTTCACAAAGTCGAGGTGTTCTATATCCAAAGGGTCGTAGACGGTCTTAACTTCCACACCGGATAACGTCTCAAACCTTTCTTCCCTTTGTCCAGCCTTCTGAAGCCAAGGTTTCAGACATTTCTCTTCCCATTCCCTTCTTTTTTCATCTATCCTCGTCATTGATACTTGGTTTATTTTAAAGACTTAAAACTTTTCCATTAATTCGCCATGTTTCAAAATTCTTAAATACTACGTAAAACAATAGCGATTAAATATTGCGTAAAAACCTTGAATAAGTCGAGGTTGGTGTTAGTATGGGGTTAGAAGATGTGTATAAGGAATTTATAGAAATTACAAAACTGCCGGACGACGAGACAAAAGAAAAAGCTATGATGGGTTTCTTTGACAAGCTGAACAAGATGCAGTTGCCTGAGTACTTCAACTGGGCTGAGGAGGTTTTTGAAGGAATACACGTAAAAGAGAGAGGTGATCAGAAGGCACTGATCTGGTCGAACATTGAGACAGGAGAGAAAAAGGAGTTTACATACGAGGAGTTTGCTGCAGAAGGAAACAAGGTTGTTAATTTCCTGAGGGGACATGGAGTGGAGAAAGGAGATAGCTTTTACATGATGATCCCACTGCTTCCTGAAATCTGGTTTTCAACATTCGCCACGGTGAAAGGTGGCTTCATTGGAGTGCCCACTGCAACAACCATGACCGTCAGAGATTTGGAGTATAGGTTCAGAGTCTATCCACCTGTTGCCGTAATAGCCGATGAAAACTCCGCAAAGTCCATTGATGAGGCTCTCAACAATGTTGGTGTCACGCCGAAGGTAAAAATTGTAATTGGAGACAGAGAGGGGTGGGAGAGTTACGACAGTATAAGGAAAGAGTCCTCAGAGGCTGAAGCTGCTAAAACAAAACCAGATGATACGATATTCAGCTTCTTCACCTCAGGAACCACTGGATTGCCAAAAAGAGTTGCTCATACAGCCACTTCGTATCCACTCGGCCACCTGGTAACCGCAAGCATCATAAACGTTCAGCCGGGAGACATTCACCACAACCTCAGTGCCCCAGGCTGGGCGAAGTATGCTTGGAGTTCCTTCTTTGCCCCTCTAATTGTAGGAGCCACGGCAACAGGATTTTACTTCACAAGGCTAAACGGAGACCTTTATTTGCAGGCTGTGTCTGAATTCAAGGTAAACACCTTCTGCGCTCCACCAACAGCATGGAGGCTTTTTATGTTCTCCGATCTATCCAAATATGACTTCTCAGCACTGAGAGATGTTGTAAGTGCTGGAGAACCTCTCAATCCGGAGCTTTACGAACAGTGGAAGAAGTATACTGAGACCGAGATCAGAGACTTCTACGGACAGACAGAGAGTACGGCGATGATAGGCAACCCGCCGTGGTATAAGGGTGAAAAGATAATCCCCGGCTCCTTCGGCAGACCAACCTTCATGTATGATGTGACACTGGTTGATGATGAGGGGAATGAGATAACAAAGCCCAACGAGGTAGGACACATAGTCGTAAGATTGGACAGGTGGAGACCGATAGGGTTGTTCAAAGAGTATATGGGCGATCCCGAGAAGACGGCGAAGGTTTTCGTTGGCAATTACTATTACACTGGTGACAAGGCTTTCTTCGACGAGAAGGGCTACTGGTGGTTCGTTGGCAGAGCGGATGATGTCATAAAGACTTCCGACTACCGTGTTGGACCTTTTGAAGTGGAAAGTGCTTTGATTGAGCATCCGGCAGTGGCTGAGGCTGCAGTAGTTGGCAGTCCACACCCGATAAGATACCAACTCGTTAAAGCTTTCGTGATGCTTGCACCCGGCTACGAACCATCACGAGAGCTCGCCCTTGAACTTTTCCAGCACTGCAAGAAGATTCTTGCAAGATACAAGATTCCAAGAATAATCGAGTTCGTACCAGAGCTGCCGAAGACCATCAGTGGTAAGATAAGGAGGGTAGAGCTTAGACAGATTGAGGAGGAGAAGAGAAAGAAAGAAGAAAGAGGGGAGCACGAGTACTTCTACGATGACTTCCCAGAGTTGAAATCCTCTTAATTTTTTATGGTTACAGGTGTTTTCTATCACCCTTCTTTCAGCAGAAGAAGCTATTTAACTCTTGGAACGAGGCTCAAAGATTTCCCAGAAGCCTTTGAGGAATTAAAGGGTCAGAACTTCAGGCTCATAATTTCTCCTCCTGTCGAGACCGAGTTAATTCTGAAAGTTCATACTGAAGATCACCTGAAAGGTGTTGAGCAAGATTCACTCTGCTCCACTGCATGGCATTCTGCGGGAGGAGTTGTTAAGGCTGCTGAGATGGTATACAGTGGAGAGCTGAGAAACGCCTTTTGCTACATCGGTGCTGGAGGGCATCACGCAAGTAGAGACTACTTCTGGGGATACTGTTGCTTCAATGATGTTATTCTTGCCATCAGAAACCTCTACGACAAGTTCGGCAGGATAAGGATTGCGATTATTGACACCGATGCCCACCACGGTGATGGGACAAGGCAGCTTGTTGAACTGCTGAACTTCAACATACTGCATTTCTGTCTATGCGGAAACGATTATACCTCAAAGGATGGACTGAAAGTTGATGTGAGCTATTTTTCCCATGACTACTTTAATGCAATTGAGATGTTCTCTGGAAGAGTAGAGGAATTCAAACCTGAAATGATCTTCTGGTATTTCGGCCACGACACGCACGTTGGGGAGTATGGAGATGTTGGTTTGACCGTCTCGGATTACACTAAAACCGCAAGAAGGTTGAAGGACTTGGCTGAAAACCTGTGTAGCGGAAAGCTGGTTGTGGTGCTTGGAGGAGGTAGTATACCCAAAATTGCCAGAGAATCCACTTTAGCAATAATTAAAGAGCTTTTTAAAAAATAAAGATTAAATTTAAACTTCTTTCGTCAGCTCAATACAGTATTTCTCCACAGCCTCCTTCTCAACCGGCTTTGTGATCAGTGAAACGATTATGAACAGTATGAATCCAACGGGTATTGCCCAAACCTGGTGCGGTGTGATTAGAGCGGTCTTGTCTCCGAACAGCACGTCGTTGAGGAAGAAGAACGCATGGTGTCCAAGAACGAGTTTTGCTTTAAGCCATGCATAGAGGTGCAGCGGGGTCATGATGATTGCAGTGGTCCACATTGCAGCTCTGGTAGCTCTCTTCCACCAGAGACCAAGAATCAATCCGGGTCCAAGAGCTGAGATTATAACTACAAACGCCCACCCTGAGAGGTCAAGCACAAGTCCCGGTGGGTTGACGGCAATCGCAAGTCCAACGAGAAGGAATATCACTGAAATGATTCTGGCAAGGGTGATCGGGTTCTCCTTTGCATACCTGCTCTTAAGCATCATGTCTCCCCAATCCCTCGTAACGAGGGTGTTGACGACCATGACCCATCCAGCGGCGGTTGACATGGCGATGGCTAAACCACCAGCACAGAGTATGCCGAGAATCCACGGGTTCTGTAATGCTTCAACTGCTGCAACCATCGAATAGTCTGGCCAGCCTCCAACTCCGTATTGTGCCATGTAGTTCTTCAGTATTGACACAGCATTGGCTCCCTCTCCACCCATTGGGCCAGTTTCAATCAGAAGCTTCGAACCAGCACCGATAATCTGCAATGCCATGTAGAATATACCTGCAGCCAGCGTGCACCAGAAAATACTTCTCCTTGCAGTCTTGATGTCCATAGTTGTGAAGAACCTGACAACCGTGTATGGCATTGTTGCGAATCCGTAGTGCCAAACGAAGAACCATCCTATGACAGCGATCCACGTTCCGCTGAGGAGATGGGGCACTTCAGGATCGCTGGGAGTGTTCCAGAATTTGGGATTGTTTGCAGCAACTGCCTCGTAGAATCCGCTAATACCTCCGAGCTTTATAAGGATGGCAACTGCAGCAATCACAGCTGCGAGCGTCATCAGGAAAGCTTGGAAGGCAGCGTTCCAGCTTGTTGCAATCATCCCTCCCCAGACAACGTAAAGCATAACTATAATCGTTCCAACGATAACTCCAACAATATACGGCACCTTTGCAATAGCGAGAAGGAAGAGAGCCATACCCACGATTGAGAGAGTTATATACAGCACCGCACCAATAACAGTAACTATGCCAACAAGCCATCTCAGTCTTTGATCGTTATATCTGTCCGCGTAGTAGTCAGCGAAGCTTGTTGGTGCGTATTTTCTCAGTGCTGATGCAGTGAGAAGAGTTGCTATTGGCATTCCTGCGATGATAGCTGACATCGCCCACCAGAAAGGATAACCGAGAATGAAAATGTATGCTGGCAGTCCAAGCATTGATGCAGGACTGAGATACGTTGATTCCAGAGCAAGACCATTCACAACAGCACCAACCTGCCTTCCTGCAACGTAGTAGTCAGTAGCGCTCTTCAGTCTCTGCCTCGAATAGTACCCGATTGCGACTATGGCTAAAAAGTACAGCACAGTTATTCCTACAACTGGAGCCTCTACCGTCACCATTAGGCACCACCTCTCGCCTCTTCAGCCTTCTCTGGGAAGTAGAAGTAGATCACAGACATCAGCAGCGGTATCAGGAAAGTCCCTAAGAACGACGCATACCAGAACGGCAGTCCTACTACATGATTTATCCCTGAAGTTGCTTCCGCAATCCAGCAAATCGCTACAAAGCCGTAGTATACTACCAAACCTACCCAAAACACCTTCGGTGGCCAAGGCATTTTTTCACCCTCCAACTACAAACTTACTTCCCGATTAGTAGTGAAAGTTTTAACATATTTAAATTTTTTGATTTTACTAATCATAAATTTTGAACAATATCAAGAGTGATTGAGAGGAGGTAACCAAAAACCTTTATAAACTCGAATAATTTATTGTTCAAAAAATGTTGCCTCCGAAAGAGTTTATAAAAAGAATAAGACCCTTCAGCTTCCTCAGAGACAATGAGATAGATTTGCTGCTTAATGAACTTGAGGTTGAAGCTTTCGAGGAAGGAGAAATGATACTTAAGAAGGGGGAGAGAAGCGACTACGTTTACCTTGTCTTTTCTGGCAGAGTTGGGATTTATGAAAACGGAGAGCTTGTTGACCAAATTTCAAAGGGAGAAATTTTTGGTCTCTTCCAAACACATGACAGAGAGGCGATAGCCGAAGAGGACACGATATGCTATCTGATAAAAAGGAGATCCTTTGAGGAGTTGATGGAAAGAAACAGAAAGTTCGCAGAGTTTTTCAAAAGTTTTGAAGAGAGGAAGTTCAGAAGAATCGCAGAAATTTCGAGGGAAGAGAGCATTACAGAAAGACTGTTTCTCGCGAGGGTTGGAGAACTCGTTTCTAAAAAGCCTGTGGTTTGCTACCCACACACCAGTATAAAGGATGCAGCGATAAGAATGGAAATGAGCGGGGTTGGTTCAATTGTTGTCGTCAATGGAGATATGAGGCCTGTGGGGATTTTAACAAGTAAAGATTTGAGGGGATTCATCATACATGGAAAGACACCTGAAGAAAAGGTATCAGCTTACATGAGCTCTCCTGCCGTGACTATTGAGGCTGATGCTCCAGTTTTCGAGGCTCATCTGGAGCTGCTGAAAAGAGGTATCAACCACCTTGTGGTAACAAAAAACGGAAGGGTCGAGGGTGTTATCACTGCCAACGACGTTCTCATGCTCTTTGAACCCACCACATCCCTTGTTGTTCTCTACCGGAAGCTGAAGAAGTCCAGGAATATTGATGAGATGAGGTCAGCATTTACAAGCCTGAAAATCTCTATTGCAAATTTGGTTTTGAAAGGTATGCACTTTTACGATCTCTCAGCTTTACTTACGGACATCTACGATTACGTTGTCGAGAAGACTATTGAAATCATAGTGAGTGAAATGGAAAAAGACTACGGAAAACTTTCGGACTTTGTCTGGGTACATATGGGAAGCTCTGCGAGAAAAGAGCAGGTTATAGCAACCGATCAGGATAACGCAATAATCCACTCCGGTGATAATGAAGCTATGCTTGAGCTCGGAAAGAGAGTTTGCGAGACACTTGATTACATCGGAATACCAAAGTGTCCGGGGAACTACATGGCTTCCAATCCCAAATGGAATATGGACGTTGAAAAATGGAAGAAGATGTTTCATGAATGGTTCATGAATCTCACATCTGAGAACGTTCGGTATCTGTCAGTTTTCCTCGATTTGAGGCCGATTTATGGAGAGGAGAAGCTTTACCGCGAGTTGATGGAAGAGATAAAGCAGAGCTTCACAAGTCAGTCCCTCAGATTTCTTGCATACGATGCAACCATGTTCGAACCTCCAGTAGGTCTTTTCGGTCTGAGGAGATTAAGAGAAGTGGATATCAAGATGCGCGGTATATATCCCACGACCAACGGAGTAAGGGTCCTTGCATTGGAGAGTGGATTTATTGATATTACAAACACAAAGGAGAGACTTGAAAAGCTTGGAGAGATCAAACTGATAGAGGAAGATTTGCTGAACTCTCTCAAAGAGGGTTATGAGTTCTTGCAAGACCTGAGGCTCAAGAATCATTCGAAAGGTTTGCTTGAGGGAAAAGAGGGGAGTGCGAATATTGTAAAACTCTCTGAAATTGATAAAATTGATGCTCTGGTTTTAAAGGAGACCTTTAAGATAATTTCGAGATTTCAGAAATTTTTAAAGGGACACTATGGCATTGAGAGGGGGTTATGATGAATATAAGAGAAGCAAATTTTATCTCAATTGATCTCGAAACCACAGGGCTGAACCAGAAAAAGGACGAGATATTAGCGATTGGCGCAGTTCCGATTTTAGGAACGAGAATCATGGCCGGAGAAAGCTATTACACTCTTGTAAGACCAAGTAAATTTCGAATTGATACTATTAGAATCCACGGTCTTAATCCTAAGGAGCTCGAAAATGCGCCGAACTTTTCTGAAATTGCTGAAGAAGTCTTCAGACTGATCAAAGGTAGAATCATTGTCGGATACGCAGTCGAAATTGATTACAACTTTCTTAAAAGGGCTTTTAAGATTGAGGGATACAAGCTGAAAAACCAGACCCTTGATGTTATTGATTTGGAGAGAGCGGTGTGCTACATACTCGGCGAAAGACCGATCAGTGAGATGACACTTGATAATCTTGCTGAAAAATACGGGATAAAGACTCCTTACAGACATAACGCTCTTGCTGATGCTTTCATAACTGCTCAGATATTTCAGATTCAACTTTTGAGGAGTATAAAGTATGGGATCAAAACCATTGACAAATTGTTTGAGTTGATAAAGAGGGGTGAAATAGATAGACAGTTTGGTTCTCATATATTTTAGATTTATATCTATAACTTTTTAAATTTCTAAATCGAAAAACTTATACATTTGAAATTAACTGAATTATTAATACTGCAAGGAGGGATTGTATTGAACGAGTATATGGAGTTTGTTAAAAATTTGCTCGGCGCTGAGGAAATCTTCGACAGGCCCGAACCTCTGAAAGGAGTGAGAATTCTGGAGGTCTGCTCAGTGGTACTTGGACCTTCTGCTGTGGACTATCTCGCAGAATTTGGTGCTGAAGTCATTAAATTTGAGGCAAAGAGAGGAGACCAGATGAGATACGTAACACCATACGCATTTTTCTGGAAAAATCTGTCTCCCGGATTGTTGGAGCAAAACCACAACAAGTACTGGGTTGGAATGCACCTCGGGCATCCAAAGGCAAGAGAGCTTTTCTATGAATTCGTAAAAAGGAGTGATGTTGTGGTTGATAACCTCACTCCCGGCAGACTGTCGAAGTGGGGGGTGAGTTATGACAGGCTGAGAGAGATAAATCCAAGAATAATACAGCTGCACGTTTCCGGATTTGGCACATGGGGTCCATATACAGGAAGAACGTCCTACGACGCGATAGCCCAAAGTGAGGGTGGGTTGGCTTATATCACTGGCTTCGAGGGCAGGGGTCCTCTCAAGTCAGGTGTTTGGATAGCAGACTGGACTACCGCTTTGATGTGTGCAATCGCAATAGTTGCTGCCCTCAACTACAGAGAAAGGACTGGAGAAGGGCAGTACATAGACTACTCCCAAGTTGAGAACGTCATCAGATTTCTCGACTGGACCTGGACATACGTTGACATGACGGGCGAGAACAGAGAGAGGGTCGGAAACAGAGATTTGGCAATCTGCCCTTCAGACTTATTCGACTGCAAGGATGGATGGATTGCGATTGTTGCCTTTACAGAAGAGGAGTTCATGGGGCTTTGCAAAGCAATGGACAGGATGGATTTGTATGAGAAATTTGCTGATCCCTTAGAGAGGCTTAAGGATGAGAATGCAAGGTATATTCTGAAGGAGATAGCTGCGTGGGCTAAGAACAAGACCGTTAAAGAGATTGAGGAACTTGCTGATAAGTATGGTTTTGCTGCAACACATGTTGTTGATGCTGAAGAAGCCTACTACAGTGAGCATCTAAGAGAGAGAGGAGCAATTATGGAGTACGATGACCCGCTCTATGGAGAATTTGTAGAACCATGCTATCCCCCAAGAATGGAAACACCATCAAGGCTGAAGTGGGGTGCAAGGCCCATAGGCTTCGACAATGAGTTCGTTTTGACCAAATACCTCGGCCTGAGTATGGAAGAAATTGAACAATTGTATGAGGAGGGCGTGATCTACAAGTGGAATCCAGATGTTCCTCCACAATGTCCGCCGCCAGACTGGGATGGAAAGAAGGGATTGAAATTCCCGTGAGGTGGTAAAATGGAAGAGAAAACGATTGTTGGAATGGCCTTAGACCCCCAATATGCGAGATTCGTCTACAACGAAACAAACCCTGATGATGTCATGAGAAAGCCTGAGGCTTTGGATGATGTGACTGTCCTTGATATGAGCTATGGAAACTTTGCTGGTCTTTTTGCATCTTCTATTCTGGCTGAACTTGGGGCTGAGGTTATCAGGATAGAGCCACCTGAAGGAGATATTGCAAGGAAGATGACTCCTTACGGAATAATGGTCAAAGATGCTGGCTTGGCATACCTGACAGAGGGTAGAAACAAATTCCATGTTACGTTGAACATTGAGAGTGAGGAAGGGAGAGACATCCTTAAGAGGTTGGTAAAGAAGGCAGATGTATTGATAGAGTCATTTAAGCCCGGATACATGGATTCACTCGGCGTTGGCTACAGACAGCTCAGAGAGATAAATCCAGGTCTGATTTACTGTGCAGTCAACACCTATGGACAGTTTGGAAAGGATGCGGAGGAAAGGGCAAATCAGCCTGACTACGACCTTACCGATCAGGCAAGAGGAGTAGTTATGTCAGTGACTGGAGAACCTGATCTGGACCCAGAGGTGCCAGATGAGTACAAGAAGCCTCTGAAACACGGAAACTGGATGGGGTGGTATGTTGGTGGAGCTTGGGCTGCCTTTGGCATACTGCTCGCTATGTTCTATAAAAGAAAAACCGGAAAGGGTCAGATGATTGATGCCGCTCCGCCTGAGGGTATGCTTGCAATTTCAAACTACCTGATGCAGTACTTCCATCTGACAAAGAAGAAGATGGTCAGGGCTGGTAATTTCGACTATGCCGTGTTCCCCTACACCTATGTGAAATGCAAGGATGGTTACACCTTCATGTCAGGCTTTACAGATCCAAACTGGGCTGCTTTGTGTGAAATCATGAACCGTCCCGATTTGCAACAGCAGTATCCCACCATCAAGGAAAGGCTAAACCCCGAGAATCAGCCGAAGATTCAGCATGAAATAGAGAAGTTCACAATGAACTACACAGCAGCAGAACTTCTGGAGATAGTAACTGAATACTCCAGAAGGCCAGATAAAAAGGGTACCGTTGTTACAGGAAGGTTGAACGCTCCAAAGGAAGTTCTCGACATCGAGCATTTCAAAGTCAAGAGAATGTTTGTGAAGCTTAAAGACCCACACTACGGAGAGGTGCTGGTTCCCAACTCGACACTTAGATTTATGTCCAAGACGCCGGGAAGAGTTAAGTGGGTATGCAGACCGATTGGAGCTGACAACGAGTATATTTATGGCAAGTATCTTGGTATATCGGGCAAGAAACTTGAGAAGCTTAGGGAGAAAGGAATTGTCTAATTTTATTTTTTAAGGTGGTGAAAATGAGTTTTGTATGGCATCCGCCAAAGGAGCTTGTTGAAGAGTCCAACGTTAAGGCCTTCATGGATGCAGAGGGATTTTCCGACTACAAACAGATGGTCGAGAAGTCAACAGACGATATAGAGTGGTGGTGGAATAAGGCAGTTGAGTGGCTAAACGTGGAGTGGTTTGAACCATACAAGAAAGTCTACGACATGTCCAAAGGAGTGGAGTGGACAGACTGGTTCGTGAGCGGTAGGGTTAATGTGGCTTATAACGCCCTCGACAGGCATAAGTCAAAGAGAAACAAACTTGCCTTTATCTGGCAGGGAGAGGACGGAGATGTTAGAAAGTATACATACCTCGAGCTTTACAGGGAGGTAAACAGGCTCGCAAACGCCCTTAAGGCTTACGGAGTGGGTAAAGGCGACGTGGTTGCACTCTATCTTCCAATGTTTCCCGAAACAGTTGTAACGCTTTTTGCAGCCATGAAAATCGGTGCAGTTGCGATGCCCATCTTCTCCGGCTACAGTTCCGCTGCGATAGCAACGAGACTGGTAGATTCTGAAGCAAAGGTTGTTGTTACAGCAGATGCAAGCTACAGAAGGGGTAAAGCAGTTCCGCTGAAGCCCGAACTGGACAGGGCTCTGGAGAGGACAAAGGTGGAGAAAGTTGTTGTCGTCAACAGGGCTAACACAGAAATTGAGATGAGGGAAGATAGGGACGTTTACTGGGATGAGATAAAGGAGAGCACAAAGTGTGAAACCGTCGAAATGGATCCAAACGACCCGGCACTGCTGCTTTACACTTCCGGAACCACGGGTAAGCCAAAGGGCGTGGTGCTTTCCCATGCCGGAGTGCTGCTGCAAAGCAGCAAGGAGATTTTCTTCAACATGGATTTAAAGCCTGAAGATGTTTTTCTGTGGATCACCGACATAGGCTGGATGATGGGGCCGTGGCAGATCATTGGCTGTCAGCACCTTGCTGGCACACACGTTCTGTTTGAGGGTGCTCCAGATTACCCAGAGAGAGATAGAATATGGGCGATGATCGAAGAATTTGAGATCACTCAAGTTGGTGGTTCTGCGACAGTTTACAGGCTGTTAAAGAGGTATGGGGATGAAGCGGTCAAGCAGCATGATTTAAGCAGTTTAAAGGCTACGGGCAACACGGGAGAGCCGATAGACCATGATACGTGGATGTGGCTGCTGAAGGTAGTGGGTGAGGAGAGGTGCCCCATTATAAACCTCTCAGGTGGAACAGAGATATTCGGTTGCTTCCTTCTCCCCTCCCCGGCAATGCCTCTTAAGCCTACAACACTCGGATATCCGGGATTGGGAATGGATATAGACGTTTTTGATGATGCTGGCAACTCCGTGAGACAACAGATTGGTTACTTGGTCTGCAAGAAACCTGCACCATCCATGACCAGAGGTTTCTGGAGAGACCCCGAGAGGTATATCAAAACCTACTGGAGTCGCTGGAAAGGAGTGTGGTATCACGGAGACTGGGCTTATGTTGATGAAGATGGATTCTGGTTCCTCTTTGGAAGGGCAGATGATGTCATAAAGGTTGCGGGAAAGAGAATGGGTCCGGCAGAGATAGAGACCATCGTCAACTCAATTCCCGCTGTGCAGGAGTCAGCGTGTATTGGAGTTCCGCACGAACTGAAGGGAGAGGTTGTGTGGGTCTTCGTAACACTGAAACCCGGATACGAGCCGAGTGAGGAGTTGGAGAAGGAGATCATTGACAGAATCGTCAAGGAATTCGGAAAGCCCTTCAAACCCGAGAGAGTAGTTTTTGCTCCTGATCTGCCAAGGACGAGGAGCGGAAAGATAATGAGGAGGTTGATAAAGGCCGTTGTGGCCAAACAGGAGCTTGGTGATACCTCTGCTTTGGAGAATCCCGAGTCGCTTGATAAGATAAAGGAAGTTTTGAGGTGATAGTGTGGATATTGAGAAGTTTATCGTGCCAAAAGAAACTTGGCCTGAGATAATAATCCCCGACGAGGTGCAGCAGTATATTGGGGAAAGGAAGGAACTGAATCTGGCAGAAGAGCTACTGGACAGGAACATAAAGGAAGGTAGGGGAAGAAAAGTAGCAGTTTACTTTGAGGACAGAAGGGTTACCTACAGGGACATCTACAGGTTGAGCAATAAGATTGCCAATTTTTTGGTTGCTACGGGAATTCAACCCTACGACAGGGTTGGATTTAGGACGAGGAATATGCCCGAGGCCATTGCAGTAAACTTCGGTATAATGAAGGCCGGAGCAATTCCAGTGCCTTTGAACCCCATGTGGGCTGGCAAGGAGATTTCATTCGTCTCGAACAACGCCGAAATAAAAGCTCTGTTTGTGAGTGGTGACGAAAGAGTTTTTCCTGCAGTGAATGAAGTAAAGGACGAGATAAAGACTGCCAGAGCTATGGTCGTGCTTGATGGTGAAAAGGAGGGATTCACTCCGTTTTCAGAAGTTCTTGCTGAGAGTGCGAAGTTTGATCCAGTTCCGCTGAAACTTGGGACTCCGGCGCTCATCCTCTACACCTCGGGAACCACTGGCCTGCCTAAAGGCTGCGTGCACTTCGTTGAGAACGTAATTTCCTCTGTTTATCTCGTGGGTAAGCACGTGTGGAAACTCACACCAGAGGACGTTGTTGGGGGGCCTGCTCCCGTTAGCTTCGCGATGGGTTACGGGAACGGCTGTCTCATACCTTACCTCCACGGTGCTGCGGCAAGCATCTGGCCGAGGTTTACGGTCGAGAATTTCTTCAGATACGTAGAAGATCACGGTATAACAGTGTTCTCCTCACTCCCAACATCCTACAGGATGATCCTCGCAGACCCAAAGCTGGAGGAATACATGCAGAAATACGACATAAGCAGTCTGAGGCTTTTCACCGGTGGTGGAGAAGCTCTGGGCGCTGAAACAGCAAAGAGATGGAAGGAAGTGTTTGGCATGGATATTTACGAGTCTTTGGGAGCTACAGAAATGTTGCATATCTGCATCGCCAACGCCTGCGCTCCGAAACCAGTTGCTGGAAGCATAGGCTTCCCTGTGCCGGGCTACATTGCTAAAGTGGTTGACCCGGAGACGGGCAAGGAGTGTGGAGCCGATGAGGTAGGAAGTTTATACATCAAGGGCCCAACTGGAATCAGATACTGGAATCATCCGTCCAGAAACCTGCAAGAAAAGCAGTCGAAGAGTGTGAGAGATGGCTGGAACGTTCTTGGCGACTTCGTCAGAAAGGACGAAAACGGCTACATATACTTCGTTTCGAGAGATGATGACCTCATCAAATCCAGCGGCTACAGAATCGGGCCAGATGAGATAGAACAGCCGTTGAACACTCATCCTGCCGTTGCCGAGTGCGCAGTGATTGGTGTTCCCGATCCCGAGGGAATAAGAGGGCAGGTTGTGAAAGCAATAATCAGGGTGAAAGAAGGCTATCAGGCAGATGAAAAGCTCAAGGAGGAAATTCTAACCTTCCTCGAAAAACACATCGCCAAATACAAGCTTCCAAGGATAATTGAGTTCACAGACAAGCCATTACCGAGAACGCCGACGGGGAAAATTATCAGAAGGTTGTTGAGGCAACAGAACTAATTACTAATTTTTACCCTTTATTATTTTTACTACATCCATTACCAGACAGGATGTCACGCTATAACGGTTCTTTATGAAACTGTGGAACTTGCCACCCAATAACTGACCGGAGAAAAATGCTGCAATCAAAACTGGAAACGTTATCAGACTCCAGCCCAAATTTGATAAAAACCTGATAGCTATAGTAATAGGCACAGGAACGTGTATAGCCAAGAACCACTGTATTGAGAGCTTTTCAGTATTTGCTCTCCAATATCCAAAGAATACATTAATGGACAAGACCGTCAAAGCTGCTTCGGGCATATTCACATGTGGTTCTTTGTTTGGCTGCTTTTTAATTTTCTGATTTGTCCAAAACTTACAGCTACAGAAAAACTTAAAAATTTTTTAAATATACCGCGTCCATGGTAAAAATTGATGAAGTTGACATCAAAATTTTGAAGGAACTGCAGGATGATGCCAGAAAAAGTTTGAAAGAAATTGCTGAGAGGGTTGGTGTTGCCGAGGGAACAGTATACAACCGAATCAACAAGCTGAAGAAAGCAGGGGTGATAAAAAAGTTCATCCCTGTGATTGACTACTCCTACCTTGGTTACGACATAATTGCGGTCATCGGTATCACGGCTGAGGGAGGTTATCTTGTAGAAATAGAGAAAGAAATAGCGAAGGAGAAAAATGTGACCGCCGTTTATGACGTTACAGGCGAATACGATATTCTCGTGGTTGCAAAATTCAAGAACAGAGAAAATCTCAACTCATTTGTGAAAAAAATTGCAAGTATGGAAAGGGTGATGAAAACATACACCATGCTTGTGCTAAACGTTGTGAAGGAAACCCATCTCATCGAGCTTTAGTCAGGTGGTGTATTCGGCGTTCAGCTTTACATAATCATAACCCAAATCACAGCCTATTGCAAATCCCTCTCCACTCCCTTTTTCAAGCTCGATTCTTATTGTGAATTCTTTGCTTTTCTCCAGTAGTTCTCTCGCATCCTCCTCGCTTCCAACAGGCTTTCCGCGATCAACGAGTAAAACTCTGCTAACTTCGTTCTCAAAGGAGAGGGTTATCCTCTCGTCAACATCAGCCTCGCTGTATCCAACCGCAGCGACAATTCTCCCCCAGTTTGGGTCGCGTCCAAAAATTGCTGTTTTAACAAGCAGAGAATCTGCAACAGTCCTTGCAATTCTGTAAGCATCCTCATCGCTTGCAGCGCCCTCAACGAAAACCTCGAAAACCCTTGTAGCTCCCTCGCCATCCATAGCCATCTGCTTTGCAAGGCTGTAACAGACTCTCTCAAGCTCATCCTCGAAAAGTCCCGCGTCAACCCTCTCCCTGCCAGTAGACACAAGAAGAACTGTATCATTGGTAGATGTATCTCCATCAACTGTCAATCTATTAAAAGATGCATCAACGGCATTTTTCAGCATCTCATAGAGGTCACCACTGTCGAACTTTGCCGAGGTGAAAATGAAGCACAGCATCGTCGCCATGTTTGGTGCAATCATCCCCGCCCCTTTCGCCACCGCTGCAATCCCTACCTTCTCCGAAGAAGCTTTTTTGACGAATCTATCGGTAGTGACTATAGATTTCGCGAATTTATCCGCATGAATGGTAGTATTTCCCAAGCCAGCGAATACCTCTGGAGCTTTCGCCCTAATCCATTCCATGTCCAGCCTTCTTCCTATTACTCCCGTTGATGCAACAGCGATGTCCTTGGCATCGCAACCAAAGAGCTTTGCAGCCATTCTACACATCTCTTCCGCATCTCTAACCCCCTGATCTCCTGTATAAGCATTTGCGTTGCCACTGTTCACAATTATGCCCCTTATGTAACCATCTGATATGTTCTCTCTGCAAACGATGACCGGTGCAGCCTTTATTTTGTTCTGCGTGAATACCCCAGCAACAGAACCGCTGCACTTCACCATTCCAAGCCCTAATTTTTCTTCTTTTATTCCATTACAGCAAACACCTGCAATATCTGTTATTTCCATGTCTTCATTCTGAATGCATGTGAATAAATTACTTCAGTTTGAATTCCTTACTCAGCTTAAACAAGTAAAAATTTTAAAGTCAGAGCATGAGGGGTGTTTAATGATTGATGGACTGCCAACGCTTGACGACATCAGCTTTTACGATAAGTTCGTTCTTCTGAGGGTGGATGTGAATGCACCCATTGTGAACTCCACAATTCTCGATACGACGAGGTTTGAGAGTCATCTGCCCACCATCGAGGAACTTTCCGACACAAAACTCGTTCTGCTTGCCCACCAGAGCAGGCCGGGTAGAAAGGACTTTACAACACTTGAGAGTCATGCATCAACCCTCTCAAGACTTCTCGGAAGAAGGGTTGAGTACATTGACGAGATATTCAGCAAGAATGTAGTCCAGAGGGTCAAGGAAATGGAGAGTGGGGAAATACTTCTGCTTGAAAACGTCAGGTTCTACTCGGAAGAGCAGCTTAGCAGAGGGGCTGAAGAACATGCCGAGTCACACATGGTTCGAAAGTTGAAGGGTCTTTTTGATTTCTTTGTTAATGATGCATTCTCCGCATCCCACAGAAGTCATGCCTCCTTAGTCGGTTTCGTTCCAGTCATACCATCGGTTGTTGGAAGACTCGTGGAAAAAGAAGTTTCTGCTCTGAGCAAGACTCTGAAGGGTGAAGGTAGGAAACTGTTCATTCTGGGCGGTGCAAAAATCAAGGATTCAGTGAAGGTTTTGAAAAATGTTCTTGAAAACAACATAGCGGACAAAGCAATTCTGACTGGCGTCGTAGCCAATTACTTCCTTATGCTGAAGGGTGTGGATATCGGAGAGGTCAACAAAAACATCGTGGAAGACAATAAGGAGGACGTGAGCGATGAGGAGATGAAAGCTTTGCTTGAAAGGTACTCAGATAGAATAGTTCTGCCAGTAGATTTCGGGGTAGAGAGAGATGGTGTTAGGGCGGACATTCCGATAAACAACTTTGATGGCAAATTCAGAATTATGGACATCGGACTTGAGAGTGTCAATCAGTTTTCAAGCCTCATACCTGAATTTGACTATGTAGTGATAAACGGCCCGGCTGGAGTTTTTGAGGATGACAGATTCTCGCTTGGAACCTATGAGGTTCTAAAGGCTGCAACAAAAGCCGGATACTCTGTTGTGGGAGGTGGGCATATTGCCTCAGCAGCAAGATTGTTTGGCCTGACAGAGAGATTTGACCACATTTCTACAGCTGGAGGGGCCTGTATAAGATTTTTGAGTGGTGAGAAGCTGGTGGCACTTGAAGTTATCAAGGAGTATTGGGAGAAGAAATGGGGTAAAAAGCAAGAATTATGATTTTTAAATCAGATAAAATCCTTTGGAGTTCTGATTTCTAAAAGGATTAATTAAAGTGTTTTTCAAATTGGAAAACGTTAAATACTACTGCCAAATCTCAAATGAAGAGGTGTGATGAATGAACGTCAGAGAAGAATATGACAGAAAGCTTATCAGTCCTGAAGAAGCTGCCGGACTTGTAGAAAGTGGAATGCACATAGAACTTGGTGGTTCAGCCAACACAGCTCTTATCATTGACAAGTATCTTGCGAAGAGAAAAGATGAGCTTGAAAGGGTGAAGGTCGGCACCTTCATTGATCTTGCAAATTACGAAATTCTAAGAGTTGATCCAATGGGTGAAGTTTTTGAGTGGTCAAGTGGTTTTCTATTTCGTCCGGTAAGGCAAAGAAGCAAGGAACTTGGCCCATGTGTCTTCAGACCCAATCTCTACCACGATGTTCCGAAAATAGTTAGAGAGTTTTCCCGCGACTACGAGCCGATAGACATTGCTTACATCGTTACGACGCCGATGGACAGGCACGGTTACTTCAACTTCGGCCTGACATGCTCACATATGAAGGCACTTGCCGAGGTGGCCAAAAAGGTCGTCGTTGTTGTCAAAGAAGACATGCCGTGGGTTAATGGTGGTTATGATGAATGTATTCACATCTCTGAAGTGGACTACATAGTAGAAGACAACGAAATGCCGTTACCATTTATGCCCTTTTCCTTCCCGCCAACTAAGGAGGACGAGATGATTGCCGAAAATATTCTTGAGGCAGAGTCTAAGGGGAAGAAATTGATTAAGAATGGTTCAACGATTCAGGTTGGGATTGGTGGACTCCCTGACACAGTCGTGAGAATGTTGAAGGAGGCTGGTTACAAGAATCTTGGTGTCCATACTGAGATGATGGGAGATGGCACCCTTGAACTCATTGAGGAAGGAGTGATTACGAATTGCCAGAAGAGACTTGACAGAGGTAAGAGTGTCTTCACCTTTGCCTTCGGTTCCCTCAAGCTCTACGAATATCTCGATCGAAACCCTGAAGTGGCCACATATCCTGTTGACTATACCAACGACCCATTCATCATCGCTCAGCAGCCAAAGATGTTCTCTCTCAACCAAGCTGCTCAAGCAGATTTGATGGGTCAGATAAATTCCGAACAGATGGGTTTGATCTCTCACACGGGCAAGCTTTATCAGGTAAGCGGCACCGGTGGACAGCTTGACTTTGTAATGGGGTGTCTTTTCAGCAGAGATAGGCAAGGATTTAGCGTCATCGCAATGTACTCGACACATAATGGCACTTCCAGAATCCTTCCGATTCTACCAGCCGGTTCTGCTGTCACAGTGCCAAGAAGCATGGTTCAGGTTGTCGCTACAGAGTGGGGAGTGGCTTATCTGAAGGGGCTCACCGTTAAGGACAGAGCCATTGCCATGATCCATCTCGCCCATCCGGATTACAGAGATTGGCTTGAGAAGGAAGCCGAGAAACTGGGAATATTCCCACCAAACTACACGATACCTGCAGGAAAGCCGGATTACGTCCTATACAAGAAGGACTGATTCTTTTTACCTTTTTTGAAAAATCTTAATAACACTGTGGACAGGCTTTGAGCATGAACATTCGTACTGCTGCCCTCCTCGCTGCCTGTGTTTCATCATTCCTCACTCCCTTTATTGGCTCAGCAACGAATGTTGCCCTGCCATCAATTGGGCGGGAATTCGAAGTTGATGCCATCACGCTTGGCTGGGTTGCAACTTCCTATCTCCTCGCTGCAGGAATGTTCTCCGTCCCTTTCGGAAGAATTGCAGATATAAAGGGAAGAAAATCCGTTTTCACCTTCGGACTGCTAACATTCAGCACTGGTTCGATTCTCTCCTCTTTCGCCCCTTCAGCTGAAACTCTTATAACATTCAGAGTTTTTCAGGGAGTTGGAGGGGCAATGATCTTTGCAACAGCGGTTGCAATCCTTACATCCGTTTTTCCACCTCAGGAGAGGGGTAAAGCTATTGGCATCAACACAGGAGCTGTCTACACAGGATTGAGCCTCGGACCTCTTGGTGGAGGTTTTCTTACACAAAACTTGGGGTGGAGAAGTGTTTTTCTTGTAAACGGGATACTTGGATTCTTGGCACTGGCAATCGCACTCACCTACCTCAAAGGAGAGTGGGCAGATGCAAGGGGTGAAAAATTTGACTTTACAGGTTCTGTGATTTACGCGTTAATGCTCCTATTCCTTATTTACGGATTTTCAGAGTTTTCCTTACCTTTCATAGTTCTTGGAGTGTTTTTGGTTGTCCTTTTTGTCCTCTTCGAGGGGAGACTGGAGCATCCGGTATTTGCAGTTAAGTTGCTTCTGAGCAACCTCACTTTTTCGCTCTCAAGCCTCGCAGCACTCCTCAACTACGCCGCAACCTTTGCAGTGGGATTTTTGATGAGCCTGTATCTCCAATATATCAAAGGCTTTGATGCTCAGACTGCAGGACTCGTTCTGGTCTCTCAGCCAGTTGTGATGGCACTGTTTGCCCCCATAGCTGGCTGGATTTCTGACAGAATTGAACCGAGAGTTGTTGCCTCTGCCGGGATGGCTATAACGACTGTAAGTCTGATTATGTTCTCTACCATCTCCGAAAACACAGCCGTAAGCAACGTAATCTCCTACCTGATGCTCCTTGGATTCGGAATTGCCCTATTCAGCTCACCAAACACCAATGCAATAATGAGTTCCGTCGAAAAAAGATTTCTGGGAATAGCTTCTGCAACGGTGGCAACAATGCGCCTCGTAGGACAAACAATGAGTATGGCTCTCGTTATGCTCGTTTTTTCCATAATTATTGGCAGAGTGGAAATTTCTCCGGAATACTACGGAAAATTTATAGAAAGTGCAGGAATTGCCTTCACAATTTTTGCCGGACTCTGCTTTCTCGGAATTTTCGCGTCTCTTGGGAGGGGGAGGGTGAGAGGACAAAAGTAACTTTTATCAAATGTCCAATTAACTTGACCTCGTGAAGGTCGCCACTGCAATATCTATCCTCCTGATTTTTAACCTGGCAGCGATATTGTTATCTCTTGGCGTTGGTAGCTCAGGCTACGATCATATTTTCAAAATAATTTCTGGAAACGCCGATGATAGTGTTAGAACAATAGTTTTTGAGTTCAGACTGCCAGCAATGTTACTTGCAATGATTGTTGGAGCATCTCTGTCTGCAAGTGGATGTGCGATGCAGGCGTTGTTCAGAAACCCTCTCGCAGAGCCATACATTCTGGGTGTGGCAAGCGGGGCGAGTGTTGGTGCGGCATTGGCTGTATCCCTCAAAATTGGAGAAATCTACTCCAGAATAGCATTTGCTTTCTTTTTTGCACTCTTCACAGCCTATCTGGTTTACCTCATTGGAACCTCAAGCCGATTCAGAGATCAGACCTACGCGATTCTTCTTGCTGGAGTAGCAATAGCTTCCTTCTTCTCCGGTGTAACGTCTATCCTCATCTATTTCTCATCTCAGAGCATGCACGAGGTAGTTTTCTGGATTATGGGTAGCTTTTCAAATCCTGCGTGGGAGAAGGTTTACATCTCTCTGCCAATTGCAATTGCAGGTATCGCCTATCTTCTGATTACGTCTTGGAACCTCAATGCCCTGCTTCTGGGCGATGAGCATGCCATTGCTGTAGGATTAAACGTTGAGAGCTACAGGAAATCACTGATAGCGGTGGTGGCTCTGCTGACATCTGCCACTGTTGCGGTGAGCGGCGTCATTGGTTTCGTAGGAATAATCGTCCCCCACACAATGAGGTTGTTGGTTGGAGAAGAGCATCAGAAACTGCTTCCTTCAACCATTTTACTTTCCACAGCTTTCATGCCACTCATCGGCCTAATTTCGAGAATTTCAACATCCGGAAACCTTCCCGTGGGGGCAATAACAGCGATGCTGGGAGGGCCGTTTTTCCTCTATCTGCTTCTGAGGAGGTCGGTATGAAGCTGAAGGTTGAAAATATCATAGTAAAGATAGGGAGCAGGGACGTGCTGAAAAATGTAACCTTCGAGGTTAAAGAAGGGGAGCTTATCGCACTGCTTGGACCCAACGGAAGTGGCAAATCAACGATGCTCAGAACGATTTTCGGCGTTCTCAGACCGGTAAAGGGTGTTGTCATGCTCGATGGAAGAGAGATTGAGAGTGTAGAAGCTGCTGCAAAGTCGTTTGGATATCTTCCTCAGGATACCCCCTTAACGAACCTGAGAGTTCTGGACGTCGTATTGCTCGGTAGAACACCTTATATGAGTGGTTTGAGGCGGCCAGATAGGGAAGATTACAGGGTGGCAAGAAAAGCGCTTAAAGAGGTTGGGCTGAAAGACTTTGAGACCAGAAGCTTATCAGAACTCAGTGGGGGGGAAAGGCAGAAGGTAATGCTTGCAAGAGTTTTCGCCCAGCAGCCCAAGATAATGCTGCTCGATGAACCAACCGCCCATCTCGACATTTCAGCCCAGATTGAGATAATGGAGATCATAAGGAGAAAGGTTGATGAGGGAAAGGCTGCGATTGTTGCAATTCATGATATAAATCTCGCATCGTCCTTTGCAACCCAAATTCTGATGATCAAAGATGGCAAAATAGCGTATGCTGGTAAAGCCGAGGAAGTGATAACGGAGGAGAACATAAAGGACGTATTTGGTGCTGACGTGAGTGTAAGGAGATATGGTAGAGGAGTCTACGTTGTTCCGAAGCTTAAGCCTACCGGAGGAAAAAAGAGGGTTCACGTGATTTGCGGAGGAGGGAGTGGACAGAAGATTTTGTATACGCTGGCAGAGGCGGGATTCAGGGTTTCAGCGGGAGTGCTCAATGCACTCGATTCTGACTGGGAAGTTGCTACTGAACTCGGAGAAGTTGTTGATGAGGCCCCTTTTTCGCAGATAGGCAATTCAGCGCACGAGAAGAACCTCGAGATGGTGGAGGAGAGCGATGCAGTTATTCTCGCAAATTTAAGCGTTGGCTGGGGCAACTTCAGAAATCTACTGGCTGCGAAAAGGGCTGCTGAACTTGGTAAGCTGATTGTCATAGATGAGACCCCTTTCAGCCAAAGAAACTTTGCTGGAGAAGAGGCAGAGGAGATTTATAGAGAGGCTTTGAAGAGGGCTGCAGTGGTCACCAAAACTGAGGAGGAGGTCATAAATGCCATACGAAAACTACTGGGTAGATGATAGAACGCTGATCGTCTCAGGAGATTTTTTCGGCGTGAGCACAGGGTTAGGTGGGGGATGGAAAAGAGTTAGCTATGCGTTTAACCACACTGTAGGAGAGGATTTTAATTTCAGCGAGCCATACGACTATCTCAGAAATGTTGCGAGAAGTTACGGGCTTAAGAACTACTTCGGCCTTCTCACCTCTGTACCAATGGACAACCTTAGCGTCGAAGGTTGCGGTAAGGTCACAGCCTTTGTGACAGCAGGAGTGCTGAATCCAAACGAGAGAATAGGAACGATAAATATCATAGCCGTGTTTGAGTGCAGACTGAGCAGAAGTGCGATGCTGAACTCAATTATCACGGCAACTGAAGCAAAGAGTAAGGCTTTGATTGAGTCGGGACACAATTTCACTGGCACCAACACTGACGCAGTCGTCATTCTCTGCACACAAAGAGGGAAATACTACAGATATGCAGGTCCGGGAAGTGATGCCGGCAAAATGCTATACAGGGCGGTTGTTGAGTCGGTCAAGGAAAGTTTATCCAAATGGTAGCAAATCAAACAAACTTTATCAAATATCCAACCATTTGGAAAAACTTAAAAATTGAGATCAAATAATCTTGGACATGAGAAAAGTTATATTGATATCTGTTCTGTTTACACTTCTCATTGTAGGGACAGCGGAGGCAAACACATTTCATGGAGACGTGCAGAGGACAGGAAATTTTACTGCAAGCAGCAAGATTTTACCGATTCTCGCATGGAAACAGGAACTAACGGGGTTGGTAGGCGCTTCACCCGTTTACAATAAAGGCCACATCTATGTTACCAACTGGTATGGATGGGGAAGCTGGAGTCCCGGTTTATACTCGCTGAATGCAGATACCGGAGCTATAGAGTGGAGAAACAACAAAATTACAGGAGCTTCGAGTGTGGCGGTGTATGGGAATACACTTATAGTTGGAAACCTCTCAGGACACCTCTACTACGTAAACGCTGATACTGGGACAGTAGAGAAGTCAGTTCTGCTTGAATCTTCTCCATCATGGTGGGGGATAGCGTCTTCGCCTTTAATTTACAATGGCTCGGTTTATGTCACAACATTCTCCAACGGGACACTGTGGAGTCTCGACATCAGTGGAAATGTTCGGTGGAAGTACAGAACAGGAGGAGAGATTGCACACTACACCTCCCCCACAGCTTACAACGGTCTGGTCTTCTTTGCTGGCAACGAAAGTGGAAGTAATGCGCTGTTTGCCATTAATGAAAGTGGAAATCTGGTTTGGAAGTTCTCTGTTGAAGGAAAGATAACAAATACTCCATCTGTTGGCTACGGTAAGGTCTTCGTTGCCACTGATAAAAAACTCTATGCCGTCAATCTGGACGGCAGTGAGGCTTGGAGTGTAAACTTCAACGGAACGATGTCATCCGCAGCTATTGCCTATGGTAAAATCTATGTGGGCTCCTCCGAGGGTAAACTCTACTGTTTCAATGCAACTACCGGGAACAAGCTATGGGAGTTCACTGCAAACGGAAAAATAGATTCTTCTCCAGCAGTGGCAGGTAACATCGTCTATTTCGCAACCAACACACCTCAGGGCACGGTTTACGCCGTTAATGCTGACACTGGCAGCTTGGTGTGGTACTACAGACTGCTACCTCCATCTGGAAGCTACTACAACATCATGTCTTCTCCCTTTATAGCCAATAACAGGTTGTATATTGGAGCGGACAGTGGTTTTATTTACTGCTTCAACATCTCAGGAAGCTTGGTGTATAACGTTTCCTTGATTCCCGGCAAGTTTGATGTTGAAGTAAATGGAAATACCTACAGCGTGAACAGAGCGACAGCAATGGGTGCTCTTTACGCTGCCCAGCAATACAGTGCAGAGGTCTTCTTTGAGATAACTCTGGACGATAGCTGCTATGATCCGCAAACAAAAACAGGTCTCTTCATATCTTCAATAATGGGTCTCGGAACTAAGCAAGTTAATGGAAGTCGGATATACTGGTCAATATGGAATGAAAGCAAGGTAATGATTCCCATTAGCGCTGATGCTTATCAGATTTCAGGCAACGAAACCATTTACTACTGTTACGGTGATGGAAGCAGCCTTGACACGTGTTCAGTGCTCCTCGTGATAAACTCACATGTAAAGCCAGTGGGTATCTCATCCTTGGCAGTCTCAGATGGAAACAGAGGAGGAGATGCAACAGCATGGGTAAATGTTACCTCTGCCGAAAACGATTGGTATGTTGTGGTTGTAAGCGGTGTGAATAGCGAAGGAGAGGCAATAGCAGGCATCTCAACCTTCTACCTGAACGCTGGAGGAGAGCTTAAAGTCCCAGTGCTTGTGCACATTCCGCAGTTGGCACAAACAGGGAGCTACAATCTCTACGCCGGGGTTTACAGGTTGAGTGATTATCCAAATGCTCTGATGCACCTTTACGGTCCAGTAAGCTGTGAGGTGAGCTGATGCGTCGTGTTCTCTTTGCAATTCTTGTCTTAATTTTTCTGCTTCCGGTAGCGTCAGCTTTAACCGTTAGCGTCACCGGAAACTGCCTGAACAAGCAGGTAAAAGTAACCACGGATCAGGAGGCAATGATAATTTTCAGAATAAACTCCGGAACTCCAATTTTTGCCAGTGCTTCACCAAGCAATCCGGCCTATTTCATCCCGAGGGTAGAGGGTGAGCTTAACGTTACGGCTATTGCTGGCGATGAGACATCATCTACGGTCATTCAGATTACAGAATGTTCGAGCAGTAGTAGTGGTGGAGGTAGCAAATATACCTACACACTACCATCGGGAACCTTTGATGTTCTCGGCAAGGAGGTTCAGTGGAGAACAGCATACGGAGCCCTGAAAAAGGCTGCTGAAATATTGCACTTCACGATCACTCCTGAACTCACAGAGTGGGGGATATTTGTTAAATGCATTAAAAGCCTCTGCAAGGGGGATATTGGTGAAACTTCAGGCTGGATGTACTGGGTGAATTATCCCAACGATCCTTTGCCCGGCGTTGCAGCAACCGATTTCAGAGTAAACCCTGGAGACGTAGTAGTGTGGTACTTCTCTCGCAGCATGAGTGAAACTCCCGAAAGTTCGCCTTATAAGATTCAAATCTCGCTCGGCGACAATTATGAGGTATACGTCAGCATTGTGTGGCCTAAAAAGGTGTCTCCCTTTCCAGAATTTACCTTTACCCCACAAAATCCTATGGTTGGAGAAGAGGTTACCTTTAACGCATCAAAGTCAAGCGACGATGGAGAAATAATTTCCTATCTCTGGGACTTTGGAGACGGGAGAGGTGGAGAAGGAGTGGTTGTTACCCACACCTACACCCAACCGGGAACATACAGGGTTGAACTCACTGTCGTTGATGATGATGGACTGTCGAGCTCAATAAGCAAGAACGTGACAGTTACACAACCTGAATCCGTTCTGAACATGAGTTACCCACTGGTTCTTAAGCCGGGAAATGCTGTTAACGTATCGGTGTCTGAGGAGGTTGCGGAAAACCTGTCCATCACAGGATTGTGGGTTGACAATCGCGACAGGACTCTGAAGATTTCCCTATCAAAGGCAAACACACCTCCAGGAGTCATCTACGGAACAATCTACTCATGTTTTGATCTTGAAGTAAACAGCACTGTTGATGTGAAGATACGCTTCAAAGTTCCAAGAGAATTGGCAGAGGGCAGAGAAGTTGTTATGATGAAGTTCAACGGTTCGTGGATTGATATCCCCACCGAGAGAACAGGGGAGGATGAGAAATACTTATACTACGCCGCAGAAGTGAGTGATTTCAGCATATTCGCTGTAACCATCAAATGGAGCAACTTTCCGCTCAATGCGAGTGATGAGAGAATAGTAAAGGCATTGAAATGGCTCAGATCAATTCAGAACGATGATGGTGGATTTGCAAACCCCGATGAGAACTGCAGCGTGGCAAAAACTTCTTGGGCTGTGATGGCGATTGTAGCTGCCGGTCAGAGTCCTCATGAGTGGAGGAAAAATGGAAATAGCCCGATAGATTTTATGAGGGAGAAGTTGAAGGATGAAATTGGGGTGATGGGGACTGCTGATTACGCAAGAACAATACTCGCCCTTGTCTATGCTGACGAGAATCCAAGAAACTTCGCAGGATTTGATCTGGTCAACATGCTAAAATCCAAAATGAAAGAGAACGGGCAGATAGGTGATTTTGTATACACCACAATCTGGGGGATGCTCGCTCTGAGTGCTGTGGGTGAGGACGTAAGCAAATCGGCAGAGTGGCTTAAGACACAGCAGAACCCTGATGGTGGATTTTCTTGGAATGTTGGTGAAAAGAGTGATTTCGATGATACTGCTGCAGCGATACAGGCTTTGATTGCTGCAGGCGAACCCAAGGATTCGAAATGCATCCTCAAAGCACTCGATTATCTGAAAGAGGGGCAGAACGATGATGGGGGGATGAGATACTTTGGAAACTCGGCAAGCAACGCAGCGAGTGATGCTTGGGCAATACAGGCACTTGTTGCTGCTGGTATAAATCCTGCAGAGTGGATGAAGAACAATCATAGTGTCGTGGAGCATTTACTCAGCCTTCAGACAGAAGAGGGCTACTTCATGTATACAGATTACCAGACATCCAATCCAGGATACATGACTGTCAGCGCCATTATGGCTCTGCTTGGTAAGCCACATCCGATCAAAGTTACTGCTGCGTCGTCTGAGACCAGTATTAATGCCACGGCTGGTTCTAATATGGATACGGAGACTGCTACCACAACTGTAAATCAAACAGAAGAGACTGCTGCCGTTACTGCTACCGTTACAGCGACTCAGGCTGAGAAGAGTGCGCCCGGATTTCTGACAGTAACAGCACTGCTGGCTGCACTCGCTGCTGCTGGATTGAAAGGGAGGAAAAGAGAATGAGAAGACTGGTGTATATTGTTCTCCTAACACTTTTTTTAACCCTCTGCATCTCCCAACCAGCATCGAATTATGATAATACTGAAAAGTTCAACCTGAGCAAGATTCTCAATGCTAAACCAGTTGATGATACTGGTTATCCAATTCCAGAAGGGCATCCCAACCGCATAGTCTCACTTGCTCCAAGCAATACAGAGATTCTCTTCGCCATCGGAGCAGGAGGGAAAGTTGTTGGAGTTACAGATTACTGCAACTATCCCCCAGTAGTGGTGGAGAAGAAGGAAAAAGGTGAACTGGAAAGTGTTGGCGGATACTCGACGATAAACATCGAGAGAGTTCTGGCATTGAAACCCGATCTTGTTGTAGCTTCTTACGGCAATGGCTTGGAAACGATAGAAACCCTCAGAAAGTTTGGAATAAATGTCATAGCCTTCGATCCCAGAACTATCGAGGACGTGATGAAGGACATAATTCTGATTGGCAGAGCCACTGGAAACTACAACAATTCTACCAAGCTTGTTAAAGAAATGGCTGAAAGGATTGAGAGAGTCAGAGAGAAAGTTAAGAATGAGCCGAAAGTTAGAGTTGTACATTTGCTGTGGCACGATCCGATATGGGTCAGTGGGAAGAATACGTTCATTGATGAAGTCATCGCCATTGCTGGAGGTGAAAACGTCTTTAAATTCGAGGGATGGAAAATTGTCAGTCTTGAAGACCTCATCGCTGCTAATCCAGACGTCATACTGGTAAGCAGTGGCACAGGAATGGGTGGAGGAAAGGATGTTGTTTATGAGTGGGTTGTTAGTGACGAGAGGCTGAGAAGTATCAAGGCAGTTAAGGACGGCAGGGTTTATGTCGTAGATGCAGACATCATCAACCGCCCTTCATACAGGCTTGCAGAGGCAGTTGAGATAGTTGCAGAGCTTATTCACAATAACAAAAAAGAATAATTTTTATTTTCTCTCAGTCACACCTCGATAAATGATAAGACTGGTCAAAAACTCAGCAGTTGTTTTCACACTTGCAATGCTCATTGCTCTCATCTTTCCATTCCTGGCCACATTTACAAGCAAACTCGTAATTCCCCTTCTTGCAGTCATCATGACACTATCGCTGGCAGAAGTTGACTTCAGAAATTTTAATGTGCGGACGTCTCTGCTGAACTTGGGCCTGAACTATGGTTTTCTCAGTGGGATAATTCTCCTTTTATCCTTTTTGCTTGTCAAGGACGAAATGTTAAAGCTCGGATTTGTGGTAATGGCTGCTGCCCCACCCGCCATCGCAATAGTCCCCTTTTCAAAGCTCTTGAAGGGAGATGTCACTGAAAGCATCCTTTCGAGCGGGTTTGCTTACATCTTGTCGCTCCTATTCACTCCTGCTGTAATCATCCTGTTTACGGGTAAAAAAGTGGATGTCATGGCAATCGTTGAAGCATTGGTTCTACTCATTATTATACCCCTTTTAGTTTCAAGATTTCTGAGATTTAGAGAATCGGATGCGTTGAGGTCTGCAATAAACCTTGGATTCGGAGTCGTAGTTTACTCGATTGTGGGTGTGAATGCCCATGTATTCTTTGAAGTTGACAAAATTACCGAAGTCATTTTTGTAGGTTTTGCCAGAACTTTTCTGATTGGAACACTGACGTTTCTTGTTTTCCTCAGATTTAGTCGTAGATTTGCTTTGACCAAAACACTTTTTGCATCATACAAAAATCTCGGCTTTACAGCGGGAGTTTCAATACTGCTTTTTGGAGAGAAGGCTGCAATACCCGCCGCAGTATGTGCAATCTTTGAGGTTTTATTTTTCAGCTACCTTTCAGTAATTGAAAAACTCAGCCAAATAAAATATTTTTAACCTTCCATACTCCTATAATCAATGACTGTACGAGAGCTTCTTGCAGAGATTTCAAGGGCAACAGAAATCGCTGCCGAGAATAGACACAGGTTCATGGTAGTCCTGTGCTCCGATAAGCTTGATGATAGAGTAATGAAGATTGCGAAGAGAGTTTACAAAAGGTGGAAGAGAAAACAGGAAGGAGAAACGTTACTGATCGCTGGAAGGAGCGATTTTCTCGAAATTTCTCGCAGATACTTTGAAGGAGAGTTTTTACATTACAAGGACTCTCCGAAGGTGCTTGGTCAGACATATTCATCCCTTATAATAGATTTTACCGAGGGTTTCCACCCAAACGATCTCGGAATAATTGTCGAAACAATCAAAGAGAGCGGGATAATAATCGCCATTTCTCCTCCCTTAACGAGGTGGGAGAATTTCAGGAGCAGATGGCATGAAGAGTTGGTGAGCGAACCCTATACGGTTGATGACGTAAAGGGCAGATTCTTTGCGAGATTTATGCGACGTACGCTTAAAGCGGAAGGAATTATCGTTTTTGATGCAGACAGGCGGAAGATTATAAAACCCTACGAATTTGAACCGAAGGACGTTTCAAGGGAAGAAATTGTTATCCCAGAGGACATTGAAATAAAGAGGAAGCTATACAAGCTCTGCGCCACACAGGATCAGGTAAGGGTTCTGCAGGTCTTTGAACGCCTTTTTGAGAGGGAAAAAGAAAGAAAGGCAGTTGTTATAACGGCAGACAGGGGAAGAGGGAAAACAGCGATTCTCGGCATAGCCACACCCTACATCATATCGAGGATGCAGAGACTGCTGAAGAGACCTGCCAGAATCATGGTCGTTGCTCCCACACCCCAGTCAGTCCAGACCTACTTCAAATTCCTGCTGAAGGCAATGGTGAGGCAGGGGATGACCAAATACTTCGCCAAGGAGACAAACGGGATGATTACGGTGGTCAACAGCAAGTACGCAAGGGTTGAATACGTTGTGCCAAGAAGAGCAATGCTGGAGAAGGATTTTGCTGATGTCGTAATTGTGGATGAGGCTGCGGGAATTGACGTACCTGTTCTGCTTAAAATTACTGAAGGAATGAGATATGTAATTTTCTCAACCACAATTCACGGTTATGAAGGCACTGGGAGAGGATTCAGCATAAGATTTTTGAAAAGGCTTGAAAAGGACGATAGCGTTGAGATCAACAGAATCCACATGGAGGAGCCAATCAGATACGGCAGGGGAGACCCGATAGAGAAATGGCTCTACGATGTGCTTTTGCTCGATGCGCAGCCTGCAGAACTTGATGATAAAGACATAGAGGCAATTCGGGAGGGCAAACTGGAGTTCAGGGAGATTTCAAAGGATGAGCTTGCAGGAGATGAAAGGCTTCTGAGGGAGTTCTTTGGCATCTACGTTCTCGCCCACTACCGCAACAGACCTTCCGATTTAGCAATCCTGCTGGACATGCCAAATCACTTGCCTTTTATCGTTACAGTTAACGGAAAACCCGTCTGCTCCCTCCACGTTGCAGTTGAAGGTAATCTTGATGAGGAAACCATAGATAAGATAAGGGACGGCTACAAGCCGAAGGGGCAGATCATCCCTGATCTGATGCTGAAACACTACTGGCACTTTGATTTTCCGAAAATGGTCGGAGCGAGGGTTGTAAGGATAGCAACACATCCGGAAGCAATGGACATGGGAATTGGCAGCTTTGCCCTTGCCAAGATAGTCGAGTGGGCTTTTGGCAGAGGAATGGACTGGGTGGGATCAGGATTTGGAGTCTCCCCTGAACTGCTGAGATTCTGGATAAGGAATAGCTTTACTCCGGTGCACATAACTCCCCAGAGAAACGAGGTGAGTGGAGAACACACGGTAATAGTTCTCAAGGCGCTAAAGCCGGATGTTGAGAGCATTGTCGAAATGCTCAACGCTGAATTTACCAGGAGGCTAATTGAATACCTTGCCGATGAGCTTTCAGACCTTGAGACTGAAACTGCTGCTCTGCTGTTAAAATCCCTGCGAAGGGACTTTGATCTACCTCTACCAGAATTCGGAAAGGTCGAAAGGAGGAGGATGAGCAAATACTTTCAGGGAATGAGCCTCTACGAGTATGTTTCGGACATTATCCGCCCACTCGTGAGATACTACTACTCAAGAACTGACAAAGATGAGCTGGAGGATGTGGAGGTGCAGGTTTTAATCGGCAAATGCCTGCAGCTCAAGCACTGGAAGGACCTGCCGGGAGAGGGGTTCAAGAAGTACCGAACTCTGCTAAATGCGGTTAAAAAGGTCTGGAGATGGTACTATGGAGAAGATTAACTTCGATGCCGAGTTTGTTGATCGGATAATTTCAGGGGAGAAGATAACTACTGTAAGAAGGGGAATAAAGAGCTATCCGGTTGGAAGAATTGTGGAATTGACAGCCAATGGAGAGAGATTTGCCTTAGCTAAGGTAAAAAAGGTGGTTATCAAGAGGCTCAAGGAGCTTACCGAAGAGGATGCAAGGAGAGATGGGTTTGAAAGTAGGGATGCTTTGCTTTCCACCCTAAAAAGGATTTACGGGGAGATAAAAGATGAGGAGTTCGTCACCGTTGTCCATTTTGAAGTTGTGAAATCCTGAGGTCATTGGGGAGCATTAGGGTAAGGATAAAGGCAATCATAACGGGTAGGGTGAGATAGGCGAAGTAGAGTTCGGCACTGGTGATGAAGTAAATCGCCCCCAGTGTCAGCGCTACAGAAATCGCCCTGCTTGTCAACCCAACAAAGCCAGCAGCGCTTCCATGAACATCCTTCTCACAGAATTTCCCTATCCAGTCCATTATTATTGCATAGGCGGGAAGCATGAGAAATCCGCTGACACCAAGAAAGACAAAGAGCAGAACATCATTAACGGCAAAAATGAGGATTACGAAGAACATGCCTATGAGCGGGGTTATTGACCTCATGTATATCGTTCTGAGGTTTTTCCTTGCAATTCTGTCTGGGATTACTGCAACTCCAATCAGTCCGAGAATTATGGCCAGGGCAACAGCATCCCCTGCAACCCTTTCCAAACCCTCGCTGCTAAGGGCAGGTTGAAGCCACGTAGCGAGGTTGTCGAAGGTGGCAACACCAAATCCCAGTATGGCACCGATAATCCAGAGGTCCTTTCTCCTCAAAACACCTCCAAACTGCTTTACCGCAAATTTTTCAGCCTTACGGAACTCTACGCCTCTTATAGAGACAAGGATGAGTAAAATACCAAGAACCGCTATTAAAGCAGCGGGCATAATCAGAATCTTTAATCCACCAATGGTGTAGAGCTTAAGTCCTGTTGCAAGGGCGAAAACGGTGCCGAGATACATTGAGAGACTCAACACTGAAATAACTGCCGTCCTCCTTTCCTCATAAAGCTGAGAGGCGTAGGGGACAAAGGCGTTCAGCAAGAATGGTTGCCCCAAGGCTCCTGAAAGCTGACATACAAGAAGCCAGTAATAGTTGAAGCTTACAAATCTTCCTGCAGCGGCAAAGAAAGTAGCTACGGAGCCAAAGAGAAACCATCGCTTGAAATCCCTGTCAAGAAGCAAACCGCTGGGTATTGTCAGAATAAGGAAGAAGATGGGATAAGTTACGGCAAGCAGACCAAGAAACTCAACGGAAACTCCAATTTCCTCGGCAGCAAAGGTGAGGACGGGTGAGAATGTCACCCATACTGCCTGTGAGGCGAACACAATGAATATGAAGCCCAATGTGAGCAGAGTCCTCATCTGAACCACTCGATGACAACGTTCTTTATCAGCTCAACTGCCATCTCCTCTGGAATCGCTTCGAGAAGCATTGGAATTACGCTTGAATCTATTCTGCCTTCCTCTATACCCTTGATGATATCTGCAAACTTCCCTTTTTCCGCAAGAGCAAAAATCTGTTTTGAATCCACTTCTGGCTTCATTTCTATTGCCCTTTCCGCATCCCTTATGAACTTCTCTGCAACTGATTCATGTACTGGGCTGAGGGCTAAGTGGATGTTGTCCGGGATGTTGAAGTCTTTCAGCCCCTTCTGTAGGTGAAGCTGCCAGCCAAATTTTTTTATGTTGTTTATGAATCCCATTAAGTCCAAATCTTCGTTGTAAAGGGATAGAACACTGCTCTCAACCTTGCCCACACTCTCAAAACCCAAATTTTTCATTCCTCGGTAAATTTTGTCTCTCGCTGACAGTACCTTCGCAGCAAGCTCTTTGTATCCATCAACGCCAAGATACTTTACCACCGCAAAAGATGCGGCCAATGGTCCCTCAGGCCTTGATGAAAGCACTGCTTGGTTTACAAAAACGTAGCCGGGTGAGGATACGTCAACATACATCGAGCACTTTTTGAGCTCAGGATTTTTGAAGAGAACAACAGATGCACCTTTGGGAGCGTAGCCGTATTTGTGCACATCTAAGGAGATAGAACTCACCCCTTCAACTCTGAAATCAAATAGTGGGATTTTCTCGCCGAGCATCTCAAAGAAGGGAAGGATGAATCCTCCAAGGCATGCATCAACGTGCAGCAGCACATTCTTCTCCAAGGCTATTTCGGCTATTTCCTCCACAGGGTCTATTGTGCCGAAAGGCCAGTTTGGAGCAGAGAGAGCTATTAAAGCTGTTTTTTCGCTGATGTTTTCTGCAAAAGCATCAACATCAGCCTTTGCTTCCTTAATGGGCATCCTTATAACCTTCAAGCCCAAGTAGTCAGCAGCCTTCAAAAATGCCGGATGTATCGTTACAGGGGCCAAGATTTCTGGAACAACTGCCTTGCCCTCTCTCTTCCTGTAGTAATCTCTCGCTGCCTTTACAGCCAGCATTATACTCTCCGTCCCCCCAAAGGTGTAGGAGCCAACAGTGCTGACATCACCGTGCATCAGATTCTTTGCAAAGCCTACAACCTCCTTTTCAAAGAATACGGCGCTTTTGAAGACTGTGAAGTCCAGAAGGTTCTTCTCTCCGAACATCTGCAGAGCTTTCTGCGCTATTTTCCTTATGTTCTCATCGCCCGTTTCATACACGTAGGCAAATAGCTTCCCGGAATGCGGGTCCAAGTCCTCCTTCTCAACCATCTCAAGAATCGAGAGAACTATGTCAATGCTCATCCTGTAAAATTAATTTTGATAAAAAATAAAGGTTTCGGCTCTATTTGAGTAGAAGTGTGCCCGATGGAAGTGTGATGGGTGGGGATGGAGACGCTAAGCAACCCATAATTCCGATTCCGATTAAGTTAAATAAAAAACTAAAAAAATCACTCAAACCAGAAGGCCATCCCACCCTCAAGAACCTTTACTTTCTCAAATCCTGCCCCTTTCAAAATTCTTGCTGCTTCATAGCTTCTCAGTCCGAGGGCGCAAACGGTTACGATTACGATCTCCTTATCCCTCGGAATCTCGCTCAGCCTCTCCCTGAGTTCCAGCAACGGAATGTTTGCGACCTTTTCCGAACTGATATGGTTCCTCTCAAACTCATCCTCACTTCTAACATCCAGTATGAAGATGCCGTCTTCTCTGTCAAGCATTTCCTTTAACTCGAAAACAGTAATGCCTTCAAACATCCCATCTCTCTTGTTCATTGCCACATTTGCGGCGGTGATTACAGGGTCGAGCGCGGGAGCGTAGGGTGGGGCATAAGCGAGGTCGAGGTTTGAAAGCTGGTCTATTGTCATCCCTGCTTGAACGGCCGTTGAAAGGATATCTATCCTCTTCGCTACCTCCCCCATCCCTGCCGCCTGTGCTCCCACAACCTTCCAAGTTCCCTTCTCAACCAGTAGCTTCAGCCTGATGTAGGCGGTGCCGGGATAATAATGCGCTCTATCTGGCCCAGGAGCAATAACACTCATATACTCGATTCCCGCATCCTTGGCTGCAGCCTCATTCACACCTGTTGCCGCAACGGTGAAGTCAAATATTTTAAAAACTGCAGTGTTAATCACACCGGGAAATACTGCCCTTCCACCAGTTATGTTCTCTCCAATAACCCTCCCCTGTTTGTTCGCCACGTCACCGAAGGGGGCGATAATCTTCCTGCCGGTAACGAGGTGATTGGTTTCAACGCAATCCCCACCTGCGTATATCCTCTCATCACTCGTCTGCATATACTCATTAACCCAAATAGCTCCTGTTTCTCCAATTTTCAGTCCTGCCCTCTCAGCAAGCTCGACATTGGGCCTTATACCTGTTGCAACAACAACGAGATCAGCGGAAATCTCCTTTCCGTTTGCCACTACCCCCTTGACCTTCCCATCACCTTCAACTATCTTTTCAACCCTCGTATTGGTAAGAACCTTTACTCCCTTCTCCTCCAGATGCTTCTCGACAAGTATTGCGATGTCCCTGTCCAGCATTGTCGGTGCAACTCTATCCATCATCTCGATAACTGTAACCTCCATGTCGAGGTTCTTCAAAGCTTCAGCAGACTCAAGACCGATGAGTCCTGCTCCAATAACAACAGCCTTCTCTGCTCCCTCCTCCCACATTTCAATTATCTTCTCAGCATCTTCTGCACTTGTAAGAGTGGTTACGCCTTCAGCATCAATTCCCTCAACTGGCGGTTTTACAGGCCTTGATCCCGTTGCAATGACGAGGTAATCGTAATTCAGCTCATCCTCCTTTCCGTTATTCACCACCCTAACAGTCCTCTTCTTCCTGTCAATCTCGATAGCTTTCGTGAGAGTCAAAATATCAATGTTCTTGAGCCTTTTGAAGTAATTTTCATCCCTAATTGCCCCATAGGTTGTCTCTCTTAGGTTGTCTATTTCATGAACGAGCCCGCCGATATAGTAGGGCAGCCCACATCTCCCGAGGGAAACATACTTTCCAGCTTCAACAACCGTTATCTTTGCCTCAGCATCTTTCCTTCTAATCCTCGAAGCTGCCTTGAGCCCAGCAGCACCACCGCCAATAACGACTACATTCATCGAATCACCCAGAAGAAGCTATTTTGTGGAAATAAATCACTTGCTATTTTTACTAACCCGAATTTTTGATATAAAAGAATGGAGCTCCTCAACCTTCGAAATTTCCTTCTTAACGTTTGAAAATATCCTCCTCTTTATTCCCGTATCCGGCACTTTACCGTAACTCTGCAGAGCCCTGATCAGTCCTCTCTCAATCTCCATCCCCCTGCTGTCATAATCGGTCATAATTATGGAATCTCTGTCCTTCACAATATCCGCTGTAGCGGCAAATCCCGAAAAAACGATTATCTCTCCCCTAACACCGAGATTCCTCAGTGATTCGGCATCCCTGACTCCTTCAACGATGATTACCCATCCTTCTCTTGCCCTTTCCTTCAAATCCTCTATTGCATCAAACAAGGGCTTATACTCATTCATATCTGATTCCCGGCTCTATCTGAACGATAACATCTGCAATAATTCCCCTCTTCATCCCACCCCTCACAACTGTAAAAGAGTTGAAGTATATTGCCCTCACGTTGCCAACTTCCTCATCAGTCGCACCGAATTTTCTTGCAATTTCCACAACCTTTTCAGTAACAACCTCCAGAATCTGCTCGTCGTCGGGAAGACTGCCAACTCTGAATGGACAGTCTTCAACACTACCGTTGTAGGCAGAAAATCCTTTTTCAGTGTCTATGCGAGCGTAGAGAGTCAGGCTTATCTTGGAGACTGCTACACCAACAGCATTAGCCGATTCGTAATGCTCAGGGATGATATGCTCCACACCAACCCTCCTCGCAATCTCCGGGATGAAATAGGGTGCCAGATATCCCGTTCCTATCAGCTTTTTGCAGCCAATATTCTCAACGGTCGAGGCTACAACTGAAACGTATTGCTCTATAACAGATTCTGCATCACATTCAACCGCTCTGGATGCCCTATAATCACCAATCTCATGACCGGCGCAATTCAAGGCGTCGGTGAGTGTAAAGTCTTTCCCACCAAAGGCGATGGACTTTCCGGATGTTGGTCTAAGCTTGCTGTTATCTACAAGTGAATCTCCGCCAAAGGGTATGCTGAAAGAGTCCACACACCTTATCAGAGTCTTTCTGCCCGCTATATCTATTCCCTCAACGATTCTTGGCATTCCGTCAACGATCTCAACAAAATCGGTTGAAGTTCCTCCAATGTCTATAACTAAGGCATCTTTCTCACCAGTCAGATATTTCGCCCCGAGAGCAACAGCGGCTGGAGATGAGTTGTAAAGCTCAGAAGGGTTTTCAAGGACGATTTGATAGGGCACTATACCTCCATCACCTTTAAAATAGTAGAAATCTCCAGCATATCCCTTTATAAGCTCTGTAAGGTTGTGGACTGTTTCTTTTATCTTTGCGTTCACGATAGTGGTGTTAATTCGGGCGGGAAAGTTCATTCCACCCGCAAAATGACTGCAGGCGACTTTCTTGCTGTCAACAAACTTTTTTACGATTCCATATATCCTATCTTCTATGTAGCTGTTTCTGACCGAAAATTTTGACGAAATTGCCACGTTATCAAATTTATTTTCCTTTACAACCCTCTCTACCTCCTCCTCCTCTATCTCCTCAGCCACATCACCTCTGTGGTTGATGTAACCCTTCAAAATTACCCCGTATTCAGAATAGTTCAAACCCGGTCCGGGGATGACGAGGCTGAGGGTTTGGTATTCACTAAATTTGGATATGATTAAATTTAAAGGCCATGAAGTGCTTACGACGACTTTTTCAGTTTTCAGATCAGCCATTTTTGATATTTCTTTGAGTATGCCACCGATACCAACATCATTGGAAAGTTTGATTGTTTTAATCTCATCGGAAACAATCGCAGCGTCCGTGTTGGTTCCTCCGACGTCAATTCCAATTATCATTATCTCCAGAAAATGGGGTCATATAAAAAAGCTTATCGTTTTATTCATAACTCTCCTTGATAAAAAACGATATAGCTGTAGCGATGAGCGATGCCATAAAGCAGAATTTGAAGGATAGTGCGTAAGCCTCTACGGGATACGCACCATTTTGCGAGCCAACAGTATCCATGAGATAGCCCATTATCACTTGAAATAACGCTCCACCAAAGAACGGAAAAACGTTCACAATGCTTGTGGCCATACCCGTAATCCTCAGAGGAAATATCTCCTTTATATAGGCATAAGCTACAGACCCTGCACCTCCGAAGAACCCGATCAGAAAGGATACCAGATACAGGTCTCCTACGCTCATACTTCCCGTGTGAAATGCAAGGAGGTAGGTGGCTGCGGTGAAACCAATACCGCCAAGGATCAGAAACCACTTTCTGGTTCGGAACACCCTATCTGACAGATATCCAATCACTGGAGCTCCAACAATCGTCCCTACACCAACCATCATCAATATTCCTCCAGCAGCATCCCTTGAAAGACCATAAATGTCCATAAGATACGGCCCTCCCCACAGCCCCTGATATCCCATCGTCACGCCGTATCTCAGAAACGCCGAAACTGCTATTATCCAGAGATACTTATTTGTAATTACCATTCTGAAAGTTTCAGATAAGCTGCCCTCCTCCACCGCAGAATCTTCCAGAGGCTCAAGCCCTACAGACTGTGGTGAGTCTCTCACAACTACCCAGCAGGTTATGGCGAGGAAGAGTGTGATTATACCGATGAGAAGGAATGCCGTCCTCCAGCCAAAGATTATTGCCATCATAGCTAAGGGATAAGCTGAGAGCAGAGCACCCATATTTCCCACTGCAAAGAGCACACCTGCTAAGGTTGCAAACTCGTGCTTTCTGAACCACTGGGAAAGAGCTTTGATTGTGGGGATGTAAACGCCGGAAACTCCAACACCAATCAGAAGACGGGCAAATACCACCATCGGAAATGAGCTTGAGATTGCAAAGAGCAGAGTGCCAGCAAAGGCGATAAAGGTGAAAAGTGTAGTCGTTTTTCTCGGCCCCTTGGTATCGGACAAAACTCCCACAGGTATTTGAAGGAGTGCGTAAGGGTAGAAGTAGGCTGAGGACATGAGACCGATGGCAAGGGCTGATACAGCAAACTCCTCCATTATCTCATCGGCCAAAACGGCTGTTGATGTTCTGTGGAAATAAACGAAAAAGTATATTGCAGATAAAACTGAAAAAATTGCCCAGCGATAACGGTATGTGCGCATCAATTATCATTGTTTGAGCCAAATATATGAATTTTTGGGATGGGTGAGAATTAAGGGTGATGGTCAAACTTTAAATCCTTTCAATCCTATTGAAGTTATAATGGAGGGCTGGCTGATTGATGCAGACTACATCACTGAAGATGGAAAAGCAATCATCCGATTGTGGTGCAAGGATGATGAGGGCATTTTTGTAGCCTATGACAGCAACTTCAGACCCTATTTTTACGTTATCGGTGTTGATGAAGACATTATTGAAAATGCTGTTGTCAAGACAAGGAAGGAGGACATCAAGCCTGCTTCCTATGAAAGGATAAAGATCAAGTCACTCGGCAGGAATTTTGAGGGATTTATCATTTATGCCCACCACCCACAGCATGTTCCAAAGCTGAGGGAATACTTCTCTCAGTTTGGAGATGTCAGAGAGGCTGACATTCCCTTTGCATATCGCTATCTGATAGACAGAGATTTGGCGTGCATGGACGGTGTGGAAATTGAAGGGAAGGAGATAAAAGGAAAAATCAGAAGTTATGAAATTGAGGAGATTAGAAGGAAGAGCAGAATTGAGTTTCCTGAGCTTAAGATTTTCGTTTTTGATTGTGAAATGCTATCCTCCTTTGGAATGCCCGATTCTGATAACGACCCGATTATCGTTATCTCCACAAAAATGGATGATGAGGAGGAAAAGATTCTCACAGGCAAGGAAAGGGAGATACTCTCCAGCTTTGTAAAGCTAATCAAGGACTACGATCCGGATATAATCGTTGGCTACAATCAGGATGGGTTTGACTGGCCCTACATCAGAAAGAGGGCTGAAAAGCTGAAAGTTAGCCTTGACATAGGTAGGGACGGGTCGAATCTGACCTTCAGGGGTGGCAGGCCGAAGATTACGGGTAGATTGAATGTTGACTTGTATGACATAGCAGTTAGAATTTCCGACATAAAGATCAAGAAGCTTGAAAATGTTGCAGAGTATCTCGGAACGAAGATTGAAATCGCAGATATTGAGGCGAAGGACATCTATAGATACTGGATGAAGGGAGAAAAGGAGAGGGTGCTCACATACGCAAAGCAGGATGTTATCAACACCTACTTGATAGCGAAAGAGCTTCTTCCTATGCATTACGAGCTTTCCAAGATGATAAGACTCCCAGTGGATGATGTCACGCGGATGGGGAGGGGAAAGCAGGTTGACTGGCTTCTTTTAAGCGAGGCAAGAAAAATTGGAGAGGTTGCCCCGAACCCACCGGAACATGCAGAGAGCTACGAAGGGGCGTTCGTTCTCGAACCTGAGAGGGGTTTGCATGAGAATGTTGTCTGTCTTGACTTTGCCAGCATGTATCCATCCATCATGATAGCCTTCAACATCAGCCCCGATACCTACGGATGTAGAGAGGATTGCTACACAGCCCCTGAAGTCGGACACAGCTTCAGAAAAAGTCCTGATGGGTTTTTCAAACGAATTCTGAGGATGCTCATTGAAAGAAGAAAGGAAATCAAGGCGGAGATGAAAAAACTGGATTACAACAGCCCAGAATACAGACTGCTCGACATCAAGCAGCAGACCCTTAAAGTTCTGACCAATTCCTTCTACGGCTACATGGGCTGGAATCTTGCCAGATGGTACTGTCATCCATGTGCTGAAGCAACAACAGCTTGGGGGAGATATTTTATCAGGAAATCAGCCAAAATTGCCGAGAGTATGGGCTTTAAAGTTCTGTATGGAGATACTGATAGCATCTTCGTAACGAAGCCAGCAAGCCTTGAAGAGCTTAAATCAGAGATTGAGAAGCTTATAAACAAACTTTCAGAGGAGCTTCCAATCCAGATTGAAGTGGATGAGTATTACAGCGCGATATTCTTCGTTGAAAAGAAGAGATACGCTGGACTAACAGCAGATGAAAGGCTCGTCGTTAAGGGTCTGGAGGTTAGGAGGGGAGACTGGTGCGAGCTTGCAAAGAAAGTGCAGAAAAAGGTAATAGAGATAATACTGAAGGGGAAAAATCCTGAAAAAGCCGTTTCACTCGTTAAGGAAGTCATATCTGACATAAAATCTGGAAAGATATCGCTCGAAGATGTTGTTATCTACAAGGGTCTGACCAAAAAGCCTTCCAAATATGAATCAATGCAGGCTCATGTCAAAGCTGCGTTAAAGGCGAGAGAACTGGGTATAGTTTACCCAGTCTCCTCAAAGATAGGATACGTGATTGTAAAGGGTTCGGGCAATGTTGGAGACAGGGCATACCCAATAGACCTTATTGAGGAATTTGACGGAGAAGTGATAAAGATAAAGACGAAAAGTGGCATTATGACGAAGAAGCTGGATAAAGACTACTATGTTGACAACCAGATAATCCCCTCTGTCCTGAGAATTCTTGAAAGATTCGGGTACAACGAGGCGAATTTAAAGGGCACCTCTCAGCTGAGCTTGGATTCATTCTTTTAGATAGGCCCTAATTTTGGAGGCACATGAGGCGCAGAAGTATGAGCCTTTAATGTCAACCTCTGCAAGGCTGTTTGAGAAGCTCATAACACAACTTCTGTTTCTGCAGTGCTTCAGACCGAGAACGTGCCCTATCTCGTGAACAGCCTCCTTGATTAACCTCTCTTCAGTAACTCTGCTGTCCATACTTCTGAGCCTGTAAATTGAAACTATCGCCCTGTTTCCATTCAATTCAGCCTCTCCAAAGACGAAGTTCATCCTGTCAGCGTAAATGTCCCTGTCGGTGACACCTAAGGTAATCCAAACCGGCTTTAGCTTTCTTAAAAGGCAAGTTGAGTTGAACTGATACCTCATAGGGTTAAAACAGGACATGTCGAGAGTTGTCGGAGCAAGTATACTGATTTGGGCGTTAAACCTGTCTGCCAGACCCCTTTCAAGTGAAAAAATCAAATCCTCTTCCAAATCCCCAATTGGCTGAATGAGAATTCTCATTACACCTCTCACAGTATCTCCCAAACCCTCTCTCCAACAACCTTCGCGACATCAATTCCGAAGGTGGATAGGATATACCAGCCCCCGTAGATCGTTCCGATCATACTTCCAATGTTTGTCAGGGCTGCAACAAGTAGAACTCTAAAGAATCTGTTGTTGAGCATATCACGGAAGCTTTCAGCCTCCACAAGCCCTGAGAAGTCATCCACCGTCGGCTTTCTTATCCATGCCTCCACAAGTCCAGAAACCCATCCCGCTGCTATCAGAGGGTTGAGGGATGTGAGCCATGCAAAGAGAAAAGCTGCAGCAATGGATAGTGGATGACCCCTTGCGATTGCAGCTCCGATAGCAGAAAGAATGCCGTTGATTAAAAACCAGAAAATGAAGGCCTGAATCAGTATCTCTGTGTTAAGGGAGACAGTTATGAGAACGAAGGTGGCTACTATCAGAGCCGTGAACGCTGCGGTAAAATACTTCAGCAAGCTCCTACCCTTTCTAACCTCCTCAAGCTCCCTTATGTTAACCGGATTGTATTTGAGCCTCTCCAAAGCATTCTCTATCCCCTTTCTATGCCCTGCACCTACAACAGCCACGATTTTGTCATACCTCGAAAAGGCATTCAAGAGGTTTGCTGCCATGTAGGTATCTCTTTCATCAATCAGGACCTTGGCAGCATTTGGAGATATTTTCCTGAATTCCTTTATCAGAATATCCAGAACATCCTCTTCGAGCATTTCATCAACATCAATATCCTCCCCAGAGAACATGCTTTTGACCAGATGCCATATAAGCTTCAGCTTTTCAAAAAAGCTCAGACTCTGCCAGAACCTGCTGAAGGTTATTCCGATGTCCCTGTCAATAAGCAGAACATCAGCCCCGACGCTTCTAGCCTTCTCCACAGCAGCAAGCATTTCTGCGCCGGGCTTTACCCCGTATTCTTCTCCAAACTTACGCTGGAAATAGGAAAGAACAAGTTGAAAGAGGAGCTGAAAAACGTTTCCTTTCCTTATAACGTCCGTAACAGGAATTTCATCCTTTACTCCGTGGACAAGGGCTCTATACCTTCTTGGACATAACTCAACAGCAACAGCATCAGGCTTTTCAGCCTCAATAATCTCATTTACCTCTTCAATACTCCTCCTCGATACATGCGCTGTACCGATGATTATTAGCCTCTTTTCCAACCCATCACCTCCATAGCTTCGAGTATGTCCTTCAGCCTCATGATGTCACTCCTCGAAATGATACCCACCACTTTACTATTTTCCACCACTGGCAGTCTACCAATCCCTCTCTCACTCATGATTTTAAAAGCCTCAAAGACAGACTTATGAGGCTCAATTGTAACAACATCCTTAGACATTACTTTCTCCACCGTATCATCAGGGTCTGCTCCCATGATGTCCTTCAACGTAACGATTCCAACAAGTCTGTCATCCTCCATCACCGGGTATCCGAGATGTTTGTGCTTCAGTAGCACCTCTATGACTTCCGAAACCTTTGCTGTTGGTGATAAAGAAAGCACGTCTCTGCTCATAACATCCTCAACCTTAACCCGTCCAAGAATATTTTCAAGCAGAACGAGCCTTTCTTCCTCGCTCGCCCCGATGTATATGAACAGTGCTATCAGAATAAGCCACGGGTTATAGAATATACCCAATATAGCCATAACGATTGCTAAACCCCTCCCAACTTCTGCAGCTATCCTCGTTGCCTTGGCGTAGCTCATTCTTTCCGCGAGGAAGCTTCTCAGGATTCTTCCACCATCCATTGGAAAGGCCGGAATCAGGTTGAAGAGGGCAAGAACGAGGTTGAAATAGGCAAAAAGTGTGAAGAATGCGGATACGACGGTATGGGGGGTAAATGAGAGGAAGAAAGACAATGCGGCAATACAAATGCTTGCAGCAGGTCCGGCAATCGCAACAGCGAACTCCTCTCTGGGCTTTTTCGGCATCTTTTCCATCATCGCAACTCCACCAAATATGAAGAGCATGATTTTCCTGACTTTAACCCCGTATCTGCGGGCGAATATGGAGTGGGAAAGTTCGTGAAGGAGTATTGACGCAAATAATGCTACTGCAGAAGTAGTTGACAGGGCGATTCTTTCAACAGTGGGGAAATTAGCGAATCCGAAAGGAGGGGGTGTAACCATGAATGCGTAAATCAGAAGCATGAGTAGAATCAGCAGGCTGATATGCACCTCCACATCAATTCCTGAAACTCTGAAAATTCTGAAGGATGCTCGCATGTCTTTATGTGTGGCAGCGCTTATAATAAATCTAATCCAACGCTCACTCTGCGGGCATAAACATCATCTATTGCGAACACACTTTGAACTAAAATTCAAACAATCGGAAAAGGTTATATTTTATCTGAATAACACTCAAAAAGTGATGGAAATGATGAATGGTAAAGAGTATATCGAGAGCTTGAGAAAATACAGGCCAAGAATTTACTTTATGGGGAAAAGAATAGACAGTGTGGCAGATGATCCAATTCTTGCACCCCACGTGAATGCCGCGGCAATGACGTATGAACTCGCTCACGATCCAAGGTATGCGGAGATAATGACTGCCACCTCGCATCTGACTGGCGAGAAAATCAACCGATTTACCCACATTCACCAAAGCACGGACGACCTTGTTAAGAAGGTGAGGATGATGAGACTTCTCGGCAGAAAGACCGGGAGCTGCTTTCAGCGGTGTGTCGGACTTGATGCGATAAACGCACTCTACATAACAACCTACGACGTGGATCAAAAATACGGAACAGATTACCACGAGAGGGTCAAGGAGTATATCAGGTATGTCCAGAAAAACGACCTGATGGTTGCCGGTGCGATGACCGATGTTAAGGGAGATCGCAGCTTAAGACCGCATCAACAGGCTGATCCAGACCTATACCTTAGGGTTGTGGAAAGGAGAGGGGACGGTATAGTCGTGAGGGGGGCGAAGGCTCACATAACCGGCGTTGCCAACTCTCACGAAATCATTGCACTGCCAACGAGGGCGATGGGTGAAGAAGATAAGGACTATGCTGTCGCATTTGCTGTACCCGTTGATGCTGAGGGTGTTACAATGATATTCGGCAGGCAGACGAATGATCTTAGGAGGCTTGATGGAGATATAGACTGCGGAAATGCGAAGTATGCGACCGTTGGTGGAGAGGCTTTGGTAGTATTCGACGATGTCTTTGTGCCATGGGAAAGGGTTTTCATGTGCGGGGAGTACGACTTCACCTCTGAGCTTGTAGAGACCTTCGCCACCTTCCACAGGCAAAACTACGGAGGCTGCAAGGTTGGTGTTGCTGATGTTCTGATAGGAGCATCTGCATGTATTGCCGAATACAACGGAGTTGAGGGAGCTTCTCACATCGTAGACAAGCTGACGGAGATGATCCACATGGCAGAAACATGCTGGTGCTGCTCTCTTGCATGCTCTTATGAGGGGTTTAAGACTCCATCGGGAGCATACATGCCTAACCTGTTGCTTGCGAATGTTACAAAGCTGAATATCACTCGCCTGCCCTACGAGTGGTCGAGGCTCTCTCAAGACCTTGCCGGGGGATTTGTGATAACAACACCATCCGAACTGGACTACAGAAACCCCGAAACGAGGGAAATGGTTGAGAAATACCTGAAGGGGAGGGCAGAAATTCCGACCGAGCATAGGCTGAGGATGTTCAGACTTATAGAGAACCTGTCTATCGGCGCGGAACTGCCAGAATCCATGCACGGTGCTGGCTCCCCAGCAGCTCAGAAGATCATGATATGGAGGAGGAGCAACATTGACATGAAGAAAGAGGAGGCAAAAAGGATTGCAGGAATTAAGCGGGATGAAGATTTCGAGAGAGTGAGAGGAAATCAAAAATGAAAGTTCTGATCAGATACTGTGGGGGTTGCAATCCCGAATACTTAAGGGAAAAGGTTGAGGAAATACTGAGAAAAAATTTCCACTCCTTTGAATTTTTTCACTCTGGAAGCAAAACTGGAGCCGATCTCGTAGTTCTGATAAATGGTTGTAGAAAAAACTGTCTTAACGAAGAATTTGTGCGGTCTGTCTGCTTTGACTCGGACGTTGGCGAGAAAGATATTGTGGAGAGAGTTAAGAGGGTACTGAGTAGAAAAAATTAAATATTAACACACCTAAAAAAAGTTGAGTATGATAGACGTCATAATGACTGGAGAGGTGTTGAAGACTGTTACAAGGGCTGTTGTGGCTCTCGTCAGTGAAGCAAGAATGCATTTTCTCGAAAAAGGTCTCCATTCACGTGCGGTAGACCCGGCAAACGTTGCGATGGTTATCGTAGATGTGCCGAGGGATAGCTTTGAGGTTTACAATATTGATGAGGAAAAGACCGTAGGCGTTGATATGGACAGAGTATTTGATATCAGCAAATCTATTTCGGCAAAGGACCTTGTTGAACTAAGTGTTCAGGATGAGAGCACACTCAGGATAAAGTTCGGAAGTGTTGAGTATAAAGTCGCCCTCATTGATCCTTCAGCCATTAGAAAGGAGCCAAAAATTCCCGAACTCGAACTTCCTGCGAAAATAGTCATAGACGCAGGTGAGTTCAAGAAGGCAATTGCCGCAGCAGACAAAATCAGTGACCATGTAGTGTTCAAATCCGATAGAGACGGATTCAAGATTGAGGCAAGGGGTGACGTGGACAGTATAATGTTCCAGATGAGTGAGACTGAGCTTATCGAATTTAACGGGGGAGAGGCGAGGAGTATGTTCAGTGTTGACTACCTCAAGGAGTTCTGCAAGGTAGCAGGCAGCGGTGATCTTTTAACGATCCACCTCGGAACCAATTATCCCGTAAGACTGGTATTCGAACTCGTTGGTGGGAAGACAAGGGTCGAATACATTCTTGCACCGCGCATCGAAGCCGAATAATGAAATATCTTCCTCTTTTACCCCTCCTAACTCGATATCCTTTCCTAAGACTCTCCTCAAGGGTTTTCACCTTCGACGTTGCAAAGGGACTTGAGGCGTCTCCAGACGCTATTGAGGTCGCGAAGGAAATTGTAAGCCACGCGATTGATGGAAAGATATACAGAGATAGATATGTCGAGGAAGCAGACTTCTTCTGTGTCGGTTGTGATGGGCGTTGCTACGATTGTTCTGAGAAAGGAAGCTTTGTTAACTGTGATCTCTGCATGAAGTGTTTTGAGAACTGCTCTTATGACTATCCAGAGGACATCTACCGAGAGTGGTATAGAAAGGCGGAATTGTCCCTTTTGTCCCATATCTCCTCGAGGATGATTGTCTCGGCTCTCGATGACTGGGTCAGGATGAGGTATGCAGTGAATGAATCAAGCTACTATGCAGAGTTGATGAGAAACGATGTAGGTTTGAAAAAACCAGAGATAAAGAAGCAAGATGGTGATGTCGTTCTCAGGCTGATAGCTCTGGATATAGGTGTGAAACTGAAGGGGTGGGATGTGCACGTTTCGACCTACGTTAAAGCGTCTTCAAGGATTAGGGACGAGAGGTGGAGACTCGTAAACAGAAAGCTGAAAGACGGCTTTGTTGAGACAGCGAAAGCAGAGGTTATTCGAATCATTGAGGAAATGTTGAGGGCAAAGCTCTTCGAAAAAGTACCGGTCATACCCTCCATCCAGCCCGCTGTAAAGGAGCTAAGCAGAAAAGCAGCGAGAGAAGCGAAGAGATTCAGCTTTGATCTCGGTGAGGTTGATCTGAAATGTCTGCCACCCTGCATGAAGGAAATACTTTCTGAACTGCAGAGGGGTATGAACGTCCCCCACACTGCAAGATTTGCTCTCACATCGTTTTTGCTTAACATCGGAATGGATGTTGAGGGCATAATTACTCTGTTTAAGTCTGCTCCGGATTTTGATGAGGAGAAGACAAGATATCAGGTAGAGCACATCGCTGGAGAGAGAGGAAAGGGATCTGAATACACCTCTCCCTCATGCGACACAATGAGGACATACCAGAACTGCGTCTGGGATTGCGGAGTTTCACATCCCCTAATATATTATAAAAAATGTAAATCAAAAAGAAAATAACTTTACAGCTCTCTAAGAGCGACCTTTATGTCCTCAGCCTTAACAGTCTTTCTTCCTGCATGTTTTGCAAGTTCGGAAGCCTTCTTCGAAAGTTTTAGAGCATAATCTTCAATTGCCTTCGCCAGTTCGACCTTTGCATTCTCACTGACTCTTGTTGCTCCAGCCTTCCTCAGCAGCCTTTCCACAGGAGCAAGTGGAAGCTCCATCACACACACCTCCATTCAGGTTTACTCCTTCCAATAATTTAGGTGTCAAAATCTTATATAAATTTTTTCATGAAATACACTTTTCAGTGGGCAAAATAGTTAAAGGCACATCAACTGCATCAAGCTATCCCAAAGATTAGGTTGGGATAAAATTAGGTTGGATGATGATGCTGTAACAACATCCCGTAATCTCAATCACAACTCCACATCGTAAATAAGCCCAATATTAGTAACTCTTGCCTCTCTGCTTAATCTATGTTCTTTAACAACATCATTTATTATATGGATTACTATAAAGCCTCTGAGGGTCAAATAGTCAGAAATGAACTTTCTATGGCATTTCCAGAAAAACTTTTCAGAGCACATTATGGCAACCTTTCTCTTCTCTGCAATTTCGATCAATTTTTCGACTTCCTCTCTGAACTCCTTAGTCAGCATGTAATCAGCATAATTTCTGAATCCCCTGCTCTTTATGGCTGTGTTAGGAGAATTTTCCAGAATCTTTTTTCTATATCCTCCAAGTCCCTCAAACCAGATGTAGTCAATTCCAACATCTTTGAGACTCTTCTTTAGCTTGTCCTGATTAAAATGCTCGTATTTGGAACTGGGAAACCTTCTCACGTCAGCAAGAACTTCCACTGAATGTTCTATCAGAAGCCTCTTGAACTCCTCTATGCTTCTGTTAGAATGTCCTATCGTGTAAATTTCTTTCAAAGCTCTTCCACGCCGAGATACTTCATTGCTCTCTCCGGGTTGACCTGATATGCATGGATGACATGAGCCACATCCTTGAACGATCTGATTCCGTTTGAAGTCATGAACTCCAGCACCCTCCTT
>DAVR01000014.1 GCA_002507545.1 Archaeoglobus sp. UBA230 | reverse complement strand
AATTTTTTGGGACTATACACTACACTTCAGCCGGAAATCCGGCTAAATATGCTGAGAGAATTAAAGAGGCTGGAGTAAGGGTAATCCATAAAGTATCGAATTTGAGGGAGGGAAAGAAGGCAGAGGGTGCGGGGGTTGATGCTGTCGTAGCAATGGGATACGAGGCGGGTGGAATTATAGGTAGAAGCGGGATTTCTTCCTTCTGCCTCATCCCAGAGCTTGCAGATAACCTCAACATTCCCGTAATCGCGGCTGGTGGGATTGCAGATGCAAGAGGGTTTGCTGCGGCAATGATTCTTGGGGCAGAGGGTGTTGAGATAGGCACAAGGCTGCTCGCAACAAAGGAGTGTCCAGTTCCCGGCAAAATCAAGGAAGCGGTGCTGAAATCAACATGCGACTCAACGATTGTTCTGGAAAGCCCTGTTGTCATGCGAGTTCTCAGACCTGAACTTACCGGTTCTGACAGTCCAGCACCAGCAGGACAGGTTTCAGGAATTATAAAGGAGATTCTGAGCGTAAAGGAGGTCATTGAAAGAATCGTTGACCAGAAATTCGTTGAGTTTTAATTTATTCACAGTAACGCCTGAGCTCACAGTATTTGCACTTCCAGCTGTCCTTAGTTTTCAGAGCTTCCCTTTCTCCCGTCCAGTAAGCTCTCGCAAAGTCAATGATTTTCTCCAGCCAAGCTTCGTCAACCCTGAACTTCACCTCACCTACGACTTCTCCTCTCCTCTGTCTCTCATATATCAACCATATCGTGTCCGAAAGGGATGGAAGTTCCATTATTTTTGTTGAAATCTCACGAGAAATACTCATTATTTCCCGATTTCCTATCCCAGCCTTCTCCGCGAACTCTCTGCTTATTCTGACTCCTTCCTTTAACCCGTAAGCAGCTTTGAGGTTTTCGGAGTAATCCTGTCTCTTCAGCATTCCCAGCATCCTGTGGTAAAGCATTGCCTGTATTCTGTGGTGAAGGTTTGCAGGGATTCCGCCACTCCTTCTGGTTTTTCTCTCGACTATCTGCACCTTTCCGCCTCTAAGTTTCAGCTCATCCACAGAACCTGTGAGAAACCACTTCCAGTTTTCCTGAGATATGTTGGCTACGAGAAAGACTTCCCTCGCAATCCCGTTCTTGTAAAACTGCGAAAGGCTGACATTGCTGAAGTAAACCTGCAATCCAAGCCAGTCAAGAAAGTTATCTACCTCGGGCAATGAGTCCCTCAAAGCCATTTCTCTGTGCGCCTTCTCTCCCACAACCATAGCATCGTTTTTGATTTCAATCCCGTGCATGAGTTTGATCTCAAGCTTCTTTTCACACCAGAACTGCTCTACAATTCTGCTCACAGCAATCCTTTTGGCAAACCTCCTCTTTACTTTCGAAAGTTTCAAAGGATCACCTTAGGCATATGATAGCACTTGTATTTAACGATGTTCCTTAAACCACTCTCGCTATAATCTCTGCAAATATCGCCAGAAGAAGGGTTGCACTTACCAGTGCATTTGTGTAGAAGAAAGCTATCTGGATTTTAGCCTCATCATATCCACTTCTGACAATAAAATGCTCGTAGAAAAGAAGGGCGGCGATTAAAGGTAAGAAAAAGACTGCAACTTTGGCATCGTAAAGGAGAAGAGCCAAGGAAATAATGGTAAAAAAGACAATATGACTGAGCCTCGAAAGCCATAGAGCAGCTTTAACCCCGAAGTGAGCTCCAACAGAGTGAAGACTGTTTTTTCGATCAAAATCAACATCCTGCAATCCATAAATCATGTCAAAGCCTGCAACCCAGAACATGACTGCCACACCTACAAGCGTGGGTATAAACTCGCTGCCGAAAACATCAATGGAGTCTGTAACCGCTATCCACCCACCAAGCGGGGCGAAGGCGAGGTTAAGGCCAAGAACGTAGTGGCAGAGGCAGGTGAACCTTTTCAGATAGGGGTAAATGTAGGCTGTTACTGCTGGAATGGGAGAGAGCATGAGGGCTGTTGTGTTAATCAAAGCTGCTGAGACAAAGTAAACAGCTAACGCAATAAAGGCTATGGTATATGCTTCTCTAAGGCTGATCAAGCCAGCTGGAAGATGTCTTGATGCCGTTCTTGGATTCCTTGCATCTATCTCCCTATCAATGATTCTGTTGAAGGTCATTGCTGCCGTTCTCAATCCAGTGAAGGCTGTGAATACGAGTATGGCGAGCTTAAGCTCGATAATACCTTTGGCAGCAAGAAAGGCTCCGGCGTAAGCGAATGGAAGGGCGAAGAGGGTATGCTCTATCTTAATGAAGTCCAGATACATTCTAATTCGCTGCATTCTGTATCACACCCATGACCTTCTCGTGCAACTCTCTCAAAACCTTCCTCCTGTCCTCCATCAGAATAACATCCTGCTCGCCGAGCAGGTACATGTTGAAGGCGAAGGGACTTGGATAGGGTGTTCTGACGATGACGAGTTCGATTTCCCTGCCAACCCTCGAAAGGTAGTCAATCGCATCCTCTATGTTCATCGCATCCTCCATTATCTCCCTGTAGGTCTCCCTCAACACGGGGAAATCAGGATAATAGCGCTTTAAAAAGTTCAGGATTGAGTCAGAGCTAAGCTGCTGTCTCCAGACACTTTTCTCTCTGCCCATATAATTCCTGAGAACCATCAGACTCCTAACTGCGACATGCCTGAACCTTCTCCTGAGAATCTCCGTCCTGTCAAGTGCCCTTCTCAGATGATCCTCAAAGTTGGGCAGCATGAACAGGCTCTCTATCTCAGCATCGCTCAACCTCCTGTTAGGTGGGAGTATAAGGGCGAATCCGTTATCGTTGACACCCATCTGAACGTTGCAGTTCTTTATAAGCCCGGCTCTGTAAGCAAAAACCCTCGCTATGGCACTGTTAGCTCTCCTTCCCACGAGAGTATGGAAAAAGTAGTAATTCTTCTCCCCCTCATACTTCTCGACCACCAGCTTTTCGTCCGTCGGTATCTCGCTGAACAGCTTCTGCTCCATGAAGTACCGGTAGATGGCGTTGGCAGCATTCCTTTCGATCTCAAATTTTTCCATGAGGGTCTCAATTATCTCCTCTCTGCTTAACTTCTCAAGGCTCTTCTCCATCCATCCTCTGAAGTTCCTTATTCTTCCTGCCAGATCGTAGCTCAAAGGTAGCTGCTCGCTGAACCAGCTTGGGACTGTGGGCTTTTCCCCTTCAACCTCCTCGACGATGATGCTCATCCCCTTGGCCTTCAAAAACCTGAATGTCTTGCCAGCGAGAACAAAGATGTCACCTGCAACGAGGTTCTCTGCAAACTCCTCCTCTACCTTCCCAACCCTCTTACCATCCTTTGTGATTACCTTCACCGCCACCTCATCGGGTATTGTGCCGGTGTTGAGATAGTAGATTGGTCTTATCATCTTCCCTCTTCTCCCAAAAACCCCTTCCTCCTCATCGAACCAGATTTTCGCATAAACCCTCTTCTTCTCAAGTTCTGAAAAGCTGCCTGAGAGGTATCTCAGGACTGAGATGAATTCCTCCTTTGTCAGGTCTCTGTAAGGATAGGCATTTCTTATCAGAGCAAGGGCTTCATCAACACTCCAGACCTTCTCAATAGCCATACCAACAACATGCTGACAGAGAACATCGAGGCACTTTCTGGGAATCTTAACTCTGTCCAGCCTCCTCTCCCTCGCCTCCTTTGCCAGAACTGTGCACTCGACAAGATCATCCTGATCCACGACGACTATCCTGCCTACACTAACTTCATGCAGTCTGTGCCCGCTCCTCCCTATTCGCTGCAGCGCTCTGTTTATGCTCTTCGGCGAGCCGAGAAGTATTACGAGGTCTATGTAGCCGATATCTATACCAAGCTCAAGGCTTGTGGATGAAACTACGCATTTAAGAGAACCACTCTTAAGCTCATTCTCAACCTCAAGCCTCACCTCCTTTGATAGGGAGCTGTGATGGGCTTTTATCGGAATATCCTTTAACCTCTTCTTGAGGTGATAAACAACCCTCTCCGTCGCACTCCTCGTGTTCGTGAAGATGAGAGTAGTCTTTGATTTCTTCACATATTCTGCCAGCAGATCATAGAGTTTCTCACTTATTTCTTCTGCAGTTGCCGAGAAAAAGTCGTTTATCGGCGAAACGACCTTTATATCCATCGGTTTCTCGAATGTCACATCAGCAACGATGCAGTCCCTCTCAACACCGTAATCATAACCAACCAGAAACCTTGCAACCTCATCGAGGGGAGATATGGTTGCTGATAAGCCAATCCTTATCATCTTCCCCTTCTGCACCCTCTGCAGCCTTTCGATGGAAAGAGAAAGGTGAACACCTCTTTTATTCTCCGCAATCGCATGAATCTCGTCAACGATCAGATATTTTACTTCTGAAAGGGATTTGCTGAACTTGGGGCTGCAAAGAACGATGGCAAGAGTTTCAGGGGTTGTTATCAGGATATGGGGTGGCTTTCTCATCTGCTTCTGTTTTTCCGACGCATCCGTATCTCCTGTTCTCACCCCCACCCTGATCTTCTGGAGTTTAACACCCTTGCTCTCCGCAATATCATATATTTCCGAAAGGGGTTCTTCGAGATTTTTCTTTATATCGTTGTTAAGGGCTTTGAGGGGGGAAACATACACCACATAAACCCTATCCTCAAGCTCCCCCTTCTCAGCCCTCTCTATGAGCATGCTTATTGCAGCAAGGAAGGCTGCAAGGGTTTTACCGCTACCTGTCGGAGAAGTGATAAGGACGTTGTTACTCTTAAAAGCCTCAACTATGGCGTAGCGCTGAGGAGGTGTGAATTCCGAATACTTGGAAAGAAACCACTCTCTGACAAGAGGGTGTAGTGCTGACAGTATTTCCTCGTCGCTGTATGGCTTTCCTTCTATGATCACAAAACCTCTTTTTCAGCATTGCAGAAAAGTATTTTGTGCACGCTGCGTAATGGCAAATGTGAACTTCTACGCAACTCTTTGCCCCGGACTTGAAGATGTTGCGGCTGAGGAAATAGAGAAATTAGGCGGAAGAGTAATTGAAATTAGGCAAAACAAGGGAAGAGTATTTTTTGAAGGAAGCAGGAAGATGATCCCAGCAATAAACTCCTATTCAAGAATCCTTGAGAGGTTGAATGTCCTTCTTTACCGTGGGAGGTTCTCAGACCTAAATGAAATTTACTCTGCTGTGAAAAAGCTCGATTTTGAATTTCTAAAGAGGAAAACTTTCGCAGTGAGGAGTATGAGGACAGGAGTGCACAATTTTACCTCGGTTGACGTTGCAAGGGTTGCTGGGCAGGCGGTTATTGACAGCTTTATGGAAAGCTATAGAGAGAGGCTGAAAGTAAATTTGAATGCGCCTGATGTAATAGTTAGGGTGGAGGTTGTTGACGATGAGCTTTTTGTTGGTGTTGACACCACAGGCGATGATGCACTGCACAAGAGGTGGTGGAGAGTTTACAACCATCCTGCCCATCTGAACGCTACCATAGCCTGTGCAATGCTCATATTAGCGGAGTGGAATGTGAAGAAATCTCTCATTGACCCGATGTGCGGCAGCGGAACCATACCGATTGAGGCTGCCTTGATGGGGAGAAATGTCCCAAACAGGAGGAGCTTTGCATATCAGAAGCTCTGCAACTCTGATCTTGGATTTGGAGAAAGTAAGAAAAAAATGGAGCTTTACGGAGTTGAGAAGTTCAGGAAGCATTTAGAGGGGGCGATTAGGAACGCTGAAAATGCGGGTGTGGCTGACACAGTTACCTTTTCTCAGGGAGATGCTACGAAAATAGAGGGTATTTATGATGTGATAATTACCAACCCGCCTTACGGGCTCAGGATATGGAAGAAGGGTATGATCAGAAAGCTATACGAGAAATTTGCCGAAGCTGCAAGAGACTGCATGCATGATGAGTCGAGACTTGTAGTAATAACGGTGGAGCACAGGATTTTTAGGGATTGTGCTTCAAAAGTGGGATTAAGCCTTTTACATGAGAGATTCGTAAAATATGGCGGATTGCTCACGAAGGTTATGGTTTACTCTTTGATCTGATCTCTCTCAATATCGTGAACCCATACTTCCCCATTCTCATAAACCTCCTTCTTCCATATGGGAAGCTCCTCCTTCATCAGCTCCACTGCCTGCTTCAGGGGCTCCCAGATATCCTTTCTATGCTCACCCATAACGGTTATGTAAACAATGTCTTCGCCCGGCATCAGAATGCCTCTTTTGTGATACACTTTCGCGTTAACAATTCCGGGCATCTTCTTAATTCTCTCTTCGATCTCCCCAGTCTTCTTTCTCAGCAAATCGTCGTATGCTTCATACTCAAGCTGCCTGACAATTTTGCCTTCAGACTGTCTCCTAACAAAGCCTATGAATACGCCAATAGCCCCGCATCTTTCAACACCTTCTACACACTTGGTTTTCAGGACGACCGACTTCAGAGACTCTATTTCCGGTGCTCCAAGAGCCTCTTCAACCGTCTTCACCCTCGGAATTCTGAAGCCCAGCCCCTTCTCCAGTCCTTCAAGCTCAAGATCGAAACCAATAATCGCCGCGAAGTCAAATCCGAGGTCAGCAAGGGTTTCAAGAGCCTCTCTTATGTTTTTCGGCCCTGCAACCATTCTGAGTGATTTTCCAATGAGAGCACAACACTCCTCCTCTCCATCACCCTTTCTGACTTCAACAACCTTTCCAATTTCAGAAAGTTCCTCCTTAAGCTTATCCCAGTTTTCAGGAACGAAAATTTTCATAAACATCCCCTCATCCGTTCAAAAACCTCCATACCGCAGAAGAGCGGTTGAACGACGTGATACTTTATGTCAACCCTCCGTCCATCAACAATGATCTCTGCACAGCTCGCAGCGGACAGTCTTGGCCGTGTGGGGCTTCCAGGGCAGACAATGATTCTTCCCTTGATCTCCTCAAGGACGAATCTGTGGAGATGTCCGAAAACTAAAACATCGGCATTCATCTCCATTGCCTTGTATCCCAAGTCGTGGAACTGATTGATGTAGTTTCCCTTGTGAATCAGACCAAACTTAACTCCTTCAATTTCAAAAACAATCTCTTCTACCAGCTCTTCCTTAATTTTATCCTCATCACTGTTTCCGTAAACCGCATAGAGGCTGTAATCTGCAAATTTTTTGTAGATCGAATAGCTGTGAAAGTCCCCTGCATGAATTACGAAATCCGCATTCTCAATCAACTCAACCAGCTTTTCCGGAAGATTCCAGCTGCCAAGGTGGGTGTCTGCAACAGCAACAATCCTCTTCATCAGAAGAAATAGCCGGTAAAGGTTAAAAACGTTGATGGCAACGCTTTGCAATGATAAGGCTAAGCCAGCTCACAAGTTACCTAACCTGTCCGAGACTGTGCTACTACAGAATCCATTTTGGGGAAACAAGCTTTACGGAGATGACCGCTGCAAGGGAAATATACTTCAGCCTTCGACAAGGTTTCGACTTCGAATGGGCGAAGAAAAGGGCTGAGTCCTTGCATGACGGCTTTGATTGCGAGATTTTTAACAGAGTTGCCGAGAAATTCGTGTATATGGATCACGGATATAGAAGCATTGAAATTGACGCTTTAATAAAATCTGAAGCTTTAAATCTGCTGGTGAGCGTTGAAGAGGTGGCGGAGGTGGGAGAGGACAAACTACCACTTTTTCTCAGCCTTTACCCACCGGAAAAGGGTGTTTGGAGGAGGGATCTGATAAAAGCTGGAGCTGCTTCTTTGGCTGGTGGATTCAGGGAGGCACTGTTTTACTATGCCTACACCGGAGAGTTGAGAAGAGCTGAAGCCACATTTGGTATCAGGAAGAGAGTCCTGAGGCTGATGGAAAGGGTCAAGCTGATACAGAGGGGTTTTCTACCTGAAAGAAGAGAGAGCGGATACTGCAACTACTGTAGCTTCAAGGAGGATTGCGAGAGCAGGCCTGAAACCTTTGCTTCAAAGTTTCTTTAACTCTGCTTCTTATTCTGGATTGTTAACCCCCAGGTTTTCCAGAAAGTTTAACCAATAAAGAACCTCGCCTCCTCAATCCACTGACTCTTGCATCTTGGACATTTTGTAGCCTTAACTTTCTCAAACTCGAAGCCGCATTTCTTGCATTTCGGTGGTTGCATCACGAGCCTCTTCCCCTTTCTTTTGAGAACCTTTGCAGCCTTGGTTATTGCCGCATAGACTTCCTTTTCCCTTTCAGGTTCGATCCTTAGGATTGCACATATCTCCCTTGCTGTCAGACCACCTTCAGATTCGAGAAGGTCTATTATATCTTCGATCAGAGCCACAGCGAACTTTAACTCACAAGCTTATAAGTTTGTTTTTGACTGTGTATAGTCCCAAAAAATT